>NZ_PHNG01000800.1:0-772346 GCF_002803435.1 Bacillus sp. mrc49 | reverse complement strand
ACCAAGTCTTTTACGATGAATAAACCTTGACCGCGAACCTTGCCCTTTTGTGGCTTTTTGGTTGAAAATCCGCTAATGAATATATTTTCCTGATCGAAGGGCGCTATCATAGGCCCGGTGTTCGTGATCCTAAAGGTATACTTTTCCTCATCAGCTATGCAGGCAATGTTCATTCGACGCTCATTCTCTGGCAATTCAACCGTTGCTTCAATGGCATTATCGATGACATTTGACAATAATTTAATCAAATCGATCGTTTTCACCCTGTTAAACGAGTTAGGTGAAACATCGATTTCAATATCGATGTTATAATTTTGGGCCGAGAGTTTTTTTGTCTCCAACAGTACAGACAGGCCCGGATGACTTACATCCAGCTTCATCGATTCGAGGGAATGCACCTCTTTTGATAGACCTGTTAAATAATCGAGGGCTTTATCATTCTCCTTCAATTTAAGGAGACCATGTATAACCTGAATATGATTGGAAAAATCATGCCTTAATGAACGAACTGAAGCTATGAGCGATTGAAATTCCGATTGATACGTATCCTCCGTATCCCCGACTTCACGCGTCAGTTCTTTTTGATACCACTTTTGAACGACAAAAAAGGTAACCAGCAGCATGATAACAAAGCCTCCATTGTAAACGAGGATGGCAATACTGCTTCTTAATACCTTTCCATTAATGGAGTTTATATTCTCGGCACTTACATCAATCCCTAAAAAGCCTATGATGGAGCCTTCTTTATTTTTGATTGGCACCCCCACAGTCAAATAATCGCCATACTCCGGATCATCCAGTATCCCGGTAATGAAGCTTTTGCCTTGATAGGCCTGTCTGACCTGCTTTGGAGGGACGGTACACACTCCGCCTATGGGAAAATCCCCTTTATGATCTCTAGAAAATCCAGTAATCATAGCTTTTGACACTTTGGGATTATCGACCATGATGGTGTAAACATACAAAGCCCCGATTTTTTCCCTTGCATCTTCTAAGTAAGCCTTAATATCCTTATATTCCCGGCTCTTTACTTGGTTATCGAGAAATCGCTCATAGGCCTCTACATCCATAGAGTCGGCAATGGATCTGGCAGCTACCAAGTTTTGGTTTGCCACTGATTTTTGAACAGAATTTTTAATACTTAAATAAGTAGAAAACATATTCAGAAGAATGAAAGCGATTAATAAAAGGATGGTCAAATAAAAAAATGCCCTTAACTTTTTATTTTTCATAGATTTAAAAGTACCTCGTCTCTAGCAGTTAAAAGTTAACGAACCTATTCTGAGTTTACTATATAAAGGAACAAACATATAGAGAAATATCCACGTCTCGCTTCAACAGCAGGTAAATAAAACTATAAGTTTTGAAATAACTAACAACATACCCACATTTTTTTTGGTTCTTTAACTTTTTTACATGCTAATCTAAGCTGAATGTCTATATTAATTATTTCCATTAAAATATATTATTTCCAAACGATTATAATTTTACTATATATTTATTTTAAAAAGGAAGAAAAGAAGAAAAATAATTTTATATTTTTCTTTTTAAATATATAATTTTACCCTTTAGATGAAAATATTTCAATATTTTCTCTTTACATCCCATCAAATGTAACGTTTTTCTTCTCGATTGCAACACCTTTTCGCAAAAATAAAATCATAAAATAGCAATAGGTCATATGGACCGATATCTGGTGGCCTTTAATGAACACGAATGGCGTTCCATTTAAGGTGAATGGAACATAAAGAAATCCATATCTAAAATTGCACACAATTCCGTTCAAAAACCATAGGCATCGATTTCTTTCACAAATCCCTTCTTCTGCAACTTACGCCACTTATTTCACTTAGCTTGTAAATTCCAATAAAAAACCTTGAAAGGTCTGAGCCAATCAAGGGGTTCATTATTATTTAGATTTCTTCCGGGATTTTCAGCCCTTCGATAAAGGATTGAAAACTCTCGGCAATTTTATAAATATTTTCATCCTGGCTGGAAGGATCCGAATACCAACCTTGATCCCAAAAGTATATTCCCTTTTCCTCTTCGTTATTTATCAGCAATATCTTGCCGGCACACGTATCATTACCAATGATGATGCAATTTTTATGTAAATCATCTTTATTTTCTTCGTGCCATTTCCGTAAATCCAGCCCTTGATCCTCAAGACCCAATCCGTAGAGAACATTCAAGCAAACGAGGGTATCCAATGTATCTACATAAAACTTGCTGTTTTGCACCTCAGATATGCCGCCATTATACTTAAGGAGGAATTGTTTATAATCTGCAGGAATTTCAAATCCGACAATTTCCTGAAAACCATCCACTGCTTCTTGTGTCGATTTTCCATATCCGGTAATATTAACCATTATACCAACTCCATTTCATTATATAGTCGCAACTTCCAACCCGACAATTCCATTCCCGAATCCATTTTCATCGAAACCTATTGAAACATCGTTCCCGTCTTAACTGAAGAATTAAACGTTCTTTTACCGATGAAGTTCCTTGAAGAATAAATTATTCATTAGAATCTTAAACATACCACTTTTTTTAAATATACTAACATAATTTTACCATTTTTTCTGTATTTTCAGATATTTTTTTCATTTCTTGGCCATGCTTATCCATAAAAGGTGAAAAGGACGACCTCTTCATCGATAAGTCCATGTTGCATGAAAAAAAGACAGGCATCCTAACGAGGATAAAATCCGGGGACGGTTTGTAAAAATGTGAATGCAACAAGCAGACTTATGAAAAGGGAAATATGTAACTGCCCCACTCTATGAATATAATAAATATTACTATTTTCTTGATACGTCCTTCTATAAATACCACAGTCACCATTAACCTACTATTATATTTGTATATATCCTATGAAATCTCTTTATAAAGGCATGGTAATGAGAAGTGCTGCAAAATTACCTCAGAATGGTAGGTACCTCCCATTACCTTCCGATCACTCTTCATAAACAAGCTAAAATTATAGTCATATCAAGTAAAATTCATTTGAAATTAAGAGATCAGAGTCGTATGATTAGTAGTATCGGCGGAAAAATATAAACAAAATTAAATTTAGATTAAAGGGGAATTAGATATGGTAGATGTAATGTCAAAATCAATACCTGAACATGATGCACTTAGTATTTCTGCAAACCAAGAAAAATTGGATATCCTAGATCAGCTTTTAAAGCCTGAGGTTCAGGCATCCCTCAATACTTTAGTCGATCAGCTTCCAAAGCTGACTGAATTAGTGAATATTTTAACAAAGTCTTATGATTTCGCTCAATCGGTGGCAACGGATGATGTCCTGAAAAACGATACCGTCAGTGCGATCTCGGAAATCGCGACACCTGTGGTCGGTTCCGTGAAAGGTCTAGCGGCCACCGCAATCGAAGCGAAGGATCGCGCAGAAGCAAATCATGATGTAATCGGTCTTTTTGGCTTGTTAAAAATGATGAAAGACCCGGAGGCACAAAAGCTTTTCCGTTTCGCGCAAGCGTTCCTGGAAGTCTCTTCAGAACGTAAAAACCAAAAATAATGTCTAAAACATACAAACAGTAAGAACGGGGGATTAACTATGTCAAAACAAATCGTCATCTTAGGTGCCGGATACGCTGGTTTACTATCTGCGTTGTCCGTACGTGAATATTACAACAAGGATGAAGTGCAGGTTACCGTGGTGAACCAATTTCCAACCCACCAAATCATCACTGAGTTGCACCGTCTTGCAGGCGGTTCGATTTCAGAACAAGCTGTTTCGATTCCTTTGGAAAAACTTTTCAAAGGAAAAGATATCGACCTTGCCATTGCAAAAGTGGAGTCTTTCTCCGTTGATAAAAAAGAAGTGAAGCTTTCCAACGGCTCCACTTTATCCTATGATGCCCTTGTCGTGGCACTAGGAAGCCAAACAGGATTCTTCGGCATTCCAGGTCTTGAAGAAAACAGCATGGTCTTGAAATCGGTGAAAGATGCCAACCAAATTTACAAGCATATCGAAGATCGCATTCGTGAATATGCCCAAACGAAAAATGAAGCCGATGCGACCATCGTAATTGGCGGGGGCGGCTTGACTGGCGTCGAGCTGATTGGTGAAATCGTCGATCATTTCCCTAAAATCGCCAAGAAATTCGGCGTGGACTTCAAGGATTTGAAAGTCAAGCTTGTTGAAGCTGGTCCAAAAATCCTTCCTGTGCTGCCTGATCCGCTAATCGACCGGGCCATGTCTTCCTTGGAAGCACGCGGCGTCGAATTCTTGACAGGTCTTCCTGTAACGGGTGTCAAAGGCAACCAAATCGAATTGAAGGATGGACAAACGATCACGGCCAATACGCTTGTTTGGACAGGCGGGGTTGCGGCTCTTCCTATCGTCGGCGAATCAGGTCTTGAAGTCGATCGCGGCAAAGCAGCCGTTAATGAATACCTGCAATCGACATCACATAAGGATGTATTCGTTGTCGGTGACAGCGCCCTTGCTTTCCCTCCAGAAGGCGGACGTCCATACGCGCCAACTGCACAAAACGCATGGCAAATGGGTGAGCTTGTCGGGTATAACCTCTATGCAGCCTTCGAAGGCAAGAAGCTTGAAGTATTCACGCCTGTAAACTCAGGTACGCTTGCGAGCCTTGGCCGTAAGGATGCCGTGGCAACCGTCGGAGCCAATAACACATCCCTGAAAGGCCTGCCGGCCACTTTGATGAAGGAAGCAAGCAATATCCGCTACCTATCACACATCAAAGCGCTATATAGCTTGGCCTACTAAAATAAAGAATCATTTCAAAAAGGACCATTCATCAAATGAATGGTCCTTTTTGTGATGGATTTTCGTTTATACATTCAGATCTTAACTTGATTGATGCTGAACCTAAGGAAATATCCTTCCGGCAATTTTGCCTTAGTCAAAATGCTTGTTTCCCTTAAACGTTTATCGTTGTAGGAGGAAACAGAAAATAATTCTTCGTCAAGATAGGCCGGATGAGTCATTATTTCCACACTTGCTCCATCGTTTACCCTTCCCTTTAAGTTCTGAAAGTAATCTTCTGCAACCATATCTCCATAAAAGTCATCAAAGAATAGATCCGTAACGGTTTGCATACAAGAAAATTGTTCACCCGCATTACGCATCGGCAAACGGTATTTCTCCGACAGCCTTTGAATAACCGGCAGGAAGGCTTTTATCCCATGTACATGGTGATGACTGTCGAAATGCGTTGGAAACAGCCCGAATTCCAAAAATCTTTCAATCTGCGCTGACCACTCGCGCTCCAATTCAGCCAAGGATATATCATCGGGATTGCCGTATACCACTCCTTGCTTCTTGAAGTACCCATCTTCATCGACCAAGCTCGGCACATCGCTCAATAAAGGTTTCCCCCATGTCAGCACTAAGTGTATACCCACTTTCAAAGAGGGGGTTTTCTTGGCGATTTCTATAGCATGCTCCGTCGCGTTCGCATTCATCATGATCGTCGTCGAATTGACAATTCCATATTTGTGGCTATCCAAAATTCCATAATTCACCGCTTTAGTTAACCCGAAATCATCTGCATTTATAAGAACTTCAATCATGATAAGTTATCCTGCAACTCCTTTTTTTTGAAAAACTGAGGCAAATAGTCTTTGTGCGCCTCTAGCATTTCATCGAGAATAAGTTTTGCAACCCGATCACTTGGAACTAATGGATTAATCGTCAAAGCAAGCAGTGCAGTGTCATAGTCCCCAGTGACTGCGGCTTCGATGGCCACTCGTTCGAACGATTTAATTTGCTGAATCAATCCCCGCACAGCCACTGGAAGCTTTCCGACATTGATCGGCTTTGGACCGTCCTTCGTTATTACACAGCTGGTTTCAATGGCCGATTCATACGGAATGCCTTCAATGGAACCATGATTGACGGTATTGACGGCTTGAATATCGCATTTATCCGTATGCATCGAGCAAATCAGCCTCACTGCAGCATCACTGTAGTACGCTCCCCCTCGCTCTTCCAACTGCGGCGGCTTGATGGCCAAATCCTTGTCTTTATATAGCTCGAATAACTCTGCTTCAAGCCTTTGGACGACCTCAGCACGTGTCTCCCCATTTTCTGCATCCTTCAACTCTTGGGCAAGCACATCCCCCGTTTTATAATAGTAGTTGTGGTACGGACATGGAAACAGATTCAAGGCCTTTAAGAATCCCGGCTCCCATCCCATTGCATGGATATTTTTCATCGTGACGGCTTTTGCAGGATCTGTAATCAGATTGATGATTTGATCCTTGACACTTTCCCCATCAACGAATACATCCAAGCCATATACCATATGGTTCAAGCCGGCAAAGTCGATCCTGACTCTTGAGGGCTCGACGCCCATCAAATCCGCCACACCTCGCTCCATGCCAATCGGGACATTGCAAAGCCCGATGATCTTGGTAATATTACTGTGACGCAGAACCGCTTCCGTTACCATTCCGGCAGGGTTGGTGAAGTTGATTAGCCATGCATCCGGACAAACCTCTTCCATCTCACGGGCTATATCAAGAATGACGGGAATCGTTCTAAAAGCCTTGAAAAGCCCACCAGGTCCGTTTGTCTCCTGCCCGATGACTCCGTGCTTCAATGGAATCTTCTCATCAAGAGCTCTGGCAGCGAGCTGGCCAACCCGGAGCTGCGTCGTGACATAATCTGCATTTTTAAGCGCTTTCTTCCTGTCCAATGTCAGGTGGACTTCTATATTCACTCCAGCCTTTTCAATCATCCTTCTAGCCAAATCCCCGACGATTTCAAGCTTTTCCTTACCCGCTTCAATATCAACTAGCCAAATTTCACTCACAGGAAGCTCTCCATGATATTTAATGAAACCTTCGATCAACTCTGGCGTATAGCTTGATCCTCCGCCAATCGTAACAATCTTCAACCCTTTGCTCATTCGGCAGTTCCCTCCTTCACAGCAGCTCCATGTATGAATTCTTCGCGTATATCGATCATTTCAATCGCAAGATCCTTCAATGTCATCGCTGTCATGAGATGATCTTGTGCATGGACCAGGAGAATCGGGAGTTCGAAATGATCTCCTCCTGCCTCGGCATGGATTAATTGTGTTTGATATTTATGGGCTTGCAGCAGTTCTGATTCCGACTCGGCAATCTTTGAACGTGCTGATTCAAAGTTTCTTTTCTTTGCTTCCTGCATCGCTTCCATCGCAAAGCTTCTTGCATTCCCGCTATATAAAATCAATTGAAAGGATAACTGGTATAATTCTTCTTTTTCCATTTTCATCACTGCTTTCTTATACGCTTAACGTTTCTGAATCTTTTGTAAGCTCTGTTTTATTTTTTGAGTCTATCTTCACCTGTGCATAAACGAACGGTAAATAAATCGCTGTTGAAATGACTAAGTTGAGAGCTGCCAATACTGCTCCGGATACGTGCCCCCCAGTTGCCAGGAATCCTCCCACGATTGGAGGCGTAACCCAAGGAATCTTGGCTACAATCGGAAAAACCAAGCCGCTGCTTACCGCTAAATAGGAGATCACCGTCGTAATTACCGGGCCAAGGACGAAAGGAATGAACCACATTGGATTCAGGACGATAGGCAATCCGAAAAGAATCGGTTCATTAATCTGGAACACCCCTGGTGCCCCACCGAGTGCAATCATCTGTTTATATCGTTTCCGTCCTGCAATGATCATGGCAATGATAAGACCTAATGTTGCACCAGATCCTCCTAAATAGACAAAGGCATCCAGGAAAGACCCTGCCAATACGCCGTACTGGTCCATATCTTTGACACCTTTTGCATATAAATCGATATTCTTCACTCCCGAGCTTTCAAAAAGCGGTGTTGTTATCCCGCCAAGGATATTTGGTCCGTGCAAACCAATCATCCATAATAAATGAACAAGAAATACTAATAAAATTGCGAATGGTAATGAATCTACAGCACTTTGTAAGGGAGATACGATTACTTTGCTCAGCCAATCATTCAATACCTGACCATCCGTAGCCTTGCGGAATAACAATCCGAACAAGCCCGCGGCAAAGATTGTGGCCATGCCAGGAATTAACTTGGCAAATGACCTGGCGACAGCTGGAGGTACTCCATCGGGCAGCTTAATGACCAAATACTTCACTCGTGAAAGCCTAACGAATATTTCAGTCGCAATCAAGGCAACGACGATTCCTGTAAATAGGGCGGTAGCATTGAAATAGTTAACGCTTACAAATCCCCACGCGCCGCCTGTAACGGCTTTATCATCAATGGTTAAAGTGACATTGCCGATTTGAGGCAATAATAGGAAGAAACAGGCCGCGGATACAAGCATCGCTTCAAAGCCATCATCTCCGTAAGATCTTGCTAGTTTATAAGAAATGCCAAATACAGCGAATACCGTCATGAATGCGAAGGTGCCAAACCAAATATCACCGCCAAGTGTATTCCATGCGGGACCGAATATGGCCTCCATCATTCTTCCATAAGGCTTGATGACTTGCCCTAGATTGTTAAACAGGACCGCAAATGAGCCGATCATTGTAATCGCTATCATTCCAATCAATGCGTCACGAATCGCAAGCAGATGCCGGTTATTTCCTACTTTTACAGCTCCAGGCATAATATACTTATCAATAAAAGTCATCATATCCTTATTCTCCCTTAATTAAAGTAGTGGCTTGCTTTAGCACTTCTTCACCATTACACAGTCCATAGAACATCGGATTGATGGTTGCGACAGGAATACCCTTTTCTTTTCCCGCTTCCTGTAACTTGGAAAGGAGATATCTAACCTGTGGTCCTAAAAGAATCACATCGGCCTTATCCATTTCATTGTTCACTTCCGTCGATCCAACCGCCCAAATATGGCAATCGACTCCTTGATTATTTGCACTTTCCTCCATCTTGGTAACTAATAAACTAGTGGACATCCCCGCCGAACAGCATAATAAGATATTCATTGACATTACCCCCTTTATAATGATTGATTATTCAGTTTTTTATAATATTGATGAAACTGCTTTTTTTGATTATGACACTCTTGCCTTGTATCCACCCCTCTACCAGTATTTTGGAAATGGGTATTATTACCTCCATATATCTATTGTAGTTACAAATTAAAAAAATATCAACACAATTTTTTATTTGTTATGACAAATTACCGATTATCAGTTGATTATTGTACTTATCCGAGATAATCTATATGTATATATAGGAATGAGTATGGGGGGAATCACTGTGGAGACCATGAATAAAGAAGCGGCATTGCATTCCATAGTCAAGGAATCGATCATCGATCTCATAAAAAATGGCGAATATGAAACGAATACTAAATTACCGACTGAAGCGGAGTTTTGTAAAATATACGGTGTAAGCAGGACGACAGTACGTACGGCCTTACAGCAATTGACCGTCGAGGGCTACATCTATCGTGTTCAGGGGAAAGGGACCTTCGTTTCGGAAAATAAAGTGAAGCAATTCCTTACAAGTACAGTTGAAAAGTTCTCCGAGCAAGTCACGATGCAAGGCAAAAATCCTTCCACAAAGGTCATCAGCTTGAAGGTCATTGAAGCAAACGCTACACTTGCCAAACTTTTCAAACAAAATATTGGAGATCCAGTAAATAAGCTGGAGCGTATACGCTACGTGAACGATGTTCCTCTTCAATATGAAATCGCCTACCTTCCTTGGTATAAAACACCTGGGCTGAATATTGAGGCATGTGAGAAATCGCTCTTTGAAGTACTTGGAACACAATTCAATTTAAAAGTGAAAAAAACGGTCGAGCATTTGGAATTTTCACTTGCCGATGACTCCATATCCGATAAATTGGAAGTACCCAACGGTTCACCTTGTTTTTCCTTGGAAACCTACACATATGAGAGTGATGGTTCAGTCATCGAATTCTCCAAAACTCTCTTCAGGGGCGATCGTGCACACTTTGTCATTGAACGGAACTACTGAACGAAAAAACAAAAGCAGACAATCAATTGAATGTCTGCTTTTTGCTGATTTAACTATCATACTTGTTCAGAATTTCATTGCCTTGAATCGGAATAATGCAAGTTCCCTGCAACATAACGCAGTTTATTTCCTTTTCGATGAATGGATCTCCAAGGCTCTGTAACGCTCTCTTTCCTGCTCTTCAACCTATATGCGCAAGTACCTTAATCAACCTGCGTCCGATTTTTTAGCTACTACAATATGGAGCTGTGCATAAATCCTTTCCGGTTTAATCATTTCCTGCGCATGGGGTTCCCATGTCATTGTCCTGATTGTCATGATCGACATCGTATACGATATTTTGGACCTTTCTCCTTTTTGTCCCCTTCTAATGGCCATGAGAATTTCGATCATGTGTAACAGTAAAAACGGACCTCTATTTTTCAAAAAGCTCTCCTTCTCAAAGATTATTTTGCATTCTACGAAGATACCCTTCTCTCCCTTCCGATTTAGGACCATCGCCTTCCTCTAAAACCTTTACAATTTAATTCATTTTTGGGTTGCATTTGACAAATTTATCATAATAATCTACTCTAGTAAAATAGATACAATATATCTATATAATTATATTTTTGTGAATCTATTTTACTATCCCTTTATAAATGAAAAGTCACTAGGAAATCATTTTTTTATAATCAATTAATAAATAGGCAGGTGGATTTCATGTGCGGTTTTGTTGGATACATTCAAACATATCCAAAAGCCATAAATTCAAATATGGTAGATACGATCAAGAAAATGAACACAATCATCACCCATAGAGGTCCGGACGATGAAGGATATTTTTTAGATGATTTCGTGAATTTCGGATTTAGAAGATTGAGTATAATCGACATTGAGAATGGCAACCAACCTCTTTCATATGAAAATGAAAGATATTGGATCATCTTTAATGGCGAAATTTATAATCATATTGAATTGAGAAAAGAGCTTATTGATGGCGGATATGAGTTTACGACGCATTCTGATACGGAAGTGATCCTGGCACTTTACAGCAGCCTAAAAGAGCAAGCCGTTCAAAGCTTGCGCGGTATGTTCGCTTTTGTCATTTGGGACAAGATTGAAGAAAAACTGTTTGGAGCAAGGGACCACTTTGGAATCAAACCGTTTTTCTACTGTGAACAAGATGAGGTTACATATTTTGCTTCGGAGAAAAAAAGCATCTTGACGACAATGAGTGAGGAGCTTGATGTGGATTCATTACAGCATTATCTCAGTTTTCAATATGTTCCCGAACCATCCACCTTATCCAAAAACATTAAAAAGCTATTGCCTGGGCATTATTTCACTAAAGAGCCCGGAAAGAAAATGGATATCACCAAGTTTTGGCACCCCACCTTCCATCCTTCCAATATGGAAGATTCAAAAGTCACGAAAGAAATCCAGGAGACTTTAATCGATTCGGTGAACGTACATATGAGAAGTGATGTGCCAGTTGGCTCATTCCTCTCGGGGGGCATTGATTCATCTTTCATTTGTTCCATCGCCAAACAGATCAACCCGAAAATCAAAACTTTTTCCGTTGGGTTTGAAAGAGATGGATATAGTGAAATAAACGTTGCACAGGAAACGGCTGCCGCCTTACATCTAGAGAATATAAGTTATATCATAAGCCCTGAAGAATTCCTGGCCGAACTTCCCAAGATCATTTGGCATATGGATGACCCTTTAGCGGACCCTGCTGCCGTCCCGCTATATTTCGTCGCGCGGGAAGCTAAAAAGCACGTCAAAGTCGCCTTGTCCGGGGAAGGAGCAGATGAGTTATTCGGCGGATACAATATATACCGGGAGCCGCATTCCCTGCGAATGTTTTCCTATATTCCAACTCCGCTTAACCATGTGTTAAAAACCCTTTCTTCCGTATTGCCAGAAGGCGTTAAAGGAAAGAGTTTCATAGAGCGCGGGGTTACAGCATTAGAAGATCGATATATCGGAAATGCAAATATTTTCAATGAGAAAGAGAAGAAGGAATTACTCGTGAATTATCTGAATGGGTTAGAAAACGAAAAGGTGACCAGCCCCATTTATTCAAGCTCATTAGACTATGATCCGGTTACACAAATGCAAAACATTGACATTCAGACATGGCTCAAAGGTGATATTTTATTGAAAGCTGATAAAATGTCGATGGCGAATTCTTTAGAGGTAAGAGTTCCATTCCTGGATACACGTGTTTTCAACACGGCTTCAAAATTGAGCACGGATCAAAAAATCAGAAATGGAACGACGAAATATATGCTCCGAAAAGCTGCCCGAGGAATCGTACCAGAACATGTTTGGAGCAGAAAGAAGCTTGGCTTCCCAGTTCCTATACGACATTGGCTAAAGGATGAATTATACGATTGGGCAGTGAAGCTGATCCATGAGAGCCAAACTGATTACCTTTTTAACAAACAACAAATCATGCAATTACTTGAAAATCATGTCAATGATAAAATGGATAACAGTCGAAAACTATGGACCATTTTAACTTTCATGATATGGCATCAAATATACATAGAAAAGCAAGATGAGCTTCAACCACAAAGGACTTTACAATATGCTGTAAATTAAGCATTCACTTAGTGCATTCATTGTTTTATAGATTTTGCCCTCAAGCCATCCATCTGCTTGAGGGCTTTTACATGCTCGACCAGGAAGTCATATCGATAATTGATAGATGGCAAATTTCTCAAAAGGATTCGCTTCAGTCATGCTTGGTAATTCCACCTCTTGCTTCAGCTCGAAGAAGGTTTGATTTTCCAAGAAAAAATAATAATCCTGTGACCCATAATAGAGAATCAGTTCAATTTGGCGCGGTTCTTTTTCATAAGAAACCATGATATTATTGATGATCTTCATGAAAATCTGGATGGAAAACGGATTAAAGAAATAAAACCGATTATCCCTTGAATCAATTTCATATTCCTGTGCCAAACAGCAGCTGAATTCGATGTTGCCATTGTTATTTTTCCACTTCTTTCGATAACTTTTCAGATTCCCGATTGCTTCTTTATGAAATTGTTCGTTCATCTCCACGCCTACTGCGGATGATTGGTATAAGTAGTGGATGAAAAAATTCAATCGTCCTTTCCCACTTCCAAAATCGACAATGCGATCATGCCTGCCGAGTTCATAATTTTCGAATAAATGCTCCAATGCCATATATGGTGTTGGCTCATAACGGTGATAATGCAGGGATTGATAGAATTTTTTTTGTTCGCCTTCTGTTCTAATATTAAGCAGTTCATCATATTGCGCTTCCTTCATGGATATACACCTCCCTTATAGTTATTTCACTAATGGGATTCTACCTAAAAACCCCGGATAAGGCAAAAATCTTATCCAGGGTTTTGTCATGAAAATTCAGTTGCCTATTTCGACTGTTTCGCTACATAATCGGTGAAATCCGAGATGCTTGGATTGGCCATGTAGTGACCGCCCTCCACTTGAATCGTCTGACCAGTAATGAATTTGGACTCATCAGATGCAAGGAATAGAACGGTATAACCGATATCATCCGCTTCACCATGGTATGGCAAAGCATTAAACTTGGCAAATATATCAAGCACGGCAGGAGGCATATTATTTTCGGCGGCAGGGGTCAAAATAAGACCTGGTGCCACTCCGTTACAACGGATATGATCTTTCCCGTACTGGGCAGCTATATAACGCGTCAAATTCACCACCCCCGCTTTGGAGGCTCCATATGCAGACCGCACGGAGTCACCTGCAAAGCCACCCATCGATGCGGTATTGATTATGGCCCCTCCCCCAGCTTTGATCATGTGGGGAATCGCAAATCTACTTCCCAATAACACGCTTTTTAAATTAACATCCATAAGTCGGTCCCATTCCTCCAAATCCAGATTCACGACATCGAGATCTTTTTGCAAGTTAGACAAACCTACATTATTAACCAGTACCGTAATCGTTCCATATTGTTCAACCGTAAAGTCGACAGCTGCTTGAATCGAATCCGTTTGCCCTGCATCCAGAAATATCCCAACAGCTTCCCCGCCTTGGTTTGTAATATTTTCGGCCGCTCCTTTTGCTCCTGCTTCGTTAAAATCTGCAATCACGACTTTCGCGCCTTCTTTAGCCATCAATGCCGATATCGATAACCCTATTCCTGAGGCTCCACCAGTCACTAATGCCACTTTACCTTGTACTCTTCCCATACTAACCACCTGCTTTTTAAGTATATCCAGCATTATTAGTATACCGCAAACATAACATAAGTCCAATTTATTATACCATGAGTATAAACATTACCTAAAGCAGAGTTAGCCAAAGGAAGAGGAGTTCGGGGATATAGTAAATAACGCCAGGCCATCCCCACCGCATGTTTTCCTATATGATGTCTCTGCAGAACAATGTTACGAAACTAGCGAATTCATTGGACCTAAAAAATTATCTCCTTTATAAGAAATAAAAAGGTTTTTATGCAAAGAAAAATGGAATGGAATAGCAAGATTTACCATGGTGGAAGTATTGATTTAAGTAAGCATTTGCTTGGACCCTAGCATCTCTTCAATACTTGTAAGATAGATAAATTTCTGAACCGGATGGAAATGAGGTGATCTCAAAATGAACTAATATAGTTGGTCGAAGATCTCACCTTTACGAGTTCTTATCAAAGCACAAGACTAATTGAAATGAGTGTCTCCTCCAAAAGGGGTCCATGCTGGCGTAAAGGTCGCCGAGAAGTCTTGGATTGGATAAGCGAGGGCTTCAACGATAAAAAACCTGCAGGCAGATTGAGTGTGCCTGCAGGTTTGAATCTATTTTGCGTACTTTATTCATTCTTTACTGCAATGGGCGTAATATCCAGAACAGCATTCACGACTGAATAATCATCTTTGCTTCCGTCCTTGTATCCCCAGAATCCATCCGTCTTTTTTGTCTTTCTGAATGTAAGCTCTACTCCTTTTCCTTTATCAAACGAATAGGCTTTCACTTCCTTCTCTCCGCTGTTATCGACAAGCTGATAAGAAAGGAATTTGCTTAATGTGCCATGCTCCGTCAAAACACCTGAATGAGGAGCTACCTCAAAATCTCCATATTCACTTCCTTTTGTACGGACTTTGTGTTGACTGATGTGAATCTCTTTCGTTCTTAAATCAACGCTATCCCCTGGTGCGATTGTAGAAAGTAAAATGTTTTTGTATCCGCTTTTTATTTTAGGATCGGTGTTTACTTTCGATAAATCAATAACGGTTACCCCTCCGCGGCCGACCACTTCCAACTTCTTTTTCAGATTATTGACAACGATTGCTGTGTCTTCATCAATTCCATATGACAGCTGATTACGGTCGCCTTTTTCATGTGCCGTTGCTATAAGTCTGCCAAGCCTTGCTTTATTATCGAAATGCTGATCGACCAGTCCATATTGGAAAAAGCCAAGTCCCCGTTCAAGATAACCCGGTCCGCCTTCTTGCTGCTCCATTCCGTTATACGTGTCTGTAAATCCCTTTGTAAGTGTTTCCAAGCTACCGCCTCCGGCAAGCATGACATCGCTCATAATCGCTGCCCCTGCACTAGTTCCGCCCAAAACAGCACCCTTTTCATACATATCCCAAATCGCATTTAATGCTTTTGATTCGGTTTGATCCGGATTGAATAATGCTTCTGTAATATACGTCTGATCTCCGCCTACAAACCAGATGGCATCAAGGTTTTTTATTTCGGCAGCGACACCATCACGATTTCTGTTTTCCTTCCAACTAGATTCATCCTCCAACGTTCCTTTGAAATCATGTGTTGAAATAGGGAGGATCTTGATATTATCTTCTTTCAAGCCATACTTTAATAAATCGCTTTTGAAGGCGTTTGAGGAGCTTAAGCTTCCACTAGCGGCAGAGATGATGCCTACTTTAGCATCTGTGCCTGCATTGGTCAGTTCAATAAACTTTTTATACACATCTTCGTTACTTGATCCAAGCGCCCCACCCGCGATGAGTAGATTTCCTTTGATGGTTCCGCGCTCCGTTCTTTTGGGAAGTGCAAAGTTGGATTCTTGATAGTGCTTGAAAGCTTGCTTGTCTGTTTTAAATTGGAGCGAAACAGGGGCAACATCCATTTTCACATTCGTAATGGAATAATCATCTTTTTGTCCATCTTGATAGCCCCAAAACCCATTTGTCTGTTTCGTTTTACTAAAGGTTAAGGAAAATCCCGATCCTCTGCTGTCGTATAAATAGCTTTTTACGGAGTCAGTGGAAGAATTATCAACGAGCGAATAGGACAAATAAGGTTTTAATTTGCCATATGAAGTCAGCACTCCCGTTGCTTCCAAAGGTTTAAATTGGTGGTACTCATTCCCTTTAGTAGCATCCTTTTTTGAATGAATCGTAAATGATTTTGTCTTCAGATCAATCTTGTCACCAGGAGATAAGAGGCTGATGGAGACATTATTGATCTTACCCTTATGTTCCTTTGCTTTACTTGAATCGACAACCGTCACTCCGCCCCTGCCCGCAATTTCGGCCGTTTTTTCTTGATTGTTGACGATCAACGCGGTATCTTCGTCAATACCATAAGCATTATATTTCTTTTTTTGCTTTTCGTAATTTACGGCAGTTGCTACTAAACGCCCGAGTCTTCCTCTTTCATCAAAATGCTGATCGATGATTCCATATCGGAAGAAACCAAGCCCCTTTTCAATCCGGACAGGCTCGTACTCTTTGTTTTTTACAGACTCGGACTTCCCTGTAAATTTACCTTTCAGGCCGCCTAAGCTATCACCGCCCGTAATCATAACATCACTCATAATTGCGGCGCCTGCACTTGTTCCGCCAATGACAGCTCCTTTTCGATACACGTTCCAAATCGCCTCAAGCGCCAACGTACTCTTTCCCTTGGCATCATATAATGTATCTGTTATCCGAAGTTGGTCGCCTCCAACGAACCAGATGGCTGAAAGATCCTCGATCTGCCGGACAACTGCTTTGCTGTGGACATTGTTCTTCCACGATTTTTCATCCAAATCAGTATCACTGAAATTATGATTCGATATCGGCAGGATTTTGATATCCGCCTCTTTGACTCCATACTTCACAAGATCTGCCCTAAATTCCTTGGAGGATTTCAAACTTCCGCTAGCAGCCGGAACAATACCGATTTTCGCTTTTTTGACCCCCCCGGCGAGTTTTATGAAAGATTCATAGATATCCTTGTTGCTGCTGCCCAATGAACCTCCTGCAATAACGAGACTTCCTTTGATTTCTTCCTTAGGGTGAGCACTAGCCTTTCCTGGCGGCAAAAAGCAGACCGATGCTAGCAAAAAGGCGGTAATTGCCGTATTAATGATCTTTTTCACTTTTACTCCTCCCCCTATTTTAATTTCCATATATGGAACCACTCGTTGAACTCAAGGCTCCATTTTGGGCAGAAAGTTTATAGGAGTATCCATTACTGCTCGTCCATGTCTGAAGATTGAACGTATTTCCGGGTCTTAACTTGACGAGGTCAACAGTTTTTATAGTCAATGGCTTGCCTATGCTGCTTGTAGGAGCGGCCGTTGTTTTCGCCATATATACGGATTGGTTGCTGCCGCCTGGCTGTGCAACAACCTTCGCCGTTCCGTCCTGTTCGACAAGCAGGGCCGTTTGTTCATTGACAGCTATGCCTTTAGATTGGTTCGTCCATCCATCCGATACATTCCTCGCCATGAACCCGATAAATCTTCCCATCCGGTCCCTCTGTTCAAAATGGGTATCTGTAATCGCACTTGATAAATAGCGGTTATTCAGAAAATCTCTTGTAAATGTCATATAGCGGTTATTCGGATTTGCCAGTGCTTCATCCGAATAAACGGATCCGTTTTTAGCATCATAGACGAATTGCCCCATGATCGCCAGCCCTGCACTTGTTCCTCCAATCGGAACATTACTTTGAATCTGCTGGTTAAGTACATCCTCAAGAGCCGTATTTTTTATAAAATCGACATAATTGAATTGATCTCCTCCGGCAAAAAAGACTGCTTCCGCCTTACGGACCTTATCCAATACAAACGAGTCACTTGAAGCATATTTGTTGTTCAGCACGATCGTCTCGACTGAATCAAGCTTAGCATTATTGCTCTGGGCCAAATCGTAAAGGTATTGGTTATATCCGTCCGATCCTGAAGTACGGAGAACGATAAAATCACCTTGATTGGCTTTTTTGGCCATCCACAGCATCGCTTCATCCACGTCCGTTCCGCCTCCCATCAAGTTAATGCCATAAGAAGTGGCAGTTGTTACATTTCCGGTGTTTCCATAGCTGCTATACTGATAGTCCCCGCTTGCAGCATATGCAAAATTCCCTTGGCAATAAAAACCAAACAAACCTAACATCATACATACCTTCATTAACTGTCTCATTCCTTTTCGCTCCCTATCATCCTATTATTTTTCAAATGTCCCTTTAATGATCGGTACACCTCGTTCTACCATCACTTTTCCTCTTGCAATGACCGTATCGATAGCTAGCGTATCTTTTTTGAGCAACACGAGGTCAGCATCCATCTCCACCCCGATTTTCCCTTTATTTTTCAGTTTTAATATACGTGCCGGATTAGCAGTGATGACCTGAATTGCTGTTTCAAGCGGAACGCCTTCATCCATTACAGCGTCACGGACCTCGTGGAAAAGAGAAGAAACATTGCCGACTTGCAGACCGGCGAACTCACCGTCTTGGTTAAAATAAGGAAGACTTGCCTGTCCATCCGAGGAGAAAGTAATCTGAGTAATGGGCACCCCACTTTCAAGCATCTGTCGTAACCCACTACTGCATTTCACTTCCCCTTCCTCTAGGAATTGAGGGGTGGTGCTTGTTGTTAAGTCTACATACCCCCCTTTTTCTGCATAGCGTATTCCCTCTTCGAATAAATCCCGATTTCTGTTTATGTGAGTCGGGTGAAAGTGATGTATCGGTATATCCGTCTTTTCGGCGATTTCAAAAAGGAGCTCAAGCCTGCGATCACTATCGCCTACATGTATTTCCAATAACCCAGCCTTTCCGGTGATTAAACTGCCATTACGTGCTGCAGCCGCTATCTTCACAAGTTCATCAAGTGTCGGTTCGGAAGAACGATGGTCGGATATGGCGATTTCACCTACACCGATTATTTTTTCAATGAAAATCAGATCCTCTTCAATTTTGCCCATCAAGGTTTTCACGGGAATTTGATAAGATCCAGAGTGGATGTACGCCGTGATCCCCTCTTCATCCAATGCATGTGCCTTAGCCAGCAGACTCTCGATCCGTCTTGTTGTTCCATCCGTACCTAACACTCCAACCACTGTTGTAATACCTGCCATCGTAGCATCGGTCAAATTCAATTCCGGAGTGCGAGTCCTAAAGCCTCCTTCCCCGCCGCCGCCGATAACATGCACATGGGCATCAATAAAACCTGGCAAGAGGATGTTTCCCGATGCATCAATTATTTTCACATCAATTGATGAGTTATCCAGTCGGATCTCCTCTTGGATATAAACTATTTTGCCACCCGCAAGCAGCACATCCATCCGTCCAAGATAATGAGGCTCATACACTTCCGCATTTTTGATTAAAGTAAGCAAATTCTTTCCTCCTATTTCTCTAAGCTGATTCTAAAACCATCATTAAAATGGTCCGTAATTCATTAAATGAGCGATTACAACAGCGGCTAAACCGATGAGGTATTGAATGAAGACCAGCGGCAGAACCCATTTGGCCCATTTTGTCCAGGGAATGCCTGCAATAGCGAGTCCTGCCATTAACGTGCCTGCCGTCGGAAAAATAATATTCCCTATTCCATCAGCAAATGAGAACGAAAGAACTGCCGTCTGTCGAGTAATATCAAGCAAATCAGCAAGCGGTGTCATGATTGGCATCGTCAGCATGGCATGTCCGCTTCCCGAGGCAAGGATAAAATGGATAATAGCCTGGAAGTTATACATGCCAATCACACTCCAGAAGGCCGGGATATGCTTTAGCGTATCGGAAACCCCATGAAGCATCGGGTCAATAATGTGCCCTTCATTTAGAACAACAAGTGTTGCTCGGGAAACTCCTATAATTAAGGCTCCGCCAATCAATAAAGATGATCCATCTACAAACGATTTCGCAATCTTATCCGCAGATAACCTGCCGATGACTCCTATGACGATTGTCAACACTACAAAAAGCGCTGCAATTTCCGTAATATACCATTGGTATTTAATCACTCCGAAAGCAAGGACCACATAATTCAGTAAAAATGCACCAAGAATGAGCTTATGTTTCGTTTCAAGTTTCTCTTTAGACTTAAGGAGCACATCAGCTTCTTTCATGCTGTACTTTCCATAAAATCCTCTTGATGGATCTTTTTTCACTTTCATGGCATGACGGTAGACGAATGTTACAGATACCGCATAAACGATCACGAAAAGCACTAGACGATACGACATGCCAGAGAACATCGGCAATTCAGAGATTCCTTGTGCGATTCCTACTGTAAACGGATTCATGACGGCCGTCGTAAAACCCGCCGAAGCTCCAAGGATAACAATGGCCGTTCCTGTAAGAACGTCAAAACCAAGCGCAAGCGCCAACGGAATCAATAATGGGATATATGCGAGTGTTTCCTCAGCCATCCCCATAAGTGAACCGCCAATAGCGAAGAATAGCATCATTGCCGGAATTAGCAGCTTCTCCCGAGTTGCAAGTCTTTTTGCAAGGGTCGTAATCAATACATTTATCGTCCCAGTGGCGGTTAATACACCAAAGAACCCCCCAATGATGAGAACAAAGAAGATAATATTGGCGGCTTCGACCATTCCAGTATGAAGCGCTTTAACAGCTCCAAATGGACTAACTGGAGTTTGTTCGGCAATTTTGTAAGTATCCGGGTCGATTTCTGTTCTTCCGTCAACCTCTACACGTCCATAATCTCCTGCAGGCAACACATAAGTTAATAACGTTGCGATTACCAAAACACCCAGCAATAATGCGAATACATTAATTTTACGATCTTTTTTTGTTCTTCCTTCTGGTTGATACGTTGTTTCGACTTGAGTCATACATCTCTTCTCCCCTTTTTCATTCAGCCAGTAAATGATACTTCCCCGCCTTCCATAGTTCTCCTTTTCGATTTTTTGAGAAAGTAACATTTGTAAAAGTAATAATGCAAAATACATGCCAACTTATAAGTCGACTGCTAGCTAGGATCTGAATGACACTTTAAGTGGGATGGGCCCGGGAGATGGATGCGTATAGGAATATGCTCGTCTCTATACTTTGGGGAATTTTTCACTCGGTGCTTGTGAACGAAATAATAAATAAGAAAATTATGAAATATCAATCAAAAAGCAATTTTATAATTAACAACACTCGTTTAATGGTCTAAAATGGTTCATATATCGTACGATCATAAAACCAATTCAACCAAAGAAAGGTAATGTCCCTTATGAAACCATCACTCATCCTTTTGACAGGCGGCATGAAGACAAGGCACACCCTGCATCAGCAACTTCATCAGCTTTTAGGTGATTATCTGCACATTGATAGCTATGCAGTAGATGAGGGCCTTCCAGCTGGTCTTGAAGCGGATGTCATCCTCTTCTCCTCCGAATCCCTTAAAGATGAAGTCAGTCATCTAAACAATATGAATGCCGTAAACTTTATAACCGGACAACGTACTGTCCACCATGAACATTTGGACAAACTTCTCACAATTCCGGCTGGAGCCAACGTACTTGTCATCAATGATGAATACAATGTCACATTGGAACTGATTCAATCTCTTTACCAACTTGGAATCAATCATGTTCGCTTTATAGCTTACAAGAAGAATCATACTTATTATGATGATATCGATGTGGCTGTTTCACCAGGCGAAACAGAACTTGCCCCCGCCTATTTGCCGATGGTTTTGGATATTGGCGTCAGGCTTTTGGATATGACCACCATTTTAAGAATTGTAGATCATTGCAGGCTGGAGGGAAAAGTGGCCCTGCAAATTTCAGAAAGATACATCAGAAGCATCATTGAATTGCAGCAAAAATTGCTTTTATCCCAACAGGAGACAAAAGAAGTCTATCACCACATCCAAAATGTCGTTAATACAATTGATGACGGAATACTGGTCATCAATGAAACAAGTGAAGTAACCGTGTTTAATCAAAAACTTGAAGCACTCTTTCAAATTCAGGCGGATGTCATCATCAACCGTCCGATTGATACGGTAATCCTTCAAAACGAAGTGGTTCAATTTATCCTGGATGGTGTGGAAGGGAGTCAATTTTTTAGCATTCATGGTGTTGAGGTTGTCGTATACCGCCATTCAATGATTGGAGAGCAATCCATCGTTGCTGTTTTTAAAAGTGTCCACCAGGCATCCGAAATTGAAAAAACAGCACAGCGTAAATATCGCGAGAAAGGATTTTACGCGAAGTATAGCTTTGATGACATTTTCTGTGAAAATCCTAAAATGATAGAACTTAAACAGATCGCAAAAAAGCTCGCATTAGCAGAACACCCCATCCTCATTCAGGGTGAATCAGGAACGGGCAAAGAATTGTTTGCTCATGCCATTCATAAGCACTCCTTGAGAAAAAACGGGCCTTTTCTGCCCATAAACTGCAGCGCCTTATCCGAAAGCCTGCTAGAAAGCGAGTTATTCGGATATGAAGATGGATCATTTACTGGAGGTCAGCGCGGAGGTAAAAAAGGGCTGTTTGAGCTTGCAGATAAAGGCACCATCTTTCTGGATGAAATAGGGGATATCAGTTTATCGATGCAATCTCGCTTATTAAGGGTTATCCAAGAAAAGGAAATAAGAAGAATTGGCGGTTCCAAGATTATTCCCATTAACATTCGCATCATTTCTGCAACAAATAAAAAAATCGAGGAACAAATGAAAGCACAAACGTTCAGAAATGATTTATTTTATCGTTTGAATGTACTTAACCTCTCCATCCCGCCACTTAGGCAGCGAAGAGAAGACATTCCCCTTTTGATCCATCATTACATAACAAAAAACGGAAATTGGATAAAAGTGGAGCAATCGTTAATGAATTGGCTGAAACAGGCTGAGTGGGACGGCAATATTCGCGAGCTTAAAAACACACTCGATTATATGCTGACAGTGTGTAATGGTACGATATTAACCAAGAATGATTTACCGCAGCATCAGACAGCACAGCTATCGGAAGATAAAGTGGCCCCGCCACAAAATCCCCTGGAGAAATCTGAACATCACATGATTCTAAAGATCGTTATGCAATGCAATGAAGCTGGAAAAGCCGCCAGCAGAGAATATATTTCAGCAAAAACGAAAGAACAGCATGCAAGCCTTTCTTTGTCCCCGCAGCAGGTTAGACGCCGACTTGAGGACCTTGAGCAAAAAGGACTGATCATCAAACGTAAAGGGCGGGGCGGAACAAGAATAACGGAAGTCGGTATGAACTATTTAGAATCCTTACTATAGAGGTACACAGCTTTCCTATTGATCCATATACAACTAGGCCGCTGATGATCGAAAATGGCCGGGCGGTCGAGCCAGATACTTCGGGAACGGGCGTTGAGTTTCAGTTGGACTTACAAAAAGTTCCAAATGATTAATATTTTTCATAAAAAGTAATACTCTCCTTCTTAGCATTTTTTCATAACTTACAAGCTTCCATAAACACGAGAGAAAAATAAAGGTAAAGATGCAAAATTACATAAAGAGACCATCCACTTTGCGTTATAGTGAATGATCTCTTTTTTTCTTCTTTTTTCAATATATATACTTATTTTCATCTTTTTATTAAAGGTCCAAGGCTGAGTCCGCCATATACGTTTCATCGCTTTCCTCATTCAAATACATCTGTACGGCAATCACTTATTTGAATATCCCTCTTTTCTTTTTAAACATAAAAAAATCCCCTTAAAGCAGGAATGCATCATCCACGGTGGTTTGCGGCATTTTACATTGTCTACCTTAAGGAGATCCTATCAAACATCAAAAGCGCTTCAGCTTTTTTTAATTTTGTTCTTCCTCATCCCAGACGATCCATTCATGGACCTCAAGGATTTCAAGGAATTTCATCAGCCGTGGCAAGGACGGTTCCGCTTCCTCACCGAAATGTTCACTCATCGCTTCCGAAATCTGATTCACATTGCATTTATACTCCATTTGTTTAATGGCAAATGCACCAAATTTGTCAAGCTTGATTTTACGAACTGACGGCTGCTTAAAATACCGAATCGTCATTCGTTCCACAAAATTGGTTCGTTGGATGACTAAAAAAGTCGTTTCCGCAGATCCTTGCTCCAAGGTTACTCGTCTTTCCAAAAGAGGAACCATGGTTAACAGGTTCCTCTTTTTTGATTGACGTTTACGAAGCATCTTCTTTTTTCCCTTTGCTAGAAACGAACCAAAGCAATCCAGCTAAAACGAGGAATAGTATGAATGGAAGCAGATTGCTGGCCAATTTGGCTGCAGCTGGAACTTGGACGCCTGCTGCAATCAAAATCGCAATAAGCACACCAATCAAGGATTCACCTGCGATCAATCCAGAGGCAAATAAAACCCCTCTATCGACGCGTGCTTTAAGTGCTTCTTTTGTCTTCGAGAAGAACTCAACGAAGAAGCGGATGAATCCACCAATCATGATTGGCACGCTAGTATGAACCGGCAAGTATATGCCGACAGCCACTACAAGGGAATTCAAACCGAAAAACTCCAATGTGATGGCAATGGCCGCACCGATAAAGATAAGGGTCCAAGGCAAATCTCCGCCTAGAACTCCTTCAGCGAGGATTTTCATAAGAGCCGCTTTAGGAGCAGGAAGTTCTGCAGATCCCATCGTATACGCGTTATCCATTAACACCAGGATAAAACCGATGACAGACGCCGATGCGACGACACCAATCATCATCGCGACTTGTTGTTTCCAAGGGGTTCCGCCCACGATGTACCCTGTTTTTAAATCTTGGGATACATCACCTGAAACAGCAAGAGCTGTACAAATGATCGCAGCCACGGTCAAAGCGGCCACCATTCCAGTCGTTCCGGTAAAACCAGTAGCTTTGTAAACAATTGCTACAATCAAAAGTGTGGCTATGGTCATTCCAGAAACAGGGGAAGAAGAACTTCCAACGATCCCTACAACCCTTGAAGCCACGGTCACGAATAAAAAGCCAAAAATTGCAATCGCGATCGCACCGATGATTCCTACATCTGTTATAGGTGTGAAGGCAATGATTAAAATAACAATGAATATTCCCAACCAAACGTATTTTGCTGGAATGTCTTTTTCAGTACGGATCGAACCAGCCTTAAGCTGTCCTTTATTGGCCTTTACACCTTTTAGGGTATCAAAAACCGAACTGAAAAGAATCGGTAAAGTTTTGATTAATGTGATCAATCCGCCAGTTGCTACCGCACCAGCTCCGATATAGCGTATATAATTATCCCAAATTCCCCATGCATCCAATTCACCAATCGGTACCTCGGAAGGGAATATGGCTGTTCCATTACTGCTGCCAAAGAAGCTGATTGCCGGGATCAGAACGACCCAAGCCAACAATCCCCCACCTAGCATTTGACCTGCAACACGCGGTCCAATGATATAACCTACACCCAAAAGGGAAGGAAAAGCATCCAGACCAACAACTGCATTTTTAAAATTCGTGATTCCTGTTTCAACTTCAGTTTTGAAAAGCTTAAACCCATCACCAAGCCCTTTCACTACACCGCCAATGACTAAACCGGCGCCGATTAGCTTGGCGCTAGTACCGCCTTTTTCTCCTGACTTCAATACCTCGGCACATGCCGTACCTTCAGGATAAGGTAAAGTTTCATGTTCCCTTACAATAAGGAGCTGACGCAGGGGAACCATCATGAAGACCCCTAAAAATCCACCCGTTAAAACAACGAAAATGATGAATGCTTGACTCACGTCTATATCCCACATGAATAATGCCGGGATGGTAAATACAGCACCGGCACCAATAGCCTCACCTGCCGTGGTCATCGTTTGCACAATATTGTTTTCTAATATTGAATCCCTGCGGAAAACCCCTCTTAAAATAGCCATTGAAATTACCGCCGCGGGTATTGAAGCAGAGACAGTCAAACCAATAAGTAGGCCTAAATACGCATTTGCTGCCCCGAAGACGATTGCAAGTATAATCCCTAGAATTATTGCCGTTGCGGTTAATTCCGGTAAAGATTTAGATGCAGAAACGTACGGGACGAATTTACTCTCTTTTGAATTGTTCGACAATTTAGCCACTTCCTATGTTAAACTTTAAAATCACAGAGAACATTATATCACTGTAATTTAAACACACGCAATGGGAAAATTCTGCTTATTAAAATTTTGATTATGCACAACATTCAGATTAACGGTTTCATGTATTGGTCCTACCCGCCACTTATCGACCTTCCGCTTCTATTAAAAAGTCCTCACCCTTTTAGTTAAACCACCTTTCACTCGATGGGTTAAAGATAGGAACGAAGCAGGTATATTTTCAAAAAAAGCGACTAGGCATTTGCACATTAAAATGGCCGCTAGCATATCCTGCAGAATCAAGTCTTCAGAAAAGGAATGATGCTTTCATGGTTTCATATATGGACTATACATCCCCATCCACACAATTTTTTTTCGATGCCAATAATAGCAATCTCTTTAAAAAAGATAATCAAAACTATATTAATGTAGTAGGTATCAAACAATTGAACACCCTTGAAAATGTTTCTTTGCTAGATATTTACCTCAGCACTAGCAATGTTGTGGAACCGCATTATCACCAAAATGCAGCTGAACTGGTTTACTGTATTTCTGGAGCCGCAACCGTTTCATTGCTGAATCCTTTCACGAAACAAATCCAGAATTATCCCCTTAAGCCCGGTCAAGTGGCCAACGTTCCACAAGGCTGGTGGCATTATGAAGTCGCAACTTCCGATAATACGCATCTGCTTGCCATTTTTGATGCGCCAACCCCTGAAGTTGTACTTGGTTCCGATATCCTGAAATTGACACCAGCAAATATCATGGCGCATACGTATTGCATGGATGAAAACCAATGGAAAAAAGCAGTTGCCCCCGTACAGCCAGCAACGTTCATCGGTCCGACAGCCAACTGCCAACGGGGGGCTGAAGATGAAAGGCAGCCACAGCAGCAGCCATCGCAACTTCCGCAGCAGCCATATCCGCAATATATCAATCAATATGATAACCAAGTATACCCTGCCCCGGCCTATAATTATCAAATACCAGCTAATCCCCAATATTATTATTATTGATAAATGAAAGAAGCGATGGAGTCCTCTTCTTCCATCGTTGTTAATTTCCTATCACTTTTTGTACGATCTTGCCTGAATATATAACGACGTTTCTTATACAATTTTTCCAGCCCGACATTTGTTTTTTGCCTTTTTCAAAGCGAAATATTTATATTGTTAGGACAGGATCGTTCCGTCAAGGTAAACGTTTCGCTATTTCTGATTCTCGACTGCGACCTCATGTATTTATCAGATCATCCATAATTGGCTCCTGCCTATCATAACGGCTTCCCTTACTTTCTTTTCAGTTCCTCCGACAGTATCATTTTTCTATGAAAGCAAGGGAAGATTGCTTATATAGCTGGATAGCAATAGTATTAATAACAGTTGAGAAAAAAGGCCATATCCTTGAAGTAGTTAAGGGTATAATGGAAAATAATAAAGAAGAGCTGCATGAATTAACGTTCATGATAGAAAGATCTTGCTAAAGATCCCCAAGCTATGGCGTTTCTTATGGCAAGAGCCAATTAGATTGTAATTTTCAATGGGAGTGGGAATGAATGAAACGACTATCAATTTTAATAGCGGATGATGAGAAAGAAATTGCCGATCTAATTGCCATCCTTTTGGAAAAAGAGGGGTACCATGTCATTACAGCCTCTGATGGTCAAGAAGCGCTTGATGTTACCGAGACACAAACGGTTGATTTGCTGATTCTGGATATCATGATGCCGAAAATGGATGGATATGAAGTAATCCGTCACATTCGCGAACGGCATAATATGCCTGTCATATTTTTGAGCGCAAAAACCTCTGACTTCGATAAGGTCCATGGACTTGTGATTGGAGCAGATGATTATATGACCAAACCATTTATCCCCATGGAATTGGTTGCCCGTGTCAACGCTCAGCTGAGGCGCTTTACGAAGCTTAATCAACCAAAAACAGATCATAAAATGAACTTGGAATTTGGCGGGCTGGTTATTTCTCCTGATCAGCGCACCGTAAATTTATATGGTGAAAACATTGAACTTACCCCAAAGGAGTTTGATATTTTGCATTTATTGGCCAGTCATCCAAAGAAGGTTTATAGTGTGGAAAACATTTTCCAGCACGTTTGGGACCAAGCTTATTTTGAAAGTGGAAATACCGTTATGGTACATATCCGCACGTTACGAAAAAAACTGGAAAAAGATACACGGAAGAATACATGGATTAAAACCGTATGGGGTGTCGGATATGCATTCAATGGCTAAAGCTGTACGCGGTTTTCGTTCAAAGATGGTGCTATTATTCGGTTTAAGTATGCTATTTGCTGGTATCATCACCTATTCAATCTTTAAGGGACTTCAAATTTATTATCATACCTATGTCCAGTTTGGGGACAGGCTGACTTTTTATCGTCAAATGATGAATGAAATTGGTGACATTAACTTCTTTTTACTACTGTTCATCCCGCTTTCGATCTTGTTTTTTTATGTATTGACCCAGCCCTATTCGACCTACTTCAATAAGATTTCGACAGGGATACACCATCTAGCTCGAGGAGATTTCTCGTATAAGGTTCAAATAAATACATATGATGAATTCAGGGATATTGCCCAAGATATCAACTTGGCAAGCGAGAAGTTGAAAGAAGCTATTGAAAGAGGAGATTTTTCGGAAAGCAGCAAGAATCAGTTGGTCGTAAATTTAGCACATGATTTGCGTACGCCCCTTACGTCTATTTTAGGTTATATCGATTTAATTCTTAAAGATGAAAAATTGACTAAGGAGCAGATCACACATTTTTTAACGATTGCGTTTACTAAATCACAGCGTTTAGAACGGCTTATAGATGAATTATTCGAAATAACGAGAATGAACTATGGGATGCTGCCAGTTTATAAAAAGCAAATTAACTTAGCCGATTTGCTCAACCAACTAACGGAAGAATTGTACCCTGTTTTTGAAAAGAATCATTTAACCGCGCGAATGAATATTCCTTCCCAATTGCCTACTGTTGCTGACGGAGCCCTCTTAGCCCGCGTGTTTGAAAACCTTCTAATCAATGCAAATCGTTATGGAAGCGACGGTCAGTTTGTAGACATTAACGGCTTTATTCATTCTGGGGAATTGGTTGTTCAAGTTGTGAATTATGGAGATCCCATCCCTCAAAACGAACTGCCGCATCTTTTTGATATGTTTTATACTGGTGACAAAGCTCGAGCTCATCAAGAAGACAGCACTGGACTGGGCTTGTTCATTGCAAAAAATATCGTGGAGCAGCATAACGGGACAATCAGTGCCGAAAGTAGTTTTATGCATACAGTTTTTGAAGTTCGATTACCCCAAGAAAGTGGATAAAATGATGAAGCTTAAATCCTAAAGAATGATTTAAGAAAAAGTTAAGAATTACCCCACTCTTTTTTTAAAAAGTTTGTCCTATCTTATAAGAAGATAAGATCAAGGAGGAAGCTTACATTGAAAAAGTTGGGGTATTTATTGTTTTTTGGATTGAGTATCGGTTTTGGTTTCATTTATATAGCACCGACTTTTCAAGGGAAAGTAGAGATTCAAACATATGATCAATATGAAAAAATTAAATTAGCCGATATAGGGATTCCTAAAAACATTCAGCGGAAAGAGATTTCCAATGAACAGGTATATCAAGGAAACCTGCTCCTGGTCAACAGTGAATTTCCTGTTCATCCTGAGAGTGAAAAGTCGGATATCGTAAATTTATTTGCAAACAAGGAATTGACAGAGGGCTACGGATTGCTTGATGGCAATATTGAGTTATCAAGGGATGTCGCACTTGCATTTTCGAAGATGATAACAGCTGCCAAAAAAGATGGGGTTCATCATTTCTTGATTAATAGTGGATACCGGGGTATGAATAAGCAACGTGAACTTTACCGGGATATGGGACCTGACTATGCCTTGCCTGCCGGCTATAGTGAACACAATTTGGGTTTATCCCTTGATGTAGGTTCATCGCAGATGAAAATGAGTGAAGCGGCGGAAGGAAAGTGGATAGAAAGGAATGCTTGGAAATACGGCTTTATTTTACGCTATCCAAAGGATAAAATCGATGTTACAGGCATTCAATATGAACCGTGGCATATCCGTTTTGTAGGTTTGCCGCACAGCGCGATCATGCATAAAAAAAATTTCGTCTTGGAGGAATATTTAGATTTCCTAAAAAAAGAAAAGTCCGCTTCTGCAAATGTTAACGGGGTGCAATATACGATTTCTTATTACCTTGTTTCTGAGAGCATGACAATTAAAGTACCACAAAATAACCATTACGAGATTTCGGGCAACAATATCGATGGAGTAATAGTAACCGGGTTCGAATGATCAGCAATTTTGAGAAAGAACTGATAAGAGCCTTTTCCATGTTCATAGCTGTAGGTTAGAGGATATCGGGTGATGTGCTACGTTATATAAACGACAATGCGGATTATCCCGTTATGGAATGATCCGCATCTAAAAAAATATGTAATTACCCGTTTTCAAGTCATTTTTCTCACCCTTCATCAGCGGATGCCCATAAAATACTAACATGATCGCAACCGCGAACATAGTCATTGGATTATAACACCATCGTGATTCATATTAATGCCTTCATAGCACCTTTTTTGATAAGAACAACTATTGCAAACCGTTGTGCAATCCGTTTTCAAGTAATTTTTAGGTTCTAGCAAAAGATTCTTGATGATGTTAAGGTACTCCAATCCGTCCGAAACGTCTTCCATGGTTGGAATGTATGGTTTCAGTTTACCGTCCATTAGCGAGATGATTTCAATTCTCTCAGGTAATTGACCAAATGCCTTTTGACAAAATACCGAAATCATATGAATAAACAAAATGTTCATTTCTTCAGTAGTATCGACTAAATATTTCTTGATGATGAATGAGTTGCTTGACCATTCTGCCACTTCGAGAGTTAAGGAAAGGTCGGTCCCAAGCTCATCAATAGTCATGTTGAGCTTTTCATATAAAAATAAGGGAGGGTATTCATTTTTCCCAGAAGTTAAAAATTGGCTTAAATGGTCTGATATTTTGGCAAGAGCCAAATAATACTGAATCTTTGACTCGAACTGTCGTACATCAATGACTCTCCAATGTTCATCCATGAGCTCCATAACCGTCTTCGTCGTCTGGCTTTCAGGAGGAAGTTTATAATATCGACTTACAACTTGATTGATGACGAATTGAACCATCTTTCGCCAATTTTGTTGAGCTCCGCTTTTTCCTTCAATATGATGAAAGTAAAATTGATAAGGACATCTTATGAAATCTTGTAAATGATAATCAGTCAAAGTGGCAATCGAAACCTGATATTCCTTCCCCATCAATTCCCTTCACTCCTCTTTCCCCTATGCTGTCTGAAATCATTATGAAATTATATGGAAGAAACAAAACTTTTCTTCATGAACTCCCTCCCGAAATCCTGGCACTTTTTGATTTCCTCATCTTCTGGGGTTAATTCGACTTTTAACCCTTCCATGACGATATCAGCGCCCCGTTCCCTTAATTTTTCGCTCAAAATATCTACAGCTGCACAATAGTGTGTATAGTATGAATCGCCTGAACCAAACACCGCAGCTTTCTTTCCGGTTAAATCAACATCATCCATTTCATCATAAAAGTCTAAAAAATCATCCGGCAGATCTCCATCCCCCCACGTGTATGCACCTAATAAGATACCATCGTACCCTTCAAGTATGGATGCTTCTGGACTGTCCATTATATCTATCATTTCAATATCCACATCATTCTCCTTGATTCCTGCTGCAATGGAGTCCGCCATTTCTTCTGTATTGCCACTCATACTGGCAAAAATCATAATGATTTTAGACATGCAATTTTCCCCTTCCAACCATGCTTTTTATTATTTGACTGCTTATCCTTTCATTCTTAGCTTCAGGAGAAAGAACGTCATCATAGCATACACCTTAGCAATTGCACCCTGTTTGCTTAATACGCATGCACATCTTCCGTGTTCATTTTATTCTTTATTTCCTGGACGCTGCTCAGTTCATCAGCAAACGAAAGAAACGATTCCCTATCATGTGCATCGAGTGCTTCGTTTATTTTAAAGCCCAAATGATTAATTCTCAGATCCAAATCCAATATGGAGCAAATGGTGCCATTGGAATACAGCTCCTCGATGTCTGCCACTTGCATAAAAAACTGATACTCTTCGTTGACCACGATCAAAAAGTGCCATCCTAGACAATCTACATATTTCCGCTCATCTGTAATTGTCCATACATCTCCTGGAAAGAAGTCGATCATATGCAGGTGCTTCTGCCCCGGGCAGCAACAGCTTACTTGATGTTGAAATGGCTCTAAAATTACATGATTTTTATCCATTGGTTTATTCCCCCGCTTACATTGATTTTTTTCGTCAATCGGTTATGGTTATTTTTATAATTTATCTATCCTGATCCAGTTCTGTTTATCCACATTGTCATTCTTATGACTGACATATAAAAGAAAAGGTTTAATGAAAATGATTATCAATTTCATTTACTATTTTATATGATAATGATTATCATTGTCAATCTTGTTTTGGTAACTTTTCTCGTGTTTGTTTGCATTTGAGGAAATATGACCATGTTCCGTTAGTCCAAATAGGCATCCCTCCAGCATGATTCATTCATCAACGAAGGATATATAGGGGTAAAATGAAGGGACCTCGGCAATGTTTTATCTGACAGGATGCCTAAACCTAAGCCATTGAAATGCTGAAGGATGACAAAAAGCATCTATCCAGGCGTGAAGATGGGATAGATGCTTTTGCATAAGATATTCGCGAGTAAACGCCAGAATTATTAGATTATCTCTTTGAAAGCCCGGCATTGTTAAATAAATGCACTGGAAATGGAATGGAGCTAAACTAGACTTGTATTTGGTGCCCTATTAAAGCGGCATTCACCTATTTTGCCGAAGCCTAAAGTGAAAATAAGTGGATTCTAAAGAATTATGCCTGAGAAATCCCCTTTTAACACGTCTTTTTCATTTTGGTTTTTACATAAAAAAGCTGCATGAATAGCCATTCTATCATTTTCTTGCTTTTCAAACTTCTCAATTTCCACTTCACAAATGATTGTATCTCCTGTAAATACAGGTCTTAAAAACTCAAAATTCATGGTTCGAGCCAGCACGTTATGCTCCCCGCCTATTTTTGTTGGCAGAGTTGCCGTCAATAACCCTTGAACGACAAGTCTTCCCTGTTCATCCGGGCTAATATGATGAATCCCTTCATCACCGGAAATAGCTGTAAATAATTCAACATCGCTCACCGTAAAAGTCCGTGCAAACGTAATGATATCTCCTGCTTTCATTGGCATGATGATTACTCCTCCCTGGTTCAAACGACCTGTATCCAACAATCAGCTGGGGTTGCCTTCTCTACCTGCTTTGTTTCATTCAGCAAGGTTGGATTGGCGGTTCACCGTTTCTTATAACCGTTAATTTCCTTCAATTAATATGTGACATATATTCATAGGCGGTTGTTCCATATACGCTTTTAAAGTGTTTGTTTAAATGGGTTAAATCAACAAAACCACACTCGGCTACTGCTGAATAAATATCTCGTTTTTTTTCTATTAACTGCTTTGCATGTTCGATCTTGCAGTTAAGGAAGTATTGATAGGGTGTAATGCCAGTCTGGGCCTTGAATAATCTAATGAACTGAAATTTGGATAAATTGAGCTCTTTACACATCTTATCAAGCTTAAGTACACTTTGTAAGTTGGCATGAAGCATATCTTTTGCCTTCCTAATTAACGTATGATCTTTCTTGTAACCTGTAGAAAGATCCGTTTCAATAAGGTTATCTGTGAGGGATACAAGTAATTCACTGCACAATGACTCATCTTTTTCGCTTAATATAGCATGGGAAAGTCGTAGTATTTCTTGTTTAAGCCTATCATCATACACATTGGGATTTGAAAAGAGTATGATATCCTTTTTCTCCATAACCTCTAGAAGCAGATGTGGATCAATATACAGCATCACATAATCGAGCCCTGTCTCATCATGGGCCATTCCGTCATGTGCCTGTTCCGGATTAAAAAACATGATGCCATTTTGATAGGACAAGTGTAAATGACCATCAAGGTTATAGTGTTGGATACCACGCAAGGTGACCCCTATCGCATATTCTTTATGAGCGTGCTTCTTATACGTAAAATCAGAAATGCTTGCTGACAAGGCTGTAATGCCTGCCGATTTTTTATAGATGAACTTATCCATATATCTCACCTCTTAAATGGCCTGCCTATATCCAGATCATGATTGCAGCATAAACTAAAAACGAAGCCATCAATATATTAACAACCTTTTTATGCTTCTGTAAAAACTCCTTGAAAATCGCTCCAAAAAGTACCCATGTAATGAATGCCAGGAACCCAATAATCGTTATCGCGACAACACTTATTGTAATCGCAGACATGGAAACTGAATAGGGCGTAATATAGGTAGGAATTACAGTCATTGTGAAGAGCAATACCTTTGGGTTTAAAAACTGTGTAAGAAATCCAGACATAAAGCTGCCTGTTTCGTTTACAGATGGTTTTGATGAATCCATTTTGTATACCTGATAAGCAAGGTACAACATATAAACGCTTCCGATTATCTGCATGACGAGTAAAATTCTTGGTATGACCGTTACAAGTACCGTATTGAATATAGCTGAAATTGCAAGCAGGAAACTAAAAGCGATCGTTGCTCCATACGTATATTCCATTGCCTTTTTAGTCCCGGAATTATGTACGGTAGTCAATATGACGATGTTGGTGGGTCCTGGTGTAAACGTGACGATAAAACAGTAAAAGATAAAAGAGGCCATATTCATGAGGTATGCTCCTTTCAAGCTATCCTCATCAATTGTATCTTCTAACTGTAAAAGCCTATAGTATGTTATTGCGGAAAGTATAACAACGAGGGGATAAAATCCGAGCACATCATAAAATCGAATGTTCAAGAGAGAAATTTTTATTGTAAAGAAGGTTCTATTACGGAGAATGAGCTCTACATCAAACGGGGCGAATGCCTTTTTCCATATTGTTTCATGTGTATATTAGTCAGCGCAATATTTTCACACCATTAACTATTTCGTTATATTAATTTAATGTTCTTTCATATTTTAAGAAAAGGTCGGCTTATACCCTTTTATTATCGTATCATATAGGAAGTATGGTTGGTTCGATTACCAGCAAAAAACCTTTTTCCCAAAAGAAAAAAAGGCAAAATTCTTTGTAAAATGTCTAACTTCCCGACTTCCAAAGAAACAAATCAAATGATGCTTTCACGGGCCTTTTTATTATATCCTTGGAATTCATCAATGAATTTGAAATCCTTATCCGTACGACTTGATAGGATGGTATCCCGTAGGAGAATGCCGGCGTCAGTCGTATTGTGGATGATTTCCCCCCACAGTCTTGCACTGCTCTGAACATTTGCCGTTCGAGGAATGCGTTCTTCTTGATATTCCATGAATGCTTGTTCAATGTCCTGATCATGCTTGTGAAAAATAAGAGTCCTATGCATGATGCAAACAGATGCCAACCTACGGTAATATCGCAAAAACTCCAGTCAAAATGCCCCTTTAGAATGAATGGTTAATCCTAGATTGAATATCTGTATAGAAGGATATCTATGCTTTCTTTAATCAGTTCAGGTTTAGGCAACCGGATATTCCCACAAGGGTTATGCATGATAAAATGCCTATCACTTATCAAGGGAGTTTTTTTGTTCTGCCATTTAAAGCCCTTTTTCAAGCATTTTTATTTACCTTCCCATCAATTATTAATAAATAATGATAGCTGCTAAAATTACTGCAAGTAATGCAAGTAAATTCGCACAGGTCATTCCTATGAATTGATACTTAAAGCCGTTTTTGTGATTAAGTCCCGTTAATGCGAATAATGTTAACACGACCCCGGTGTGAGGCATGATTGTTAATACTGAGGATGCAATCGCTGAGACCCTATGGATCACATCGGCGTTGATTCCCATATCCAAATAACTTTGGCCAAATGCCTGCATGACAATCCCTAATGCGCCTGACGATGAACCTGTTATGGCACCAAAAACGGCAGAAGCGACCGATAAACTGATTAGCGGGTTACCGGGAATCCCCAAGATCGTATCGGAAATAAATTTAAATCCTGGTGCCAGTGTTATGATAACACCAAAAGCTACAGCTGATGAAGTTAAGAAAACGGGCATGATGGAACCGCTCGCTCCTTCATTTATCAACGCTTTTTGACTTGGAATGTATTTGTTAAAGACGAATGCTGAAACGATGATCGCAACGACTAATCCTATAATAAGAATATTGCCCACTTTGAACGTACTGCCAACCAAAATAATGACAATCAATAATAATATCGGAAGTATACTGATGAAGACGGTGGGAAGCTCTTTTTTCACATCTCCTTCCGAACCGGAAACATCAAAATCAGCAAACGTTTCTCCCTTGGCCATACTTTTCTTTAACATGGAATTCATATACCATAGTGTAAAAGCAATGGCCACTACCGATCCTATCATTCCCAAAAGTGGTGCTGCTGTAAGTGATGTACCCAGATAGGCTGTAGGAACAACATTTTGTATAGAGGGAGTACCAGGCAGCATCGTCATCGTAAACGAACCAAATCCGAGTGTAACAGGAATCAAAACTAGGTTCCATGCAATATTTAATTGTTTAAATAATGGTTTTGCAAGTGGAATGAGTACAAAGATTACTACAAATAAACTAATGCCGCCATATGTCAACAGGGCGCTTATAAAGAAAATGGCTACCAGTACTGGAAACGGTTTTTCCGTGCCTGTTTTTTCTAAAACCTTTTCGGCGATTGATTGCGCTGCCCCACTCACATCGATATATTTCGCTAAAATGGAACCTAAGATGAATATAGCAAAAAAATTAACGACGAAACCTGTAAGACCCGTCATATAAGAATTCTCTTTCCCTATCAAGGCAGGAAAAAAATCCATTTGATTCGTTAAAATGACGATAACTGCTGCAATCGGAGCAACAATTAATATACTAAACCCTTTCATTGCAGCATATATAATAAATGCAATCGCTAGTAATATACCTACCACCTGAATAATTTCCATAATTTTCTCCCCTCAACATTAAACCTTCAAACAGGCTGGCCTTTATATATCAACGCACGCTAACCACCTGCATTGATACAAAAAAGCAATACCTGGATAAATGTAATGTTAAAATAAGCGGAATCATACCCCTATCATTCCCCTTATTCTTTTTTGATTTATAATTTAAATGATTGATTTCTACCACTTTAAATGATTAGCTGTAAACCGTTTACAAATCATTCTGCTTTTATTACCATCTAAAAAAAGATGAACTTGTCTCCTGATGGTGTCATTTCCGCCATCGTCCTGATTTGTCATTCAGCCTTTTGGAACGTACCTTCACAGTCTTCCCTACTTGACATTTTTCACCTTTCCATCTTAACTTTCCTAAGACATTGCAGAATCACGGAAGCCGTTTCCGTTATTTCTCATTTAAAGCGTTGCTTATTTTTATCATTTGTTACGTGCTTTATTATATGGACAGAACAATTATAATAAAAATATATATTTTTTATAGAATATATTCGTAAAATTTATAAATAGAGTATGACGCAAATTCATAAAAGATTGCACAGCAAATATTCCTTTATGGATTAGAAAAGGAGTGAGAATTAATATCTTGTTACGGTCACTTAGGGGAAAATAGGGGCTTATTAACAGAGACCTTAAAATTACGGAGGTTTCCAAACATTTAGAAGTAATGAGGAAATTCGTTACAAGGAACTTACGCAAACCACTATTCTGCTAAAAGAAGATGGCTTAATCTAATAGAGAGACTCCTAAAAAATATAAGTCTCGCAATAAAGTATACACTGCATGAGTAGCCTTTCTTGCAGCTTTAATGCTAGACTGCAGCTCCTGCAATTTTCGCAGCCTTACCTCCAGCTCTGTAAGCTTATAGCCATCATAAGCTGCAAGACCAACATTAATAGTTCTCCAAAAGAAGTCACCACCTGGATCGATATTCATCATAGGATTATTCCCACCATAGGGATACTCATTCTGAGATATAGGATCATCGAAGGCAGCAGGTGCCACTGAAAAGACAGGTGAAAACAAAAAAACAGGAGACATGGCCATCAATCCAGCTGAGGTTGAGGATACAATCGCTGAAATTGAATGGCGGTGTTGATTTCTCATTTGAAGTGACAGGAGTATTTGTTATATAGCGTCAAGCCATTCAATCCACTGGGATTAATTGATCAAAAAAACCAGGTGAAAATCCTGGTAAAATCTGAACGGTCATAATGGAAGGTTTTACGACTACAAAACCAGCTGCGATCTGACGGCTGGTTTTGTCTGCCTAACGCAAAAAAAAGCAGGTTAACTCATCTTCTAAATCCGCCCTCTGAATGAATAACCTGGCCTGTTACCCAATCTGCTTCTTCGCTTACGAGAAATTTGATCGTTTTTGCAATATCTTTCGGTTTTCCTATTCTACCGAAGGGAAACATCGGTTTAAGCCCATTTTTTATTTCATCCGTCATCCACCCCGTATCAGTTGGACCTGGGTTTACTGCATTAACCGTTATTCCTAATGGAGCCAATTCAGCGGACAATGTTATGGTTAGCGCATCTACTGCCCCTTTTGTTGTGGCATAGGCCAATTCGCCTGGCATTGGCCCTTGAAATTGCCCTGAAGTAAGATTGACTATCCTTCCGCCTGATTTCTTTTCGAACCTTTGGGCAAATTTACTGCTTAACAGGGTTGTTGCACGGACATTCACCATATAATGTTGATCCAATTCTTCGGCGGTTATATTGGAAAAATCGTTGTTGGTCGAGTATGCTGCGTTATTAATCAAGATATCCGGAAGACCTAGCTGTTCGGAAACTTGGTTCATGAGCTGTTCCGGGGCATCATTTTGAGTTAAATCCAACTCCATACACGATACCTTTATACCTTTTTTCAATAACTCTTCTTGTAATTTCATGGGCTCATCGGATTCAATGCCCCAGGGCATTTCTTTATCATACTCGGTCCAATAAGTGAAAAATATATGACACCCGGATTCAGCTAACTCCTGACAAATGGCAGCCCCAATCCCTTTCAGCCGGCTTACTCCCGTTATGATCGCAATTTTTCCTTTTAACTGATCCATTGATATCCCTCCATGATAAAAGTGAATTTAACCTTTAATAATCATCCATATTGCGGTATTTCTTTTTAAATTAATAATCGAGTTGAGCATCTCCCTAAAATTACTAGAAACAGATTTGAAGGAATAATGTCTCCTGCTTCTCTACCTGCCAAACCCATCTGCTTAGCAGCTATTCAACCATCATTTCTATCATTTCTCACCAGCATTCACATCTAATAGATACTCAGATGATTCAGTGCTCTCGAAGCTTTCTTGTGAGATATTCCCTCGATCATTCCTTTTTTCTCCCGTTTTCTTCATGGCAAATGTGGAAATGATATACCCCTCAATTGGTACCTGGTCATTTTCCACTAATTTTATTTCTCCCTCTGATATGATATGGGTTGGTTTTCCTTCCGAGTAATGAATTCGTTCCCCAGTACTTTTGATAACATAGGAAGTAAAGTCACCCTTAGCATGTGTTATATCTTTTATATCAAGCACACTAAGATTTTTAAAAAAACGCTCAGCGTCAAGAGATTGGTTGGAATGGGGACCCGTTTCAAGTTGACTTTTCATGATGTGATATCTATTCTTATCCATATCATATTCGATTTGATAGAGGGTATAGCCATCATCATTTTGCCCACCCAGTTTCCAGCTTAAATCCGTAATACTGCCATCTTCCGTATAGTCGACCTCGAAGTTATCAAGCCTCAAACTGCTGCTCTCTACATTCAATTTCCGCATAACCCGTTCATTTTCTTCTTGAAAATCCACCGTATATACTGAACCAAGTTCATGCTCCATCGATATTGGCCGATTTTCCCATCCATCAATGACATATGGTATCATCCATTGGACGATTATAAAGGCCGAAAAACCAAAGACCGCAGCTATTCGTTTACCCTGTACATTCAATTTTGGCCGAAAAAATATCAAGTAGACGATAAACCCAAGTGGAAGGGAAATTTGATTGAGATGAAAGGTAAAAGAACCTAATATAAAATATCCAAATATTTTTAACGGAAAATAAGTTTCTTTATCGACATTTTTCCTCGCTAAAAATATTATGCTACTAATCAATATGGCTGTGTAAACAATGGATGCCAATATTTAGTTCTCCTCTCTGCTAGGAAATCGTCTTGATTGATTATCCGTTACAAGCTAATCAATATGAATATTTTACCATTATTATGATTGGCCGAAAAGACAATAAGACTAACTAGCCAAAACAAAAATTCTTTATCGTGACCAACTATCTTGATTCGACGCAATTTTCTTTTACATATTTTTTGGATTCAAACCTTGCAGCAGAACAAAGCGAGATTAACATTTGGAACGGACTTGCCAATGTTTTTTGTCCTTTCTACAAATCTATCGAGCAGTCACGTGAAGCAGCGGTAAAACGGTGTGAGCGCATCACGCTTGCTTTCAGCTGTAGCAATCCCCAAAACCGAAGACCAACTAATGATTGTCCACGGAAAGGGTATTTTGATCAGACCAAGTCTTTGATCGGAAAACAACACCACTTTCCATCTGTGGATTCTCTATTGTTTGAAACAAGCAAGCGTCCTAATGGGACGATTACAAAAAAAAAGAAGGCAGCCAATCAGCTGCCTTCTTTACCCATATTTGCAGGTTCCCCCTATTTTTCAGTCCCTTCGTTCAGATATGCCCATGCATATTGAGCATAAAGCTCTGCTCCTGTAGCCAGCGCATCCTCGTCGATATTGAATTTCCCGTGATGATGGGCCCATTGCGTATCTTTTTCTCGGTTACCAGCTCCAACCAAAGCGAAGCTTCCAGGAACTTCATCTAAATAGAAGCTAAAGTCTTCCCCTCCCATTGTGGGCTTTTCATTATATATGGCATCTTCGCCAAATGCATGGGCAGCCACGTTTTGCACTAACTTGGCACTGGATTCATCATTGATGACAGCTTGCGTGCCGCGATAGTACTCAACCTCCGCCATCGCCCCATATATATTAGCGACATTTTCAGCATAAATCTGAAGCTGTTTTTCAATATGGTCACGTGTCTTCGGATCAAAGCAACGGACAGTCCCTTCTATCACGGCATTTTCAGCAATGACATTAAATCGGGTGCCAACTTCCATTTTTCCAACTGTCAAAACAGCGGGATGTTGGGGGTCGACCGTTCTTGATACGACCGATTGAACATTCATGACGAAGGAAGAGGCAACGATGGTTGCATCGATACAATCCTGAGGCATCGCGCCATGCCCCCCTCTGCCTTTAAACTTTACAGTAAAGATATCTGCTGAAGCGAATGAAGGGCCTTGAGTGCAAGCGACCTTGCTTGTCGGCATTTGCGACCAAATATGAATGCCAAACACATTATCGACACCTTCGACTGCCCCTTGTTTAACCATTTCCTTTGCACCTGTTGCCACTTCTTCGGCTGGTTGGAAAATTAATCGAACATTTCCTGGTAATTCTTCTTTACCTGCATTCAAGGCCTTCGCTGCAATCAATAGCATGGCTGTGTGTGCATCATGACCGCATGCATGCATTTTACCCGCTTCTTTTGAAGCATACGGCAAATCTTTATTTAACTGTTCAACAGAAAGTGCATCCATATCCGCTCTTAATGCTACCGTTTTTCCTGATTTGCCTCCTTTAATTTCCGCAATAACGCCAGTTGGTTCCGCTTTTCTATAAGTGATGCCTAATTTTTCAAGATATTCACAAACAAAGGCAGTCGTTTTTACTTCCTCCCAGGATACCTCAGGTTCGCTATGAAGTTTTCTGCGTATTTCCGTTAATTCAGCTCCATGATTTTGAATGGCTGCTTTTATCATTTGATTGATCATCTCATATCTACCTCCGTTAAACGTTTAGCCAATTCGTAAAATATTTGCACACCGTACGCCAAATGACGTGCATCAGACCATTCCTCTGGACAATGACTTAGTCCTGCTTTACTAGGAACGAAGAGCATGCCGACATCAGTGACATCGGAAAAAACCATCGCATCGTGACCTGCACCGCTGTTAATCGAACAGTATGGGATTCCTGAATCGGCACTGATCTCTTTCATCAAAGCGATGATCTCTTCATTCAAGATTTTAGGCGGCATATATAATAGCTGTTCAGCCGTTGTCTGGAAACCCTGATCTTGATAGGAATCGATTAATTCCCGTACCTTGCTGATGACATGGTTCATATTTTCTTCCTTGCCAGATCGTATATCCACTGAAAATACCGCTTTATCGGGAATGACATTTGCTCCATTTGGAAAAACATGAAGGCGGCCCGTCGTGATGACCGTCCCTTCTCCCTCCTCGATCGCTAAGCCCGGTAATCGGGAAATGATTTGGGCGGCCGTAACCAATGCATCCGTACGGCGATCCATGGGAGTTGTGCCTGCATGTCCTGCCTTTCCTTCTATCGTTACTTCCAGTTGTGTTAAACCAACGATAGCTTCTACAACCCCAATGGGGATATTCTTTTCTTCAAGAATGGGGCCTTGTTCAATATGCAATTCGAGAAATGACTTAATGGTCATGGCTTCTCTCTTCTTTGGAAGCGAACCATCCAGTCCGATCTCCGCCATCGCTTCTAAGGTTGTGATGCCATCTTTGTCCTTCAATCTTTTAAAATCGTCTTCACTAAGGGAGCCTACCATGCCTCTCGACCCCATTAGCCCCCCGCCAAAACGCGAACCTTCTTCTTCAATGAGCGCAACGATTTCCAACGGATTTTTAGGTATCAATTGATTCTCGGCAAAAAGGGCTGCCACTTCAAGAGCGACAATTACGCCCGCTGGCCCGTCATACGCACCGCCATTTGGGACGGAATCAAAATGTGAACCGATCAGAACGCTCGGAGCATCTTTTACAGTACCCTCAAGCTTTCCAAAAATATTCCCAAATCCATCTTCCCGAACCGTTAGTCCATACTCCTTCATTTTATCTTTCATATAATTTCGGGTAAGTAAGTCTTCCTTGCTATAAGTAAGCCGGGTAGTCCCTTTACCTGGTGTTGCTGTAAATTTGCTCAACTCATTTATTTGCTTTTCTATACGTTCATCAAGACTCACCTGGAATTCCTCCTCTGCTTACAAAAATTGCACGAATATTCCTGCTAGAATGACCGATACAATAGTGACCGATATGAATCCACCGACTAGCATCGGCGGCAGCATATAGCTTAGCAATGCTTCTTTTTCTTTTTCATCTTTTGTCAATGAATTGACTACTTCATTGGTGATAATGTAATCAGCTGGAAATCCATATAAGGCCGTTAAAGATACAGAAAAGGCCATTTCTTTACTGACTTTTAGTAACTTACCTGCAATGAATGAGAATATATACATTCCAATCACCGCTAAGATAATGCAAACAACCAGTGGATAAAGAATCTCCATCATCATGCTTGGCGTTGCACTTTTCAATCCGTCAAAAACGAAAAGCATAAGGGCCATGATGGCAAAACCAAACCCATTCGCTTTTTGCAAAGCCTGTCTTTCCAGGAAACCGATACTTTTTGCAATGACTCCAAAAAGCAAGCAAAGAACAAAAGCGTTGATGGATATGATCGGTGCCAAACCAGTTGAAACAAGGTAAGCGAGAAAAGCAACAACAGCGAGCCTGAAAAATTTAAAATATTCCGTATTATATTTATCAGGAAGCTTTTTAAACAGCTTAAGTTCCGTCATGCCTCCAGCTTCAGATGCCGAATCACTCTTTTTTACCGGTAATTGTCCAGTTCGATATTGTCCAAGAAGCTTCTTGCCTTCTTTCTTTAAAATAATGGATGTCAAAGGATAGCCAGCGAAACCTTGCATCACATAAATAACGATTGCAAAGACGGACAAACTCGTCAGACCTGCATCTGCAGCTCCTTCCGACATGATTATTGAAGATACCATGCCGCCGACTAAAGGAGGTATCGCGACAAGCACCGTTTGCAAATCAAAGATTAATACGCCGATTCCGAATAGTAGCGCTACAATACCAAGAATACCAGATAGGGAGATGACAATCGTTTTCCACTGATTCATCAATTCCCGTATCGAAAGCAAGGTTCCCATATTCGTGATCAAAAGGTACATCATCATGGTTGCCACTACAGGAGGAATACCTGCGATTGAAACGATGTCTTTCGGGAAGAATGTCCAATAACCAGCCAGAAATAGGATTGCGGAAATAAAAACGGAAGGTACCCAGGCTTTGGTTCGAACAGCCACTATGTCTCCTGCAAATAAAATCAAAATAACAATAACTAAAGCCAACATCTGTGACATTTGAGTGCCTCACCTTCGAATTAATAGTTTGAATATTCTAATAAAACAATATCACTGAATTATATTAATTTAAAGGCAATTCAATATATTCAGGTAATTATACATAGATAAAAGGAAATGTAAGTGTTTTATTAAGAAGTTTTAATCCTTCTTTTTACATAAATTGAAACAATTGGATATACCAAAATAGTATTATTTATCATTTTTCTTTTATAAAGGGGCTGAATTAAATCACCCTTTACTGGCTAAAAACCATCCTGCTGGAAACCGCCTCTGCTTGATGTACCAGTCATTTCCTCATTTCCCCGCTCGCTAGCTTTTTGCTCAAAAAAAAAAGCCATCTAAAGACAGCTTTAATTGGATCCTGCTATCGTTCAAGAAACTTTGAACATTTCATAGTTTTCTTTGAAGTACGAGATGATAAAATCACGGAAACCTTTTACTGAAGGAGATAATGAACAATCTTTCACCCAGGATAACCCAACGGTATAGGTAGGGTCAATATCTGCGATTTTTACGTATTTTAAGTGATATCGTCTACATACTGAAATGGGAAGCAGGGCCACACCTTGATCCAGCCTTATTATTTCTGCTAATAAATTTGAATCCACCGCAAAATTATTGATAGGGGAAAATCCAGCTCTTTCACAAAGAGCTGTCGTAAAACCACTATATTCCACATTATTGGCCAGGGAAATGAAAGGTTCATTGGCCACTTCGATGAGCGAAATCTCAGGTCTACTTGCCAGCTTATGGCTGGATGGCAAAACCAGTACGATATCTTCATCAACCAATGCACAGCTTTCTATCTCTTCATCCACTATAGGAGGACCTGCTATCCCTAAATCAATCTCCCCTTTTTTCAAGCTTGTGAGGATATCACTTTTTAATCCGATTTCTTGTTGTATTTTTGAATCAGGAAACTGGGTAATATAGTCACTGATCAACCCGGACAGGAATCTTGGATTAGAAATCGATATTTTGATGATACTTGCATTTTCCTGTTCCTTGGATTGAATTTCCGTTCTTGCATTTTCAATTTCGATAAGAATTTTGTTTACATGTTTTAAAAGGATTTTCCCAGTGGAACTTAACTCGATATTCCTCCCTTTCCGGTGAAATAAGTCAGTGCCTAATTCATCTTCAAGTCGCTTGATGGTCAGGCTTAAAGAAGGCTGGGCAATATGTAAATGTTGGGCAGCCTTAGAGATATGCTCTGTATAGGCGACCGTCTGAAAGTATTTTAATTGAAGCAGCTCCATATATTTTTTACACCCCTTTTATTTATTACAATAAATGTATTTATATATTATTATGTATTAGATTAAATGTAAAATCCGATTTAAAATAGTGTGTGCAAGGGATAGTAAAAAAATCAAGCTACTATCAAAAAATCATTAGTATCTGATCAGAAAAAGGAAGGTGTCATTCAGATGAGAAAGGATGAAGTGGTTAAGAGGTTTACGACTCCGCTGGATGCGGGAGCGTATCCTTTGGGGCCCTATCGTTTTTATAATCGCGAATACTTGAACATTTTATATAGAACCGACCATGAACAGTTAAAGAAAATTGTTCCGGAGCCATTGGAGGTCAAAGATCCGCTCGTCCGATTCGAAATAATGAAAATGCCTGATGTTACAGGGCTTGGATCCTACACGGAGTGCGGGCAGGTAATACCTGTAAGCTATGAAGGGGAGCAAGGCGATTATCTCCACGCCATGTATGTGGATAGCTTTCCAGCAATCGCATCCGGCCGCGAAATAGCCGCGTATCCCAAAAAACTGGGCAAGCCTAGTTTATATGTCGATTCCGACACCTTGGTCGGTCTCTTGGATTATGGGACTTTGAGAGTAGCTACAGCAACGATGGGGTACAAGCATTTTCCGCTTGATCATTCTGAAGCGCTTAAAGAAATAGTCAAGCCAAATTATATGCTGAAAAAGATGCCGGGATATGATGGATATCCAAGGATTTGTGAATTGGTCCGGAGCCAAATTAATGATATTAAAATACTTGGTGCCTGGTCAGGACCTGCAAGACTGGAGCTTTGCGCCCATGCTCTTGCACCAATGGCCGATCTGCCCGTCCTGGAGGTCATTTCGGCTTCTCATATCATCACGGAGCTTACATTGGCTTCACCAACGGTTATATACGATTATTTAGCTGAATAATAAGGAGGATAAAAACATGAGAATTGCAGTTTTAGGAGCAGGATCTTTAGGAACCATCGCAGGAGCATATATTGCTGCTGGAGGACAAAATGTAGAGTTGATTGACGTCTATCAAGCTCATGTTGACGCTTTAAATCAGTCAGGAGCAAAAATTACCGGCACTACAGATTTTGAAGCAAAGGTGAAAGCCATTACACCTGACAACATGTCTGGAACCTATGATTTAGTCTTGTTATTAACAAAGCAACTTTATAATGATTCAGTCCTGCAAGGCTTGCTCCCATTTTTGGGCGCCCAAAGTGTAGTGCTCTCCTTACAAAACGGTATCCCGGAAGAAAAGGTGGGTTCAATAGTCGGGCGGGAACGTGTAATTGCCGGGTCAGTTGAATTTGGCGCTACGTTTATTGAACCTGGAGTTTCAAGTCTTACCACAGAGTTCAACCACTTTAAAAAGTATGCTTTTCAAATTGGAGAATTAAACGGTCAAATAACAGATAGAATCAAGCAAGTCAAATCCATTTTAGACCTTGTGGGCGGCACCCACATTTCCGAGAACCTGGTTGGAACGAAATGGTCAAAATTATTGATCAACAATGCATTCAGTGGTTTATCCGCGGCACTTAACACCGAGTATGGCGGAGTACTTGATCATGAGGTCGGTATTGTGAGTGCGGCGCATATTGCCGACGAAACGATCAAAGTCGGCCACGCAAACGGTGTGAAATTCGCCAAAATGAATACATTCGATATTGCTTCATTAGAAATGAATAGCGAAGATGAAATGCCTGAACGTGTCAAAACACTTCGCAATTTCATGGAACCATCCAGACTGTTAAAAGCAAGCATGCTGCAGGACCTGGAAAAGGAACGCAAGACTGAAATTGATTATATAAATGGGGTCGTTCCGCGGCTGGCTGAAGGCAAAGGACTTTCTACACCTTATAACGATAGAGTTGTAAAATTGGTAAAACAAGCCGAAGAAGCACAATCAGTACCGACTTTCGAAATCAATATTCAATTTTTTGAAAACCTGAATAAACAGAAAACTGAAGATATCTGCAAGTAATCTCTCAAAATTTGACATACTAATACCACTACTCTAAAAAAGGTGTTTGATTAGTGTGGAAAAGCAAAATTTATTTAAGTTATATCAAGGTTATAGTACAATAGTTGTACTTATAACGTGCAGTTGAATTAGAAACGCATACCATTGACTTTTATCTAAGTGAATCTAGAGATAAACAAGCAGCCAAGCGCTTTATCAAGAAAGCCTTGGCTTTTTTGTATGTTTCTAAACCTCGTGTGATAAAAGTAGATAAAGGGTCCAGCCGCATGCCCATCAAGCTAATGAAACTGGTTACCTCCAATCGCTTTGAGGGAAAGATTGCTGTCATACATAAAAGTCAAGGCATCAAAAAAGTAAGACAACTATTAAGGTATCGACAGGGAAATGTAAAAAGTCATAAATGGCGGTATTAAAGAAAAGCCCTCATCGAAGAGGGCTTGAATTACTTATTTGACTAGTTTTTTTATCAACATCACTATTCTTGAAATATATTAACAGTATAATATTAACAAATATTATACCTACCAAAGAAAAAGTCCCTTGCAATAAATATCTAATATTATAAAAAGCTTCAGTTCTATCTTCTTTAGCCAATGGATATATTGATTCTAGTAGACTAGGAATCTGCAAACTTCCAATAATTATAATCAGCATTAAAATGATAACTATATGCTTTTTTTTCATTTAAACTTCCATCCTTTATTTATAGGTATATACTTTTTTATATGATACACCATAAGCTTTTTTTGACTTGCCTGTTCCTTGTTTAGACCAAGTAAAGGAATTCCATGGCATTTTATGTACATCATATAGTTTAGTTTTATATATAGGATACGCCGTTATTTTACACGTTTTAACTTTTTTTCGTTTACTGTACTAGGAACTTTATATGTACCAGAAATTGTTATACTTGTTGAACCCGTAACACTATAACCTAAAGCCCCTGATAGTGCAGCATTACTAGTACCAAAATCCGCACTAATTGTAGTAGCCACTGATTTTGTCTGACCAATATTTAATACTATTCCTACCTCACCAATAGCAGTGGCAATTCCACTAGATCCTGTTACATCAGACCCTCCTCGTACATTATTAACTTTATACTTATTAAATATAGCACGTGCGTTGGGGGTAGTGTCATTTTCGTTATCATTATTCTCTATTAATAATGATTCATCAAGAACAATTAACTCTTCAACATCTGGGTCACTTAGACAATCATTAATGATGGAGTTTTGTTTACTAACTGTCATGGAATTATCTACAGTCAACACTGTACTTTTTGTACTCTCTGAATCAATGTCATTATTAATTGATTCACTTTTCTCTTGAGCATGTCCCACGCTCGGTAAGATTCCTCCAGCTATCATAACCACTGATAAAACCATTATCATAATCCTTGATATTTTCTTAAACATCGTGCTTGCACCTTTTTTATAGTACATATGCAATGTGTATCTAACTGTTAATAGTTCATATGTATTATAAATTTAGCTTTTTATGTCACAAATGTAATGTTATACTAAATTTCCAAAAAAGAAAAGGGTTAAACAAATAATGTTTGAGTTCTTTCAATATGGTAGAATACTATTTTATATTGAACTTGATATTATTACCTCTAATTATCTCACAGCGAGTAAGGGCATTTTTAATGGAGGTACCTGTGGAGTTAATACCATAATTATTCTTTCTCCAATGTTTTTTTATTTATGCAGCAAATAATTCAGTGAAAGAAGCTTTGCCAGCCTTCTTATCTGCCGTAATCTTTTTAGCTTTCTGGAATTATTCTAATGCCGTTTCTGTGGCCTTTCCAAAGATGGAATCAAGTGATCCAGGGTTATATCCTTTCGTGTAAAGCGCTGCTTGTATTATCCAAGTAAGATTGCCTTTCGCGCCTTTTTCAAGGGTAACAATGGCTGCTTTAGTTTTAGCTCCCCATGTCCCGTCCACAACAAGTTTTTAAATTGCTTGTTAAGTTCTGTCTGTAATGCTTTCATGAGGGCTAACTTAGTTTTAGAGGGAATACTATCCACAAAGAGATTACATATCTAACGGCTGTTTAGTGTTTTTGTAATGAGTTTAAAGTTCTCAAAAAAAGTTTGATAGATTTAGTGATACATTGGTAAAAAAGAAAAAAGGAGGGTTTTTAGTGCGGTTAACGAGTGGTTTAAAATATATTTTTATTTTTCTATGTTTTTATTGTTCGCTAGCTGGATGTTCAGGTCTATCGGATTATGAAGTTGATTTACCAGGGAGTTATTCTATAGTTAGCACATCAGAGCATCAAGTTACTATTAGCCCTAAAATTAGTGAAGGTTCTTGGGACAGTGCAGCTGTACCAGTAAAAGTTGTGGAAGTTGGATGGGATAAAAATTTCATTTTAGCTAAGCAAGTTGTATTATTGGATGACCCCGAAAATACTAATAATACAGAGATTCCAGCTACGGAAAACTATCATTATTGGATAATAGATATTAAAACTGGAGTGGTAACTGGACCATTAGATGAACAAAACTTTGTTGATAAAAAATCCGAGTTAAGTATATCAAAAGATATTAAGTTGAAAAATGTAGAAGATATTCGCTGAGCAAAAATTGTATTAATGCTAAAACTAATATATGTTATATCATAATTGTATAAATGGATATAGAAGCCCCTACTCAGTAAAGTGTAAGGGCTTCTAAAATGATGATGATTGAGTGCTTGTAGAAAATATTACCGTATTATTATTTTGTGTTTAAATACTAGCAACTTTATCATGCAAATAATTTAGCAACTGTATTTTCACCTGCTTCCCCTCTACGAATAAACCCTTTTTACCTTGAAGTTTCTTCAGCGCCTTTTGGGTATTTGTCCCAAAGGTGGAATCAAGTGATCCTTCAAGATAAAGTGCAGCCTGTAGAATCCAAGTGAGATTGCCTTTTCAACCCTTTTGAACAGTGACAATGGCCGCCTTCGTCTTAGCTCCCCATTTTCCCTCCACAACAAGTTTTCTATTATATTGCTTGTTAAGTTCTGTTTTTAATGCTTAGCTAAGTGCTGACTTAGTTTTAGATCCAATTATACCGTCCAACAATGAGATTACAACCATATCGACTATTTAATGTCTTCTGAATGGAAATAATAGTGTTATCTCCTTTGCCTTTGAAGGGCTTCTTACTTACCTCAGGAGCTACTTCTTTTTTAGTTGGCTCAGCAACAATTGCTTCTGAACCTGACTTAAATTTCAAGGTTAGATTCGGTCTTTTGCCGGCCTGCAGCTGTGTAAAGGACAAGCCACCTGTCTTTTCTAAATGCGGATAATCTTTAAAGCCTTACCAATCTCCTCCCCATTCAAAGCCAAGTTCTTTCCCAATGGCAGCTACTCGTCTCCATTTCGCATTTACAGTCCACAATGCTGTTTTTCCATCATCACTAACAAGAAAATAATCAATGGCATATCCAAAATTGTGAATAGATTGTCCACGTTTCGCTTGCGTCACTTTTGGCTTGGCTAAATTGCTATAATTTTTACCATTGTAGCTATAAAGACGACTTTGACCATTTAGTGTAGCTTGTTCTTCCATTGAGCGATAACCTGAACTTTTTTGGACGTAAATCCCTTCCTTATACGCTTTTCTAATCACCTCAAGTGCAGAGGCCTTCACAACCGAATTAATCCGAACTCCCATTTTTATAACTGATCTATCCAGTAAGGTTTGTAATTTTCATATATCCTTTTCATGTTCATTCATAATAAAAAGCCACCCGGTGGGCACTCATTTTAATCCTTGATTTTTCAACACTTCTTCTTATTCCTTGGCTTTCTTGTGCAGCACTCCCTTTATTATATTTCAGGTCAAGGCCTTGTTTTACAAACACCTAAAACACATAGCGGAAAAAGAAATATTTCTATTACTAATGAGAGGATTGAAGAATTACAATCTTACAAAGTTAAGAAACAGGCACAACTTTTTAGTTTACTAATACTATTTCCTTTTTCTTATCATCATTCTCAACAGAATTATTTTTTAATATTACTAGCGTTGTACATGTTAAGAAAATCAAAAAAAACCACAATAAGTACTATTTTTCGAAAAATAAACCCCTCCTAAATTCCTGTGTTTTTATACTATTTTCTCATCTATCACCTCCTACCTACCATTTTCGATATATTATTTTGTCTTTCGACATATATTTTACTGGGAATATTAAACAAAATCAAAATTACACAAAACTAGGGTGGTTATGATAAATTTTAAAATAACACCATTACTATAAAAAAACTCACTAACCTAAGGTTTGTGAGTTTTTTTATAGTAATATTTGAATATTCACTCTTTAATCACTTGAATAAATTGTTTGTTTTCTAACTTGAAAGATTCTCCAAGTTGTTGTAGATATTTCTTTTTATCCAATTTAATATGCTTACCTAACTGATATGTTTTTAAGTTTATTACAACATCTAAATTGTTGTCTCTAGGTTTTTGTTCCTCACCATCTAAGCAGGAATAAACTTCAATTGATTCCCCTTCAGATAAGTTTTGATCTACATATTTAAATAGTTCTTTTATACTTTTTCCTGGATTTTGTAAATATCCCACTACTTCATAAACCAAAGAATGATTAAAATGCTTGTTTACTTCTTTATAGCCGTTATCCACTTCAATGACTTCAATACCTAGAGAAGTATCTTCAGTTTGATAAACACTTACTCTCTCTTTATCGTACACTCTATTTTTGTATTTCTTTCCGGGTAGTCTTACTTTATCTACCTCTATATCTGTTGCATTTAATCCAAAGCTACCCATAGGAAGTTTTTTTTCAGCAGCTATATAATGGTGTAATGTCATTATATCCCCTCCTTATATGTATTCACACTCACAGTGAAACACGAAACAAGTATATCTTAACTAAATTACATATTCAACCAATTTTTTTACAACGTTATACTGGGTCGACCTTTTAAACTTTGGATTTAAGTCAATATTTTCGACACTAAAAAGTTAAATCTTAAGCTGTATTCCTAATTCGATCTACAACGGCTCGTGGGGTTTGATAGCCAACGCTATCATTAATTCTTTTTCGGTTATACCCACCTTTAATAAATTGGAAAATCGCTAATTTAGCTGTATGACAATCTAAATATTGTACGTGGTTAATTTATTCCTTTTTTAATAGGGCTTGAAGAGATTTTTGAAAATCGGAGAAACTTCAAAAGTGGTATCAGAAAGATTAGGACACCCACAAGCCCCTTTAACATTAGACAAATATAGTCATGTTACTCAGAATATACAGGACTCCTCTGCAGAAAACTTTTCAAAAGCTCTAGAAAAAAAAGGGCATGGACCTATGAATGTGGTCATTTAACGAAAAAAGCAATGAAGAACCCCTTTTCATCAGGGTTCTCCATTGCTTTTACTTACATGACCCGTTTGAACATTTTCTCCATTTCGTAAATGGAATAGGAGATGATGATGGGCCTTCCGTGCGGGCATGTGAAGGGATCGGTCGTCCTTCTTAGTTCATCGAGCAGTGCTTGTATTTCGTCATTACGCAGATGGCGGTTTGCCTTGATGGAGGCTTTGCAGCTCATCATGATGGCTGCTTCTTCGCGCAGTTTTTTGATGTCGACCTTTTTCATCGACAGTAGTTGTTCGATCATTTCTTCCAGGATTTCCTGTTCAATCCCTTTTGGGAACCATTGCGGATGTGACCGGACAATATAGGCGTTGTAGCCAAACTCCTCTAAGTAGACGCCGACTTTTTCCAGCTCATGCTGATATTCATTTATCCTGATGCATTGGTCTGTCGAAAATTCAAGCGTGATCGGGACGAGCATATCTTGCAGCTCATTTTCGACTTGCCCGACTTTTTCTTTAAAATATTCATATTTGATCCGTTCCTGGGCGGCATGTTGATCGATGATATATAAGCCATTTTCGTTTTGGGCGAATATATATGTTCCATGCATCTGCCCAATTGGATACATCGGCGGGACCCGGCTTGCCGATTCGTCCTCTTCGACTTCTTCCTCTAGCTCGACTGTGTAGGTGGTATACTTTTCAGCCGATTCGTAATATGGTTTGCTTTCTCCCTCTGGCAATACCGGGATATAGACGTCGGCCATTTGCTGCTGTTCCTCATTGCTGTAGATCAATTCCTTGATTGGTTCTAGATTGAAATCCGAAATGAAAGCCTCATGATTCTTTTGTTCCTGCTTTTCACGGATCAATGTATCCTTCAAAAGTGACGCTTCTTTCTTCGCTTCTTCAAGAACACGCTTGCCGCTCTCCACGACATGGTCCAAATCCAGCGTTGTTTGCTCACTCTTTGCCTGTTCCGGCTTAGGGGCAGGCGGTGCATACCCGCTTGGAATGAGGGATAGCTTCTTAAACGCAGATTTGATCGTTTCCGATACTAAACTGTACAGTTCCTGTTCCTTGCTGAGCCTTACCTCCATTTTTGATGGATGGACGTTGACGTCGACAAGTATCGGATCCATTTCAATATTCAGCAAGGCAATCGGAAAGCGGCCAATCGGCAGAAGCGTATGATATCCATCAAGGATGGCCTTCACAAGTGCATAGTTTTTGATGAAACGGCCGTTTATCATGGTTGAAATATAATTCCTTGAAGCCCGGGTGATCTCAGGCATCACGATATAGCCAGATATCGTGAAATCCAGTGAGCTTGCTTGAACAGGGATCATCTTTTTGGCAATATTCATACCATAGATGGCCGCCAGCACCTGCCTGACATCACCGTTACCATTCGTATGCAGGATACGCTTTTCATTGTGTGATAATCGTATCGAAACATCCGGGTGCGAAAGGGCGAGCCTATTGGCGACATCGGTGATATTTCCAAGCTCTGTATGAATGGTTTTCATATATTTCAATCTTGCAGGTGTATTGTAAAATAGATCGGAAACGAGGATATCCGTTCCTTTACGGCTCGACGAAGCTTCAAGTTCACTGACCATGCCGCCTTCGAGAAGGATGCGCGTACCTGCCCCATCGCCTGTGCTTGTTTTCATTTCGAAGCGGGAAACGGAAGCGATACTTGGCATCGCTTCACCGCGGAAACCTAGCGTTCGAATTCGGAACAAGTCATTTTCATCCTTTATTTTACTTGTGGCGTGCCGTTTGAATGCTGCCTCTACATCATCAGCCAAAATCCCATCGCCGTTATCCACAATCCGAATCGAGCCAAGTCCCGCCTCGATCAATTCAATTTCAATGATTGTGCTGTTTGCATCAATGGCGTTTTCAACCAGTTCCTTTACGACTGAGGCAGGGCGTTCTACAACTTCGCCGGCTGCGATTTTATTCGATAAAGACTCGTCCAGCTGTATGATTTTTCCCATTTCCATCGCCTCGCTTTATTTCATTTAAGTTTCTTCTGCAATTTATAAAGGATATTCATCGCCTCCAGCGGCGTCATTTCAAGAATATCAAGAGATTTAATATCATCCAGCACCTTTTTTTCCTTAGGTGAGGAGGTCGCTTTTCCTCTAGGAGCCTCTTCGCCAAAGAAGGAAAGCTGTGCCTCATCGGCAGATTCCGGAACCACTTCGGCAATAGGGGCTTTTACCAGATCAACCGGCTGTTCAGGCATGGCCTTTGCTTGTCCATTTTCCTCCTCCAAATGTGCTAATATGGCTGCCGCCCGCTCAATTAACGGCTTCGGTAAATCAGCAAGCTTGGCAACATGGATTCCGTAGCTTTTATCCGCTGGCCCTTCTTTGATTTTATGAAGGAAAACGACGTTTCCGTTCTGCTCAATAGCACTGACATGGATATTACTTAACTTAGGCAATTCCGATGCCAGGATAGTCAATTCGTGATAATGCGTTGAAAAAAGGGTCTTTGCCCCAATTTCCTCATGTATATATTCAATGATGGCCTGAGCAAGTGCCATCCCATCATAAGTGGATGTACCCCGCCCGATCTCATCAAATAATATCAAGCTATTTTCGGTTGCATTCATAATCGCATTTCTCGCTTCAAGCATCTCGACCATGAATGTACTCTGACCTGAAATCAAATCATCTGCCGCGCCGATCCGGGTAAACACTTTATCAAAAATAGGCAATTCGGCTATGCTTGCCGAAACGAAGCAGCCGATTTGCGCCAAAATCGATGTCAGCGCAACCTGACGCATATATGTGCTTTTCCCCGACATATTCGGGCCTGTTATCAGAAGCAGCTCCCGCTCACCATCCATCATGCAGTCATTGGGGACATACTCCTGTGATTGGAGCACTTTCTCCACTACCGGATGACGTCCTTCCTTCAAAACGATTCTCCGGCTATCCGAAAAGACAGGCTTCACATAATGACGTTCTTCACTGATCGTCGCAAAGCATTGAAGGACATCCAGTTCACTGACGCCTTTGGCTAACTCCTGTAAACGGGGGATATAGCTTTTGACCTCTTCACGCAGATTGAGGAATAAGTCATATTCCAGACCAATGCTCTTTTCTTCTGCTTGTAAAATCAAAGCTTCCTTTTCTTTTAATTCAGGGGTAATATAGCGTTCAGCATTCGTTAACGTTTGCTTCCGTTCATAGCGCCCTTCTTCAAGCAAATGCAAATTGGCCCGTGTGACTTCGATATAATAGCCAAACACACGATTATAACCGATCTTCAATGATTTGATTCCAGTGCGTTCGCGCTCTTGGCGTTCCAGCTGGGCAATCCACGTTTTTCCGTTTCGGCTGGCATCCCTGTATGTATCCAGCTCCTCATGGAAACCGTCCTGGATGATATTCCCTTCCTTTACGGACAACGGGGGATTTTCAACCAACGCAGTTTCCAGCAGATCCGTCACTTCTTCACACGGATCCAATTTCCCGGCAAGAACCGATATTTCCTGATTGGAGGCCATCGACTTGACAATTTCACGGATGATTGGAACTTGTTGCAAAGAGCGTTTCAACTGAATCAGGTCCCTTGCATTTACATTACCAAAAGCGACCCTTCCGGCAAGCCGCTCCAGGTCGTAGACTTCCTTCAGTCGTTCACGTAAATCCTGCCGTTCGAAGTATTGATTTTTCAAGGTTTCAACAAGGCTCTGCCTCCGCTCGATCTGTTTTTTATTAATGAGCGGCCTGTCAATCCATTGTTTCAGCAGCCTTCCGCCCATCGCCGTTTTCGTCTCATCAAGCAGCCATAATAGTGAACCCTTCTTTCCTTTGGAACGGATGGTTTCAGTCAATTCCAAATTCCGTTTACTATAATAATCGATTTTCATATATTGTGACGTCTCATAAGCCAGTACTGGCTGTAAATGATCCAGGCTGCGCTTTTGTGTACGGTATAAGTAATTCAACAAACGGGAGGTGGTTGCAGCTTGTTTTGGGTCTTTCAATTGCTGCAGCAAGGAAAGGAACGACTCGCTTTCGATCAGGTTATTCTCGATCGATAGGGCCGCGGCTCCCCGTTCTTGCAGCTTTTTTTTCCATTCTTCATTGAAATCATCTGCAATGACCACTTCGCTCGCACCAAGTATCGCGAATTCATTGAGAACTTCGTCGAAACTCTCAATCAAAGTGACCTTATTTTCCCCTGTCGAAAGATCATTGTATCCAAATCCGAATGGACCATCAGGAAAAGAAGTGATGGTGGCAATATAGTTATTTTCCTTTTCACGAAGGCCTTTGCTATCCATTTTCGTTCCCGGTGTAATCAGCTGGACCACTTCCCTGCGGACTACACCTTTTGCTTGTTTTGGATCTTCCGTCTGTTCACATATAGCTACTTTGAATCCTTTTTCTATCAAGATATCAATATAGTTAGCAGCCGAGTGATATGGAATGCCGCACATCGGAATTCGGTCTTCACTTCCGCCTTCCCGGCTCGTCAATGTGATTTCAAGCTCCTGGGAGGCATTCAATGCATCATCAAAAAACATCTCATAAAAATCGCCTAAACGAAAAAATAAAAAGGCATCTTGATACTCTGCCTTAATTTTTAAATATTGCTGTATCATCGGAGTATATCCAGCCATTCCTTCAAAACCTTTCCAAACTATAATCTATTTTCTCATTCATATCCTTCATTATAACATACGAGAAAGCAACATTGCCTGTATTCAAAATTGCATGGAAACTCGATCCGCAGTGAAAATAACGGGACATGTCGGCCAACTCTGGGATGGACTCGTCCCGATCCAAAATAAATAAAACCGGATGAAAATGTGTCATCCGGTAGTTACTTTCTATATTTTATTCGTCTTCGAATTCATCTAGGAAATCCGGATCTAAATCTTCGAATTCCTCATCATCGAAATCACAGCCCCAGTCATCTTCACAGCGGCCATCTGGACTAACGGCGACACAAATTTTCGTTTCGCCGACGACCTCCACAAAGAATTCCCTTTCCACGTGAACAATGATTTTTTGTCCGCATGGCGAGATGCAAGCTTCTAAGCAATTCGGCTGTTGGACAGCTTTTGCAACGATTTCATGGTCATCAAGGCAATCGGGATCACGGTATTTCAGCGAAATCACGTCGGTATATTGCACCTTTTCAGTGACAACTTCCGTTTTTGAATTATGGTTATAGGAATACCAAACGTTGATTTCGTAGCTGCCGTGAATTTCTACCTTTTTGCCGACTTTCTTGGCATCGTATTTATGGTTGATGATCCAACAACCTAGAATGCTAGAAGGATGATGAGCCGGGCAAATGGTGTGAGAGGACTTTGTGAATTTACGTCCCTTTGCCACCACCGCTTTAGTAATTATCTCTCTATATTGTGACATGCTAGCGAACCCTCCTCATACAGTTTCCATTCATCCTATGCGTGGTAAAAGTCTAGTGTGCGTAGAATTTTTTTTGTTTGAAAACTGCTGTAATGTTTTAAACCTAGGTTATTTTATGCGCATGTTTTGGGATATGTGTCACGAATGGGCGCTGTATAAGGATTTCCGGGTGTTAAAAAAGCCCTTCTATTTATCAGAAGGGCTTTTTGATATTCATGAACAGCTTCCGCCGCCAGCTTGTACGTGTGAACCTGTTTCGCCGCGAAGGATGTCGCCTTCAGTAGCTTCAATGATCAGGTCCGTTACCTTATTCGATACTTGTGACGAAACCATTTGCAATAGATCATTTACATCAACTTGAGATTGTTTGAATTGCTGGACGATAGGAAGCTCATCCAATTGTTTTTCCAGTGCATCGATTTTGGTCTGAACTTGGTTATACGCCTTATCCTTGCCATAATGCTGGAAATTGACCGCCTGTTTTTGCAAACTTTTAATACTGGCAATCATCTCGCGGATTTTTTGATTTTCATTGATGTGAGCTTCTGCCCGTTTAAAGAAATCGACTTCTTCCGTGCTGGCAATCATTTCTGCAAGCTCTGCCGCTTTTGTCAGAATGTCATCTTTAGTATATTTCGTCATCTTACTCCACCTCGATTGCCGCTGCTTCTTCAACCATATCTCCGTTTAGTGACCATGTTTTCGTTCCAGTGATTTTCACTTTCACGATTTGACCGATGGAAGATTTTGGTCCTTTGAAGTTCACGAGCTTATTTTTCGTTGTATAACCTGCTAATACTTCCGCATTCTTCTTGCTTTCACCCTCTACCAGCACTTCAACAACTTGCCCGTCATACTCTTTCATTTTCAAGGCGCACGTGTCATTAACGAGGGCATTCAAGCGCTGCAGGCGCTCCTTTTTCACTTCCATAGGTACGTTATCCTGCATTTTAGCAGCCGGTGTCCCTTCACGTGGCGAATAAATGTAAGTATATGCTGCATCAAACCCGACTTCGCGATATAAAGACATCGTTTCTTCAAAGTGCTCTTCCGTTTCATTCGGATAGCCTACAATGATATCAGTCGTTAATGATGCACTCGGAATGGCTTCCTTAATCTTCTTTACTAGCTCCAAATACTGTTCCCGTGTATATTTGCGAGCCATGATTTTTAGTGTGTCGGTACTTCCCGATTGAACAGGAAGGTGAATATGATCGACAAGATTGCCGCCTTTAGCGAGAACTTCAATCAAGTGATCATCAAAGTCTCGGGGATGACTCGTCGTGAAACGAATTCTCGGAATGTCGATTTTGCGGATTTCATCCATCAAATCACCAAAACGATATTCAATATCGGTAAAATCTTTCCCATATGCGTTGACATTCTGTCCGAGTAACGTAATTTCTTTGTAGCCCTGAGCGGCAAGATGACGTACTTCCTGGATGATATCTTCCGGTCTGCGGCTTCTTTCTTTCCCTCTTGTATAAGGTACGATGCAATATGTACAAAACTTGTCACAGCCATACATGATATTGACCCATGCCTTCGTTTTTCCTTTTCGTATCTTTGGAAGGTTTTCAATTACATCGCCTTCTTTGGACCAAACCTCAATGACCATTTCCTTGGAAAGATAAGCTTCATTAAGAATTTGCGGCAGACGGTGGATATTATGGGTTCCGAAGATCATATCCACAAAGTGGTGCTTTTCAAGAATCCGCTTGACGACTGATTCTTCCTGGGACATACAGCCGCATACACCAAGCAATAAGTCCGGCTTTTCCAACTTCAATGATTTCAGATGTCCCAACTCACCAAATACTTTATTCTCTGCGCCTTCCCTGATCGCACATGTGTTAAGTAAAATGACATTAGCATCATCGACCGTGTTTGTCGGCTGATAGCCAAGTGCCGTAAAAATGCCCGCCATAACTTCCGTATCATGTTCGTTCATTTGGCAGCCATATGTACGAATATAGAATTTTTTGCCTTCTCCCATTCCGCGGAATGCTTCTGGAATTGCAAAATCATCATGATATTCCACTTCTTCTTTCCCGCGCTTTTTCGCATCTTTTAAAGAAGGCGGAATATAAACCGCTTGAAAGTATTTGCTGTAATCCTTATCGGATTTTTTGTCCGCTGGATTTTCAGCATTCACTTGCTGTGATTCTAATCTTTGTTTCTCGTTCATGGTTATTCTCCTTTCAAAATAGTTAGTTTATTTCTATTACCAACTATTACAACACCTATCTTGCTACAAACGCTTTTATGCAGCTTTCATTTTTGAAATTACCAGTCATGGTACGTTTTTTAGTGTGATATACCCACATTAACTTAGTATAAAGCTTTTAAGAACAAGAAACAATCATTCTGTCATGTCCTCCGCAATTGTAAGGAATATTTAACATTCAAGGTAATTTAAGAACACAAAGGAGGAAGCCTAATTCCTAACATTTTGAAAATAGAGGAAAACGCCATTCCTCGAATTTATCCCTTTTACTCTCGCTTCTGAAGCTTTTCTCGTGAGTTTGGGCTTTACTCGCCAATTTGGGCCTTTTACTCGCGAGTTTGGCCGCTTTTCTCGCCAATTCGGGCCTTTTACTCGCGAGTTTGTGCCGTTTCTATATGAATTCTTTTATCTCTTAGGGAATCAGGAGTACCTTGCCACATTGACCTTTTATCATCAAATCAAAGCCCTTTTCAAAGTCGCTTAATGAGAAGCGGTGCGTAATCATCGGTTTTACATCCACTTTCCCGCTTCCTAGCAAACTTGACACCTGCTGCCAGGTTGAGAACATTTTCCTGCCGGTGATTCCTTGGACAGTAAGGCCCTTGAAGACAATATCCTCGGTTATATTGAGCATGACGGGCTGCGCTGGCAAACTTAGGATGGATACCCTTCCACCATTTGTCACCATCTTAAACCCTTGATCGATTGCTGCTGGATTGCCGCTCATTTCACAAACCACATCCACCCCGTCCGTATTTGTAAGCCGTTGGATGATCTCCAAAGGGTCATCCTTATTCGATTGAATGAGGTGGGTAGCTCCCATCTTTTTTGCAAGCTGAAGGCGATATTCATTTATATCAAGAGCGATCACTTTGTCAGCTCCCGCGGCCTTTGCCACGGCCACTGCCATCAGCCCAATCGGTCCACAACCAATGATGGCTACCGTTTTGCCAAGTACATCGCCAGCAAGCACGGAATGGACAGCATTCCCCATCGGTTCTTGGATGGTAGCAATGTCGGTGGGCATATCGATTGGATTTTTCCATAGGTTCTTGGCCGGCAGCGCCACATACTCCGAAAAGCACCCATGTGTATCGACACCGATTATGCTTGTATGTTTACAAATATGAAACTGCCCCGTTAAACATTGCCGGCATCTACCGCAAACAATATGTGTTTCTGCAGAAACAGAATCACCAACTGATACATTGGCCACATTTGCTCCTACTGCCACTACTTCCCCAGAAAATTCATGTCCGAATACATATGGCGGTTTCACTCTTCCCTGTGACCATTTATCCCAAGTGTATATATGGATGTCCGTTCCGCAGATTGAAGCCATGTTTACCCGAATCAAAACCTCGTCCTCACGAAATTCAGGAATATCGACAACCTGCAGTTGTGCTCCATAACCTCGGTGATGTTTGACAACTGCATTCATTTTACCTCTCAACATGTACATTCCCCCTGAAATAGGGCTGTTTCTTTCATCATCCTTAATATGTAAATGTATGAAATACTACTCTAAAAAATACCATAATCGCTTGTGTACCAGCCTTCATTGGATTTAGGGGGCATACGTACATTTTTATTAAATGGGTCATGTTTCTATAGCATCTTGTCCGCTATTGAATAAGATATCTTGTACAACAAAAAAACAAACCAAGGAGTGACTTATATGTCATGTAACAATAATCACCACCATAATAACAACAACAATAACGATAACGATCGGATTGCAGACGATTTTTGTCGTGCGGTGAAAGGTTGTCAAAAACGCGACAACGATCGTGATCGGGACCGCGATAATGACCGTGATTGTAACCGCGTGCAGCACCATCATCACCATCACAACAACAACAACAACAACAACAACAACAATAACAATAACAACTGTTGTTGTAGAAGAAATCGTTGCAATTTCTTCTCATTCGGCTGCGGATGTAATCGTAACTTTTGGTAAGCTAAACCTGAGAGGATGAGGAAACCCTCTTGTAACAGCTTTTCAATAGAACACAAAAAGGGTTCACCCCATCTTGAGGGGTGAACCCTTTTCATTTTTCACATGAATTCTGCAACAAGCTTATCAAAATGAGCTTGATCCAGAGTCAGGTCAGATTTGTTCAAAGCTTCTTCAGCATATCCAGGGACCAATTCCTGGTAAGAAGGTCGTGAAGGGTCTTGATAGATAATCCCCGTCACAAGGCTGTCATGCTTCATCAGCGTCTGCATGGCCTGTTCTTTATTTGTAGAATCGTAACCTTCGATCGTATTCAATTTCGTTAAGTTTTGTTTAAACCAATCATACGTATTGATTTTGTTATATGTTACACAAGGAGAGAACACATTGATGAAGGAAAAACCTTTATGATTGATTCCCGCTTCAATGATTGCCGTCAAGTCCTTCAGGTCAGTGGAAAAGCTTTGGGCAACAAAGGTTGCGCCGGCGGATAATGCCAATTCCATTGGTGAAACAGCCTGCTCAATCGATCCTTCCGGCGTGGACTTCGTTTTGAACCCTGCCGCTGATCGAGGGGAAGTCTGGCCTTTTGTCAATCCATAGATTTGGTTATCCATGACGATATACGTAATGTCGATATTACGGCGGATCGCATGGATGGTATGACCCATCCCGATTGCAAAGCCATCTCCGTCACCGCCAGAGGCTATAACGGTCAATTCACGGTTGGCCATTTTCACTCCTTGTGCGATTGGAAGTGAGCGGCCATGGATGCCGTGGAAACCATATGACTTGATGTAACCAGATATCCGGCCTGAACAGCCAATACCGGAAACGACAGCCAAATTCTCTGGTTCCAACCCTACATTAGCCGCCGCGCGCTGCATGGCAGCCTGAACGGAGAAATCCCCGCAACCAGGGCACCAGTTAGGTTTTACATCATTACGGAACTCTTTAAACGTTGCCATATTCGAACATCTCCTTGCATTGTGTGTGAATTTCATGCGGGAGGAATGGATTTCCATCATATTTTAGGATGCTTTTGATTTTATTGACATGTCCGACATTCATCTTGATGATATTAGCCAATTGTCCAGTCGCATTATTTTCGATAACCACTACCTTCTTCGCCGCTTGCACTAAAGAAAGGACTTCATCAGCAGGGAATGGGTGTATCAAACGGATTTGCGCATGGTTCACTTTCATGCCATCCGTTTCTAATCGGCCGATCGCTTCGTCGATCGTCCCGCGTGTGGAATTAAAACCAAGTATTAATAAATCCGCCTCTTCATGCGGAGTTTTTTTGTATACCGGTGTATTGAATGTATTCGTTAAGTTATCCAGCTTACGCATCCGTTTATCCATTTGCGCCTTACGATTCAAAGCCGTCTCCGAAGGTCTTCCGGTTTCATCATGCTCAACTCCCGTAACATGGTGGATACCGTTTTTCATACCAGGTACGACTCGAGGTGAAACGCCGTCTTGCGTGACTTCATAGCGCTTGAAGTAGGACTTGTTTTCAGACTCTTCAATTTCATGGTCCACCAATTTCCCGCGCCTTATTTCCACTTTACTGTAATCAAGCGGCTGAACCGTCTGTTTACCTAAAGAAAGCTGCAAGTCCGATAATACGATGACTGGGCATTGATATTCTTCTGCAAGGTTGAATGCTTCTGCCGTATCATAAAAAGCTTCCTCAACTGTACTTGGAGCCATGACGATTTTAGGGATTTCACCGTGTGTGCCGTAAATCATGGCCATCAAATCCGATTGCTCCTGCTTCGTAGGAAGCCCAGTGGATGGACCGCCACGTTGCGTATCGACAATGACGATCGGCGTTTCGGTAATGCCAGCCAAACCAATCGCTTCCATCTTCAAGGATAGTCCAGGACCAGCTGAAGCCGTGATGGCACGAACACCGCCATAGTTTGCCCCTATCGCCATTGTAGCTGCCGCAATTTCATCTTCAGTCTGGATGACCGTCCCGCCCAATTGCGGAAGTTTTTTAATCAGGTATTCCATGATTTCCGAAGCGGGGGTAATTGGATAGGCCGCCATGAAGCGGCAACCGCCTGCAACTGCGCCCAATGCGATGGCATCGTTACCGATCATGAACAATCGTTTTTGTCCATCTGCCTTTTCCAGCTCCATTGCACCCAGTTTTTCTCCAAGCAATACTTCCATTGCCTTGTAGCCAGCGGTAATGGCATCCATGTTCTTCTTGACGATTTCTTCGCCTTTACGGCCGAAGATTTCATCAACAACATCGTTGAAAACGGAAATTTCCATTCCAAGGACTGCACAAGTCGCACCGATGGCAACCATGTTTTTCATTAATGATGTTCCTAGTTCTGCTGCAATTTCAGTAAATGGAACAATATATAATTCTGCCTTCGTATCTTCTGGGCAGACAGGTTTGAATTTTGCATCCGCGATTATGATGCCACCCTCATGTAATTCTTTATAATTGACGTCAATCGTTTCTTGGTCAAAAGCGACTAAGATGTCTAAATCATCAGAGATAGCACGAGTTTCGGTAGTACTTACACGAATTTTATTATTCGTGTGTCCACCCTTGATTCGGGATGAGAAATGACGGTAGCCATACAAGTAATATCCTAAGCGATTGAGGGCGATACAGAAAATCTCTCCTGTACTTTCAATACCTTCACCTTGTTGTCCGCCAACTTTCCATGAAAGTTGATTGATCATGTCTTACACTCCTTTAGAACGTTCGTATATAAATGCATTTAAATGCACCTCTCTTCAGAACATTCGTTTATGTAAATTAAATCGTTCTAATTTAGGAAAGGTGTACTAAACGCTTTCAATTCTATCGGTTAAATCATTAAATTGCAACCTTTTTGATTCTATTTTTTATATTTTCAGAATATTTATTCATATCTATATAGTATGAATTAAAAATCTTCTAAAATCTTTCCGTTTTTCCAGGAAAGTGACTGGCGAAATTCCCAAAAAGAAGCCCTTTGACAAACTCACTGGAATAAAGCCTGTTCAATTCATTGATCAAAATATGATAATCCTTATATGAGGTTAGATTTTCCACCATATGATCGATGCCATCAAAGTCCGATCCCAATCCAATTTGATGCTCTCCCCCTAAACTGCATATATGGTCTATATGCCCCACAATATCCTTTATCGAAGCGGAGTCTCCATTGGATAAAAATTGCGGGACAAAGGTTACCCCAATCACTCCGTTTTTTTGTAAAAGGGCTCTTATTTGGCTGTCTTTTAAATTTCGCGGATGGGAACAAAGAGAATGTGCATTGGAATGGGAGGCAATGGGAAATTCCGCCCTCTTTATGGTGTCCCAAAATCCAGCTTCTGATAAATGAGATACGTCGCACCAAATTGCCTTCTCATTTAGCAAGGCCACCACCTCTGCCCCAAAATCCGTTAAACCCGCTCCCCTCGTTTCCAATGCCCCATCAGCTACCAAGTTCGCGTGATTCCATGTTAGCCCCACAGAGGTAACGCCAAGGTGAAGGAGCGTTTTCAGTTTCAATAAATCATTCCCGATGCAATCGCACCCTTCCAGCGTCAGCACTGCACCGATTTCAGTTTCTTTAAGAGATTCAATGTCAGACTTCGTCTTTACGAATTTCATTTCTGGCTCAGATACTATCTTTTCATGAAAAATATCAACCATGGCCAATGCCGCCTGGAATCTCATATCCGGATGGACTTTTTCAGGGATGTATATCGCAAAACATTGGACTTTTCCCCCTTCATCCAATAATCCCCGCTTGGTTATATGTAATGTGTCACTATCCAAAAAAGATAGTTCCGGATCGATGAACATCTTCATTAACACATCACAATGTGCATCAAAAATCGCCAACTTGATCCCCCCTTCCTGTCCCCATTCATTTAATGTTTACATGTTCCATTATAATCCGTACCGTCATTTTAAGACAAAAAAGAGCCTGCTCGCCAATGGACAAACAGGACACCCCTTCATGAAGTTATCTTGGTTCAATGATTAACTTAATAGCCGTTCTCTCTTCACCATCAATAAGTATATCTGTAAAGGCAGGAATACAAATCAAGTCAACTCCACTAGGTGCGACGAATCCTCTTGCGATTGCTACTGCCTTGACGGCTTGATTTAACGCACCTGCACCGATAGCTTGAATTTCGGCTGCCCCTCTTTCCCTGAGCACTCCCGCTAGTGCGCCTGCTACAGAATTAGGATTAGATTTTGCTGAAACCTTTAATATTTCCATTCCTAGTCCTCCTTGTCTTCCCTGCCGATTATGATCATAGGCTCAATAGTTATAACACTTTCCACTGCTACTATATTCATCAAGTAAAACTTGTATGACAAAGAAAACCGGGATTGTCCAACAAGATTTATATTGAATGAAAAAATGGATGGACAGCATTTGACTGTCCATCCACCTCATTTAATCAATCAATGATAAAAGGGATGATCCTCATTAATGAGGATCCTATCTATTTTTTTTGCCTTACCGGTTTTGTCATCGATTTCCAAAAGGATCGCACTTAATAGGGTCCTGCCCTCCTTAGGCACCTCGAAACGGACAGGAAGGCTTGTCAGGAACCGTTGGAGCACCGCGCCTCTTTCCATGCCAAGGACACCATCATACGGCCCTGTCATGCCCACATCCGATATGTAAGCAGTTCCCGCAGGCAATATGCGGTTATCGGCAGTCTGAACGTGTGTATGCGTTCCGGCAACGGCTGTAACTTTGCCATCAAGGAACCACCCCATAGCCTGCTTTTCGCTTGTTGCTTCACCATGAAAATCAACAAAGATGATGGGTGTCCTTTTTTGCGCCATCGCCACAAGCTCCTCCGCTTTTTTGAATGGACAATCTAAATCCGGCATGAATGTCCTGGCTTGTAAATTGATGACCGCAATTTCCTGCTGGTTCAATTTTAAAAATTTCATTCCTTCTCCCGGTGCACCGTCAGGAAAGTTTGCTGGACGGACGAGATATTTCGCATCATCAATGAAATTGAATATATCGCGATTATCCCATGTATGGTTTCCCATTGTCACCGCCTGTGCGCCCCACTCTAAAAAGTTTCGGTAAATCTTTTCCGTGATTCCACGGCCACTTGCCGCATTTTCCCCATTGATGACCGTAATATGCGGCCGATGCTTTTCCTTTAATTTCGGAAGGTATTCTTGAACCATTTCACGGCCTAGAGACCCTACGACATCTCCAATAAATAGCAGTTTCATTGTAAAACCCTTTCTAGATTCACATTTCTCGTGATAAGAATATCAAGTATGTATTGTAACATAATATCGGATGAATATCGGAGCCGTTACCTGTTAAAAACAAGAAAAAACGAAGAGGTTTGCCCCTCTTCGCTTTTTCTTTAACGACTTTTATTTAGCGTATTCGACTGCTCTTGTTTCACGGATGACCGTGACTTTTATATGACCTGGGTAATCGAGCTCTTCTTCAATCCGTTTGCGGATATCACGTGCGAGTCGATGGGCCGAAAGATCATCTATTTGCTCTGGTTTCACTAGAATCCGCACTTCGCGCCCGGCTTGAATCGCAAATGATTTTTCCACTCCATCGTAGGATTCGGAAATCTCCTCAAGCTTTTCAAGTCTTCTAATGTAATTTTCAAGTGTTTCGCTTCTAGCGCCCGGCCTTGCAGCTGATAAAGCATCAGCGGCTGCAACAAGCACTGAAATAATGGAAGTTGGCTCCGTATCGCCATGATGTGAAGCGATGCTGTTAATAACAGTAGGATGCTCTTTATACTTGGTTGCCAATTCCACGCCAATTTCAACGTGGCTGCCTTCCACTTCATGATCGATCGCTTTCCCGATATCATGCAATAAACCGGCACGGCGGGCAAGGACTTCATCCTCTCCAAGCTCAGCAGCCAGCAACCCTGAAAGCTGCGCCACTTCAATTGAATGCTTAAGCACGTTTTGTCCGTAACTTGTACGGAACTTCAAACGTCCCAGTATTTTGATTAGGTCTGGATGGAGACCGTGAACGCCAACCTCGAAAGTTGTTTGTTCACCAATTTCACGAATATGTTCATCTACCTCACGTCTTGCTTTGTCAACCATTTCTTCAATTCGAGCCGGATGGATCCGTCCGTCCTGAACAAGTTTTTCAAGAGCCAAGCGTGCCGTTTCACGTCTAATTGGATCAAATCCAGATAAAATGACAGCTTCAGGAGTATCATCAATAATAAGGTCAATACCTGTTAGCGTTTCTAGCGTCCGGATATTTCGTCCTTCACGTCCGATTATCCGTCCTTTCATTTCATCATTTGGAAGATTCACTACAGAAACGGTGGTTTCTGCAACATGATCAGCCGCACAACGCTGAATGGCAAGAGAAAGAACTTCTTTTGCTTTTTTATCAGCTTCTTCTTTGGCACGGGTATCACTTTCTTTAATCATAAGCGCTACATCGTGAGCCAGCTCGTTTTCCATTCGGTCTATAATGATTGCTTTAGCTTCTTCACGAGTTAAACCTGAAACACGTTCAAGCTCTGTTTGCTGCTTACGAACCGTCTCGTCCACTTTGCTTTCCATCTCTTCAATATGCTGTTGTCTTTGGTTTAGAGAATCTTCTTTTTTCTCCAAAAGGTTTTCACGTTTGTCTAACGTATCATCCTTACGGTCCAGATTCTCTTCTCTTTGCAATAACCGATTTTCTTGTTTTTGTAATTCATTCCTTCTTTCACGGGATTCCCGATCAGAATCTGAACGAATTTTATGAATTTCATCTTTTGCTTCCAACAAGGCTTCTTTCTTAAGTGCTTCCGCTTCACGTTTTGCATCCTCAAGGATGTGTTCTGCAGAGCCCTTTGCCCCTGCTATTTTACTCTCAAATTTTGATTTGTGAATAAAATAACCAACAACTGCACCGACGATTAGGCCAAGCAAAGTGAAGATGATTGTCATGGGTTCCATCGTTTCACCTCCCCTTGCTATGAACTTTTTACATAAAATGTTGAACTGTCGGCAAGTACATTGCACATAAATTCAATATACAGCACTTAATTTTCAAAATTTTAGTTTGAAAAATTGTAAAATATACATATTAATTGTATAGTTGAGAATTTTCATTGTCAAGCGTTTGTCCCTTATGTATCAATGATTATTCAAGTTTTCTTAAATATTCACCACTGGAATGTGCTACATTCTTCATGGAAGGAGACGGCAATTCTGTTTTCCAGCCACTGAATTCGCTGAAAATTTCGCACTTTTCAGTTCATAATATTTATAGAAAAGGCCCAAGCAAATAAGCTTAGGCCTTTTCCTACCATCAATCAAGTAATTCAAAATGTTCATCTTCCGCTTCCTCTGGCGGCAGCTCATGCTCTCCATCAAGATTATAATGATCCCTGATTTTCTGAGAAATCTCCAGAGCGATATCTTGATTTTCTTTCAAGAACATCTTCGCGTTTTCCCGTCCTTGTCCAACACGCTCTTCGTTGTATGAATACCACGAACCGCTTTTAAGGACGATATCAAGCTCTGCACCCATATCAATGATTTCACCTTCCTGCGAAATACCTTGACCATACATGATATCAACTTCCGCTTGACGGAATGGCGGCGCAACTTTGTTTTTCACAACTTTGATTTTGGTTTTATTACCGACGATTTCATTGCCCTGTTTTAACTGTTCCGCACGACGCACTTCCAGACGTACAGTCGAGTAGAACTTCAATGCCCGGCCTCCTGGAGTGGTTTCCGGATTCCCGAACATTACCCCGATTTTTTCACGGACTTGGTTAATGAAAATGGCGATGGTATTTGATTTATTAATGGCACCAGATAGTTTCCTTAACGCCTGGGACATCATCCGGGCTTGCAGACCCATATGGGAATCTCCCATTTCACCTTCGATTTCAGCTTTAGGAACAAGGGCTGCAACCGAGTCGATGACAATGATGTCCACCGCTCCACTGCGAACTAGCGCTTCAGCGATTTCCAAGGCTTGTTCACCTGTATCGGGCTGTGACAGCAGTAACTCATCGATATTCACACCTAGTTTTTCCGAATAGGCTGGATCCAAAGCATGCTCGGCATCAATGAATGCTGCAGTACCGCCAGTTTTTTGCACTTCTGCAATCGCATGTAATGCAACAGTCGTTTTACCTGAGCTTTCAGGTCCATATATCTCAATGACCCGTCCCCTTGGATATCCGCCCACTCCCAATGCTACATCCAATGCCAATGAACCACTTGAAATCGTTGAAATCCTTCGATCAGACTGTTCTCCAAGTTTCATAATGGAACCTTTACCAAATTGCTTTTCAATTTGTTTTAAAGCCATATCTAAAGCCGCTTGACGATCACTCACTCAATTTCCTCCTCTATATTCAAATAATCGGCTGTCCGATTAATGATGCTCTTACGTTAGCAAAAATCTGCGAGACAAATGTTTGTATCTTGTCTCAAAACCTATCTTTACTATATACTCTTTTTTCTATTTTGCCAAGCAAAAAGTCGAACATTCATTCGTTTTTTTCTTTTCGGATATTCTTCAAAAAAAAGCGTTTTACCTTAAATGAAACTTCATTTTCATTCCACTTCATCCGCAGTAATTGAAAATCATGGAATTATTTTTTTCTTTTTCCCCTTTATACAGGAAACAAACTCATTAAACTAAATAAAAGCAGAGCTATAAAAGCTCTGCCCCCTCATTCACAAATCATTAAGCAAGTAATGACAGCCATACTTGACGCTTCTAATGCGGTTCTGCTCCCTGCTGCCTGATAGATTCAACTCTTTAAAGTGCGTGTTTCCATCACGATACGAAATGCCAATGAATACGGTACCTACAGGCTTGCCTTCTTGTTCATCGGGCCCTGCAACACCCGTGAAGCTTATGCCTACGTCCGCATCGTGCATTTTCCGGACATTGGAAGCCATTTCCTTGGCACACTCACCGCTGACCACACCATGCTCGGAAATGATTCCGCCGCTGACGCCTAGGACACTCGACTTCGCATCATTCGTATAACTTACAATGCCGCCCTTGAAGACTTTACCGGCACCCGGGATGGTTGTCAACTGTTCCTGAAACATCCCCCCGGTCAAGCTTTCCGCCGCGGCAATCGAAAGCTTGCGGACCGTCAATTCTTTTACAAGTTCCTTTATAAGCGAAGTATTATCAGCTCCGTAGTAAAACTTCCCAACCCTGTCCATAATTTCTTTTTCTGCGGATAAAATAAGCTCTTCGCATCTTTGTTTGGACGAGTCCTTCGCCGTGATCCTTAATGTCACTTCGCCTTCGGAAGCCAGCGGTGCAATCGTAGGATTCGTTTGATTGACAAGTAGATCATCTATCACCGTTTCCAATTCCGCTTCACCGATGCCAAAGAATCGAAGTACTTTCGAATCGATTCGATCATGCTTATCCAATTTATTCATGATCGATTCATAGCCATAACTTAAAAACATCGGTTCCATTTCACTAGGTGGCCCAGGCAGGAGCATATATGTAATCCCGGATTTGGACAAAACCATTCCCGGTGCCATGCCATGATCGTTTGCCAGCACTTCACTGCCTTCTAAAACAAGAGCCTGCTTTTTATTATTTTCCGTCATGGGGCGTTCCCGTTTTTGAAAGTAAGCTTCAATGGATTGCAAGGCTTCATCGTTAAAAACGAGTTTCTTGCCTATATGGCGAGCAATCGTTTCCTTCGTTAAATCATCCTTGGTAGGACCTAGTCCACCAGTAAAGACAATCAAGTTCGCCCTTGATTCTGCAATCTCTATTGCTTGCTGCAAACGACGATCGTTATCCCCAACCACAGTATGGTAAAAAACATTGATTCCCATTTGGGCAAACTGCTGTGATAAGAATCTCCCATTAGTATTATTGATTTGTCCTAAAAGAAGCTCGGAGCCTACTGCAATGATTTCTGCATCCATCTTTTCATGACCACCATTCGTTTTACTTGGAATTAACAAATACTTGTTTGTTTTTTACAAAATAATCCAACCCTGACCATATCGTGAAGATTAAGGCAATCCATAAGGCGAGATTGGCAAATGGAAGTGAAATGAGGGCAAAGGGAAGGTTATGCAGCAACAATGCCGAAATCGCAACAATTTGCGCCCACGTTTTAATTTTACCAAGCTGGTTCGCTGCTACGACTTCCCCAGTGCCGGCAAGCACAAGACGCAATCCCGTCACGGCGAACTCACGGCTTATGATGACAATGGCAATCCAGGATTGACCGTACATCAAATCCAAATCGACCAATACAATCAGGGCAGCCGAAACCAGAAGCTTATCGGCCAAAGGATCTAGAAATTTCCCTAAGTCAGTGATCATATTATATTTCCTTGCAAAATGTCCATCGATCCAATCCGTAGTGGAAGCGATTATGAAGAGGATGGCCCCAGCCAAGTGTGCAACTGGCAAGCTGTATTCCCCCCATGTCAGCGTGCCCCATGAAAAAGGGACGAGCATGATGATTAAAAAAACTGGTATTAAGCAAATTCTTGCTACTGTAATCTTATTAGGCAGATTCAAAACATTTACCTCCAAAATTTACGCCAGCCCTTTGGGCCGGGCAATGCGTTATAGATCTTAAAATGATATGGCGAAGGGCCATCCGGTGCATTTATGTATAATTTAACTCAAAACCCAATCTTATATGCCGAAACCCGGCTTATTAGTATGTAGAGAAAAAATAGTCATCTATTAAGATGACTATTCGGCTTTCGTAAATTGTATCGTGACCAATTGCGTATTCACTTCAGTCGGTGAAATGGAATACTCCAGCTTCTCATCATTCACAAAAATTTCAGTTTCGTATGCCCTGCCTATATTGATGACGGCTTCTTTTTCGTTGGTGAAATCAATTTCCTCGCTCTTGTCCTTATCGATGGTACCCTGGTAAAGCAACTTGCCTTCACCATTTTTAATGCCAACCCAAGGTGAACCCTTGGATGTCACTTTTAATTTGAAGGTATCCGTACCTTTCAATTCATACGTGCTATTTTTACCGCTGGAACTGATAACGTCGAGTTTTTGCTCTTTCTTTTCTTCATCTTTTTTAGCATCAAGGTCATCTTCATTCTTCTTATCGGAAGAAGCGGGTTGTTTTTCTTCGTTCTGTTTCTTGCTTGCATTCTTTTCTTCCTTGTCGAACTCTTCACTCTTGCCGTAGCCCACGGATTCACTCTGTTTGTCGTCCTTTTTATCGGCATTATCCGGTTTACTCATATAGCTAGATACCAGTACATATATCAAGATGGCCGCACCAATGACCAAAACGACTGCCAATATCTTCGGTAACATTTCAACCACTTTGGAATTTCCTGCGGGTAGCGTTTTCCGGGATTGGACCCTTGAAAGCTGTTCCGGTAGTTCCTCGCTATAGACGGAAGGAACCTCGCTCTTGTATTGTTCAAAAATCTCTTCTGAATCAAGGCCGACCGCTTCACAGTATTGCTTGATGAATGCCCGTACATAAAACTTTCCAGGCATCATGCTGTAATTTCCTTCTTCAATGCCAACAAGGTAACGCTTTTGGATCTTCGTTACATCCTGTAAATCTTCTAAGCTAAGGCCTTTGGCTTCCCTAGCTTCCTTTAATCGATTACCTAACTCAGTCAAATCAAACACCTGCCATCTTAAAAGTCAAAGGAACCAAAATCGGACCCCGAAAACTGGTCTTTTTGGTCGACAACTTCATATGTTATTTCCTCGTCTGGATTGTTTCGCAACTCAATAATATAATCAAAGTCTTCGAGAGTATATTCCGTATTTTGGACAAATACATCCGGATGTTCAATGACCTTGACCGCATCAAGTCTCATGATTTCACGAATCAATTGCCAATGCCGCTCATTCGCACGGCGAGTGGAAACAATTCCGTCTAAAATGAACAAATTATCATTATTATATTCATCCTCGATAAGCTGACTGCGAATGGTCTGCTTTAAAAGGGTTGACGACACGAACAACCATCTTTTGTTTGCACATACACTCGAGGCTACGATCGATTCGGTTTTGCCGACACGCGGCATGCCTCGTATCCCGATTAATTTATGGCCTTCCTGTTTAAACAGCTCGGCCAGGAAATCGACAAGCAAGCCCAGCTCATCACGAACGAACCTAAAGGTGTTCTTCTCATCCGCATCGCGCTGGATATAACGGCCATGCCTGACAGCCAGTCGGTCCCGTAATTTAGGCTCCCTAAGCTTAATGACCTTTATCGTATCCATCGTATGGAGGATTGATTCGAATCTTTCTATATTACGGCTATCTTCCGCTTTTAAAAGTAAACCGCGTCTGCCTTCATCCACACCGTTTATCGTGATGATGTTGATGGACAGCATTCCCAGGAGGGATGATATATCCCCTAATAAACCCGGACGGTTGACTTGGATTTCATATTCAAAATACCATTCTTTTTTCTCCACGATAACACTCCTTAAGCCTAGAAGCTTTTACCCCAAACATCTGAGCAAAACTTATCCATCGTAAATTTCAAGGTCTGTACGCATAATTATTGTCTAGCTTCTATAATATAGCATTTCATGAGAAGTTAAAAGGAAAAACCCTATAAAAGTCTCCATTTTTATATTCGAGGATAATTACCGGTCATCCTCAAGCCAAAGGCCCTGTTAATAAATAACAGGGCCTTTGGCTTGAAGTGTTTACTTTGTTCCGTTGTTCTCGACTAACTTGACCATAACGCTTGCCATGGCATGTTTTTCTTCTTCGTTAGCGACTGACCAAAGATCAGCAAGGACTTTTTCTTGATCATTCTGGGGCTCAACCTGCTTAGCTAGATAATCACCGATTTCAAAAGCCAAGTTGTTCACAGCGCCTCCTGATAATCCTTGTTGCTCACCTTGATTTAATCTGTCGCCTAAGAAATTTTTCCATTGATCCCAATTGTCTAGTACAGACATGAATGGTCACCCTTTCCTTCAAAATAGTACATAGATATTTTGTGAAGGAACAGAGGAAATTATACATAGCATAAAAAAAATCATGTGTACCATCCACCATTGACGCCTAAGATTTGTCCAGTGATATAAGATGCTTTGTCGGAAAGTAAATAGAAAACAGCCTCGGCGACTTCTTTAGCGCTTCCCATCCTGCCCATCGGGATATCACCTTTGATGATTTCCAAATCGTCAGCACTGAAAGATTCAAGCATGGATGTCGAAATTGCACCTGGGGCAATTGCATTCACCCGGATTCCATTAAGTGAGACTTCCTTGCTTAACGCTTTGATAAAAGCATTTTGCCCACCTTTGACCATCGAATATAATACCTCACAAGATGCTCCCGTCTGCCCCCATATGGATGTGACGGCAACAATGGCAGCCCGATCTTGATACATCAACTTTGGAAGCAGTTCCTTCGTTAATTGGAAAGGACTTGTTACATGCAATTGGACCATTTCACTAACAACCTTGTCATCCATATCAGATATGAGCCCATAATAGCTATTCCCGCTATTGAGAACGATCGCATGAAGGGCGAAGATATTTTCCGCCAATACCTTGTATCCGTCCGGTGTAGATAAATCCGCTTGTATCGGAATGAGCTCCACCTGATGCGGATTAAGCTCTTCTATTAACTCCATGATTGCTTCTTCATTGCTGTTATAATGTAAATAAAGTGAATAATTCTCTTCGGCAAGCTTAATGGCGATTTCCCTGCCGATGCCTCCGCTGGCACCAGTTATAAGGGCAAAACGTTTCCCCACATTCCAGCCCCCTTTACTTTTATTTAGGAAGTATCTGACACACTGTCATCCGTTCATCTGCAATTAAATCTACGGCGACCTTCCTGATATCTTCAATCGTTAGTTTTTCCAGTACCGAAACCACATCAAACAAGTTCATATCATTGAATGCATATCGGGTAAACTGATTAGCGATATACTCCGGTGAATTCAGCGAACGAAGGAAAGAACCGATTTTTTTCTTAATCGTCCTTTGCAGACTTTCTTCATTCAAACCGGTCCCGGCTTTGGAATTTTGCAGGATCGTAAATATTGACTCCGTCAATTCTTCAGGCTTGGAACTGTCCCCGCCAACCAATGCAAATCCAAAGCCCTGCTCCTGTGTATAGTCATAAGAGAAGCTTTGATCGATCAGTCCTTCCTCATACAATTCTTCATGCAATGGCGAGCTTTTGCCAAACAGCATTTCCAAATAAATATTGGTCGCCAATTCCCTTTTCAAGAGCTGTATACCTGATTGATGAACATTGATGGCCTTGATTCCAAGCATGACCTTCGGAGTCTGGACATTCATCTTTAAGATTTCCTTTTTCTTGGCAACGGTGTTTGGCTCATCTTCGAATTTGCGCTCCACCTCAGGCTGTTCACTATAGCCTTTGCTCGTTTGATTATCGCGGATTAACTTCATTGTACTCTCGACATCGACAGGCCCTACAACGAACAGAAGCATGTTGCTCGGATGATAAAACGTGTTATAGCATTCATAAAGCATATCTTTCGTAATATCGGCGATCGATGCCACAGTACCAGCAATATCGATTTTCACTGGATGATGATGATACATGTTGGCAATCGTCCCGAAATAAAGCCGCCAGTCAGAGTTATCGTCATACATATTGATTTCCTGTCCTATGATGCCTTTTTCCTTCTCTACCGTCTTCTCCGAAAAGTAGGGATCTTGGACAAAATCGATTAAGGTCGTCAAATTTTTATTGAAATCGGACGTGCTGGAAAACAGATAGGCCGTACGGGTGAAAGAAGTGAAGGCATTTGCAGATGCCCCCTGCTTTGAGAATTGCTGAAAAACATCGCCATCCTCCTTTTCAAAAAGCTTATGTTCAAGGAAATGGGCAATTCCATCGGGCACCTTAGAAAATTCGGTTTCATTCAAAGGCTTGAAATGATTGTCCACTGAACCGTAGTTCGTCGTGAACGTCGCAAATGATTTATTGAATCCTTCTTTCGGAAGGATATATACCTCTAGGCCATTGGCCATTTTTTCATGGAAAAGTTCTTCCTTCAATTGAGTGAATTCTATTTTCTCCATTACTCTTGCACCCCCGCTTCTGTTAGGAAATAAATTGTATCAAGCTGAATCTTCTGACCGACGGCAACGATTTCTTCCTTCGTCGTCCGTTCCGTTTTAGCAAACCAATCGTCCAATGAAATATTCTGACCGGAAATCACATTATGGTATAAAATTTCAACAAGCCCTCTAGAAACGTCAATCGTTTCAAGAAGCTGATTCTTTACGACCGCCTTCGTCTGTTCCAGTTCGGCATCGGAGAAATTTCCTTGCTTCATTTCATTCATTTGAGCATGAATGATTTCGAGTGCTTGCTTGTAGTTCGCATTTTCAATGCCCGCCATCACCATCAATAGCCCTTTATGACTCTCGAGCCTTGAAGCTGCATAATACGCTAAACTGGCTTTCTCCCTAACATTGATGAATAGTTTTGAATGTGAAAAACCACCAAAAATCCCATTGAAAAGCTGCAGTGCATAATAATCCGGATCACCATAGGCAACATGGGTCCGGTAGCCGATATTCAGTTTTCCTTGTTTGACATCCGAGTTTTCGATGACTTCCTTTTCCTTTTCCACTTCCTTGCCCGTGTTCCTTGGCAAACGTACCGGTGCCCGATCCTTCAATGACACATACTTATCAGCTAAAGCCTCCACCTCTGATTCATCAATGTCACCGATTACATATAAGTCGATTTCATCCTCAGCCAGCATTTTTTGATAATAAGAGAAAAGGGACTCTGGCGTAATCGTTTCCAAGTCCTCCAGGTTTCCGCTTGCTTCGAGGGCATATGGTTCAGTTTTGCACATTTCCTCCACAAGCCTTGTAGCTGAATAGCGCATCTTATCATCGGAAATGGATTGAAGCCGCTGTTTCAATGAACGGATTTCGTTGGAAACCGTTTTAGGATCAAAGGCCTCGCCATTCTTTTTCGGGTGAAAGATCACCTCAGATAATAAGTTAAAAGCTTTTTCAAGAAGCGGTGTGGAATCACTAAGGAATTTTTCATTGACGATATCGATAGTGAAACTAACGATTTGATATTCTCCTTTTTTAGCAACATCCACATAAAAGCCTGTGCCGTATAACTCATCAAGATAGGATCGAAGCTCAGGCGTCGTGGGATATTTACTCGTATTGCTCTGTAATACATATGGCACCAATGCACGATATGTAACTTTCTCTTTCGTCAATGGAGCCTTCATCTTCAGCACAAGCGTATTCGTTTTATATTTATCCGTACGGACCACATGAAGTTTGTAGCCGCTTTTTTCCATTATTGTATCGGAAGCGATAGACATGAATAATCCTCCTCATTATATAAATCACCTTTAGTAGCTTATTGTTTGTATATAGCAACCCTTTTAAACATCTACTTAAAATATACATGTGAAAGGAAAAATCATGCAAGTAACAGCTACTTTTTTTGGGTTTTCACTATGCCCTCTGCAATTATGATCTGATCTTTTGCACGTATCTACGGAAAAACCGGTCAGCAATGTTGACTGACCGGTTGCATAATTTATCTTTTACCTTTGATGTATGGCTGTCCAGATGCTTTTGGAGCATCTGCACGTCCAATGAATCCGGTTAGGGCAATGATTGTCAAGATATATGGCATAATCAATAAGAACACGGACGGTATGTCTTTTATGAACGGAAGGCTGGAACCGACGATGCTTAAACTTTGTGCCAGGCCAAAGAATAGTGCAGCCCCCATTGCTCCAAGCGGATTCCATTTACCGAATATCATCGCGGCAATGGCCATGAAGCCTTGTCCATTGATGGTAGTATGGCTAAAGTCATTCGCAAACAAAGTCGCATGAATGGCTCCCCCGATACCCGCGAAGGCTCCTGATAGAAGGACAGCTTGATAGCGGATCTTGGTCACATTTACGCCCATCGTATCAGCAGCCATCGGATGCTCCCCTACCGAACGGAGTCGGAGTCCAAATGGTGTTTTAAAAATGATATACCAAACGAAAATTGCCACGATGATGGCCAGATAAGCAATATAGTAGCCGTTGGAGAACAATATTGGACCTATGAAAGGGATATCACTTAACAAAGGAATATCGATCCTCGGGAAAGTTTCGGTGATGATATCCGTTTGTCCTTTATCATAAATCTTCTTAACGAGAAATAAGGTAAGCCCGACTGCCAATAAGTTAATAGCCACCCCGCTTACGGTTTGATCCGCCCGGAATGTTATGGACGCGACTGCATGAAGTGCTGAAAATACCAACGCAGCAATCATGGCCACTAAAACGGAAAGCCATGGTGTCCAGGCTCCCAAAACATCTGCATACATTAAGTTAAAAACGATTCCTGTGAAGGCCCCAATCACCATAAGCCCTTCCAGTCCTATATTGATAACACCAGATCGTTCAGAAAACACACCACCAAGCGCAGTGAAAATCAGCGGGGCAGCGTAAGCAATCATGGACGGAATGATGATTTGTAGCACCTGATAAAAGTCCACTTATTTCGCCCCCTTCTTAAAGCGTTGCACAATCCAGCGGATAAAATAGCTTGATGCAACAAAAAATATAATCAATGCAATGACAATATCCACAATTTCACTTGGGATGCCGGTCTGTAATGGCATATTGATTGCCCCTGCTTTAAGTCCACCGAACAAGAAAGCGGCCAGGACAACTCCGATTGCGGAGTTGGCTCCTAATAAGGCAACGGCAATACCATCAAACCCGATTCCCGTAAATCCGCCCTTGATCGCTGCATAGCCAAATGTCCCCAGACCTTCCATCGCTCCAGCCAAGCCTGCAAATGCACCTGAAATGACCATGGATAGAATGATATTTTTGTTTACGCTCATCCCGGAATATTCTGAAGCCTGCTGATTAAAACCAACAGCTTTCAACTCGAAACCGGTTTTCGTCTTTTCCAAGATGAACCACATGATGAACACACAGATGATCGCTATGAAGATTCCCCAATGAAGTCGGGAGAAATCTGTTAAACTCTCAAAAAACGGCGAGCGGAGGGATGCTGTTTCAGCAATCCGTTCCGTTTTATCCTGGTTATCGGAAATAACGTTTTGAATTAAGTAATTCGTTACATACAAAGCCGTGTAATTCAGCATGATGGACACAATTACTTCATGCACGCGGAATTTCGCCTTCAAATACCCTGGGATAAAGGCCCAAAGCGATCCAGCTACAGCTCCTGCAAGTATGGCTAATGGCAAGTGGATGATTTTCGGGAGATCAAAAGCGACCCCAACCCAAACCGCTGCCAGCCAGCCAACGATCAATTGTCCTTCAACACCAATATTGAACAATCCTGTTCTGAATGCGAAGGCGACAGCTAAACCAGCAAGGATATACGGGATGATCGTCCGTAAAGTTTCACCAGTATAATAGGAATCGCCAGCGATACCAGCCAACATTGCCCCATACCCTTCAACTGGATTATATCCACTCACCAACATGATGACTGCCCCAGCCAGCAAGCCTAGGATTACAGCAAACAATGGACTCGTTAATTTATAGAAATATTTAGACATGTTCTTTTTCACCTGCTTCCGGACGCTTACTTCCAGCCATTAATAATCCCAATTCTTGTTCTGTCGTTTCTTTAGGATCGACGATCGCAACGATTTCCCCTTCATAAATGACTGCGATTCGATCACTGACATTCATGATTTCATCTAGTTCAAAAGAGATGAGAAGAACCGCTTTACCAGCGTCACGCTGTTCAATCAATCGACGGTGGATGAACTCGATGGCACCGACATCCAACCCACGTGTTGGCTGGGCCGCTATCAATAAATCCGGATTTCTATCCACTTCTCGGCCAATGATCGCTTTTTGCTGATTCCCTCCTGATAGTGCACGGGCAGGCGTATACTCATCAGGTGTCCTAACATCATATTCTTTAATGATCGTACGAGCCTTGTCAAAGATTTTCTTGGAATGCAAAATGCCGCCTGTCGAAAAAGGCTCCTGATAATATGTTTGCAAAACGATGTTTTCCCCAATGCTAAAGTCCAGGACAAGTCCATGTTTATGACGATCTTCAGGAATGTGCCCTACTCCAGCCTCGGTGATTTTACGGGGTTTCATATTCTGTACCTGTTTCCCGTTCAATGATATAGTTCCATTAGTCACTTTCTTCAGACCTGTAAGTGCCTCGATAAGTTCGGACTGTCCATTGCCATCCACCCCCGCAATTCCGATGATTTCGCCAGCACGTACAGAAAGGTCAAGGTTATGGACCGCCGATACACCACGGGAATCTTTCACTTCCAGGTTCTTCACTTCCAGCACGACTTCTTGAGGATTTGCTGCAGATTTATCCGTTTTAAAAACGACATCCCGTCCAACCATTAAACTGGCCAGTTCATCAGGATTTGTTTCTTTAACATTCACTGTCCCGATGCCCTTTCCTTTTCGAATAACCGTGACTCGATCGCAAACTTCCATAATTTCCTTTAATTTATGGGTGATCAGGATTATGGACTTTCCTTCCTTGATAAGGGCTTTCATGATTGTGATCAATTCTTTTATTTCCTGGGGTGTCAATACAGCAGTAGGTTCATCGAAAATGAGAATTTCCGCACCTCTGTACAGGGTTTTCAAGATTTCCACCCTTTGCTGCATCCCTACGGAAATATCGGCAATTTTAGCATCTGGATCCACACTTAAATGGTATCGTTCCGAAAGTTTCCTTACCTCTTCACTCGCTTCCTTTACATTAACCTTTCCATATTTCGATGGTTCTTTTCCAAGAATGATATTTTCGGTAACAGTAAATGGATCTACTAGCATAAAATGCTGATGCACCATTCCAATTCCGAGGTCATTGGCAACATTCGGACTTGTAATCTGAACTACCTGCTCATTCACACGAATTTCTCCCTGCTCTGGCTGATATAAACCGAACAGTACGTTCATTAGCGTGGATTTCCCAGCTCCATTTTCGCCTAACAATGCGTGAATTTCCCCTTTTTTCACCTGAAGGGTTATATCATCATTTGCAACAATACCTGGAAATTCTTTACGGATATTAAGCATCTCAATTACATGTTCCACGTATAATCAACTCCTATAGAAATGAGGATTCTGATACCTAACTAGGAGATATTGATAGATTCCTAATAGTTCTCATTTGGTTTTTTTCATAAAAAACCAAATGAAAAACTACAAAATCTGTCATAGTCTTTCATTCGGTTTTTCATTCATATGAAATAGGATTAGAAGGCCTTCAACAGGCCTTCTCATTCCTTATCATTTCTGAGTGAATTATTTGAATCCTAATTCCTTTAATTCTTTTTCAGTACCAGGAGTTTTTTGTTCGCCAGATTTAATTTTTTCGACGTATTCATTAACCGCTTTCAATGATTCTTCAGATACATTTTCTTGAGATTCCGAAATCATGATCCCGTTTTCTTCAAGACCGTATTCAATCGTTTCTCCACCAGGGAATTTACCCTCTTTTGTCTTTTTCGCTAAATCTTGAACTGCAACATCTACACGTTTTACCATTGAAGTCAACGTAACATTATAATCCTTGCCATCAACATTCAATGCTCCTTCTTCTTTTTGGTCACGGTCTACCCCGATAACCCAAATATCTTTTTTAGGATCTTTTTTCTTCAATTCTTTAGCAGAAGTGAATACACCGTTTCCTGTACCGCCAGCTGCTTGGTAAATGATATCGATTCCAGAAGAATACATGTTATTTGCCATTTGCTGACCTTTTGCTGCGTCCCCAAACGACCCTGCATATTGTGCTGTAATTTTCGCATCCGGATTCACTGATAGGACACCAGCTTTGAAGCCTACTTCAAACTTCTTGATCAGCTCGGAATCGACACCGCCGATGAAGCCCACTTTATTCGATTTCGTCTGTAAACCGGCAATCACGCCCACTAGGAATGATCCTTGTTGTTCTTTAAAAACGATGCTCGCAACATTGTCTTGTTTAACCACGCTGTCAACGATTGCAAATTGAGAGTTAGGACGCTGTGTAGCCACCTCATCAACCGATTCCGCCAATGCATACCCAATCGCATAAATAATATTGTAATTTTCTTTAACTAGTGTATTTAGATTTGTCGTATACTCTGAATCCGATTTTGACTGGATGTAATTATAGCCGTCTTTTCCTTTTTCCAATCCATTATCTTTACCAAAAGCTTGCAGACCTTCCCAAGCAGATTGGTTGAAGGATTTGTCGTCGATACCGCCAATATCGGTAACCATCGATACTGTGAAGTTATCTTTCTTGTCTTTTCCATTTGAAGAATCTTTATCATCATTCTCTGAATTACCACATGCCCCCAATAGCGTACCCGCTGCAAGAACAAGTGATAGAGCTAGACCTAATTTGCGCTTTTTCAATTTTTATCCCCCTAATATGCATAGTTTGTAGAGCAGGAATGTTCTGAAAAGTCATTCATGTTTGCGTTTTCACTTCTCGTTAATTTTTTTTACATGCTTTTGATTTTAGTACAAGCGCTTGCATTCATCCGCATGTAATGGGTAAAGGTTATACTCGTTTACGGAGAACATGAAAACTGAACATATTGGCTTTAAAGTAGTTAACGGAATACAGTATCGGCTGGTCCCAATCATCGAGATGCATCTGCTTCAAAACGAGTAGCGCCGCTTCTGGAGAGCATTTAAGGATAGGAGAAACTTTCTCGTGATATCCTATAGGCTCGATCTCTGCCACGGCATACGTAATTTTACGATTTGCATCCCTTTCCAATATATCGAAAAGAGACTCATCGTTGCGGTCGAAATTTTCTGATAGTATTGACTCAGGAATTTTATCGACACAATAAATTACTGGCTCTCCATTCGCTGTCCTTACACGTTCGATAATCACGATGCGCTCATCTGGTGAGCAAGAAAACCTGCGTATATCCTCTTCCGTCGGTTCTTGAGCCGTCAAGCTTAAGAAAATCGTACCAGGTTTCATCCCTGCCTCTTCAATCATGGAAGTGACACTTTTTAATTGCTCGATACCTGAAGTGAAACGAGGTTTTGGATTGACAAAAGTACCAACTCCATGGCGGCGAATGATAATGTTTTCTTCTTCTAAAATCCGCAGCGCTTCTCGAAGTGTCGCCCTACTAACGCCCAGTTTTTTGGCAAGATCGAATTCGGAAGGGAATTTTTCATTTTCCTGATAGACTCCTGCTTCGATGTCCTGCTTCAGGTAATCAATGACCTGCAAGTATAAATGTCGACTATCTGATTTTATTGACATACAGTTTCCCCCAGCTAATTTCTTAAGACATCAGACCTCTGATGTTGAATCATTCCTACTAATCGAAAATAATATAACATTTTTTTTCATATAAATAAATAGTGTTTTCCTAATTCGCAGAAAAGAATTTAGGAGGAATTACCCTCCTCTGTGTCTTTCAATCTAGTAAACACAACGAAAATTGTACGATTATTCTCCTAAATCAGATTAAAAAAAATTTTTGAAATGCCTTCTGAACGCAGCCAGCTTTCTTCTCAAGTTGCGGTTTTCCTGTATAATAAGGTTATCTTCTTCGAAGGGATGTACACATAATGTTAACTATAACAGAATACAGTATCGAAAAATTAAATGATCCATTCGGCATTTTATCCGGGGAGCGTTACGAATTATTCCTGGATATCGAAGTGCCGGAAGAGGATGAGCTCTTTTCAGAAAATGGTTTATATATCCGGGTTCTTTTTGCAGTTGAAGAACAAGCAGGCAAACTGATTAAATATGATATTTTTGAAAAAGGGAATGAAGGCGCGCTCGAATTCGATTTGGATGACGATGAAGAAGCGATGATTTCCGACTTCTGCCTCACACATTTGGACGAAGCGATGAATAATTAAAAAAACCGGGCAGCTGCCCGGTTTTTTTTATGATAAATGTGCTTCATCCTGTTCATCTTTTGACACCAAAACATTCCGCGGCTTACTGCCTTCATAAGGGCCGACGATTCCCCTTGCTTCCATTTCATCGATCAGCCTCGCTGCCCGCGCGTAGCCGATTCGGAATCGGCGCTGCAGCATGGAGACCGATGCGGTTTGCATTTCCATGATCAATGCTACGGCATCGTCGTATAAATTGTCGTCCACTTCGCCGCTTGAGGTTTCAGTAATTTCATCCGGTATCATTTCTTCGTTATACTGGGCTTTCTGCTGTGAAATGACATATGTGACAACTTCCTCGACTTCATGATCGGACAGGAACGCACCTTGCACCCGTACAGGTTTTGAAGCTCCCGCTGGCAGGAATAACATATCGCCCCTGCCTAACAGCTTTTCGGCACCTCCCATGTCCAGGATCGTTCTTGAATCCGTCATCGACGAGACACTAAACGCAATCCTAGATGGGATGTTCGCTTTTATGACCCCTGTTATGACATCAACGGAAGGGCGCTGCGTTGCAATGATCAAATGGATGCCGGCTGCCCTTGCCATTTGTGCAAGCCGTGTGATGGCATCCTCTACATCGTTAGAGGCCACCATCATTAAATCAGCCAACTCATCTACAATGACCACGATATAAGGCAGCAGCGGCTGCTTGGCATCTTCCTCTATGTTATACCGGTTAACATAATCATTATAGCCTTCAATATTACGCGTACCTGAATGTGAAAACAGCTCATAGCGGCGTTCCATTTCACTGACGACCTTTTGTAAGGCCTGTGCCGCTTTCTTTGGATTCGTCACAACTGGCGCAAGTAAGTGGGGTATGCCATTATAGACATTAAGCTCCACCATTTTGGGATCGATCATCATCATTTTCACTTCATGGGGTTTAGCCCGCATCAGGATACTCGTGATAATGCCGTTGATGCAAACGGATTTACCGCTCCCTGTCGCTCCGGCAACCAGTAAATGGGGCATTTTATTGAGCTCTGCCTTCACTGCTTCACCCGAAATATTCCGCCCCAAGCCTATTTGCAATTTAGCATCGGGCTTGTCAACTTCTTTCGCCTCCAAGACTTCCCTTAAGGATACCATTGCCACTTCGGAATTAGGAACCTCTATCCCAATAGCAGATTTACCTGGTATCGGAGCCTCGATCCGGATGTCCTTCGCAGCCAGGGCTAAGGCCAAGTCATCAGATAGGCTGACGATTTTGCTTACCTTCACCCCAACATCGGGATGAACCTCATATTTGGTCACCGCTGGTCCCAAATGGACCTGCGTGACCCTCGCTTTCACCCCAAAGCTATTGAAGGTCCGTTCAAGTTTTGCTGCATTATCATGAATCAATTGGTATTCTCCGCTTTGATCCGTTTTTTTAGGCTGCAATAATAATGAAAGCGGCGGCAACAGATATTCTTTATTTTCCACTTCAGTGAAATTCATCGGTAATACGGCATCATCCTGCTCCTCGGCAGCTTCAGGTACAGCTTCTGCAGCAACTGGAGGTTCAGTTTCGTTGTCGCTATAGGCTTTATCAGCAAAGCTGGAGATGATCCGTTCCGTTGCCATCTGTGGTGTTTCCTCTTCTTGATGAAGGGGCTGATCGGTTTCTGCCACCGGATCTTTTTCGCGTTTCTTTCTTTTTTGCGGATTTTTTTTCTTTTCTTTTTTCTCCTCATTCCACGTTTTCATGTCATCTCTGAAAGCCGACCATTGATTCGCGATGAAGCTCCCAAGGCCGATGAAAAACCTTCCAAGGGTCTCACCCAAGGTTTTCCCAGTCAACAGAACAATGCCCGTGATGATAAATAGGAAGGATATGATTTTGGAGCCCGCTTCATCAAACAAAAAGTAGGAAGCCGCAAATAGTATCGCTCCAATCATGCCGCCTCCCAGATCCCTCGAACTGGCCTTCCCGGTCACTTCCATCCAGAATAATTCCCATGAATTCGAAATGACGCTTGGCTTCGTGAACGGGCCGCCATCTGCCAGCATGTTGAACAGCGTCACATGACTGAGCAGGAGCATGCTCGCAGCAAGGAAGTATAATCCGATGAACTGCCGTTTTAACAGGTAAGGAACCTCCCTTTTGATCATCAAGTAAAAGCCTGCTGCAATGGCAGCCAGCAACAAAAGGATGTACCATTCCCCCATAAAGAAGCGAATTAAAAGAACCGTCCCATTTCCCACCGCTCCAAGCTTGGCAATGGCAATGACGGCCAGCCCTATTAAAGTCAAGCCACTCAATTCATATTTAAGTGTTAGTTTTAATTTATCGGTACCTTTGTTTTTTCTTTTTTTCTTCTTTGCCATCATATCACCTGATTCTTCATGAAACTATTCTAACTTTCCTATTCAACATAACATCTTGATTTCCCTTCACAAAACAAATGTTCGTTCATAAATTATACCAAAAAAAGATGACACTGTCCTTGTTATATGTACATTTTCAACTAAAGGATCCAATTGGCCCAGATACTGAATAAAGCAGCCAGATGGCTGCCGATTTCAATCCAGTATATCATAATTGGTTTCATTAGTCGTTTTCAGTGGCCGTTGGGCTGTTCGAACACGTTGATGACTGCCCCCGGATGGATGTTTGCGTTCATATAATCCGCGGGATCGGTGCTCACAATTCGATCAATTCGAAATGACCGTTGACCGTCATGTTCAACCATTACATGCACACCATTATAGATCATTTCGATTAAATTCGCCGTTTTTTCATGGTGATGGGGAAAGATGATTACTTCAGGGACGATTGTATAGAGTGTCATTGCAGGAGCCCCTCCTCTTCACCGGCTGTTTTTGGCCTTCTTTCTTCCATGAAGCCATTCAGCTTCCTCATGGCCTGGCCCACACCCCCGACATCATCGATCATGCCGATTTCGACGGCCTCGGCCCCGACTACATTCGTACCGATATCACGGGTTAGATTACCTTTGGCAAACATTAATTCCTTGAAACTTTCCTCCGTTACGTTGGAGTGCCTCGTTACAAACTTGATGACTCTTTCCTGCATCTTATCCAAGTATTCAAAGGTTTGCGGAACACCTATGACAAGGCCAGTCAGACGAATCGGATGAATTGTCATCGTCGCCGTTTCAGCGATATAGGAATGGTCACATGATACGGCAATCGGAACTCCGATCGAATGCCCTCCGCCGAGTACGATCGAAACGGATGGCTTGGACAGGGAAGCAAGCATCTCTGCAATCGCCAGTCCCGCTTCAACATCCCCACCCACAGTATTTAAAATGACAAGCAGTCCCTCAATATTCGGGTTTTGCTCAATCGCCACGATTTGTGGGATAACATGCTCATATTTAGTCGTTTTATTTTGAGGCGGCAGCTGCATATGTCCTTCAATTTGACCAATGATCGTCAAACAATGGATTTTCGAGTCCTTTGATAGTTGCGGGACATTCGTTGCCCCCAGCTGCTGGATCTTTTCGATTAAAGTGGAATTCTTCCCTTCCTGCCGGCCTTCATTTTCATTTGGTAATGGTGCATTATCCACGATGCCAACCCCTTTCTCTTTTAACCTATAGCTTTATTATGTCTCGAGTCTTCGACTTCATTCTTGAAGATATTAGAGGTTGGGCAAAAGGAAAAAACCCCTGACTTGATTATCAGGGGAGGATTGCTTAATATTCCATGATGATCGGCAAGATCATTGGACGACGTTTCGTTTTTTCGTAGAAGAACTGATTCAAGGCATCACGCATTTCCTGTTTCAGTGTAGACCAATCGAACGGTTGGCGCGATCCATTTTTTTTGACGATTTCACTTACGATTTCAGTCGCTTCCGCAATCATTTTTTCGGATTCACGAACATAAACGAATCCCCTTGAAATGATTTCAGGACCAGCGGCAATGCTTTTATCTTGACGGTTCAAGGTTACGACGACGATCAAAATGCCATCCTGGGATAACAAGCGGCGATCACGAAGAACGATATTGCCGACATCCCCTACACCGCTGCCATCTATCAGGATATTTCCTGAAGGGACTTTCCCGGCTAGGCCGATTTTATTTCCTTTAAGCTCGATGACATCACCTTTTTCGGCAATCACGATATTTTCCCGTTTAATTCCAGCGGCGATTCCTACTTTTTGGTGAGCATATAATTGGCGATATTCACCATGCACCGGGATAAAGAATTTAGGATTCATCAGGTTGATCATCATTTTCAGTTCTTCCTGGCTTCCATGTCCCGTTACGTGAACTTTATATTTATTGGACGATACCACTTCAGCGCCAACCCTATAGAGCAAATCGACGGTTTTGGATAAAATCAGTTCGCCTCCCTGGAGCGGTGAAGCACTGATCAGTACGGTATCACCTTTTTTGATCGTCACCTGTTTATGAGTTTGTTTAGCCATTTTTTGAAGCGCCGCAATCGGTTCTCCTTGATGGCCTGTAGATAATACGACGATTTCACGATCGTCATACTGGCTAATTTCATTTATAGGGATGATCAGCTCTTCTTCTGCCTTTAAATAACCAAGATTCAATGCTGTTTCATAAACGCGCTGCAGGCTTTTCCCTACAACGGCCACTTTCCTGCGACTTGCCGCAGCTGCATTGAAAACATGTTGGATCCGGTTGATGTTCGAAGCGAAGCACGCAACGACGATCCTGCCTGAAGCGGCAAGGAAAGCTTCAGTAATGTCTTTGGCCACAATGGCTTCTGACGGCGTGTAACCCGGCCTCTCGGCACCCGTACTATCCGATAGCAAGCATAGGACGCCTTCTTCGCCAATACTGGCCATTTTTCCGATCTCTGGTTTATACAGATCGCTTGCCGCTTGGTCGAATTTGAAATCCCCCGTATATACGATGGCGCCATCGCGCGTGTGGATTACCACTCCGACGGAATCGGGGATGCTATGGTTAGTCCGGAAAAATGATACGGCTGCTTGAGGGAAACTTAACAGAGAATCGGAATCGATCTCGGTAAATGTCGCCCTTCCGTTAAAGCCATCTTCCTTCAATTTCGTTTTAATTAGCGCAAGGGTAAGCTTCGTTCCATAAACGGGAACGGGTAAAAATTTCAAAACATATGCAAGCGCTCCCATATGGTCTTCATGACCATGGGTAATGAATATTCCCTGAATACGTTCTTTATTATCGATCAAGTAAGAAATATCAGGGATAACCGCATCGATTCCCAGCATTTCTTCTTCCGGAAGCATCAGACCTGCATCTAGCAGATAGATATCCTCATTCACCTCAACAACGTACATGTTTTTACCAAGCTCCCCTTGTCCTCCAAGAGAAATGACCTTTATGCCATTATGTTTATCTTTACCCAATCGAATATCCTCCTTAAAAAATCCCGTTCATAATTTCCCAATGCTTTCATTATAACCGAAGTTCAAAAAACATGACAACACTTACCATTTTTCGTTGCTTTTTTTCATCCGTTCCTTTAAAAATGAGCGGTACCGATATGTATCATATATTCATCACCTATACTACTGTGGTTTCGATTGAACGGGCTTAAATCCCATTCTTAAACCTGCTTTAGTAAGGAATTGTCATTCGAATGCATGCTTATGTAAAAACAAGCCAATCTTTAACGATCAGCTTGTTCCATGGCTATTTATTTTTTTAATACAGTGGCTAAAGAGAGTCGTTCCTGTTCCGTCAAAGGCACGATCGGCAGCCTGACGGACCCCACATCAATTCCATATAACTGAAGCGCTGTTTTGACAGGTGCCGGGCTTGGGGCGGCAAATAAGCCTTTGATCAGCGGTAATAGTTCCTGATGCAGCCTGGCTGCCTCTTTCAAATTCCCGCTGATGAATGCCTCGACTATTTTCTGTAACTCATTGCCCGCAACATGGGATGCAACTGAAACTACCCCAACGCCGCCTATTGCAAGGACTGGGAGAGTTAAAGCGTCATCCCCGCTGTACAACGCGAAATCATCATCCGTTCCGGCTATGATCTCGGTCATTGCATTCAAATCCCCGCTAGCCTCTTTCACCGCTAAGATATTAGCAATTTTTGAAAGGCGGATGATCGTTTCCGGCTCGATGTTAACCGAAGCCCGGCCAGGGATATTATAAATCATTACAGGCAGTGTCGTGCTCGCTGCGATTGCTTTGAAATGTTGATAAAGGCCTTCTTGATTCGTCCTGCTATAATAAGGGGCCACCAGCATGATCGCATCGGCACCATTTTGTTCTGCTTTTTTGGTCAGCTCAATGGAAGCATACGTATTGTTGCTACCTGTACCCATGATGATGGGCACTCTTTTTTCCACAATCTTGGAGACATGCCGCAATAAGGCGATCTTCTCCTCCGAAGATAAAGTTGGAGATTCCCCCGTCGTCCCCGAAAGTACAAGGGAGTCCGTTCCATTCTTTATTAAGTAATTGACCAATTTGGTCGTTTTTTGCAAATCGATATTTCCCTTGCTATCGAAAGGGGTGACCATTGCAGTTGATACTCTACCAAATATCATCATCTAACACCTCTTCATAAAACTTTTATTGAAATTCGGATTATTTGATTTCACGTTCATGCAGCTGAAATGCGTAGTGAAGTGAATTAACAGCTTCTATCAAATCTTCTTCCTTGACCAAGACCCATATAGTCGTATGGCTGTCAGCTGATTGTAGAATGGCTATTTCCTTCTCCGAAAGTGCCGTTACGATCTTCGCAGCAACACCAGGCACTCCGTTGATGCCCGCACCGACGACAGAAACTTTGGCGCAATTCCGTTCAATGACCGGTTCGTGACCAAGCTCGGCCAAAATTGAAAGAGCGAGATCCGTCATTTCTTCGGAAACGGTATATACGACACCGCTCGGATATATATTGATGAAGTCGACCGAAATGGAGGCGTTGGCCATTGCCTTGAAAACCTCGGCTTGTAAATTATATTGATCCTTTTTCGCACGCACCTTGATTTGTGTGATTTTCGGAACATGGGCAATTCCTGTGACGAGCCTCTCACGGATATCGCTGCCGTGGCTTTCTTTATTCACACTTGTAACAAGTGTCCCCAAACCTTCGCTGTATGTGGATCTGATCCGGATCGGCACTTTTGCCTGCATGGCAATTTCAACAGCGCGTGGATGTATCACCTTCGCACCTTGATAGGCCATGTTGCAAACTTCGGTATAGGAAACGATTGATAACGGACGCGCAAGATCTGCAATTCGTGGATCAGCCGTCATGATGCCTTCCACATCCGTAAATATATCTACCCTCTCCGCTTGCAAAGCTGCGCCTAACGCAGCAGCTGATGTATCACTGCCACCACGTCCGATGGTGGTGATATCCCCATTTTTTGCCGCACCCTGGAATCCTGCTACGACGACTACATCCTTCAATTCCAATTCTTTCATGAGACGGTCACATTTCATTTCCATGATTTTCGCACTTGAATAGTCGGTATTCGTCAAGAATCCCGCCTGTGCCCCTGTATATGCGACGGCATCAATACCGTGTTCTAACAGCATGTTGGTAAATACTACCGATGATATCGTTTCACCAACTGACATAAGGAGATCCTGTTCACGTTTCGAAAGGATTGCTTTCGAGCCATTCACTAAAGAAAGCAAAGTGTCCGTTGCATAGGGATCGCCCTTCCTCCCCATCGCTGAAACGACGACCACCACTTTAAAGCCTTCTTGAATTGCCTTTTCAATATGCCCTCGGGCAAATGACCGGCTTTCCTCATCACGAACGGATGTCCCACCGTATTTCTGGACAATGATTTTCATAATATGCACCTCAAATATAAGCCAGCTTCCCGCTTCGGGAAGCTGACAAAAACTCTCTATTCTGTTGGATATCACTTTTTTCGAATGTTTAAGAATGAATTATTACTTGACGGTCACTAAACCTAATTTTAAAAGGCTTTCAGCAATCTGGACGGAGTTCCAGGCTGCTCCCTTTAATAGATTATCGGAAACCACCCATAAATGGAAGCCTTTATCCTCATCCAAGTCCTTGCGAATCCGACCGACGAATACGTCATTTTTGCCAACGGAAGAAGCAGGCGTTGGATAGATTTGATGTTCCGGTTCATCCTCCAGCACTACTCCAGGAGCCGTTTTCATCAAATCCTTGATTTGAGAAGCTGTCACTCCTTCTTTTTCCACTTCAATATAAACAGATTCCGAATGACCTGTTACAACAGGGAGCCTTACACATGTTGCAGCTACCGGAAGATCATTCATATGCATGATTTTCTTAGTTTCATTAATCATTTTCATTTCTTCAAACGTATACCCATTATCTTGGAATTTATCGATTTGAGGAATGACGTTGAATGCGATTTGATAATGCTTTTCGTCACCCTTGACCGGTAAAATCCTTGGTTCTATTTCTTTATCATCAAGCAAGTCGCGTGCTTGTTCTTTTAATTCATTTATTGCAGCAGCCCCAGCACCTGAAACGGCCTGATAGGTGGAAACCACGATTTTTGATAATCCATAGGTCTCGCGGATAGGTTCTAATGCCACGACCATTTGAATGGTTGAACAATTTGGGTTGGCGATGATTCCATTATGCTGTCTTAAGTCAGCTTCGTTTACTTCAGGCACGACAAGCGGCACATTTTCATCCATGCGGAATGCGCTCGTATTATCCACTACTATCGCTCCGCGCTTCACTGCTTCTGGAGCCAATTCCTTAGACACGCTTCCTCCAGCACTGAATAAAGCGATATCGATGCCTTCAAAGCTTTCAGGTCTTGCTTCCTGCACTTCGATTTCTTCGCCCTTAAACGTAAGTTTGGTTCCTGCGGAACGAGCCGATGATAAAAAGATGATTTTCTTGATCGGTAAATTCCGTTGTTCGAGTGTTGAAATCATTTGTTGTCCCACTGCTCCAGTTGCTCCCACAACTGCAATATGCAATCCCTGTGTCTCAGTCATTTGTCCATACTCCTTTTCTATCTCTAAAAATTATTTTATTTATTGGATATATTTCTACTTGCTCAGAATATCATTAATTTTAACACATTAACATTCCAAAGGGTCGGACTTTAACAAAATATTCTGGTAGTGTAGTGTTTTTTTATGACTTTCCACACGGAAAAGCCCTGCATATAAATCAGTCATTATCACATGGGAGCGTATCAGAACACTAAAATCAGTCTAAACTATCCTTGAACTTTTCGACGATGACTGGCTGAATTTGCTCCCTTTCGAGTGCCGATATGATTGTGTCCCTTATCATGCTCATCCTCGCAACCATCGAGCTCGGCTTACCTATAGGATTATCCTGACCATACGGAACGAAATAAATATCCTTTGCTGCCATCAACCTCATGAGATTGACACCATTTAACCCGAGTGCATCGTTCGTGGATATTGCCACCACAACCGGACGGTGGTTTCTCATCGTCGCTTTTGCAGCCATAAGTACGGGCGAATCGGTAAGGGCATTTGCCATTTTGCTCATTGAGTTACCTGTCAAAGGAGCGATCACCATACAATCAAGTGGCAATTTCGGCCCTAATGGCTCCGCTTTGACGATTGTATCAACGACTCGATTCCCCGTCAATTTTTCAATTCTTTCAACCCAATCATCACCCTTCCCAAAACGCGTTTCCGTATTCTGCACGGTCGATGTTACGATTGGGATGACCTCCGCCCCTTCATTCACAAGCTTTTCAATTTCAGGAAATACTTCATCATATGTGCAATGTGATCCTGTCAATCCAAAACCAATCCTTTTCCCTTGGAGACTCATATCTTATTCCCCTTCCTTTTCCTGAACTCATCCTGAATCAATACTCCCAGCGCGTTCGCCAATATCTGACCAGCTGTTTTCGGGGCTACTATACCCGGTAAGCTCGGTGCCAACAGCGCCTTTATTCCCCTTTTTTCAGCATAACGAAAATCCGTCCCCCCCGGTTTTGAAGCAAGGTCGATGATTAATGTGTGAACGGGCATATTTGCCAGCACGTTTGCCGTAATGATTTGAAAAGGAATCGTATTGATACAAATATCAACATTTTTCATTTCTGCAGCTAGATCCTTTAACTGAAAAGGGCTTAGTGACATTTCGCTTATCCTTGCAATATCTTCACTTTTTCTGGCCCCTACTTTAACTTTCGCTCCAAGAGCATGGAATGATCTGGCTACACTCATGCCGACCCTTCCTAAACCAAGAACAGCTACATTCGAACCATGGATTGTAAAATCGGTATGCTGGATGGCCATCATGATTGCACCCTCCACGGTAGGAATTGAATTATAAATGGCCACATCATCGCGTTCGAACAAGAGAACAAGTTTGCGGTCCGCATTCTGAAAAATTTCATTGAGGTAGTTATTACTGATCCCTGCATAAAAAATGCAGTGTGCCGGGGTATCTTTTATCATTTCTTCCGTCAAGACAACCTCTTCGCTGGAAAAAATCGTTTCCACTTTTCCATCAGGATCCGTCCCCCGGACAGGCAGGATTACTGAATCAATTTCCTTGAAATTTATATCTTCCATTTTTTCCTTAACCGCTCCGGTAAAAGCATGGTCGAGCTGTTCAAAACCAACTAATAATAGCTTCGCATCAAGCTCCGTCAGTTTACGGACAACTTCGAGCTGACGCGCATCTCCACCAATTACAGCGATTTGCATACCTGTGAGCATTAAAACCGTCACCTTCTTCATATAAAAGATCCTAAACATCCTCGCTTCAAGGGACATGCCCTTCAAGAAGCAATTTAAGTTTTTCCGACATTCTCTAGTTACCCTGCCATCTTATGTTTTCAGTTAAAAAACGGTGATAAGAAAAGAAAAAACGCCTTAGCTATCCGCAGCTGAGGCGTTTTTTGACTATTCATGGGAAGCATGCCATAGAGGACTCCGATCTGTAAGCATGCTCTATCCGTCCATATGCTCCCCATCTTTCGAAAGCCCTTCCTGGAAATCAATGATCACCATATCCGTCCCGATTTTTTTTATATGGTTCCAAGGTACGCGGATTTCACTTCCATTCCTCATAAGGCCGAACCATTTGACCGATGGGATGATCAACGTGGTAATTTGTCCAGTTTCGTCTATTTCCAGATCCGTCTGTCCGAGGACCCCCAATCGTTCCGCCCTGTTTACATCGACTATCTCCTTACCGCTCATTTCACTCAATCTCACTTATAGCTCCTCCTTTTTCACCTTATAATCCATCTATATCCGAAAAAGAAAAACTTAGAAGGCTTTTCCGCAAATATTGTCCACATCTCCCGCCCCTTCCATTTTCATGATTTTTCGCAAAAAAAAAGCCCAACCTTCCATTTGCAGAGGAAGATCAGACGTTTTGATTATTATTTGTCCCAGTTTTCCAGGGGGCTCACCAATGACAGGGAGTGCTCCGTAAAGATTTGGTTTGCCAGTTCATTTACGGTACCTTCCGTCACCTCGTCAATCTTGATGATGATATCATCGAGGGAACGGTGCTCACCTAACATGAGCTCATTCTTGCCATTTCGGCTCATGCGGCTATTCGTGCTTTCAAGACTAAGCATCAAGCTGCCTTTAAGCTGCTCTTTACTATTGCGCAATTCCTTTTCAGTGATGCCGTCCCTTTTTAATGTATCCAATGTTTCCTGAATCGTTTCATACAGGCTATCCAATTGGCTTGTGCCTGTCCCGCCATAGACTGTCACCAAGCCGCTATCTTGGTAGCTGGAGTGATAAGAATATACGGAATAGGCAAGGCCGCGTTGCTCCCTTACGTCCTGGAATAAACGGCTGCTCATGCTTCCCCCAAGAATATTGTTCAAGGTAATCAAGCTGTATGTTTTATCATTGCCGATTTCCAATCCTTTGTACCCAAGGCATAAGTGGGCTTGCTCCGTTTCTTTTTTACGAGTGATCCTATTTTCATGAAAAGCTGGCTTGATCAATTCAGGACGGTGTTCCCCTCCTTGATACGAGCCAAAGTAGCTTTCGACTTCTTGAATCAACTTTTCATCGACATTCCCAGCTATGGAGATTACCACTTTATCTGGTGTATACATATCATGGACGTATTTCTTCAGTGTTTCACTATTGAATGTTTCAAGCGTTTCCTCCGTACCCAGGATTGGATAGCCCAGCGGATGTTTTTCATATACTGCCTGGCTTAAGAGGTCGTGAACAATATCATCCGGTGTGTCTTCATACATTTTAATCTCTTCATAGACGACATTTTTTTCTTTTTTCAGCTCTTCCTCATCGAAGGTTGAATTAAAGAACATATCTGCAAGGATTTCAAGTGCATAGCTAGCATGGTTATCCATTACTTTTGCATAATAGCATGTATATTCCTTTGAGGTGAATGCATTCACTTGGCCTCCGACGCTATCGAACGACTCGGCAATTTCACGTGCATTCCTTGTTGTTGTCCCTTTGAAAAACATGTGCTCCAGAAAATGTGAAACTCCATTCAATTCAGGGGTTTCATTTCGGGAACCGGTTTTAATCCATACTCCGATGGCTGCCGAGCGTACTGTTGGTATATTTTCCAATACGATTCTTACTCCATTTTGACACGTGTATTTCTTAATCAACTAACATTCCTCCCAAGCATTCTATGCTGCTAATGTAACCCAAATATTATGGGATCAATCGTTTCTCATCTACTGCTTCTGAAACGGTAACGACATCCAGGTCTTTCTTTTTTATTTCTATAATCAGCGCTTCCAACGATTTTGCGGTAGATTCCGTAGGATGCATCAAGATGAACGCCCCCGGGTGAACCTTGGAAAGCACTCGTTGTTGAAGGACTTCAGGACTTGGCTTTTGCCAGTCAATCGTATCGACACTCCACATGACGGTCTCCATGCCCAAAGAATCGGCGATTTGAACCGTTTCGTCCCGGTAGCTGCCGCTTGGCGGGGCGAACCATTTCATTTTTGAGCCTGTCACTGCTTCAATGACTTCGTTCGTTTTTCGAAGTTCTTCACGTGTAGCCTGTGCCGATATATTCTGCATATTGGGATGTGAATAGGAGTGATTGCCAATTTCATGGCCCCCATCCTTGATCATTTTGGCCAATTCCGGATTTTTCTTGGTCCAATTACCCTCCAGGAAGAAGGTGGCCTTGACGTTATTCTTTTTTAATACAGCCAGCATATCCTGTAAGTATTCATTCCCCCAAGCCACATTGATTAAAAATGAAACCACCTGCTTTTCAGGATGGGCACGGTAAATCGGAGCGGGATCGAGATCGTTTAAATGTACTTTCGCAGGGACCTGCTCGAGTACCAGTTTATCCTCATCGAACTCGCCCGCCTTCTTCATGGCTTTATATGAATCATCAATGTTGACCTTAAGGCCATTATAGGCAGGAACGGTTTTCCAGACCGAATCTATTCGGGCATCCTGCGGCGCAACCTCATATTTTTTTGCTGAATCTTTGATTTGTAAAAGAATTTCATCTTCTTGCTTCATCGTAGCAACTGAATCATCCGTCAATTGGGCCAGATAAAGCTGTGTATATGGATTTTGCACTAATAACCATGATATACCTGCAATGGCACTTATCGCAACTATCTGCTTCCATTTATTATTCATTTTTTCCGCCCCCTTCATACCAAAATGTATGAAGAAAACGGACAAGGTAGAACATGTCATCTTTTTAATGCCATATCCCTTGAACCGGCCATTTGCCCATTCAATAGAAAAAGCATGCAGATTCACAAGGAATCGCATGCCGGGAACATTTATTTCTATTACGATTGAGAAGGGTTGGCTGCCTCTTTTTGCTCTTTCAGGACGGCTTTACGGGAAAGGTTCACCCTGCCTTGCTTGTCAATCTCGGTTACTTTCACCAATAGCTCATCTCCAAGTGAAACGACATCTTCCACTTTTCCGACTCTTTCTTCAGCCAGTTCAGAAATATGTACCAAACCGTCTTTACCATTGAAGATTTCAACGAATGCACCGAATTTTTCAATGCGTTTCACTTTACCTAAATAAAGTTCACCCACCACGACTTCACGCACGATATCCTCAATGATTTTCTTAGCTTTTTGAATCATTGGCTCATCTGTTGATGAGATGAACACCGTTCCATCTTGTTCGATGTCGATTTTCACGCCAGTTTCTTCAATGATCTTATTGATATGTTTTCCGCTCGGTCCAATGACATCACGGATTTTATCCGGGTTGATGGACATTGTAACGATTTTAGGAGCATATTTGGATAATTGTTCACGCGGTTGATTGATGGTTGACATCATGGATTCCAAAATATGCATCCGACCATGTTTCGCTTGAAGCAATGCTTCTTCAAGTATTTCCTTTGAAAGACCTTCAATTTTGATATCCATTTGCAGTGCAGTGACACCTTTTGAAGTTCCAGCGACTTTAAAGTCCATGTCACCCAGATGATCTTCCATGCCTTGAATGTCAGTTAGGATCGTATAGTGCTCGCCAGTTTTGACAAGTCCCATTGCTATTCCGGCAACTGGAGCTTTCAATGGTACCCCAGCATCCATCATTGCCAAAGTGCTTGCACAAATACTTGCTTGTGAAGTTGAACCGTTCGATTCAAGGACTTCAGACACAAGCCTGATCGTATAAGGAAAATCTTTGTCATTAGGGATGACTGGCTCCAAGGCTCTTTCACCAAGTGCACCATGACCGATTTCCCGGCGGCCTGCTCCACGGATCGGGCCCGTTTCACCTACACTGAAATGCGGGAAGTTGTAGTGATGCATAAAGCGTTTTGACTCTTCGGTTCCAAGGCCGTCCAAAATCTGGACATCACCCAATGCACCTAATGTACAAATCGAAAGCGCTTGGGTTTGTCCACGTGTGAACAATCCAGAGCCATGTGTACGCGGCAAAATGGTGACTTCTGAAGATAGTGGTCTGATTTCATCAGGATTTCGGCCATCCGGACGCACTTTTTCTTCCGTGATCAAACGACGGACTTCGGATTTAACCAATTTATTCAGGATTTCTTTGATTTGTTTTAGCTTAGCTTCATCTGTCTCTTCTTCATAATTGGCCAATACACGATCTTTTACCACTTTAATCGCATCTTCGCGAGCATGTTTTTCCTGAACTTGCACTGCTTTGTTCAAGTCCGCTTCACAATGGCCCTTCACTTCCGCTTCAAGGTCCGCATCCACTTTATATAAAGCGATCTGCATTTTCTCTTTGCCGATCTCCGCAACGATTTTCTCCTGGAATGCAATGACCTTCTTGATTTCGTCATGGCCAAACATGATGGCTTCGAGCATCGTTTCTTCAGGTACCTCATTCGCTCCTGCCTCAACCATGTTGATGGCATCTTTAGTACCGGCAACCGTCAGATTGATGTCACTTTGAGTAAGTTGGTCGACAGTAGGGTTAATAATGAATTCATTATTGATTCTTCCCACAACCACTCCTGCAATTGGACCTTCGAACGGAATATCGGAAACAGAAAGCGCCAGGGATGAACCTAGCATCGCTGCCATTTCCGTGGAGCAATCTTGGTCGACACTCATGACCATGCTGATGATCTGAACATCATTCCTGAAGCCGTCAGCGAATAACGGACGGATCGGACGGTCTATTAAACGGCTAGCAAGGATCGCCCTTTCACTTGGCCGGCCTTCACGCTTGATGAAGCCTCCCGGAATTTTACCGACTGCATAAAGTCTTTCTTCATAGTTGACTGTCAAAGGGAAGAAGTCGACATTTCTCGGTTCCTTCGAAGCCGTTGCAGTACTTAATACAGCAGTCTCTCCATAACGGACCATCACTGCTCCGTTGGCTTGTTTGGCCAATTGCCCTATTTCCACCGTAACATTACGGCCGGCCCAATCAAATGAATACGTATGTTTTTCCTGTCCCATTCATTAAACCCCTCTCTGAATCTTCACTTAGAGGCTTAGTTTACCTAAACCTGTATTGGATTAAATCATTTATATGTGAAAGTAACTGAACTCAAGTAAAAACCAAACTATTCCTATTATGCACGAAAAAAACAAGCATTAACAGCAAAATGAATAAAAATTTCATTCATTTGAATATGTATATCCTGATCATCTATAAACGGAAAAAGACCCGGCTCACGCCGAGTCCCAAGGACGAAGGCTCAGCCTTAAAGTAGAACACGTCCAAATCATTTGATTAACATCAAAAAAGCGGGAAATTTCCCGCCTTCCTGAAAAAAAATTATCTACGTAGACCTAATTTGTTAATTAGTGTACGGTAACGAGTAACGTCTTTGTTACGTAGGTAAGTTAAAAGGTTACGACGTTTACCTACCATTTTAAGAAGACCGCGACGTGAATGGTGGTCTTTTTTGTGAGTGCGTAAGTGACCGTTCAAGTTGTTGATTTCTTCTGTTAAAACTGCGATTTGCACTTCTGGAGATCCAGTGTCAGTATCGTGAGTTCTGAACTCAGCGATTAGTTCGTTTTTGCGTACTTGTGTAATTGCCATAGTATTATTCCTCCTAAAATTCTGTAAAATCACCTATTACCGAGCCAGCGTCGGAGTCTCGACTAGCCAAGCAATGGTTATTTTCATACATATAATAGAATACATGCATTTCACTAAAATTGCAAGTCCTGTCTTCCGGTATTCTATTTATGTTCGAGCTCCGCAAAATAAGCGATCGCATTCTCCTTGTCCGCTTCAATCTGGGCAACCAATGATTCAAGCCCGGAAAACTTCTGTTCGCTCCGAAGTCTAACATGCCATTCGACAGAAACCTGGCTGCCATAAATATCCCCCGAAAAATCCAATGCATGGACCTCCACAGTAGGATATTTAGGTTTTTCCTCATGGAACGTGGGTTTATAACCGACATTGCAGACCCCATGATACCATTTGCCGCCTATGTTGATCCTGACAGCATATACGCCAGAAGCAGGGAAAATGTAATCATCGCTCACTTCTATATTAGCGGTGGGGAATCCTAGCTTCCTGCCCCTTTTTTCACCGTGAACGACATGCCCCTTCGTTATGAAGCGGCGGCCCGCCAAATGATAAAAATCGGTGAAATCACCATTGCCAAGGGTCTCCCTGATTCTTGTCGAGCTAACTTTTTCATCTTCGAGTGTCTGCTTGGCGACTACCGTCTGTGAAAACCTTCCCTGTGCGTAAACAGGCAGATCTTCCATCGAACCTTGACCATAACGGCCATATGAATAATCAAAGCCTGCGACTACGTGGCGGACATTTAACCCTACAATGTATTCGTCAACGAACCGTTCCGGCAATACCGAAGCGAACTCCTTGCTGAAATGGACAATGAATAAATAATCTATCTCCATCGACTCGATGATAGCCACCTTATCTTCAAGCGGGGTAATATAGCGGATATTTTCCGTTTTCCTTCCCAAGACTGCAGAAGGATGCGGATCAAATGTCATGACGGCTGACTTCAGGTTCATTTCATCGGCTTTTTGCTTGGCGGTTTGTATAACGATCTGATGGCCTTTATGTATCCCATCAAAAAAACCAAGCGCCATAACAAGCTCAGGAAAATCATCCGAATTAAATTGATGAGGATGCTCTATTGCAATCACTTTCACCTTTCAATCTCCTCTTTCCGACGGCAAAACGGTCTATGATTCTTGTGCCAATACTTTTACAGGTTTAATTAATCCTTCTTTTGTCGGATGTACTTGATAAATGGCAATTGCCTTATCGGATGGGTCCACCATCACAAAGGGCTCCCCTTTTTCGGCAGCAACATCCCCTGTTTGTTCCAATACCGCACCGTTGAGTACTTTCTTTGCTACTTTATCACTAATCTTACATTTCGGCAAATGAAATAATCCACGCTCTAAAGGCAATAGAAAATCATCCGATTGTCCAGTTTCCATGAATGCTTCGACCTCCGCGAACGTCAAACAGTCATCAAGCTTGAAGCCGGCTGATTCAATCCGGGTCAAATCTGACATATGGGCAGGTATACCAAGCTTTTCACCCATCATGACCGCAAGAGTCCTGATATACGTTCCTTTGCTGCACTTGACGCGAAATCGAAAAGAAATCGTTTCTCCGGTGAATTCCGTACGATCATCGAGAAGGGTTATATCGTAGATGGTGACCTCCCTTGTCGGCCTCTCCACTTCAATGCCTGCCCGGGCATATTCATACAATTTCTTCCCGTTCACCTTCACAGCTGAAAACATCGGCGGCGTCTGTTCGATTTTCCCTGTCAATGATTCCAGCACTTCCAGGATCCGTTCCCGCGTAATCACTTCATCGATGGTTTTCTCCTCGACTTTTTCACCGCTTGCATCCTCTGTTGTCGTGGAAAAGCCAAGGGTCACTTCCCCTTCGTATGCCTTGCCGGCTTCTGTCAAATACTCGGCGACTTTCGTTGCCCTGCCGATACAAATCGGCAAAACCCCTGTCACATCAGGATCAAGCGTTCCCGTATGCCCAACCTTTTTTGTTTTCAATATCTTTCTTAATTTAAAAACACAATCATGGGATGTCATTCCCTTTGGTTTCCATAATGGAAGAATGCCGTTCATGGCTGTCACCTCATCATTCATTTTCAAAAAAAAAGGAGCCGACTTCAAGAAGTGCAAAGCACTTTTTGAGTCGGCCTCCTTTTTACTGCTTGCTTATTCTTCGTCTTTTTCAGCCGGTTTATCCTCTGAATTGATTTGGGAAATCAATGACTCGATGCGATTGCCATAATCGACCGATTCATCAAATTCAAAAAACAGCTCAGGCGTTTTACGAAGACGGATTCTTTGCCCGATTTCTGAACGCATGAATCCTTTGGCCTTTGCTAGCCCTTGCAGTGTTTTTTCCCGTTGCTCCTGGTCACCCAGAACGGAAATGTAAACAGTTGCCTGTTGTAGATCTCCTGTAACCGCAACGTCCGTTACGGTTACAAATCCGATCCTTGGGTCTTTTATTTTGCGGCCGATAATTTCACTCAGCTCTTTTTTCATTTGTTCGCCAACACGATTTGAACGAAGGCTCATAATATCACCTCGATAGCCTAAAGCCAGTCTATATCTGTTATTGTTCGCTCTAGTTCCGGAAAAGAATCTAGAAATTTAAGGGCATTTTGAAGTTCCCTCTCAGTAGCCTTCCTTGAGGATGTTACGGTTACGATCGTGATCTTCGTTCGCTGCCATAAATCCTGAAAATCGGTTTCGGCTACCGATATATTGAACTTTTGTTTAAGCCGTGTGATGACACGCTGCAGCACGGCTCGTTTTTCTTTCAATGAATGGGTGTCATGGATGATGCATTCACATTGGGCAGAGCCAACGATCATTTACGCTCGATCTCTTCCATTACATATGCTTCGATTACATCGCCTTCTTTAAGGTCATTGTAATTTTTAATGGTGATCCCGCACTCATAGTTCGTTGCCACTTCTTTAACGTCATCTTTAAAACGTTTCAACGCATCAATTTCACCTTCGAAAATGACGACACCTTGACGAATCAAGCGGATTCCGCTATCGCGTGTGATTTTCCCTTCAGTAACATATGAACCGGCAATCGTGCCGACCTTAGATACTTTGAAAGTCGTACGGACTTCAGCCTGACCGATGATTTTTTCTTCGAATTCAGGATCAAGCATCCCTTTCATCGCCGACTCGATCTCTTCTATCGCTTTATAGATGATGCGGTGAAGACGGACATCGACATTTTCCGATTCAGCTGCCCGCTTCGCATTCACGTCAGGACGGACGTTAAATCCGATGACGATGGCATTCGAAGCTGTCGCAAGGATGATATCCGACTCAGTGATGGCCCCGACGCCAGTGTGAATGATTTTCACTTTAGCGCCTTCCACTTCTATTTTATTCAGGGAGGCTGCAACTGCTTCCGCAGAACCTTGAACATCCGCTTTCAAGATGATGTTCAATTCCTTAATTTCCCCTTCTTTCATTTGCTCGAACAATGTATCAAGCGTTACACGGGATTTTTCATTACGTTGTGAAGCCAACTGTCTTTGCGCACGAACTTCCCCAACTTGACGGGCCGTTTTCTCATCTTCAAAGACGATGAAACGATCGCCAGCTTGTGGAACTTCGTTCAATCCAGTGATTTCAACCGGTGTGGACGGACCTGCATCCTTCACACGGCGGCCAAGATCATTGACCATTGCACGCACACGTCCGAACGTATTACCGATAACGATCGGATCTCCGACTTTCAACGTACCGTTTTGAACAAGCAATGTCGCAACAGAGCCGCGTCCTTTATCCAAACGTGCTTCGATGACCGTTCCGTTTGCTTTACGGGTCGGATTCGCTTTATACTCCTCCACTTCACTTACAAGCAGGATCATTTCAAGCAAGCTATCGATGCCTTCACCATTTTTCGCTGAAATAGGTACGAAAATGGTATCTCCGCCCCATGCTTCAGAAACTAGACCGTGCTCAGTCAATTCTTGCATAACGCGGTCTGGATTGGCCGCTTCTTTATCCATTTTATTTACAGCGACGATAATTGGAACTTCAGCCGCTTTGGCATGGTTGATGGCTTCAACCGTTTGTGGCATAACGCCATCATCCGCTGCAACGACCAGGATCGTGATATCCGTAACCTGAGCACCACGGGCACGCATTGTTGTAAACGCGGCATGTCCTGGCGTATCAAGGAATGTGATTTTCTTGTCGTTTACTTTGACTTGATAGGCACCGATATGCTGCGTGATTCCGCCAGCTTCGCCTTCCGTTACTTTAGTATGGCGAATTGAATCAAGCAATGTCGTTTTACCATGGTCAACGTGTCCCATAATCGTTACGACGGCCGGACGTTCAATCAAATCTTCAGAAGCATCTTCAGTCACCAATGATTCAAGATCGGTTAGGTCGACACGGATTTCCTCTTCAGCCACTACACCGTACTCAGCACAAATCAATTCAATCGCGTCTTTATCCAAGGTTTGGTTGATTGTAGCCATGACACCAAGCATAAAGAGCTTTTTGATGATTTCTGAAGGTTCACGGTGAAGTTTTTTTCCAAGCTCCATGACGGTCAAAGACTCATAGAACGTAATTTTCTCTGGCAATTCCCGTTCTTTACGCTTTGTAACAGGAGCTGCTGGCGCTTGTTGTCTTTGTTTGTTATTTTTATTTTTGTTATTTCTGTTCCGGTTAAACTGGCCTGCCGGTTTTTTCGTGCCTACAGGTTTAACTGGTGGTTTTTTCTTAAGCTTTTCTTTATTTACCGTGCTTTTCTCATCTGCTTCCGCTTCGTATTTTGCAACGGTGGCGTTAGCTTTCGGTTCAGCAGCTTGGCTTTTATCTTCGTTTTTAGGTTTAATTGAATCGTTTAATTTATTTACAGTTGAATCGTCTAATGCTGTCATATGGTTTGTTACCTCTATATTCATTTCTTTAAGTTTATTTATTACATCCTTGCTTGAAACGTTCTTTTGTTTTGCATATTCATATACACGCAATTTTGTCATACGTTCACCCCCGTAAAATTTAATCGAGCAGCGTTCGGAGTTTTTGTGCAAAACCTTCATCCAGAACTGCGACGGCAACTCTAGCATCCTTGCCTATCGCATGGCCGAGCATGGACCTGCTTTCGACTCTTTTTAAAGGAACCTGATAAAATGCGCACTTATCAGATATTTTTTTTTCAGTGTTTTTTGAAGCGTCCGCGGATAAAATAACAACTTTGGCATTACCGCTTCTAATCTCTTTAACCACTAATTCTTCACCCGAAATTAGCTTGCGTGCTCGATTGGCCAATCCTAATAGAGACATCCATTGTTGTTGTTGGGTCATGATGTTTAGTTTTTCTCCTTATTCACTAATTCAAGCAATTGTTCATAAAGGGAAGAATCGATTTGGGTACTAAGGTGATTAGCCAGCACGTTTTTCTTTTTGGCCAGCTCGATAATATCCCGATCAAGAGTCAAATAAGCTCCCCTTCCCGATTTCTTTCCGGTCGGATCAAGGCTGACTTCCCCTTCTTTAGATCGAACGATGCGGATGAGTTCCTTCTTGGGCTTCATTTCGCCTGTCGCCACACATTTGCGCATCGGGATTTTTTTTCGGCTATTCATCTTTTTTCACCTCTGGATTACTCGTTATCCTCTTCGAAATCTGTATCCTCTTCATTAACATAACTATCTCTGCTTAAAAGGAATTCCTGTTCTTCCACTGGATAGATCCCAGCTTCACGTGCTTCCGTTTCACTCTTGATATCAATTTTCCAGCCAGTAAGCTTGGCAGCCAAACGGGCATTTTGTCCACGCTTACCAATTGCCAGGGATAATTGATAATCAGGGACGATGACGGTCGTCGCTTTTTCTTCTTCTTTTACGATGACTTCAAGGACCTTGGAAGGACTTAAAGCATTCGCTACGAAAATGACCGGGTTCTCCGACCATTTGACAATATCGATTTTTTCGCCTTTCAGTTCATTGACGATGGCCTGAACACGTTGTCCTTTTTGGCCTACACAGGAACCGACAGGATCGACTTCTTCGTTATCTGAATGAACGGAGATCTTCGAACGGTCGCCTGCTTCGCGGGCAACTGACTTAATTTCCACCGTTCCATCGAAAATTTCAGGCACTTCGATTTCGAATAAACGTTTTAAAAGTCCAGGATGTGAGCGGGATACAAAAATTTGCGGGCCCTTCGACGTCTTTTCGACTTTCGTGATGAAAACCTTGATGCGATCATGGGGTTTATATTGTTCATTCGGCATTTGCTCATTCACTGGAAGCAAAGCTTCGATTTTTCCTAGGCTTACATAGATGAAACGGGAATCCTGGCGTTGAACGATGCCAGTCATGATATCTTCCTCGCGGTCGATGAATTCGGCATAAATGATGCCTCGCTCTGCTTCACGAACCCTTTGAGTGACGACTTGTTTCGCAGTTTGGGCAGCAATACGGCCGAAATCCTTAGGCGTAACTTCCATCTCGACAACGTCCTCTAACTGATAGTTGGGATCAATTGCTCTTGCTTCTTCAACAGAAATTTCCAGACGTGAATCGAATACTTCGTCAACAACGTCTTTTCTAGCGAATACACGCATCGTTCCTTTACCAAGATTCAAGTCGATACGTACATTTTGCGCTTGGTTAAAGTTACGGCGATATGCCGATATAAGAGCAGCTTCAATCGCGTCGATCAAAACTTCCCTGGAAATTCCTTTTTCGTTTTCTAAAATATAGAGAGCATCCAATAACTCATTGCCCATGGTGATCCCCCTTACGGATATTTAATTAATGATTTACTTGACTTAAGAGAAGGTAATCGCCAGTCTTGCTTTGGCTACCTTTTCGAATGGTATGACGATCGTTTTCTTTCGTGTCTTGATCCTGACTTCCAGCGTCACTTCTTTACCATCGAAACTGGTTAGGGTTCCTTCGAATTCTTTTTCATCTAAAATGGGCTCGTATGTTTTTATGTAAACATTTTTACCGATAGCATTAAGGAAATCCTTCTCTTTTTTCAGAGGCCTTTCTGCTCCGGGAGATGAAACTTCGAGAAAATAATTTTGTGGAATCGGATCAACCTCATCAAGCTTTTCACTGAGTTTTTCACTCACATTTCCGCAATCTTCAATATCTACGCCTGTTTCTTTATCAATGTATACTCGAAGGAACCAGCTTTTACCTTCCTTCACATACTCCACTTCAACTAATTCAAGCTGCAATTCCTCAAGAATTGGTAATGCTAATTCCTCTACAACTTCCGTTACCTTTTTACTCATTTGTTTCCTCCATACGTGCGTTGTATGCGCTTGGTTTCGGATTCAAAATTAAATGGTCAATACAACACGAAAGAGTGGGTTTCCCCACTCTTGCCATTGGTTCCTCTTAGTATTTCCAATAAAAATATACCATAATCAAGATATTTATGCAAATATCATGTCTGTTTCTTCCTTTTTGGAACTCATCCCCACATTAAAATAAGGATAATTGATTTTGTTCAGGCAATGACTCCAGGCATCCTTGCTTATCAAGATATTCAAGGATGGTCTTGGAAACTTTCCCCCGTTGCTGCAGATCTTCCTTCGAAAGGAATTCGCCATTCTTGCGTGCGTTGACGATATTGATGGCAGCATTCGTACCAAGGCCTGGTATCGAATTGAAAGGCGGTATCAAAGTGTTTCCTTCAATTATGAACTGGTCCGCACTGGATTTGTACAAATCAACCTTAGCGAATGCATAGCCGCGTTCACACATTTCCAAAGCCAATTCAAGAACGGTCAATGTATTCTTTTCCTTTGTGGAAGCGTCCAATCCCTTAACCATGATTTCTTCCATTTTCCCTTTGATCGCTTGCGATCCTCTAGTCATGGCGTCGATTTCAAAGTCATCGGCGCGCACCGTGAAGTAAGCTGCATAATATAATAAGGGCAGATGCACCTTGAAATAAGCAATCCGGACAGCCATCAACACATAGGCTGCAGCATGAGCTTTCGGGAACATGTATTTTATTTTCTTACATGAATCGATATACCATTCCGGCACTTCATTTTTGCGCATTTCCTCTTCGAATTCCTCAGATAGACCTTTCCCTTTCCGCACCGATTCCATGATCTTGAATGCTAAGGAAGGTTCTAGTCCTTGATAAATGAGATAAACCATAATATCATCCCGGCACCCAATAACCTCACTCAGTGTACATATCCGGTTGTGAATCAGCTCCTGTGCATTGCTCAGCCATACATCCGTACCATGTGACAGTCCAGAAATCTGAACAAGCTCGGAGAATGTGGTAGGCTTCGTATCCTCAAGCATTTGCCGTACGAACCGCGTACCGAATTCGGGAATGCCGAGTGTACCCGTTTTACACATGATCTGGTCTTCGGTCACTCCCAATGATTCCGTGCTGCTGAAAATTTTCATCACTTCAGGATCATCCGTTGGAACGGTCTTTGGATCGATTCCGCTCAAATCTTGGAGCATACGGATGACAGTTGGATCATCATGTCCGAGTATATCGAGTTTCAAAATATTATCATGGATGGAATGGAAATCGAAGTGCGTCGTTTTCCACTCGGAATTCCGGTCATCCGCCGGGAATTGAATTGGGGTGAAATCATAAATATCCATATAATCCGGCACGACAATGATTCCGCCCGGATGCTGTCCCGTTGTCCGTTTCACACCCGTGCACCCAGCGACAAGCCGGTCCGTTTCAGCGCCGCGCATGTGGATGTTGTTATCAGCGGAATATCCCTTCACGTACCCATAAGCCGTTTTTTCAGCTACCGTACCAATCGTACCTGCACGATATACATACTCCTCACCGAATAGGACCTTCGTATAATTATGGGCCTTCGGCTGATATTCACCGGAGAAGTTCAAATCGATATCGGGAACCTTATCCCCTTTGAATCCAAGGAAGGTTTCAAACGGAATGTCATGGCCGTCTTTAGTATATGGGATTTCACAATCCGGACAGTCTTTATCTGGCAGGTCAAACCCGGAACCTACGGATCCGTCATTGAAGAATTCGGATTTCTTGCACTCCGGACATACATAATGAGGCGGAAGCGGGTTTACCTCTGTAATTTCGGTCATCGTTGCTACGAAGGATGATCCGACAGAGCCCCTGGAACCAACGAGATACCCGTCATTCAGCGATTTTTTAACTAATTTATGGGAGATTAAATAAATGACGGCAAACCCATGGCCAATGATGCTTTTCAATTCTTTCTCAAGACGGGCTTCCACGATTTCCGGCAGGTTGTCACCATATATCTTCCTTGCCATGCCATAACTCATCTCGCGCATTTCTTCTTCTGCACCTTCAATTTTAGGTGTATATAGCTCATCCTTGATAGGCTTGATATCCTCGATCATATCAGCGATTTTATTCGTGTTCGCCACCACGACCTCCTTAGCCTTATCGGCGCCAAGGAAGGAGAACTCCCGCAGCATCTCATCCGTTGTCCGGAAATGCACGTCGGGCAGCTTGTGACGATTGAGCGGATTTGCTCCCCCCTGTGAATTCACGAGGATCTTGCGGTAAATTTTATCATTGGGGTCCAGATAATGAACATTCCCTGTGGCTACCACTGGTTTGTCCAGTTTTTCACCAAGCTTGACGATATTGGAGATGATCGTTTCCAACGATTTTTCATCGCGGACATACTCCAACTCAATCAAGTGCTGATAAACTTCCTTCGGATGGATTTCAAGATAATCGTAAAATTCGGCAATATCGACGACTTCCTCGAAGCCCTTTTGCATCATTCCTTCAAATACTTCCCCTTTATCACAGCCCGAACCGACCAGGATTCCTTCACGATACTTCTTAAGCTGTGAACGCGGCAACCGTGGCACACGATAATAATAATCAATATGTGATATCGATATTAATTTGAAAAGGTTTTTTAGTCCTGCCTGCGTTTGCGCAATCAATGTGCAATGGGATGGGCGGGAACGTTGATAAGCATTTCCTTTACCCATATTGTCATTAAGCTGATCGTGATGGGTAATTTCTTTTGCCATTGCATCCTTCAGCATCTTCAGCATAAGGTACCCTGTGGCTTCGGCATCATAAATGGCCCTGTGATGCTGGGTCAAATCGATATCGAACTTTTTGCACAATGTATTTAATCGGTGATTTTTAAACTCCGGGTAAAGGAACCGGGCAAGCTCCAACGTATCCAGGACAGGGTTGGATGCCTTAGGATATCCGATGTTTTTATAGCCAATATTCAAAAACCCCATATCGAAAGCAGCATTGTGGGCAACCAGGATTGCATCCCCGGCCCATGCCTTGAACTTCTCCAATACTTCTGCGACTTCAGGCGCGTTTTCGACAAGGTCATCGGTGATTCCCGTCAACTCTATCGTCGTGTTCGATAACGGATGATGCGGATTAGCAAATGACTCGAAGCGGTCGATGATATCACCGTCACGAATTTTCACTGCAGCAAATTCGATAATCGTATCATAAACGGCTGAAAGCCCTGTCGTCTCAACGTCAAACACGACATAGGTGGCATCTGCCAGAGATATATGCGCTTCGTTATAGACGATAGGCACTCCGTCATTCACAAGATTCACTTCAACGCCATAAAGGATTTTGATACCATTCTTTTTGCCTGCACTATAAGCTTCAGGGAAAGATTGTGCCCCTGCATGATCCGTGATGGCAACAGCTTTATGCCCCCACTTTGCAGCCTGCGCAACAAGTGCGGACGTAGGTGTCACTGCATCCATCTGGCTCATCGGCGTGTGCATGTGCAGTTCCACACGTTTTTCCCCTTCAGGAGCCTTATCCTGGCGGCCTTGCTTGGAAATTTCATTGATATCATTTGCGATCATCACCAGGTCACGTACGAATGTATCGTTTTGGATGCTTCCTTGTGCACGTACCCACATCCCTTTTTTCACACGGGCAAGAATGGCAGCATCCTCTTTGTCACGCGAAAACATCTTCACTAATATCGAACTTGTATAATCGGTAACTTTAAATGTCAAAAGACTGCGCCCGCTGCGAAGCTCACGCACCTCTGCATCAAAGACGAAGCCTTCAATCGCAATCCTGCGCTCTTCATCGATAATTTGTTCAATCCTGCGGAAATCTGCATCTTCTTTAATCGTATAGCCAATTTTAACGGGACCATCGTAGCCGCCATCATCACTGCCTTTTTCCGATTCCTTCTTCTGCATTTCCACTAATGCAGCAAGGCCCTTTTCCGCGTCTTCTTTTTGTTTCTCTTCCAAGAATTTCTGGTAATCAGGATTCGATACCGTTTCCTTCACTTCCGCCTCCAGGGTCAGCGGAGGAAAGCCAAAGGTTTGGTATATATTCGAAATGATGCCGGAGTATTTCCGTTTCAACTGGCCTGCCTCTGTATCATTTCGGGCACTTACAATCAGCTTATATCCATTGACTGCGGGCTCTTGTTCATTCAAAAGCGACAAAAGGGCAGGCGACATGCCTTCGAGCTCCCCAATACAATTCTTCCAATATTCTTTAATCAGTTGTTCCGTCACTTGAGGATTAGCCACATTCAAGGTGAAGGTCACCTTGGCAATATGAGAAAAAGTACTCGCTAGTTGCGTGGCAAATCTTGTATGAACACTGCAAGGTATTAATGCAGGTATATTGAAGGCAAAATGCCATGTTTTGGACTCCCTCTCAATCGAGAGCTTATCAATTTCGGCACCGATGAAAAAATTCACAAAGGCATCCTCAACCAAGCCCATTTGCTGGAGCAAGAGTTGAAATCTCTCTCTACCGCTATTTGGATTTTGATCCATTTCCTCTCTCCCCTATCTATTATCTCTTAAGATATTATTCATCTTCACTCTGATATCAGAGGCTATTATATCATACTGCAAAGCATTCACTACTATCTTTATGCACGAAAAGGAAAGGCATCATCCAAATGAATGATGCCCGAATCCCCTCTTAAATTCATCCCATTATTTCTAGAAGCTTTTGCGCCAGTTCAGTTTTTTCAATTTCAAGCACTTCACCCGTTTGACGGATTTTCACTTCGACGATTCCTTCAGAAGCCTTTTTACCGACCGTCACCCTCACCGGAAGACCGATCAAGTCAGAATCTGCAAATTTGACCCCTGCACGCTCTTGACGATCATCCATCAGAACATCCATGCCTTTTGCCTTAAGATCCGTATACAAATCCTCTGCAAGGGCATTCTGTGCTTCATCTTTTACATTGATTGGAATCAAATGGACTTGGTATGGCGCTAAATTCGTTGGCCATACCAACCCTTTATCATCGTTGAATTGCTCCGCTACGGCAGCAAGTGTGCGTGAAACGCCAATACCGTAACAACCCATGATCATTGGCTGTGACCGTCCGTTCTCATCCAGGAATGTCGCATTCATCGCTTCGGAATATTTAGTTCCAAGTTTGAATACGTGACCTACCTCGATCCCTTTGGCGAATTTAATCGTCCCTTCTCCGTCCGGTGATGGGTCACCCTCTTGAATGAAGCGAAGATCGATGTAATGGGCCACGTTAAAATCACGATCCGGATTTACGTTCACATAATGATGATCCTCATCATTCGCTCCGCAGATGCCATTCACGATTGATTCAATGGCAACATCCGCGATTACTTCCACTTCAGATGCGACATTGATTGGTCCCAAAGATCCCACTGCACATCCCAAGACTTCTTTCGTCTCATCAGGGTCGGCCAATTCAACGGCTGAAGCGTTAAAGAAATTCTTCAATTTGATATCATTCACTTCATGGTCGCCACGCACCAATACGAGCACATGCTTTTCATCCACTTTGAACAATAATGATTTGATTAATTTTTCAGTAGCAGCATTCAAGAATGAAGTTACTTCTTCAATCGTTTTTTGACCAGGGGTGTGAATTTTATCCAGTTGACTTTGTTCCTCTGAGCTTTTTTCATATTTTACGCTAACCGGTGCCATTTCAATGTTAGCTGCATAATCGGAAGTATCCGAATACGCGATGGTATCCTCGCCGATTTCCGATAGGACCATGAATTCATGGGTATCCTTACCGCCCATCGCCCCAGAATCGGCAATGACGGCACGGAAGTCAAGACCGCAGCGGCTAAATATATTCGAATAGGCTTGATATATTTTTGTATAAACTGCATCAAGGCTCTCTTGATTTGCATGGAAAGAATAGGCATCCTTCATGATGAACTCACGTCCGCGCAACAACCCGAAACGAGGTCTTTTCTCATCACGGAATTTCGTTTGGATTTGGTAAACCGTTAACGGCAGGCGTTTGTAAGATTTAATCTCATCACGGACCAAGCTCGTTATCACTTCTTCATGTGTTGCACCAAGCGCAAATTCACGGTTGTTGCGGTCCTTTAGGCGCATCAATTCCGGGCCATACGTATACCAGCGTCCTGATTCCTGCCAGAATTCGGCTTGTTGTAAAGCAGGCATCAATAGTTCGACAGCGCCAGCATTCTCCATCTCTTCCCGAACGATCGCTTCAACCTTTTGGAGCACTTTTTTCCCAAGCGGCATGAAACTATAAACCCCGCTGGAGTTCTGTCGCATAAATCCTGCACGCAATAACAACTGATGGCTCTTGATTTCAGCATCTGCAGGCACTTCTCTCAATGTAGGGATCAACGTCATACTTTGTTTCATATCTGCACCTCTTCAATAATTCCTTAATATTAATCCATAACCATAGTCATTCATACCATGGCATGATCGGTTCCAATCACAAAAAAATCTGGGTTCTTTTTTAAAAGCTTATTTACTATACTCATTCTCGATTATACTGACGATTTCGCTAGAAAACAAACTATTTCCCTAAAACAGCTAAAAAACTATGAGATAAGAAACAGCCAACAGAAAAACCTGCTGGCTGTTTCACTTTATCGATTAATGGCTTACAAAAAGAAACGCTGGATGTCATTCCATGTAACGACGATCATCAACAGCATCAGCAGTGCAAAGCCGATGAAGTGAACCATTCCTTCTTTTTGACGGTCGATCGGCTTTCCTCTTAAGAATTCTACGACAAAGAATAACAATCTGCCTCCATCCAATGCCGGGAGCGGCAACAAGTTCATGATACCAAGGTTAATGCTGAGCAAGCCTGCCCATTTCATCAACGTGAAGATACCTTGCTTCGCGACTTCTTCCGTGGATTTGTAGATTCCTACAGGACCGGAAAGGCTGTCAATCGTAAACCCACCCGTTACGAGGTCACCTAGGATGATGAAAATTTGTTTTGTCCAGAAATAGGTCTCCGTAAAACCGTATTGAATTGCTTTGATAGGCGCTTTTTCAACCGGAGGGTATACACCGATAATCCCTATTTTCTTGCCTTCTCGCTCAACTTCTTGAGGAACGACAGGTACTTCAAATGTTTTTCCGTCCCTATCAACGACAAATTCAATTTCCTGCCCAGGATTTTTTTGGATGCTTTCCTGAACATCTTCCCAAGAGGAGACTTCCGTCCCTTCAATGGATTGAATGATATCTCCAGACTTCAGCCCGGCATTTACAGCCGAACCTTCCGGTGTCAGTTCACCAAGCTTCGCTTCATCAACTACGACTCCCTGAAATAAGCCGATCAAGACAAAAATGACAAAGGCCAAAACAAAGTTCATCGCCGGACCAGCTAAAATCGTGAGGAAGCGGTGGCCGAGCGATTTCGAGGCAAACTGCCGCTCGTATGGGGCAATCTGGTTTTCCATACCATTTTCGACAATTACCGCTTCTTTATGAATGGGAAACGTCTTTAATTCATCTTCCTCGCCCTCTTCATAACCAGTCAGGATTAGTTTATGATCAAGGTCGATCAATTCGACTTCCACAAGACGAATATCAGGATATTTATCTTTGTTGTTCATAATGATTTTTGTAACATTCTCTTCCTGATCAAACATTAATCCAACGCGATATCCGGGCTTCAGTTCAATATTTTCTGCATCTTCCCCAGCCATGCGTACATAACCGCCAAGAGGGAGCAATCGAATCGTATACACGGTTTCCTGCTTTTTGTACGTGAATACTTTTGGCCCGAAGCCAATTGCGAACTCACGGCATAAGATGCCTGCCCGCTTTGCAAACACTAAATGTCCAAGCTCATGGAAAAATACAAGAGCGCCAAATATGATGATGAACGCTATAATCGTTTCTAAAGTCTGCATGTTCCAATCACCTATCTTTCACTATGGATTCTATATACTGCCTTGTCATGATATCCACTTCAGAAATCGTTTCTAAATCCGGAAGGGCAATGACGGAATGCTGATTCAGCGCTTTTTCGATCAGTGTCTCAATCTCGAGGAAAGATATCTTTCCAGATAAAAATGCGGCAACCGCCGCTTCATTGGCTGCATTCAGCACGGTTGTCATCGTTCCGCCCATTTTACCCGCTTTATAGGCGAATTGCAAACAAGGATATCTTGTGAAATCCATATCACTAAAATGCAGTTTCCCCGCTTCGGCCAAGTTCAGGCGTTTGCGCCCTCCAAGAGGCATCCTGTCTGGGTAAGTAAGGGCATATTGAATCGGTACGCGCATATCTGGTGTTCCCAATTGCGCAATCACGCTGGAGTCATGAAATTCAACCATGGAATGGATGATGCTCTCCTTATGTAACAGTACATCAATTTTATCGTAAGGAAGCTCGAATAGCCAGTGTGCCTCAATCACTTCCAATCCCTTATTCATCATGGAGGCCGAATCAATCGTGATTTTCGCGCCCATCGACCAATTCGGATGGTTCAACGCCTCTTCCACCGTTACCCCTTTCAATTCTTCCCTGGTTCTATCACGAAAACTGCCGCCTGAAGCAGTAATGACCAAACGTTCAATATTTTTATCGTTTTCACCCTGCAGGGCCTGAAAGATTGCGGAATGCTCACTATCGACAGGAAGCAATCTCACCCCTGCTTTTTTCGCTTCACTCATGACCAAATGCCCCGCCGTCACTAAAGTCTCCTTGTTGGCGATGGCAATATCCTTTTTAGCCTTGATTGCCTGGAGCGTTGGGTAAAGACCCACGCTTCCGATGACGGCATTGACCAATATCGTCGCTTGATCGTATACAGCAACTGCAGTCAATCCCTCATCCCCAAACATGAATTCGATATCCTTACGGCTGGTAAATTCATTTTTCAATACTCGATAATCTTCTTCCGCCTGGACTGAAACCAGTTTCGGTTCAAATTCTTCTATATAAGCCCTCACCAATTCTAAATTCTTTCCAGCAGAAAGCGCCACGATTTTGAATTGCTCAGGATGTGACCGCACTACATCCGCTGTTTGCTGACCAATCGAACCTGTTGCGCCCAAAAGGCTGATATTTTTCAAATTATTCATCTCCTAATTCCTGACGCTTGCCTATATTTATATTATAAAACGTGCAATAAATGCAAAATCGGTAAAATGAATATCAAACTATCAAGCCTGTCCAATATCCCGCCATGCCCTGGAAGGATCTTTCCCGAGTCCTTAACCCCATAATGACGTTTATACGCGGATTGGACAAGGTCTCCCAATTGGCCGAAAACCCCAATCACCAACGATATCAATAATAGCTGAAATAACGTGTAATCCAGGCTGGAGAAGGCATAAAAGAGCACACCGACGATCATCGCTGAAAATACCCCGCCGATAAAACCTTCCACCGTCTTATTTGGACTTATTTCCGGCCATAGCTTTCTTTTGCCTATAGCCTTGCCAATGAAGTAGGCTCCGGAATCCGTTGCCCAGATCGTAAATAGGGTCAGCAAGATATAAATCAGTCCCAGTTCTGCGGAATCACGTGTTTCGAATAGATAGTAGAAGCCCACTCCCAGGTAAAGGATGGAAATCACTAAAAATCCCGCATCATCGAAAGTGAATCGATTTTTGGAAACGACAGTGTACAATAAGAACAGCAAAACCCCGATTAAAAAGATTTGCACCTTATCATAATCAATGTCCGCCAAAAAAGCGGAATATTGTTCAGGCAATAAAAGCACCCATAATAAAATGTGGGAGAGAATGGCCTCAAATGAGAATACTCGCAAATTTTTCATCTTCATCAGTTCATATAAACCGATGGAAGCCAATAGATAAACCGTCAATAAAAACGGGATCTCCCCTAAAATAACCAGTGGAATGAAGATAGCGGCAACTACGACCGCAGTAATTATTCGTTGTTTCATTATTCCAATTTCCTCGCCTTCTGCATTAAACGCCACCGAATCTACGTGAACGCTTTTGATACTCCTCAACCGCCTGTAATAAATGCTCCTCACTAAAATCAGGCCATAGCACCTCAGTAAACCATAATTCAGTGTAAGCGGCCTGCCATAGCATGAAATTGCTTAAACGGATTTCACCGCTTGTGCGAATCAGTAAATCAGGATCTGACAAATGCTCGGTCATCAAGTAACTGGAGAGCATTTGCTCGGATACTTCTTCCTTTATTATACCATTCTTAGCATCTTGAATAATGCTATTCACCGCGGAGACAATCTCTCCCCTGCTCCCATAGTTCAAAGCGAAATTCAGGATCATCCCGTCATTGTCCTTCGTATCTTCCATTGCCCTTATTACGGCATTTTGAGTGTGAGATGGAAGTAGTGACAATTCCCCAATGGTTTCCACCCTTACATTTTCGGAAATGAGCTCAGGCAAAAAGGTCCCAAGAAATTCCTGGGGAAGTTTCATCAAAAAGTCGACTTCACTTTTTGGACGTTTCCAGTTTTCCGTCGAAAACGCATAGACGGTCAATGTCTTGACACCTAATTTATTGGCAACTTTCGTAATCTTACGAACAGTTTTCATTCCTTCATGATGTCCCGCCACTCGCGGCAATGCCCTTTTTTTCGCCCAACGGCCATTTCCATCCATTATGATGGCGATATGCTGAGGAACATCAAACTGCTGAATATGCTGAATCCTATTTGTTACATCGGAAGAAGCATCTTTTTTAACGAAACGCTTCCATAGTGAATACATATGTTAGTCCCCCATCAGGTTGTACTTATCTCTCTACAAAGGCAATATTTTCGTGCGCTATGTATATCAAGCATTTTTGCAAAAAAGAATCTATATTATAATATCAAAAAAAAGGTGGTTCTCATATTATTATTATGAAAATTATTTCTTCATTAGAAGCTGGAAAGCGGGTAATCACATTAAGTTTTTTTCGGTTACCGGGTCGAAGTCCGGTGAAAAATGCAAAAAAAGGGCCACCTCCAACGTCCCATGCAACATCCTAACTTAAAGAGTACGCATTATCGGAGAAACCTTATTATAACAGTTTTCTCTTTTAAGCACACCTATATGTTAGAACCAAGACATGATCAGTATGGATTAGGCCCTCTTTACTTAATCAATTCCATAAGTGGAAATTATACTTCCAAAATTTCTTTTTCTTTATCTTTGGTAATCTCATCGATTTTCGTGATATTGCCATCCGTCATCTTTTGAATGTCATCAGCATAGCCGCGTAAATCATCTTCCGTGATTTCACCATTTTTTTCAAGCTTCTTCAAGTCGTCGTTAGCATCGCGACGTACGTTGCGGATTGCGATTTTCGCTTCTTCCGCTTCTTTCTTGACCACTTTTACAAGCTCTTTTCTGCGTTCTTCCGTTAAAGCTGGAATCGCTATCCTGATGATCGATCCGTCATTTGAAGGATTTAAGCCTAGGTCTGATTTTAATATCGCTTTTTCAATTTCCCCTAAAACCGTTTTATCATAGGGTTGGATCACTAATAGTCGAGCTTCCGGTACGGAAATGCCTGCCACCTGGTTAACCGGTGTTTGAGAACCATAATAATCAATCGAGATTCTATCAAGCAATGAGGCATTTGCCCTGCCGGCACGGATGCTGGCTAATTCACGTGTGTACGCTCCAATGGCTTTTTCCATTTTCGTTTTCGCATTTGAAATAACTTGCTTCGGCATCTTTTATTTCCCCCTAACTATTGTTCCAAGCGTTTCGCCTAAAACGGCCCGTTTTATATTGCCTTTTTCCATGATCGAGAAGACGATCAATGGAATATCATTGTCCATGCATAGTGAGGACGCAGTCGAGTCCATTACTTCCAAGCCTTCTTTAATCACATCAAGATAGGAAAGTTGGTCATATTTCACTGCATTTTTATCCTTAACAGGGTCGGCATTGTAGACGCCATCCACATTATTCTTCGCCATCAGGATGACATCAGCTTCTATTTCAGCAGCACGCAGAGCGGCAGTGGTATCCGTTGAAAAATAAGGATTACCTGTACCAGCAGCAAAGATCACGACTCTCTTTTTCTCCAGATGCCTGATTGCACGGCGTCTAATGTAAGGTTCCGCAACCTGCCTCATCTCAATCGAAGTCTGCACACGCGTTTCGATCCCTAGTTGATCAAGGCTGTCCTGTAGAGCCAAAGAGTTCATGACAGTCGCCAGCATCCCCATATAATCGGCATTGGCACGATCCATGCCCATTTCGCTGCCAATCTTGCCGCGCCATATGTTTCCGCCGCCTACAACTACAGCCACTTCCACATCAAGCTCTGCCACTTCCTTGACTTGTTCAGCGATAGATTTAATTACAGCAGGATTGATTCCAAATCCCTCTTCACCGGCTAATGCTTCGCCGCTGAGTTTTAATACTACACGTTTATATTTAGCGTTACTCATGACACCCTCCAACTATGTAATCTTATTCAATTGTTCTTCATGCTTCCAACGGCAATAATGCCAAAAAGTTTCAAAAAATAGGGAACACCAGAGTGTTCCCTATTTTTATTTAGCAGTTAGTCTTTTTTAACTTGGTTCATTACTTCTTCAGCAAAGTTTTCTTGACGTTTCTCAAGACCTTCCCCTACTTCATAACGAACGAATGAAAGAAGTTTTCCGCCTTTTGATTCAACGAATTCTCCCACTTTTTGATCTGGGTTTTTAACGAAAGCTTGCTCATTCACACAAATTTCTTCGTAGTATTTGTTGATGCGCCCTTCAACCATTTTTGCAACGATTTTTTCTGGTTTGCCTTCATTAAGTGCTTGTTGTGTAAGAACTTCGCGCTCGCGATCTAATTCACTAGCATCGACTTGGTCACGAGAGATATATTTTGGGTTAAGAGCAGCGATATGCATGGAAACGCCTTTAGCTGCTTCTTCGTCAGTTGTGCCTTCAACAACGGATAGTACGCTGATGCGGCCGCCCATGTGAAGGTAAGCACCAAATGCATCGCTATCTGTTTTTGTAACAACTTGGAAACGGCGAAGCGTTAATTTTTCCCCGATTTTAGCAACAGCAGCATTGATATGATCTGCAACTTTTGCTCCATTTTCCATAGTTTGCTCTAGAGCTACTTCAACGCTTTCAGGTTTGTTAGCAAGTAGGAATGCAGCCAATTCTTTAACAAGAGTTTGGAAGCCTTCGTTTTTAGCAACGAAGTCAGTTTCTGAGTTTACTTCAAGAATGACCGCTTGGTTTCCGTCAACCACGATAGAAGTCAATCCTTCAGCAGCAATACGGTCTCCTTTATTGGCAGCTTTTGCAATTCCTTTTTCGCGTAGGAAATCGATCGCTTTTTCCATATCGCCTTCCGTTTGTACAAGCGCCTTTTTACAATCCATCATGCCGGCACCAGTTTTTTCACGCAATTCTTTAACTAATTGTGCAGTGATTGCCATAATATATATCCTCCTCAAATTAAATGCAGTTTATTCAATCTTTACCCATTTTTGCCAGAAAATACGGTTATTATCAAAGAAAATAACGAGATTCGGCAGAATGCCAGAACTATTTGCCAGAAAAGCCAGTCTTATCGACAAAACCAAACGGCCGAAAGTCTTTTTCCCTTAAAAATCAGCCTGCCTTTTCAACCTTGGCGTGGTGATTTATGTATGCTTATTTAGTGCAAAAAAAAGGGATAAAAGGCATTATCCTCTTATCACCTTTTTCTTACTGAATAAGCAACCTTTTTTTGCTTATTAAGCAGTTGTTGTTTCAGTTGCTGTTTCTTCACCTTGTTTAGCTTCTAAGATAGCATCTGCCATTTTACCTGTTAATAATTTAACAGCACGGATTGCATCGTCATTCGCAGGAATAACTACATCGATTTCATCCGGATCACAGTTTGTATCAACGATACCTACAAGTGGAATGTGTAATTTGTGTGCTTCCGCAACAGCGATACGCTCTTTGCGAGGGTCGATAACGAAGATCGCATCAGGAAGAGTCTTCATATCTTTAATACCGCCTAAGAATTTCTCTAAGCGATCCCATTCTTTTTTAAGTTGGATAACTTCTTTTTTAGGAAGTACTTCGAAAGTTCCGTTTGCTTCCATTTTTTCGATATCTTTAAGACGAGCAATACGTTTTTGGATTGTTTCAAAGTTTGTTAAAGTTCCACCTAACCAGCGTTGGTTTACATAGTACATACCTGAACGGATAGCTTCTTCTTTAACAGATTCTTGAGCTTGTTTTTTAGTACCGACGAAAAGAACAGTACCGCCGTTAGCAGCTAATTCTTTCACGAAGTTATAAGCTTCTTCAACCTTTTTAACTGTTTTTTGAAGGTCGATGATGTAGATGCCGTTACGCTCAGTGAAGATATATTTCTTCATTTTAGGGTTCCAGCGACGTGTTTGGTGTCCGAAATGCACACCAGCTTCAAGCAATTGTTTCATAGAAATGACTGACATTTTAGTTCCTCCTAAATGGTTTTGTTTTTCCTCCGCACCCGATCATTTTCATACAGAAACTGTCGAAACAGCACCAGCTGCAAGAATCACGGGGCGTGTGTATTAACACCATTTCATAATATATCATAACGACTCTTCACAATCAAGGTATTTCTATCTATTCTTGCGAAACTTGAGTAGTAGTTCTATTTCCGTTTGACCTCTGGCCATTTTTTTGGCAATCTCTTCTAACGAATGTCCTTGATCCGCCAATGCATACACTTGTTCATTCAGTGAGGGTTCCTGCAACGAAGACTTTAATAAATCGGCAAATTCCTTTCCGGCCAGCTCCCCTTCATTCGTTGGGGGATGGGCTGCCGGGGAAAGCTCCATTTTGTCCTCGACCTTTAGCGGCAAAGGCTTATCCTCATCCTCTGCGGGCGTGTTTTTGTAAGCGTCGAGAGCCTGCCTTTGGGTGGCGGCACGACTTTTAACCTTATACCCTTCAGGCATATTTTGGTCATGGTTGATTTCTTTCTCTCCGATGGGTTCTTTCCCTTGCCCGAACCGTTCTGGCTGGCCATTCATGGCAGCCGGCTCGGTGAACGCCTTGATCAATGCTTCATTATCTTCCTTCATTTCCATCAAGTAACCGGACAAAAGCTGCTCCATTTCACGAATGATGGCTTTTTGATCTTTTTCCAGCTTGGCTAGACGGTTTTGGCGCAAATATAAAATGATGATGGCAAAAATGGAGCATATATTCAATACAAACAAGAGAAACATAAAAAATACTGACATATTGCCTCCTAAATAACCAGGAATCGCCCTCTGGCTTTTCGTGTTGAAGCCTTTTTAGATCGATGGACGTCATGGGCTTGCTAAAATGAATGCCTTTATTGAATCTTCACTTGAATCCCAGCTCCATTTTGGTTGCACGGGCACTTGTCCATCCTTTTTACCGGACAAGACAAGTTAAAAAGGTTTTTCATTACGTCTCACTTTTCTTTTGCGATGTCCAGTTCGAACATTCTGTGATTTTGGAACAATCATTGATAAGGGTGCCGCATCCAATCCGACTGACCAATCGCAGTTGAAGAATGATTTTATTGCTCTTTCATTGCGTTTCTTAATTTGTAAATCGCTTTTGAATGAATCTGGGAAATTCGCGAAGTGGACAGGCTCATGACCTGCCCGATTTCGGTTAAAGTCAATTCCTCCTTATAAAAGAGCTGTAAGACAAGCTGTTCCTTTTCATTGAGCGTCTCTATGACTTTTGCCAATTCCATATACAGTTCTTCCCGTAATACATGTTCCTCTGGCAAATCCGCTTTTTCATCCTTGATGTGAAAAGTCTTACTATCCTTATCATCGTGCTCCTGGTCATCCATGGACAGAACATTTGCAAAGAAATTCCCTTGTATCGCAGCGTACACATCTTCTTCCGGTATATTTAATTCGGTTGCAATTTCATTTGGAGAAAGGTTCCTCATGTATTTTTGCTCAAGCTTTTCTATGGCTGACTCAATTTTCTTGGCTTTATCCCTTGCACTCCGTGGAAGCCAATCCTCTTTTCTTAATCCATCTAAAATCGCTCCACGAATTCTAAATGAAGCATATGTATCGAACTTCAGGTCGCGCTTCGTATCAAATCGTTCCAGGGCATCGAATAACCCCATCATCCCTAGACTCCTGATATCATCACGGCTCACATTTTTAGGAAGGCTAACCGAAATGCGTTGAACATGATAGGAAACAAGAGGGATATATTTCTTGACCAAAATGTCCCCAGCTCGCGGATCTCTGCAATCAATCCAATTTTTCCAACATACTTGTTCTTCTTCGATGGTCAGATGAGACATTGGACATCCTCCTTACATTGTATACGTTTTGTACTCCGAACAGCATTTTTTACACACGCCCAGTCGGCTTGCTATATGTTTTTTGTTCCTTTATTGACGGTGCGGATACTCAATGAACAATCGTGCAAATTGAATTCGATCGTCCTTCCGCTATTACCGCCGACATCTTCAGCAACGATTGGGATATGCAAGTCAGATAACTCTTTCCGGACAGCCTCCACATTCCTGGGCCCTATTCTCATTAAATCCCCTCCGGAGGCAAACTGAAACATTTGCGCCCCGCCAGCCAGCTTCGCTTTTAAGAAAGGCATTCTCGCACCCTCTTTTACCAAGCGTTGCACTAATTCCCTTACCCCCGTATCTGCAAATTTAGCTACGTTGATTTGTCCCGTCTTTGTGAGTGAAGAGTCCGGCAGCATCACATGGACCAAACCGGCAACCGCTTTTTTCTCGTCATAAACGACAACGCCGACGCAGGATCCCAAGCCAGACGTACGGATCGACCAGGGAGGTTTTACAATTTTCATATCCGCTATCCCAACTTTAACAACCTCGGCCTTTAACAATTCAGTCATCAGCCGTCATCTCTAAAGCGCCAAAAATGATTTCAAAAAACTCCGGGTCTGGCAATAAAAAGAAATGTCCGTCAATGGAATCGGCCAATAGTTGATCTTTTACAAGGACCGTATCAATGACTACCGCTGCATCACTCTCCTGTGACAGCTCCAACAACCCATAACTGATCGTCGCTCCTACCATATCAATGCTCAATGACGGTACGGAAGGGAAAAAATTCAACTGTGTGAAATCAGCCAAAGAAGAAAGATACGATCCGGATAAAATATTCCCAATTTCCTGCAGGCAGGAAAGAGCGAGTTCGGCATGCGGTGTCTTATCTATTGAAAAGGTGTCATCACCGGCCATCTCCCGTATCAAGTATTGGGCTAATGGAAGTGAAAGGATAAAGAACATACTCCCGGAGGCATCCCCTTCTATTCTTAGGAAAACGCTGGCGATGACGTGATCGGCACCGCCCGCCATCTCGATCATTTCATCGAAGGAAACGATTCGGACATTCGGGACATTCATATCGATTTTCCGATTAAGGATGGCCGAAAGCGAAGTTGCTGCGTTCCCTGCACCTATATTGCCAATTTCCTTCAATATATCAAGTTGAAGAGGACTGATTTTCTCAATGTATGACATCTCATTATCCTTCTTTTATCATATTTTCAGTCACTTCCAAGCTTAAAGCCTTTTCCAAATTTATTAACACGAGCAGTCGCTTTTCGATTTTTGCGACTCCGCTTATGTATTCAGAAGCCGAATGGCCAACAACTTCAGGTTGCGGCTCAATACTACTCACTGGAATATCCAAAACATCATTGGCAGAGTCCACGATTAGCCCCACTTCCATATCATCGAGCATGACGATGATGATCCTTGTTGAATCATCATACTCCACCTCTTCGAACCCAAAGCGCACCCGCAAATCAATAATTGGCGTGATGACGCCCCTTAAATTGATTACACCCTTAACGAATTGGACTGCCTTCGGAACTCTCGTAATGTGCAAAAGCTTTTCGATTCCACTGACCTTATCTACTGGAATGGCATACTCTTTATCTTTAATTTTGAATACGATCACTTTCATTTCCTGCGACATCTATTCCCCTCCTCTTTTAAAAAAACTCAAGTGTGCAGTTGGAAGCTTGCCGATATCCTGGCTGCGGCATGCCCCAGCCAGCATCACATCACCTGTCTTTCATCAATCAATGAATCAATGTGTTGCAATCGATGATTAAAGCTACTTGACCGTCACCAAGAATCGTCGCACCCGATATTGCAAAGGCGCTTGTTAAATAATTGCCTAGTGATTTCAAGACCACCTCAAGCTGCCCAATGAATGAATCAACGACCAATCCTGCTAATTTGTCGCCCTTTCTTACGATGACCACAGAGAGGAACTCTTCCTCTGCCCGACTGATCGGCACTTCAAAAATATCTTTAAGGAAAAGAAGCGGAAGCACTTTGCCCCTAAAGTCTATAACCTGTTGATTATGGGCGTTCATGATATCTTCTTTTTTTATGATCGCTGTTTCTATAATGGAAGAAAGCGGTATTGCATATTTTTCATCCTGGATGGCAACCAGCATCACTGAAATAATCGACAATGTAAGTGGCAGCTGAATAAGGAATATCGATCCTTCGTCCTCTTTTGAATCGATTGTGACAGAGCCGCCCAGAGATTCGATTGTATTCTTCACTACATCCAGACCGACACCCCGTCCTGATACATCCGAAATGGTTTCAGCTGTCGAGAAGCCCGAGGCGAATATCAATTCATAGATTTGCTTATCTGTCAGAGTGGCAGCCGTTTCCCTCGTTATAATTCCATTGGTAAGCGCCTTGTTCAAAACTCGCTCTTTTTTAATGCCTGCCCCATCATCATCAATTTCAATGAATACATGGTTTCCGCTGTGATATGCTTTCAGATGGATTTTGCCTTCTTCGTTCTTTCCTTTCGCCAGACGTTCTTCAGGTGTCTCGATTCCATGATCCATGGCGTTCCTCAATAAATGGACGAGTGGATCGCCAATTTCATCGATGACTGTGCGATCAAGCTCGGTTTCTGCTCCCGTGATTTCCAATTCAACTTTCTTGTTTAAATCCCTCGCTAATTGGCGGACCATTTTTGGAAAGCGATTGAATACCGTTTCCACAGGCACCATCCGCATATTCAATACGATTGTTTGTAAATCGCTTGTAATACGGGACATTCTTTCTACTGTTTCATGCAGCTCCTGATTACCCAAATCATTGGAAATTTGATCAAGCCTTCCTCGATCGATTACAAGCTCCTCGAATAAATTCATTAATATATCAAGACGTTCTATGTTTACGCGGATCGTTTTGCTTGATGCAGGTTTAACGGACGGCTGTTTTTTCTTTTCTTTAACATCGATTGGAAGCATATCATCATTCTTCTCTTGTCCCTTGTTATCCATTTCAGCAATTTTATCCTCTTTAACGTTTGCATGTCGCGCCACTTCCAGATCAAGGCTATGTATCACCACAGTATCCACTTCAGAAACCTTCATGATTTTTTTCTGTAACTCTTCACTCGATTCCTTGGTTATCATCGTGACGCTGAATTGCTGATCGAACTGCTCTTCTTCCAACAGTTCGACAGGCGGATGGGATTTGATGACTTCACCGGCTTTTTCAAGCACTTCAAATACCATGAATACCCGGGCAGCTTTTAACAGACAATCCGTACGCAATTGTATTGTGATTTCAAAGCTGTTGAACCCTTGCTCTTTGGACTGCTGAAGCACTGTCCATTCGAATTCATCATACTGCCCCTCATTCATTTCCTCCTTATCAAGAACGGCTGAAGCTGCTGCAACCTCTGCGGCCGAGGATGTGACTGGTGACTCCCCTTTTTCAATCAAATCCAGTTGATGGACAACCTTAGAGACGTCTCTTTTTCCATCTCCGCCTTCTGCAATGGACATGACCATCGCTTCTAAATCATCAACGGCTAAAAATATCACATCAAACACTTCAGGCGTAAGAATGATTTGACTGTTACGGATCGCATCCAAAACATTCTCCATTTTATGGGTTAAGTTCGCCAAATCCTCATACCCCATCGTTGCGGACATCCCTTTTAACGTATGAGCGGAACGAAAGATTTCGTTGACAATCGAGAGGTCTTCCGGGTTCTTCTCAAGCACCAGCAATTGTTCGCTTGCTGTTTGAAGATGTTCCTTACTTTCCTCAATAAATACCTCTAAATACTGATTCATATCCATATAATCTCCACCTCCACGAGTTAACAATAGCCCATTATCGATTTAGCTATTTTTTCTACATCCTCTATGTTATCTATTAAATTCGTATTGATTGCCGCTTTCGGCATACCAAAAACGATCGATGTCTCCTGTGATTCCGCTATCGCCTTTGAAAGGCCCTTTTGTTTCAGCTTCTTAAGGCCGCTCGCCCCGTCCATTCCCATCCCGGTCATGATAACCGCTATCTTCGCAAATTCATTCATTTCACTGACGGATTCAAAGAGCACATCCACGGAAGGGCGGTGTCCATTGCGCAAATCCGATTGATCTAAATGAACCGCCCAATTCATTCCGACCTTTCTCACTTTCAAGTGAAAACCTCCGGGAGCGATGTAGGCTATGCCCTTTTGGATCAGTTCCCCCTCTTCAGCTTCCTTCACTTGTATCTTGCATAATGAATTCAGGCGGGAAGCCAAGGAATTCGTGAAGCCGGGAGGCATATGCTGGACTACAAGGATCGACGCATCGATATCGCCAGGCAGACCTGTCAAAACAGTCTGCAAGGCTCTTGGGCCTCCAGTGGATGTACCGATGACAATGACCTTATCATTTCCATCGGACCAGTTTGCTTCTTTTTTTTGTTTTTTAACCAAATTAACTGATTCTATTTTACTATGTTTTTTCCAAACTGATGGGCTTTTTTCAATATTCAGAGCGTTTTTTTGCAGTTTGTGAACATTTGCCCGGCTTGCTGCCATAACTTTTTCATGAAGTTCCTTCTTGATTTTATGCAAATCCAGTGAAATGGCACCGGAAGGCTTTGCCACAAAATCAAAGGCCCCGCTGCTCATCGCAGCAAATGTATTTTCGGTACCTACCTTGGTTGTGCTTGATAACATGACCACGGAGGTTGGACATTCATTCATGATCAAGTTCAAAGCTTGCAGACCGTCCATAACCGGCATTTCCACATCCAAAGTCACGACATCAGGTTTCAATGCCTTGATTTTTTCTAAAGCATCTTTTCCATTTCTCGCTGTTCCAATGACCTCAATCCTGCTTTCTTCCGATAAAAACTCTGAAATTAGCTTTCTCATGAACGCAGAATCATCCACTATCAATACTCTTACTTTACTCATGTAAGGAGACCTACTTTCCAAGAAAATATCTTTTCATATTTCGGAGGAAATGACCTTTAGTCAACGTCATATCCCCCCCAAATGAATGATTTGCATATCTCGTCCCCATGTCCATGATGGCTCGGGATACATCGGCTTCAGGGTCGAAAAGGATAAATGGCATTTGTTTAGAAACGGCTTTTGAAACGGTCCTGTCGTCTGGTACATAACCTAATGCAACCGTTTCAAGATCTAAAAATTTCATGAAGGCATTTTGCAGACGCTTAATCGTTTCCTTCCCCTCCTTGCTTGAACATATCCTATTGCACACAAGGAAACATGGAATCTCTTTATTGATTGAATGAATATATTTCATTGCAGAATAGGCATCCGTGATGGAAGTCGGCTCCGGGGTCGTAATCACGAATAATTCATCGACACATAACAGGAATTTCAGTGAATCATGCGTAATGCCCGCACCCATATCAAATAATATATAATCGTAGTTCGCCATCAATGAACTGAATTCTTCATTGAAACGCGCAAACTTCACTTCATCAAGTGAAAAGAGATTCAACAGGCCCGTTCCGCCAGTGATGATTGAAATATTACCTGGACCATCCGTGATGATTTCCTGCAGACTGCGACCATTTTCAAAGAAATCGATAATACTGAAGGGGGAATGCCCCCCGATTAAAATATCTATGTTCCCCATGCCGATGTCCATGTCAAACAGCAATACTTTTTTTCCCCTTTTGGATAAGGCAATTGAAAAATTCAAGGAAAAATTGGATTTACCGACACCGCCCTTGCCACTTAAAACGGCAATGGTTCTTGCCATTGTGTGTTTTTGCAGGGCTTCCAATCTCCTTCTCAGGCTCTCAGCTTGGTCTTTCATATTTTTTTGCCTCAAGAGCCATTTTCAATAGCTGTGATGATGTCGCAATTTCAATATCATCCGGAACATTCTGGCCATTCGTTATATAAGCGGCTCCTACTTTATGCGTGTGTATGAAATTAAAGATGCTACCGAAAGTCGAGGTTTCGTCCGCTTTTGTAAAAATGACCTGTTTTATCGGAATGGCTGCAAACTGTCGGTAAATATCTTCCATATCTTTTTGCTTGGAGGTTAATGACAGCACCAAATAGGTTTCGATCTCATCTGTAAAATGAATGATCTCATTCAGATCTTTGACATATTGCGGATTGCGGAAATTCCTCCCGGCTGTATCTATAAAAACATAATCATAATGGGAGAAACGTTCAGTCGCCCGTTTGAAGTCTTCCAAGTTATAAGCCACTTCGATCGGAACGTTCAAAATCTTCGCATACGTCTTAAGCTGATCTATGGCTGCAATTCTGTAAGTATCCGTCGTTATGAAAGCCACCCTTTTATCATGCTTCAACATGGTTTCTGCAGCTACCTTGGCAAGAGTCGTTGTCTTGCCCACCCCTGTTGGGCCGACAATATTGATATACTTTTTCTGCATTCCCGGTTGTCCGTTCTCGACCTGATCCAAAATCGCCAGCAACGCTTCTTCCAACCAGGCTTGTACCTCTTCAACGGTAGCACGTTGCTTGAAAGCGAACCATTTTTCAAGTAATTCATCCATGATTTGTGACCGAAGTGCCGGGTCGACTTCCTGTTCCGTTAAGCAATCATAGGCTTTCTGCAATCTCTCGGGGATTTTTCGATCAGATGAATGGATCTGTATCCGATTAATCATGTCTTTCAAGCCTTCGATTTCTTTCATTAACTCGGAATTCCCCCTGGATTCATAAACAGCGGGTGCTTGATCTTCCGGTTGCGGATTGGAAGGCAGCTTCTTCTTTTTTTGCTTGGTTACCGGTTGCAGAGGAGCGGAAACAGGATCGATCGCCGCAATGACTTCAATATTCCTCTTCTTGAACAAACCTAGGAAACCACCTTTATAGACAGCTTTTGAGCTTAAGATGACCGCCTCACTGCCTAGCTCCCCCCTAATTCGCTTCATCGCCTCGGTCATTGACGGGGCCAAATATTTCTTTACCTTCAATCGATATTCACCACCCCTACACTTTGTACTTCTACATTGGATTCTAGTTCGTTATATGAAAGAACCGGCACATTGGGAAAATAACGTTCCGTCAATTGGCGGACATACATCCGTACTGCCGGGGAACAGAGCAAGATCGGTTGGTGATCCATTAATGTCAGTTCCTCCAGCTTGGCTGAAATGGCTTCCAATATGGATTGCGATATGATTGGATCAAGTGATAAATAGTTACCATGTTCGGTTTGCTGAACCCCATCAGCGATCGTTTTTTCCACTTTCCCCGATAAGGTTATCACTTTGATTTTATTTTCATCGGTCATAAATGAACCGGTTATTTGCCGTGCTAAATTCTGCCTTACATATTCAGTAAGCAAATCCGTGTCAGTTGATAGCTTTCCATAATCAGCAAGTGTTTCGAAAATGATCGGTAAATTCCTTATCGACACCTTTTCCTTCAATAACTTTGCCAACACTTTTTGCACATCGCCAATCGACAAGGGATTAGGTGTTACTTCCTCTACAAGGATTGGTGAAGATTCCCGGAGGTGATCGATCAATTGCTTCGTTTCCTGCCTGCCCAATAATTCCTGTGCATTGGCCTTTATGACTTCCGTCAAGTGTGTGGAAACTACACTCGGAGGGTCCACAACGGTATATCCCATCATCTCGGCATGTTCCTTCATATCATCCGTGATCCATTTGGCCGGTAAGCCAAAGGAGGGTTCAATCGTATCGATCCCTTCGATCGAATCATCCTCCATTCCCGGACTCATGGCCAAGAAATGATTAAGGAGCAATTCCCCTTTTGCCATGACACTCCCCTTAATTTTCAAACGGTACTCATTGGGATTCAACTGAATGTTATCCCGGATCCTGACGACGGGAATCACGAGCCCCAATTCGATGGCAAGCTGTCTGCGGATCATGACGACGCGATCCAGCAGGTCCCCTCCTTGATTGGCATCCGCAAGAGGAATCAGTCCATATCCAAACTCAAATTCGATCGGGTCGACACTTAACAGATTCACGACACTTTCCGGACTTTTCATTTCATCCGTTTCAAGAACTTCTTCCATCTCCTGAATTTCGCTTTCGTCCTGCTTCGGTATCCTGGAAATGGTATACCCGCCTACGACTAGCAAAGCTGCAATCGGCAAAGTGAATAAGTCGGAAATCGGGGTGAACAATCCAAGCAGGAAGATGGTGGCTGCTGTCAGGTAGAGCATTTTGGGAAATTGAAACAGTTGTTCAACAATATCCGCTCCGAGGTTGCCGTTCGAGGCAGCCCTTGTCACGACTATTCCTGTTGCCGTTGAAATCAATAAGGCCGGCACCTGACTGACGATTCCATCACCAACGGATAACATCGAAAAATGGGTGGCGGATTCAGCAAATCCCATGTCCAATTGCATGACCCCAATGATCATCCCAAAAATCAAGTTAATGATGACTATGATGATGCCAGCAATTGCATCTCCTTTAACAAATTTGCTCGCACCATCCATCGAGCCATAAAAGTCTGCTTCGTTACTGATTTTATCCCTTCTGGCACGTGCTTCCGTTTCGGAAATCATCCCAGCATTCAAATCCGCATCAATGGCCATCTGTTTCCCTGGCATCGCATCCAGTGTAAACCTGGCGGCAACCTCCGAGACCCGTTCCGATCCTTTCGTGATGACAATGAAATTGATGATGACCAATATGATGAACACAACTAATCCTACAAGCACATTACCTCCGACTACAAACGACCCGAAGGTTTCTACGACACCGCCAGCATCACCATAGGTCAAAATGGCACGAGTCGTCGAAACATTCAACCCCAACCTGAACAATGTCAGTAAAAGGAGCAACGAAGGGAAGATCGAGAATTCGAGAGGTTCTTTCATATTCATCGTTGTCAATAGAACCAGCAGCGCAAGAGAGATATTCAAAAGGAGTAAAATACTTAACAACCATGTCGGCAATGGAATGACCAACATGGCAACGATCATGATGACGCTCGATATAACAACTAAATCTCTTGCTCGCATGTTTTTCTCTCCTAACTAACGGGTTACCTTTACTTCTTTACAGCTTACCTTTGGATTTATAAACAAAGGCGAGTATTTCAGCGACCGCCTTAAAGAACTCCTCGGGAATCGCCTGGCCCAATTCCGCCTGATCGTATAAGGATCTTGCCAAAGGGCGATTTTCCACCATGATTACATCGTTTTCTTTAGCGATGAATTTAATTTTCTGAGCGACAAAGTCAACGCCCTTTGCCACTACAAACGGAGCCTCCGCTTTTTCTTCATCATATTTTAAAGCAATGGCAAAATGTGTCGGATTGGTAATGACGACGTCGGCATTGGGAATCTCCTGCATCATTCTTTGAGCAGCCATCTGCCTTTGCTTTTGCTTGATTTTTGACTTGATGAGCGGATCGCCTTCGGAGTTTTTATATTCATCCTTAATATCCTGCTTGGACATTCGGATGTTTTTTTCAAAGTCATATTTCTGATACAAATAGTCCAATAGAGCAATGAACAATAAAGCCACGGCAGCATAAAATCCTACTTTGATCGTTATATCCGCCAGCGTTGCCATCGCTTCTTCCACAGAAATCTGTGATAAAATCATAATCTCGTCCATTCGCTGCCAAAGTACATAAAAGGCAACAAAGCCAACAAAGGATATTTTAAGAATCGATTTCAATAATTCAACAATCGCCCTCATCGAAAAGATACGTTTGAAACCTTTAATGGGATCCAATTTTTCAAGCTTGAACTGTATGGATTCTGTTGAAAACATGAACCCGATCTGCATGACATTAGCCAAAATGCCAGCCACCACCGCCGCTGCAAAAACAGGTCCAAGGACTAGGCCCATTTCCTTCAGTACTTCGATCATGATAATCTGGACAGTTCCCTCCGTGAAGCCAGCCACGGTAAAATGCTGCAGATAATCTTTCATGAGAGCGACGAGATGGTTGTACATATAAGGCCCCATAATCAATAGCACCGCAAATACAGCAATTAAATTAACGGATGTGTTAACATCCTGACTCTTTGCCACCTGTCCTTTTTTCTTCGAATCCTGGCGTTTTTTCGGTGTCGCCTTTTCAGTCTTCTCACCTGCGAAGAACTGTAAATCCAGCTGAATTTTGTCCAAATCATATGCCTCCGATCAGCTGCATGAGATGACGCATCGTCACAAGCAAGAAATTGAAGAGTTGGGTGACAACCGTCATCATCATTCCCATTACCAAAACAATAACCGCCAAGCCCGCTATGATTTTGACTGGGATTCCGACAACGAATACATTCAATTGGGGAACCGTCCTTGCAAGGATGCCTAGCGTGACATCCACCAGAAAAATGCTTCCCACCACTGGTATCGACATTTGAAAGGCAATCATGAACGCTTTTCCGAATGCCTTGGCCAAGTATTCTATCAATCTATGATCCCCAAATGGCACAAACAATTGATCGATCGGAATGAATTGGTAGCTATAAAATATCCCGTCCAAAAGCAAATGATGGCCGTTCGTGCTCAATAGGAATAATAAAGCGATGGTATATAGATATTGTCCCATCAACGGGCTTTGGGCACCGGTTTGGGGATCGATGACATTGGCTATCGAAAAACCCAACTGAAAATCAATCAATCCCCCTGCTACCTGAACGGCTGATAAAATCATATAGGCAGCAAATCCAATGAAAAGCCCCACAAGTGCTTCCTTAATGATCAACAAATAAAATGTGGCATCCAAATCAAGGATGGGGGCATCAATGGTATAGTACATGATCCAGGCAAGGAAGATTCCAAGCCCAAGACGATGCTGCACCGGTATTGAGCGGTAGGAGAAAATCGGCATTGCCACAAAAAATGTGGTGACCCTGACCACGATTAATAAAAAAGCAGGAAAATGCGGAAATAGTTCTTCCATGCCCTACCCTACAAATCGATTCAGGTTACCGAAAATTTCATTTGCGTATGATAATAAATGGCTCAGCATCCACGGAGCCAGAAGTATGAGTCCCAACAAAACGGCCACGATTTTCGGAACGAATGCCAAGGTCTGTTCCTGAATCTGTGTAGTCGCCTGAAAAATGCTTACTAAAAGCCCTACAACCAGAGCTATCACCATCAATGGGCCAGCAATGATCAATACCATATATATTCCTTTTTCTGCTATATCGATAACAAACTCTGCATTCATTTTTTCACCCGCTTAAAAACTCTGTAATAAAGACTTCACGACCAAATACCATCCATCGACAAGAATGAAAAGAAGGATTTTAAAGGGCAGGGAAATCATGACCGGCGGCAGCATCATCATCCCCATCGACATCAGGACGCTTGCTACGACCATATCGATAACCAAAAATGGAATGAATATCATAAAGCCAATTTGAAAAGCCGTTTTGATTTCACTGATTGCAAACGCCGGTACAAAGGCAGTCAAAGGTATATCCTGTATCGTTTCAGGCTTTTCCACCTTTGCATAGTCCAAAAACAACGCCAGATCCTTCTGCCTTGTATGGGCGCTCATGAATTCCTTAAAAGGTATCGAGGCCTCCACATATGCTTCTTCCAAATCTATTTCTTCATTAAATAATGGAGTCAGTGCTTTCTCATTCACTTCCTGAAATGTCGGTGCCATGATGAAAAATGTCATGAAAAGAGCCAGTCCGACCAGCACCTGATTCGGAGGCATCTGCTGTGTACCTAATGATGTTCTCACAAAGCTCAGTACTATTATTATTCTTGTGAAACACGTCATCAGGATCAAAATGCTGGGAGCCAGCGTTAAAACGGTCATGAGCAGGACAAGCTTGACGGAAGTGGAGACATTGGCGGGATCGCTAGTTTTGAAAAACTCCATGAACTCATTCATTCATCGTCTCTCCCTTTCCTATCAAGCTCATTTAACAGCTTCTTCCTGCTGGCAGACATTTGATCGAGCTGATTTTTGAACTCGGTTGAGAAACCGGCCGATTTTGATTCATTTTTCTTCAACCACTTATTTTTCAGCTTCATTGCCATGGCACCGGGCTGCAGCATTTGATCGATCTTATCGTTATGGTCTTGCAAAAGCTGTTCGCATTCCGAAGGATCATCGATTTCTTTAAGGAGTTGGATATTTTCGCCGACCCCGATCACCAATATTCGGCCCCCCACTTTAACAAGCTGAACGGAACGATTTGCACCAAGGCTGGTACCGCCTATATTTTCTACTGAATTTGCCTTTTGGTATGATTTATTTTTTTTATTGATGAATTTTAATAATATATAAAGAAGACCTACCACAAAGATGGTTGCAAATATCATCCTGAGAAATTCCCAAACGGTTATCCCGACTTTATCGGGACCAGAAGCTTGATTGTTAGATTGTAAGTCTTTGGAATCAGCTTTATCCACGTTAGCATTCGGCTGTCGATAGGCATCCTTCACCGTTTTATCAAGATTTTCCGCATGGGCCTGCATGGCCCCAGTGAAGAATATTGCTATCATCAATGAGACCTGTAGCCATTTTTTAATAAAAGACAATATGAAGACACCCTCTTAACTTAATGCTTTATTTATGGCTTCCAACACCCGATCTGCTTGGAAAGGCTTCACGATAAAGTCTTTCGCCCCAGCTTGGATCGCATCGATGACCATCGCTTGTTGCCCCATTGCTGAGCACATAATGACCTTAGCTTGAGGATTGATCTTTTTAATTTCCTTTAATGCCGTGATTCCATCCATCTCTGGCATCGTGATATCCATCGTTACAAGGTCGGGATGTGTTTCTTTATATTTGTCCACCGCTTGTGCACCATCTGCTGCTTCGCCGACGATCTCAAATCCATTTTTAGACAAGATATCCTTAATCATCATTCTCATAAATGCTGCATCGTCCACTATTAAAATTCTATTCGCCATTATTTTCTCCCCCAAATTTATCTGATTTTATTTAATCGTTCACTTTGGCTCATGATATCCGTAACCCGGACACCAAAGTTTTCATCGATCACTACCACTTCACCTTTTGCTATCAATCGGCTGTTAACCAGGATATCGACTGGCTCTCCTGCCAATTTATCCAATTCGATGATCGAACCGGAGGAAAGCTCCAAAATATCCTTGACAGAACGCTTCGTTCTCCCCAGCTCCACCGTTACTTGCAGCGGAATATCCATCAGCATGCTTAGATTTTTCGATTCAGACTCTTGAAGCTGATGGGGCTGAAAACTAGTGAAGCTCGCAGGCTGCACATTCACCGGTGGACCTGCTGGTGCCGATGGGGCTCCAAAGTGCTGCGGCACATTCGGGCTTTGACTTGCCGGATGCGTTTGATAGCCGCCTTGCCCATAAGCGTCATTTTCCGGTGGTGGATTCATTCCCGTACTCTGGACACGTTCAGGCTCAGGTGAGGGGCTGTGTGTTGGCTGGCTAACTGGTTTTTCCAACTTCATATCGGCCTCTTCGTTTGTCCCATTCAATAGTTCAGAGACTAACCCTTTGGCGAATTCCAAAGGCAGCAGCTGCATGATGCTGGAATCGATTAACGTACCGACACGAAGACGGAATGAGATTTTTGCAAATAAATCTTCATTTGGTATCGCGTTTTCCCCTTCACCATTCAAAAAGTTAAGCAGGTCTATGCTTGGCGGGGAAATATCGACCTTTTTACTAAAAATGGTCGACATGGATGTCGCGGCCGAGCCCATCATTTGGTTCATCGCTTCCTGAACGGCACTCAACTGGATTTCCCCCAGCATATCTGATGGATTCAGCCCATCGCCACCAAGCATTAAATCGGCAATGATGGCCGCATCGCTTTGTTTGATGACGAGCATATTGATGCCTGAAAAACCTTCCGTATATTGCACCTGTATCGCTACATATGGATGCGGAAATTCACTAGCGATCTGGCCCCTCTCAATCAAGGTTACCGTCGGTGTCGTGATGTCCACTTTCTGGTTCAATAATGTGGATAAGGCCGTTGCCGAGCTTCCGAAAGAAATATTACCAATTTCACCGAGAGCGTCCAGTTCCATCATCGATAAATACTCGTCAATCGAAAGAGGGCTCACCTCATCTTCTATGTCACTTGTACCTTTTAAAAGGGCATCTATCTCGTCTTGCGAGAGCATTTCATCACTTATCATCTTCGTCTCCCCCTTTCAAAATATCAAGAATCTGGATGGCGTGCTTTTTACCTACTTTTCCTGGCTGTCCCCTATATTTAGGGATTCCTCCTACCTTTATCATCAAAGGTTCCTCGATCGCCTTATTTAAGTCAATCACATCACCAACATCCAGTAACAAAAAATCCTGGATGGTGATATCGGTAGAACCGAGCTCGGACACAATCGGAAGGTCAGCATTCCTGATCCGTTTTTCTAAAATCATGATTTCCTCAGGAATTTTCTCCTTCTGGGCAGTTTCCATCCAATAATGAGCTGATAGCTTTGGTATGATCGGCTCCAAAACCACATGTGGAATGCACACATTGATCATTCCGCTCGTTTCACCAATTTGTGTATTCAAGGAAATGACCACTACCGTATCATTGGGCGAGACCAATTGAAGGAATTGCGGGTTCACCTCGAACTCGGTCATCTCCGGCTCGATTTCAACAATCGTCCCCCAAGCCTCCTGCAAATTCTCAAAAGCCTTCTCGAATAAATTGGACATGATTTTCGTTTCTATTTCCGTTAAACTATCCACTTTGTTCACGCTTATGCCCCGTCCCCCCAACACTCGATCCATCATCGAATAGGCGATATTCGGGTTGACCTCAAGAATGATCCGGCCATCCAGAGGCGGCACCTCAAACACATTCAGGATCGTCATTTTAGGGATGGAACGGATAAACTCTTCATACGGGATTTGGTCTGCAGAAGCAACGGATATTTGAACATACGTCCTTAGCTGAGCTGAAAAGTAAGTGGTCAGCAACCTTGCAAAGTTCTCATGTATCCTGGTCAGGCTCCTGATTTGATCCTTTGAAAAACGGAGTGCCCTTTTGAAGTCATACACTTTCACTCTTTTTTCCAGTTCTTCTTTCTTTAAATCATCTGCATCCATTTCACCTGTTGAAATGGCCGATAGCAAAGCATCGATTTCATTTTGTGATAATATTTCCCCGGACATTAACATTCACCTCCAAAGCTTCCCCTTCTTATTTAATGAAGCAAGGTTGTCCTTATTGAAGAATCGAGGAGGTTATATAAACCTTTTCAACTTTTCCTTCTTCCATTAATTCATTCATTCTATCCTTTAATACATTTTGTAATTTTTCTTTACCTTTTTTACCGGTTAACTCTTCCGCTTTCATTTCGGACAGTTCAGTAATGATGATATTTTTCATCTGGAAATTTCTTTTTTCCAATTCTTCTTTTGCCTTTTTATTTTCGGTTTGGACCATAAATGAGATTTTGATATAATCATTGCCGTCAAGGTTCGTTGTTATTTCGGGAATTTCAACAGATGATTTGACGATTTCGTCAATGCTCGGTTTAGCTTCGGCAGATGTGGGCTCAGATAACTTTGTCACAACCACTACCGCTATGACACCTACCAGCGTGATGGCCACAAGTATGATCAATATTATGGTCATTAATTTTTTTTTCATGTTCCTTCCTCCACATCCTTCCTGAATCCAAGAATATTCACGGTACGATAAAATTGAATAATAGCTTCGACCATTTCCTCTTCCTTTTCAAGTACCACGATCTTTTTGCCATTTGTAAAAGAGATGGTCGTATCAGGCAATGATTCGATTGTGTCTATGTACAACGCATTGACGTGAAAGCATTTTCCATTGAGTCTTGTCACTTTGATAATGATATTTAGGAGCCAGAGCAATAAGCACCGGGCTCCTCCCTCCTTTAGCCTATCTTTTTAAATTAACCAATTCTTGTAATATCTCATCCGAAGTCGTGATGATCCTGGAATTCGATTGAAAACCCCGTTGGGCAACAATCATTTCCGTGAACTCTTCTGACAGATCGACATTGGACATTTCCAATGAACCTGAAGCGATCACACCGCGCCCCTCACCAGGGATATTGATGTTTGCCGTACCTGAGTTGATGGATTCCTGGAAAGTATTCCCTCCCTTTTTCGTCAAGCCTGATGAATTGGAAAACTTGGCAACAGCCAGCTGACCCAATGTAGTGATCAGACCGTTGGAATAAACGCCATTCACTTCCCCTGCCGAACCAATATTGAAGCTTTCCAGTTTTCCTTCTTTATTGCCATTCGGGTTGACTAATGCAGTTGTAGAGCCTTTGACTTGAGTGAGCTTTGAGAAATCAAAATCCAATTGAGCCCTTTGGACGCTTTCATCAGCCGCTGTATTCGTGTCATCCTCTTTGCCGCTTGTTATGTTAATCGTTTTGTTTGGCTGATTTTTGTCAGCGGCCACGAGCTGGCCATTCGCGTCGAAATTCAACGAAGTGAACGGTTTTGGTTTTGTGGCTGAAGTATCCCCAAGTGCAGCAGGCTCTTCATCAAAAACGTTCCATTTATTATCACTCGTCTTTTGGAAATAAATCGTGGCCGTCTGTTCCTTTCCCTTTCCATCCACCACTTTTATTTGCTGGCTGAATACGGAACCATCAATGGCGTCAGCAGCAAGATTTTCACTTACCGATATTTTCGTCGTGGTTACTGCAGGTAAGATGGCATTGACGTTAACGGCGACATCGCCGATGGTTTTCGACCGTTTCCCGTTTTCATCGACCTTGTAAGCCTGTACTTTCAAACCATTCGCATTTACTAGAGTACCGTTATCATCCAAATAAAAGTTTCCTGCCCGCGTATAGGAAAGTGCATCGCCTTGCTTGACCACAAAATAGCCATCGCCAGATATCCCCAAATCAAGATCCCGTCCGGTCGTTTGTAAGCTTGATTGAGTATGGATGGTATCAATCGTAGCAATCGTGGAGCCCAATCCGATTTGTTTCGAGTTAGTCCCACCCTTATTGGCTGTAGCTGCGCTTGCACCGGATATCGTTTGGTTCATCGCATCGCTGAATGTCACACGGCTTTTTTTGAAACCGTAAGTATTGACATTGGCGACGTTATTGCCGATAACATCCAATTTTGTTTGTAAGTTTTTTAATCCGCTTATTCCCGAATACATTGAACGAAGCATATTAAAGCTCCCCTTTCTTTTTGCGACCGCTTCCGTCATTCCACAGTCCAGACTTCCTATATTAGGTCCAGCCTACTATTCTATCAATCCAAAATGATGGTTCCATTAATGTTCGTGAAAATTTGCGCTGATGCTTCATCCCTATCCATGACCGTAATGACTTTGTTATTTTTCGTACTTATTATGAGCGCAGCATTATCCGTAATGACAGGAGATTCGGTCACACTCTTCTTTTTGGCCTCATCTGCTTTTACTTCTATTCCCCCCACATTTGCGGCGCTATTTGGATATTTCTTTCATTCACCCTCATTTGCGCATGTTTACTTATGGTCAATTTTTCAATAGGGGACACGGCGGCTTGAAAATGGTGCTGAAATCCTTGAGGGGTGATTTGCCTTTGGCGCAAAGGTAACTTTGGCTGTGACAACATCTGAGCGGGATTTGCTTGGAAACCAAGTTTATTCATTTCCCGCCCCTTTATGGTTTGGCAATTTCGGTCAGTTGCTCATAGGACAGCTTGGTTTTGCTTTCATCATCCACTTCTATTTGCAGCTTGCCTTTATTCATGGACACAGAGACAACGATTGCTGACGAATCCCCATTTTTTTCATCCTTCCAGCTTACCCGTTTCCCGATTAACTCGCTTGCCGCAGTTAGGCCTATCGAAGTCGTGCTTGTTTGTTCCATGGCGGAAATATTGGCCGGTGTAAGTTTTGTGCCATCTTCTAAAAGGAAATACACATTCTCGCCCTTATATTGAATGGATTTCACGATGCCTTTTCCTTCTTCTATCGCAAGGTTATCATCGCCCTCATCCAATTTATGCCACGTGACTTCTTTTCCGACAAAGGAGTTATAATTCATTAAACTATTTTGTTGATTGATCCCGATGATTTCATCCATTTTCGTCCCCAGATTCATCATCTGTTCGAGTGATGAAAATGTCGCCATCTGAGCAATGAATTCAGTATTGTCCATTGGACTTGAAGGATCTTGGTTTTGCAGCTGGGTGAGCAGCAATTTCAAAAAGTCATCTTTTCCTAATGCATCGCCCGTTTTTCTTTTGTCCTGTTGATTATTCGATAATAAAAGTGATGTATCGATGGTCGTCATTTTTTCACCTACACTTCCATATTTAGCAGAGCTTCAGCAAGGGTGCCTGTAAATTCGCCTTCTCCCTCATCGTTGCTTTCTTCCTTACGCTGCTGCCGCTCATGCCGGTCATCCGCATCCTTCTGTAAGAATTTCTCGGAACCGAAAGCGGTGAAGGCCTGGGAAATTTCAATTTTTTCGATTTGAATGCTTTGCCCGCTAAAAGCTTGCTTCAATCCATGAATCTGCTTCTCGAGCATATCCTTTGCCTGTGCAGTAGTGGCCAATATCCTTGCTGACAACAGCCCGTCCTTTTGGATCAATTCGATTCTCAAGGTTCCTAGATGTTCCGGATTCAACCGGATCAACAGCTTATTTACACCGTTATGCGCATTGAAATTAGCCTTGCCCAAAATATTTTCGAATTGCTTAACGAATTCTTCTTGGCTGACTGTTTGCTCCCCTTTGGAAACGGTCAGTACGAATTGTTCCAGCTTCGTCATGTTCAAAGGTATGCCTGGGCCTTGAAAGAGACCCCCATCCACGGTTTTTACAGCTAAACCGCTGCCGCTTTTAGTTTCCTTGCTTCCCTTCTCACTTGTTGAGAATGTCAAGAATGCGCTTTTTAGGATTTCACTTTGGTTAGTTCGTGCCGTACCCAAAATGTTGGTTTGATCAGGTTCAGGATTTGCTTTTTGCTGATGGGACAGCCATTTTTCCAGCTTGCCGGTCATCCCTTCAAGTAGGTTTTTCAGTTGCTTCTGGATGACCGCTTCATCTTGCGTCATCTCTTTATTCTCTGATAGCAAATCTTGGATTTTTACCAATTTCAATAAATTCGCCCCACCAGGGATGGGCAGCTTCTGCCATTCTTCTTCACTAAACACCGAGACTTTTTTTAGAAGGGTATATAGCTCCATGACATTGCCCGATACCAGGCTTTGAGATTTCAGGTCCAAATCATCTTGTTCTTGCTCTAAATCCAGCTCTTCTATGCTGGAAAGGAATTCCGAAAGACTATCTTCATTGTTTCCAGTTATTTTTTTTAGGACCTGCATAAGTTGGTTGCTTATATCTTCTTGGGTATTAACTGCACCCCCTTCAACAACTGCCTCTTCCTCATCGCCCATCAACGAGCCGCGTTTCAAAAAATCAAGCAATTCCCCTAATGCGGACAATCTTCCCTCAAAATCGTCAGGGCTTTCAGATGGAAGGGATGCTTCTGCCCCCGCAACAGATTGAAGGACTGAGCCAAAACCGGAATGGATTGGTTGGTTTTGCTTTGACGATATTTTTTGACCTGCCGATACAGACGGGAGAAAAGCATTAATGGCTGAATTCATCTATCCTAACCTCCCTCAACTTTCCTCTTGCGTGCTTTGTTCCGCAAGCCTCTTCGTTAACCTTGCGGCATCTGCAGTTGACATGTTCTCCAATACCTTGGCTAATGTGGCCGCCTTCATGCTTGAGAGAATTTTCAATGCGTCTTGATCATTCATTTCAGTAATGATTGGTGCAGACTTCTTAGGAGCCATCGTTTCATAGGTGCGGATGATATCTTTGAAAGCCTTGGCATTGCCACTCTGACTAACCTTGAGTTGATTCATTTCCAATTGAAGCTGCTGCTTTTCTGCTTCAGCCTTTTCAATGGTCTTGTCACGTGTATCGATGATGCCTTCAAGCTTGTCTATCTCTTTTTGCTTGTTTTCAATTTCCGTTTCCAATTTTTCAAGTTTGATTGAAACTTTCTCATCATCCCGGTCTGCATTTCCTTTTTCCTCATCCTTTTTTCCCGATTCAATGAAGGGAATTTTTGCGGACATTTCCTTGGCCTTATCCGCCACATTGACTCCTGCAACCGTTAAAACGACTAATGCTACAGTTACAGCAAAGATTAAAGGTATGAAAATGACAAGAAACCATTGAAACTTACTTATCTTGCTTTCTTCCAATTCTTCCATTCCATTAGATTCGATTTTTTTACGCATTCTATCACCTAACGCCTTTGCTTAAGAATTGGCGGATTGATATTTCATCCATTTGTTTATTCTCAGCTTCCTTTATGACATCGAGGAATTTAAGAAAATCATTTTCTTTCATTTTTTCGTACTTTTTCACTTCAATATTTCTTTCCATAAGAGCATCCCGTTGAAAATTCATCTTGTAACGCGATTCAATGACTTCCTGTTGGCAATGGCTCACCAGTATCTCCAGATTATCCATGAATAACTGATGATGACGAATCTCCTGGATCGATAAACCATTTCGCAGCTTTTCCTGCTGAAAGTCAAGCAACTCTTCTTTTTTCTTCAAGAGACGATATAATTTTTCTGCCACTTCTTCAAATCGTTTTACAGCAGCATTATATTTAGCCAATGCATCGTTTTTTTCCTTTTCCTTAATGGTCAGGATCTTCTCGAATTTATATTGATAAATCATGACTGATCACCTTTCTCCATCAATCCGACCAGGGCATTGATGCTATCATCCTTGGCCGCCTTTTCATGAGTCCCCTGCTTTAAGAAAGAGATGATTTCCGGATAGCGCGTAATCGAGTCATCAATTTGTTTTGATGATCCTCTTTTATAAGCACCTATATTGATCAAATCTTCCGACTCCATATAAGTTGATAAGTTTGCCCGCAGTTTTTCTGCGGATTCCTTATGCCTATCTTGAGCAATGTTATTCATGACCCGACTGATGCTCTTTAAGATGTTGATCGCGGGAAATTGTCCTTTATTGGCTAAATCTCGGTCAAGTATGAAGTGACCATCCAAGATCCCCCTCACTGCATCGGCAATCGGCTCATTCATGTCATCACCATCGACTAGAACCGTATAAAAAGCTGTAATCGTTCCTAACTGATTTGTCCCAGTCCTTTCCAAAAGCCTAGGCAAAATGGCGAAAACGGATGGAGTATACCCCTTGGTCGTTGGTGGTTCGCCAATGGCAAGCCCAATTTCCCTCTGGGCCATTGCAACCCTTGTGACCGAGTCCATCATCAGCATTACGTTCAATCCTTTATCACGGAAATATTCGGCTATTGCCGTTGCCGTCAATGCTCCTTTTATCCTCATCAACGCCGGCTGATCGGAAGTCGCAACAACAACGATCGATCGCGCCAATCCTTCTGGACCGAGATCCTTTTCGATGAATTCACGAACTTCACGGCCACGTTCACCCACAAGGCCGATTACGTTTATATCAGCGGTCGTATTCCTTGCCACCATGCCAAGCAGTGTACTCTTCCCGACACCGCTACCTGCGAAGATGCCCACTCGCTGACCTTTTCCGACGGTCAATAAACTATCAATCACCCTTACACCTACATCTATCTGCTCATGAATGGGGGGCCGTTTCATCGGATTGGGCGGATCTTGATCAACCGGAACGGTAGCGAGGCCTTTCGGGAGCAGGGAATCATCAATTGGCTGCCCCAATGGATCTACCACTTTGCCAATCAAGCTGCTGCCAACCTTTATCTCCAGGCTCCGCCCGCTCCCTTCAACCATGCACCCCGGGGCTATATCACTAACTGCCGTAAATGGCATTAAGATGACCATCTCATCACGAAACCCGACGACTTCCGCCAATATTCGATTTTTCTTTTTTTGCATGCCCGTATAGATATAGCAAACATCACCTACAGAGCTTTCAGGGCCTTGAGATTCTATCATTAACCCGACGACCCGTTTGACCCGTCCATAATGTTTGTATGGATCGACTTCTTCGACCAAGGGCAATAGATCCAAAGCTTTCATTTTTGCTCCCCTTCCAGCAATTCAGTTAGTTTCGTTTTGATTACCTCCAGCTGACTATCGACGCTTGCATCGATCCTTCCCTTTTCGGATTCGATAATACAGCTGCTTTCTTCCAGCTCATCATCGGGAAAGATATACAGCTCCGTATCCCTCGGAAAGATCGCGATCAATTCTTCCTTGTGGGAAAGAATCGATTGATAGTGAACAGGATGGATGTGCAATTGCACTTCCCGGTAATCCCGCACCTCTTTGACCGCGTTCTTGACGATCGATAGAAAGGACGCATCATCTTTTTCAATCTCGTTTCCGATAATTTTCGCCGCCACCTTCATGGCAAGGTCCAAAATTACGGTTTCCGAGGATTCGATATGCTGGCGATAATCTTTTTTTGAAGATTCCACCACGTCTTTCGCATAGGCGACTTCACCTGCGATTTCGTTATAGCCCTTTTGGATGCCATCTTCGACACCTTGCTGATAGCCTTCTTTTTGGGCTTGTTCAATATACATCAGCTTTTCTTCGTTTTCCCAATTCTCACGTTCCTTCTGAATACCGGCAGCAATCGCTTGCGCTTGTTGCTGAGCCTCCAGTAATAACAATTCAGCTTCCTGTTTGGCATGATTCAGGAAATCAAAAGATTGAGTATGGTGAAGACCTTGCCCCTCATCCTCATTGCCCGCTTGAAAAAAGTCGAAAGGACGCACCTTTATCGTGACCTTTCTACTGTCCTCTTGTTGTGCCTGCCGGGATTTTATGATCCTAGACAATGATATCATCCCCTCCGCCGCGGGCAATCACAATTTCTCCAGTTTCTTCCAAACGGCGGATGACCGCAACGATTCTTGATTGGGCTTCTTCAACATCACGCAAACGCACAGGTCCCATATACTCCATTTCTTCCTGGAACGTTTCGACCATCCGTTTTGACATATTTCGGAAAACGATTTCCTTTACTTCATCACTTGCCACTTTAAGGGAAAGTTTAAGGTCCTCGTTTTCGGATTCTCTGACCACACGCTGAATCGCTCTGCCATCAAGGGTCACGATATCTTCGAAAACAAACATCCGTTTCTTGATTTCTTCTGCAAGCTCCGGATCCTGAATTTCGAGGGCATCCAAGATCGTTCGTTCCGTTGAGCGATCCACACCATTCAATACATCGACAACCGCCTCTACTCCACCGGTCTGCGTATAATCTTGAGTCACGGTCGCAGACAGCTTCCTTTCGAGTATTTGCTCCACTTCATTGATGATTTCCGGAGAGGTGCTATCCATTAAAGCTATCCTTCTCGCAATATCGGCCTGTACCTCTTGCGGGAGCTCAGACAATATTTGTCCAGCTTGTGCCGGGTCAAGGTACGACAGGATCAATGCAATGGTCTGCGGATGTTCATTCTGGATGAAGTTCAATATTTGGCCTGGATCTGCCTTTCTTGCAAAGTCGAACGGCCGTACCTGTAAAGAAGATGTCAACCGGTTAATGATGGCCGCTGCCTGATCGGATCCCAACGCCTTTTCAAGCACTTGCTTTGCATACCCTATCCCGCCTTGGGAAATATAATCCTGGGCCAAAGCAATGTTGTGGAATTCCTCAAGAATCTCCTCTTTATCATGCGATTCCACTTTTCTCACTCCCGAGATTTCAAGGGTCAACCTCTCAATTTCCTCTTCGGAAAGATGCTTATATACGGATGCAGAAACATCCGGGCCTAATGAAATAAGGAGGATGGCGGCTTTCTGCTTACCAGTCAATCCGGCCTTTTTCTTTCTGTCTGTCACTTGCCCAGCCTCCTAATCTTCCGCTATCCAGCTTCTTAATAATTTTGCGAATTCATCTGGTTTTTCTTTTGCAAGTTTCTCCAGTTGTTTTCTCTTTAAAGATGCTTCCGTTTCTTTTTCCTTGTTCAAATCCGGTACATCGAATACGACCTCTTCCTCTTCCACCACATATTCCTCTTCCATTTCGGATTGCCTGCGGGAACGGAAGAATAAGATTAAGAGAATGATAATGACAAGTATCAGCACTCCTCCGACTATGTAAGCCCACATTGGCAACGAAGAATTTGCTTCCTCTTTCGGCAGTTTCATTTTCCCGTTGAACGGTTGAACAGAAATCGCTATTTTATTCGTCAGCTCTTCGTCCGTCAGCTCTTCCCCTTCAGCCTTTTTCTCGATTGTCGTGCGGATTATCGTACCGAGAATCTGGGTGATATCATCCACACTCTGTTGAGATAAAGAATTGGGGTCGTTTGCCTTCGGCGGCTCGACCATGACCTGTATGCCCAAGTCCTTCACTTTATAAGGACTACCAACTATTTCCTTCTTGATCCGGTTCACTTCACTATTTATCTTTTCATCCACTTTTTCATAATCACCGGATCCGTTATCTCCTGATGAGTAAGATCCCAATGAATCTGAGGAGTCCTCACTTTGCGGAACGCCCCCGGCAGCCGCTTCATCCCCGCTATACGACTCATTGATCCTTTGTGCGGAAATCTCGATTCCGGCCATATTTTCTTTGTCGACCGGTTCCACTAAATTCTCTTCCAGGTTTTCTTGTGTGAAATCGATGTCCGTCGTGACGGAAACGACCACTTTATCCCGGCCCATTATCGTTCCGAGCATATTTTGCACTTGCCTTTGAATATCACGTTCTATTTCTTTTTTTATCTCGTTTTGAGAAGCAAATGCCGACGCGAAAGAAGAATTTTCATTTTTCAGGTCATAATACTCAAAGTCTTGGTTCATGATGACGATATTATCGGTAGGGAGGTTCGGGACGCTTTTCGAAACAAGATGATAAAGCGAATTGATTTGGCTTTCTTCAAATTTATATCCCGCCTTCGTATTCAGCACTATGGATGCCGAAGCTTCTCCCGCTGCATCACTTACAAATACACCTTTATCAGGAAGCGTGATCATCACGCTTGCATCCTGTACACCATCTATTTTCTTAATTAAACTGGCAAGCTCCGTTTGCATCGAGTCCAATTTAATGACATTGAATTCATTTTCGGTCATCCCGATTCCAGCACTTTGACTAAAAAATGAATAGTCGATATTGCCCGAATCAGGAATTCCTTCAGCTGCCAATTCCACTTTAAGCGTATCCACGCTTTCTTCAGGAACTTTTATCGTCGTACCATTTTCCGTAATTTCATTTTTGATTCCTTGACTGTCTAAGTTCTCTTTGATGCTCCCCGTTTCCGAAGGAGTTAGATTGGAATATAAGGGCACCAGCGTCGTGCGCGTGGTCAGGATCGAAACGGCCGAAATGATGATGATCAATAAAGCGGCGGAACCAATCATCATCATTTTTTGCTTTTTACTCCGGCTCGTCCAGTAGGCAGTTATTTTATTTTTTATATTCATTAGTGCATCATTCATTTAAATCCCCCGGTCAGTCTATGAATTTATGATGGGGGATGCATATCCCCCTGGTCATTTTTTCTCTATATAAATGAGGTTTTAAAAAATGAATGCTAGATACTCATTCTCATCATTTCCTGGTAGGCTTCAACCACCTTATTCCGAACCTCTAATGTAGCCTGCATCGTAATGCTGGCTTTTTGTGAAGCTATCATCACCGAATGAAGCTCAACATCTTCTCCATTCACCAGTTTAGTCGTCAGGTCATCTGATGCCACCTGTGTTTCATTAACTTTATTCATTGATTCTTTTAAGACGGACGCAAAATTTTGCTGTGCTTCGTATGGTGTATTAATCTTGCTTTGTTCTTTTTTCAGTACATTCCCGGCATTGCTGACAGGCGATAGCGAAATCCCCTCCACATCAACACTCTCCATTCATTTTTTTATTTGCCTATTTCCAACGCCTTCATCATCATTCCCTTTGAGGCATTCAACACGGTCACATTTGCCTCGTATGAGCGCGTGACACTCATTAAATCCACCATTTCCCTTAGTGGATCGACATTTGGCATTTCAACGTATCCATCTTCATTGGCATCTGGATGATCGGGATTATAATCCAGTTTATAGGGTGTTTGATCTTTTACGATTTCCGTCACCTTGACACCATTTCCAACCCCGCTCGTTTTTTGGGATGCGGCGTTTAGGAAACTGGAAAAACCCTCTTCCTTGCTTTGCAGCACGACCGCTTTTCTTGTGTATGGCTTCCATGATTTCGTTTCCGCATCATATTCGCCTCTGGTGGTTTCGGCATTAGCCATATTTGCAGAGATTACATCCATCCTTAACCGCTGACTGGTCAGGCTGGAGCCGGTCATATTTATACTTTGGAAAATCCCCATCACTTACCTCCCTTAATTACATTCTCCAATGATTTGAACTTACCTGATAGCCTATCGGATACGGCATTGTAATAAATTTGATTGGCCGCAAGATCCGTCATTTCCTTATCTACGTCCACGCTATTGCCATTATTGTTGTATTGGACATTTTTCTTTGTCACGATTGTTGATCCCTGACTGTCTTCAGGGGTGAAGGCAAGATGCCTGACATCTGTTCGATATGATTCTAGTGAAGATTCGAGCTCCGCTTTAAAAGATTGTGTTTTATCGACCTCTTTAGCTTTATAGTTAGGCGTATCCGAATTCGCTATGTTCTGTGAAATGACTTTTTGTTTTGTATTAGAATAATCAAGAGCATTTTCAAGTGATCGAAAAGTATTTGAAAATAGTTCCATACCATTCACCTCTTTCTATTTATAACAAATAATTACTTTTTCATTAAATTAATCCATTGCGTTCATGGTTTAATTTTAAAGAAACAAAATAACTATGTCTATAAACTATACGCAGACTTTAGTCCTATTATAGTCGAAAAATGTCACAAAATGCTCAAATTTGACGATTTTCATAGGATTATTCAAGGTATAATATTACGGTTTATTACATTTTGTTATGGTATTCTACATTTTAACCAAATTTTACTTCTATTAGCTTATTTATCATATCGAAAAACGTATCCATATACCTGATACTTTAGAACTAATTTTTAAATAAATTCAAAGTAATTTTTTCCATTTCTCACACCTAACCCTTTTACCAGCAAGGAATTCATCAAAAAATACAAGTTATCCATCTATTCAGTTTTTTAAAAAAAAGAGAGAGTTAAACATCGTCCATCCATTCGACAAATTCGGCAAACGGCTGAAAACCGAATCTGCTTTGAAGGGAAGTTCAAAAAACCAACTCTTCAATCAAAAGTATCGACTGTCCGTTAGTTGAGTAGTTATAATAATATAATTACCCTTTTCAAGAGAAATTTAACTGTCCGATTGGGAAAACACCCCTATTTTCACATTATCCTCAAGGTTCGGTAATCCGAAATACCTCTTTTTTTATAACTGTAGTCAAATGGTATACTCGCAACATGTAAAATCCAAGCGAATTTGTTGCGAGAGCCAAATCAAATCAAAAAAAAATGCAGGCGAACCCGGTCTTCATCGAGTTCGTCTACATTTTGAAGCAGCCTTTTTGCAAGGATTGCCTTTTTGGTAATTAATTATTTTTAAGTTTTTCTAATTCTAGCAGGAATTTATCGTTCAATACTTTGATATAAGTTCCTTTCATTCCAAGGGAACGTGATTCAATGACTCCTGCACTTTCCAATTTCCTTAGTGCGTTAACGATTACTGAACGGGTGATACCTACGCGATCTGCAATTTTAGATGCTACGAGCAGACCTTCATTTCCTTTTAGCTCTTCGAAAATGTGCTCGATAGCTTCCAATTCACTATAAGATAACGAGGAAATCGCCATTTGAACGACAGCCTTACTGCGAGCTTCCTCTTCAATCTCTTCTGATTTCTCACGAAGAATTTCCATACCGACTACAGTCGCACCATACTCGGCTAAAATTAAATCGTCATCGTGGAATTTTTCTTGTAAACGGGCAAGAACCAAAGTTCCTAAACGCTCTCCTCCACCCATGATTGGTACGATTGTTGTTAAGCCCGTTTTGAAAAGCTCTTTGTTTTCCACTGGAAACGCAGTATATTCGCTCTCAATATCAAGATTCGAAGATGTTTCAGGAATATTGAACAAATTGTTTGTGTACACTTCAGGGAATTGTTTATCTTCCAACATCTTGTACATGCGCTCATTTTCGATTTGCTGACTTACAGCTATTCCCAATAATTTCCCGCGGCGGCTGACGACGAATACATTTGCTTCAATAACTTCACTCAAGCTTTCTGCCATTTCTTTAAAGTTAACGGCTTTACCGGCTGCCTTTTGGAGCATTGCATTGATTTTTCTTGTTTTTGCTAATAAATTCATTTGATTTGTTCCTCCTAAAAATACCATGGTTCACATAACTATGAAGTTGTATTTCCGTAATTGTATGTTCATTACATCGGCAAATGTTTGCCATTGTTTCGTTCTTAAAGGATAAACTGACTTAAATCTTTATTCCGTGCGATAGAACCCAGCTTCCCTTCGACATATTGTGGTGTAATCGTAATCTTCTCCATTGTGATCTCGGGAGCTTCAAACGACAGGTCTTCAAGCAACCGTTCCAAAATGGTATGAAGCCGTCTTGCACCAATATTATCTGTATTTTGATTTACTTCGAAGGCCACTTCAGCTATCTTACGAACAGCATCGTCAGAAAATTCAATTTCTATACCTTCAGTTTCCAACAAAGCAACATATTGTTTTAACAATGCATTATCAGGTTCATGGAGAATCCGCACAAAGTCATCAACGGTCAGTTTGTTCAATTCCACCCGGATTGGAAATCTCCCCTGCAGTTCCGGGATAAGATCGGATGGCTTCGCAATATGGAAGGCGCCTGCCGCAATGAACAGGACATGATCCGTCTTTACGGAACCATACTTCGTCACGACCGTCGAGCCTTCTACTATAGGTAATATATCCCTTTGAACACCTTCCCTGGAGACATCGGCTGAAGAGCTTCCAGACTGCTTGCTGGCGATTTTGTCGATTTCATCGATAAAGATGATCCCGTTTTGCTCAGCACCGTAAACGGCTTCAGAGGTGACATCATCCATATCAATCAATTTGCCCGCTTCTTCATTTGTTAAAACGATTCTTGCCTCACTTACTTTCAATTTGCGCTTTTTGCTTTTTTTCGGCATCAAGCTGCCTAAAGCGTCTTGCATATTCATCCCCATTTGTTCCATTCCCGAACCTTGGAGCATATCAAACATTGAAGCAGCCTGCTCTTCCACTTCAACCGTGATCATTTCACTTTCGAGCTCACCATTAGCAAGCTTTGCAGCGACGATTTTTCTTTTTTCCTGCAAACTTAAATCTTCGGAATTTTCTTCCGGGTCCTGTTCATCTTGATTGCTATTGCCGCCAAAAAAGACTTCAAGGGGGTTTTTGAAATTACTCTGTTTTTTCGCAGATGGCACCAATAGCTCAATTAAACGGCGGTTGGCATTTTCTTCGGCACGTTCTTTTACGCTGGCCATCTTTTCTTCCTTCACGAGGCGGACGGAAGTCTCCACCAAATCTCGGACCATGGATTCTACATCCCGTCCGACATATCCGACTTCCGTAAATTTCGTTGCTTCAACTTTTACAAAAGGAGCACCTACCAATTTAGCCATTCTCCGAGCTATTTCTGTTTTCCCGACTCCTGTCGGTCCAATCATTAATATGTTTTTCGGAACGACTTCATCACGAAGTTGATCCGAGAGAAGGGAACGTCGGTAGCGATTGCGAAGAGCCACTGCCACTGCCCGTTTTGCATCACGCTGCCCCACGATATACTGATCCAGTTTTTCGACGATTTGCCTCGGTGTTAAATTAGCTTTATTTGACATTTGCGCTCCTCCTTACAACTCTTCCACGATTATGTTCGTATTCGTAAATACACAAATTTCCGCTGCAATTTGTAAAGATGATTGGGCAATTTCCTTTGCAGATAAATGCTCACTGGAGAATCGCATCAATGCCCTGCCGGCAGCAAGTGCATAGTTGCCCCCTGATCCGATGGCGAGAATCCCGTCATCAGGTTCTATGACTTCCCCGGTACCGGAAACGAGGAGCAAATGGTCCTTATCCATGACGACAAGCATGGCTTCGAGCTTTCTCAATACATTGTCACTTCTCCATTGTTTTGCCATTTCGACGGCAGCACGCTGGAGGTTGCCATTATACTCTTCAAGCTTTGCTTCGAACATCTCAAATAAGGTGAATGCATCTGCAACAGAGCCTGCGAAACCTGCAAGGACATTACCATTGAAGATTTTCCTGACTTTTCTTGCTGTATGCTTCATCACTACTGAATTTCCTAACGTAACCTGCCCATCACCGGACATGGCGCATTCACCTTTATGATGCACTGCAAATATCGTTGTCATAAAGTGTCCCCTTTCAACATTTAAGCCCGTGGATGTGTTGCATTATAGACTTTTTTTAATTGGTCTTTTGTAACATGCGTATACACTTGCGTTGATGAAATTTTGGAATGACCAAGCAATTCCTGAACGGTACGAATATCCGCCCCATTATTCAATAGATGGGTTGCAAATGAATGCCTTAGCATATGGGGATGAAGACTTCCCTCCGCGGCTGACTTTTTAATCAATTCATTTAATATATAGCGAACTCCCCTAGGTGTCAGAGGGTCTCCACGAAAATTAACGAATAAATAAACATGCGCCTTGGCGTCAGACGAAGTCAATTCCATCCTGGCTGTACGTATGTATAACTCTATCGCTTCTTGAGCATATTTACCAACCGGAACGTAGCGATCTTTTTTCCCCTTCCCATGCACCAGTACTGTACCAAGGGACAGATCGATATCGTGCAGCTTAATCTCACAACATTCACTTACGCGAATGCCAGTGGCATACAGTAATTCCAGTAAAGCATTGTTCCTTTTTCCTATCGGTGAATCTTTATTTAAAGAAGAAAACAACTGTTCCATTTCCTTCTCATAAAGAAATCTTGGCAGTTTTTGATCCTTTTTAGGCAAAGAAACAAGGGAAAAAGGATTATCCTTCACATCGCCTTCACGTAATAAGAATTTATAAAAGCTCCGCAGGCAAGAAGTTTTCCTTGCTACTGTGCGCTTAGAAAGGTTTTTCTCATATAAACTCGTTAAAAACAACCGGACATCAAAATATTCAACAGAGGTGATATCCGTCATTCCCTGTTCATCAAGGAACAGGAAAAATTCGAGAATATCACGTTTGTAATTTTCAATGGTGTAATGTGAACTGTTTTTTTCAATTTGTAAATATTCGATGAAGGATGATAATGCCTTTTTTTGATTCATCATGGAAACACCTCGCAAAGGCTAATAAATAGTATCATACTTTAAAACGGCAGGCAAATATTTTACAAATTTTTCACAAAGTTCTGAATTGTGTCCAAAGCGCGCTTAGCATGCGTTTCGTTCCGTTCTTTTTTCGATTTGATCCTCACTTCAAGGTCCGGAAGCAGTCCAAAGTTCGCGTTCATCGGCTGGAAGCTTTTTCCGTTTGTGGATGTTATGTACCTTGCCATGCTCCCCATTGTCGTCTCGGCAGGGAAAACGGCAGGGTCCTGGCCTTGGACGATTCTTGCTGCATTTATACCTGCTACCAGTCCTGATGCTGCGGATTCAACATACCCTTCGACACCAGTCATCTGACCGGCAAAGAACAAATCATCCCTATTTTTGAATTGGTACGTAGGTTTCAGGACGTTAGGAGAATTTATGAACGTATTGCGGTGCATAACTCCATAACGTACAATTTCCGCATTTTCCAATCCAGGGATGAGCCTTAACACTTCTTTTTGCGGGCCCCATTTTAAATGTGTCTGAAAACCAACAATATTATATAGTGTGCCTGCTGCATCGTCTTGACGCAATTGGACGACAGCGAAAGGACGTTTTCCTGTTTTGGGATCTTCCAAGCCAACTGGCTTTAATGGACCGAATAACATGGTTTTCTTCCCGCGCGATGCCATCACTTCAATCGGCATACATCCCTCAAAAAAGATTTCTTTTTCAAATTCTTTTAGCGGAACCGTTTCAGCAGAAATCAACGCTTCATAAAAGCGATCAAATTCCTCCTCTGTCATCGGACAGTTCAAGTAAGCAGCTTCGCCTTTATCATAACGGGATTTTAGATATACCTTATCCATGTCGATGCTGTCCTTTTCAAGAATAGGAGCGGCTGCATCATAGAAGTATAAGTATTCTTCGTCCATGATTTGCTTTAAGCTGTCGGATAGGGACTGACTTGTAAGCGGACCTGTTGCAATGATGGTGGGCCCATCGGGGATCTCTGTTACCTCTTCATTAATGACCGTTACATTGGGATGATTCTTCACCCTTTCCGTTACAAGTCCGGCAAATTCATGACGATCGACTGCCAGTGCGCCGCCTGCAGGTACAGCACAGGCATCTGCTGCGGACATGATGACCGAATCAAGCATGCGCATTTCTTCTTTTAATACTCCGACTGCATTTGTTAGCGTATTTGCCCGAAGTGAGTTGGAACAAACAAGTTCAGCGAATTTATCGGTATGATGGGCTGGCGTTTGTTTTACCGGACGCATTTCGTATAGATCCACTTTAATTCCTCTTTTAGCTAACTGCCAAGCCGCTTCACTTCCAGCAAGCCCCGCACCGATAACACTTACTTTTGTTTCTTTCATTTTTTTGAACCTCCATGTATAGATATGATAAGACAGGATCATTTATCATTAAAATTGCATTCATAAGCGTTTCATTTTTAACGATATCTATGTATTTATACTAAGAAATACCTACTCCTGCTAACGATAATTATAAAGCATATGCCTTGGATACGGCATTCCTCTTGCCAACCTTTTTTCCTAAGTGGATAATTTGGCGCAAAGAGGAATTATATCTTTAAAGGAATACACTTGTCCACTGAATTTTACATCACATCACCCAAATAAAAAAGTTTCATGTTCCATCCATTTTCTTCTTGGGAAGTAATTGTGCTCGTTACCATGATACCATACTTCCAGGAACATAAAGAAACTCGGCGAATGCCGAGTCGGTCTATATTGCGTTTTCTTCCGGATGCAGGCACAAAAGGCCATTCCATCCCATTTACCTCTACGCTTGGGGCGTTTCTTTGAAATCACAGTCCATACACTGGACCTGCACACCTTTTTTGAGCTTTTTCTCAACAAGTGTGCCCTCACATTTCGGACAACTACGAGGAAGGGGCTTATCCCAAGAAATGAAGTCGCATCCAGGGTAAGTATCACAACCGTAAAATATGCGGCGTTTTTTACTCTTCCTTTCAATGATGTTCCCTTCTTTACATTTCGGGCATTTCACACCAATCTCTTTCACGATTGGTTTGGTGTTACGGCAATCCGGGAAATTACTGCATGCCATGAACTTCCCGTAGCGCCCCATTTTAAAGACCATTTCATGGCCGCATTCCGTACAATCTTCTCCAGCGGGCTCATCTTTGATCTCGATTTTCTCCATTTCGACTTCGGCTTTAGCCAAATGAACCGCAAACTCTTTATAAAATTCATCGATGACCTTAATCCATTCGATGCTGCCTTCTTCGACGCTATCGAATTCCTGCTCCATCTTGGCCGTGAACTCGGCATCAAGAATATCAGGGAAGAATTCACGTATCAATTCAAGGACAATCTCACCAAGCTCTGTCGGGATGAATCGTTTATTGTCCAAGGTAACATAGCCCCGTTTTTGAATCGTATCCAAGGTAGGTGCATATGTAGAAGGTCGGCCTATACCAAGTTCTTCTAAGGTTTTGACAAGCCTCGCTTCCGTATAGCGGGGCGGCGGCTGTGTGAAATGCTGTTTCGGCTCTACATCTTTCGAAAAGAGTTGATCGCCTTTCTTTACATCCGGAAGGGAATTTTCCTTTTCTTCCACAGAGTCATCGGAACCTTCCACATATACCTTCATGAAACCAGGAAACTTGATTTTGGATCCATTGGCCCTGAAGATTACATCGCCATTATGAAGGTCAATGCTCATTGTGTCCATGACCGCCGATGACATTTGGCTCGAAACGAACCGTTCCCAGATCAATTTATATAGACGAAATTGATCTCTGGATAAATACTCCTTGACGATATTAGGTTCACGTAATGTGCTGGTTGGCCGAACTGCTTCATGCGCGTCCTGTGCATTGGTCTGCTTTTTCTCTTTGCGCTGTTCAACCTGTACATAATCCTTCCCATAACTATTTTGGATGAAGGTATGTGCTTCCTGTTTAGCGATATCGGAAATCCGGGTCGAGTCCGTTCTCATATAAGTGATTAATCCGACTGTCCCTTCCTTTCCAAGCTCGATTCCTTCGTAAAGCTGCTGGGCAAGCATCATCGTTTTCTTTGCACGGAAATTCAATTTACGTGCCGCCTCTTGTTGCAGGGAAGACGTCGTAAAAGGTGCTGCCGGATTACGTTTTCTTTCCTTTTTAGCCACGGCCCCGATAGTGAATTCACTGCCTTTTAAAGAAGCGAGTACTTTTTTGACGTCCTCTTCGTTGTTTAATTCTTTACGCTCTCCGCCGATACTGAAAAAGGAACCTTCAAACTGTTCTTTTCCTTTCACGAAATCCGCCTTGATTGTCCAATACTCTTCCGGGTTGAAATCTTTGATTTCTTTCTCCCGGTCGATGATCATCCTTACAGCGACCGATTGGACCCGTCCAGCACTTAGGCCTTTTTTTACTTTTTTCCATAACAGCGGGCTAATATTGTAGCCGACCAAGCGATCCAAGATCCTTCTTGCCTGTTGTGCATCAACCAATTTCATGTTGATCGGCCTCGGCGATTTAAATGATTCTTTGATCGCTTCTTTCGTGATTTCATTGAAAACCACGCGGCAGTCGGAGTTGATGTCCACATCTAGACTGTGAGCCAAATGCCAGGCAATGGCTTCACCTTCTCTGTCGGGGTCAGCTGCGAGATATATTTTTTTCGCTTTTTTTGCAGCGGTTTTCAATTCTTTTAAAACCGGGCCTTTGCCACGGATCGTTATATATTTAGGTTCATATTCATGTTCAACATCGACACCCATTTGACTTTTAGGCAAATCACGCACATGCCCCATGGAAGCCTTTACTTTATATTTTTTTCCCAAGTAGCGTTCTATCGTTTTCGCCTTCGCAGGCGATTCCACAATCACTAAGTATTCTGACATCCAATAAATCCTCCTCAAAGAGGTAATATAAATCTTCACTATTATTAATCATACAAAAATCATTTGTCAACACCCCATTACTTTTCAAAGCATGTTGACTTACATATTCCTAACCATTTTAGCGATAGCATTCCATTTGCAAAACTTATAACAGTTTTACAATATTTTCAACCCTTTTGTCTAATATTTCAACCCATTCGGCTAAAAATCGCCTTTTTTTACTAATTCCCTGGCTGATTTTCCGTCTATCTTCTATATTATATTGCGAAAAAACTCTTCCTCGATCTGCTTGGAATTCAAAACAAGTTTGGCTCCATCGGAAATCAATTGATTGGTCCCGATTGATTCTGGACTCGTTACATTTCCTGGAAGTGCAAACACCTCACGCCCCTGCTCCAAAGCCGTTTGTGCCGTTATTAGGGAACCGCTTTTTTCTTTTGCCTCCACAACGAACACTCCTTGTGATAATCCGCTGATGATACGGTTCCTTAGCGGGAACATCCATGGTTCCGCTCTCATTTCCGGTGGAGTCTCGGAAATGAGCACCCCTTTATCCATGATTCGCTCTGCAAGGGGAATGTTGGACTTTGGGTATATTTGCATAAGCCCTCCTCCCAAGATTCCAATTGTATCCCCGCCAGCATCTAACGTGATTTCATGCGCCCTTGAATCGATTCCCGCCGCAACACCACTGATGATGACGTATTTTTTCTTAACGAGCGGTAATAAAATCGTTTTTAAGGCCTCCAGTCCGTACGAGGTCGGCTTACGCGTCCCAACAACACCTAGCGTATTACTCCTGCTTAAGAGCTTCTTATCGCCTTTATAATAAAGAACCCAAGGGGGATCGAATATTTGCTTCAATAAAAAAGGATAATCTTCATCAAGGATCGTTACCCAATGAATTTGGCTATCTTCATATCTCCTGAGCTTTTCAATGGTATTGAGAGAATGTAAATCTTTGAGAAAGAGGTTAAGTTTATTGGAAGGGATAGGGAGCAATTTTACCCATTCATTGCGTTTGGTAGTAAAGAGGGAAGAAAGGGATGGATCATTGGACATGATTGTTCGGATCGTTTTCCATCCTGCACCGCGGCAATGATGGAGGTGGATTAACTTTTCTATTCGATTCAACGGAAGCACCCCTAGTCATTTATTTTTAAAGAGGTTGATCGTGGCGGAAGCCGGATTGAATGTGAATTCCCGGAAAAATGAGAGGGAAATAAAGGCCGACCCAAAAAACAGGTCGGCCAGCATGGATCAATGTGTTTTACAAGGTTCGTATATGCCTTTTTCTTTCAGGACGGAAATCAATGTTTCGCCCATCACGGATGGAGTCTCGGCAACTTTAATTCCACATTCGTTCATAACGCGGATTTTCTCGTCAGCAGTGCCTTTTCCTCCAGAAATGATTGCACCTGCGTGTCCCATACGTTTACCGGCAGGAGCCGTACGGCCGCCAATGAAACCAACAACAGGCTTTGTCATATTTTCTTTCACCCAGAGAGCTGCTTCTTCCTCTGCCGTGCCTCCGATCTCTCCGATCATGATCACTGCATGGGTTTCCGGGTCCTCGTTGAATGCTTTCAGCACATCAATGAAGTCCGTTCCGTTAACGGGATCTCCACCGATTCCGACAGCTGTCGATTGCCCGACGCCTTCTTGAGATAATTGATGAACGGCTTCATACGTCAAAGTTCCGGAACGGGAAACTACGCCTACATGGCCTTTTTTATGGATGTAGCCTGGCATGATACCGATTTTGCATTCTTCAGGGGTGATGACACCCGGGCAGTTCGGCCCGATCAAACGGGTCTTTTTGCCTTCCATATAACGCTTCACCTTGACCATATCCAGAACGGGAATATGTTCCGTAATGCAAATGACAAGATCAAGCTCTGCGTCAACTGCTTCCAAAATTGCATCTGCCGCAAATGGAGCAGGAACGTAGATTACCGATGCATTCGCTCCGGTTTCAGTGACAGCTTCGGAAACTGTATTGAATACAGGTACCCCTTCCGCTTCCGTTCCACCTTTACCCGGAGTGACTCCGCCAACGATCTTCGTGCCATATTCCAACATTTGTTTAGTGTGAAATAACGCTGTTGAACCAGTGATTCCCTGAACGATCACTTTCGTATCTTTATTAATAAAAACGCTCATTATGTTCCCCCCTGCCTATTATCCTACAAGTGATACTATTTTTTGTGCTCCATCTGCCATTGATTCAGCAGCCGTTATATTCAAACCTGACTCTTTTAAGATCTGTTTGCCAAGATCCACATTCGTTCCTTCAAGACGAACAACCAAAGGTACGTCCAGGCCAAGCTCTTTAGCAGCAGCTACGACGCCTGCCGCAATGATGTCACATTTCATGATTCCGCCGAAGATGTTAACGAAAATGCCCTTAACATTTTGATCGGACAGGATGATTTTGAAAGCCTCTTTTACTTTTTCCTCTGTGGCGCCGCCGCCAACATCAAGGAAGTTAGCCGGATCTCCCATATAATGCTTAATGATGTCCATCGTTGCCATAGCAAGCCCAGCACCATTAACCATGCATCCAATATTACCGTCAAGCGATATGTAACTAAGGCCATGTTTTGATGCTTCGATCTCTTTCGCATCCTCTTCATCCAAATCACGGAATTCCGCAATGTCCTTATGGCGGTAAATCGCATTATCATCGAAGTTCAATTTAGCATCAAGTGCCATGACATTTCCATCACCCGTAACGACTAACGGATTGATTTCAGCAATTGAACAATCTTTGTCAACGAAAGCTGTATATAAGTTCACCATAAGCTTGGAAGCTTTGTTTATAAGTTTGGCAGGGATATTGATATTGAAAGCGATCCTGCGCGCCTGGAAGCCCGTCAGGCCGACAACCGGATCGATCACTTCTTTGAAAATTTTCTCCGGTGTCTTTTCAGCCACTTCTTCAATTTCCGTTCCGCCTTCTTCAGAAGCCATCAAAACGACACTATTGGTAGCACGGTCCAAAACCAGACCGATGTAATATTCTTTCGAGATGTCGCAGCCTTCTTCAATAAGTAAACGCTTAACTTCCTTGCCTGCAGGACCAGTTTGATGGGTCACCAGCGTTTTACCAAGAATCTCTTGTGCATATGTACGCGCTTCGTCAAGGTTTTTCGCTACCTTAACTCCACCGGCTTTTCCGCGGCCGCCCGCATGAATTTGAGCTTTGACGACAACAACTTCCGTACCTAACTCCTTCGCTGCTTCCACTGCTTCATCAACAGTAAAGGCAACCCGGCCATTCGGAACGGATACCCCGTATTGTCGCAAAATCTCTTTCCCCTGATACTCATGGATATTCATTTCCCATCCTCCTTATCTACTAAAAAACAACTTTGAGATTTAATGCGTGTTTTCTCTTACATAGTACAACAAAATTCTGCTTCGTGCATAATTTTCTTTCGTTTTTTTTAAAAATCATTATAATAATATACTAATATAAAAAGGAATAAAAAGGTAATAATTTAATCTTCCTCTCGCTTTCCCTCTATTAAATTTTATTTAACCGGCTTTCCTAAACCTATTCCAGAAAAGGTAATTTATAGAATGGATTTAATAATAGAGCTTATTATGAAAGCCTTTTCCATGATTTAAATCTAGTAAGTTATTTTTATAAATTATAGTTTTTTCTAAAAAAACAGTCTTTTCCAGCATTACCCTAATAAAAAAGCAAAAAGGAAAAATTCTGGATTTTCCTTTTTGCTACTTATTAATTATGTTTTTAGTATAATTAAATTCTTTTGGCAATTTCCCTAAATTTCTACATAAACCAACATGAATCACCTAAAAAGTCTAATGGCTCACCCATTGTCCTTCATCTGCATATCCTTGTCCGCTTTATAAATGAAGGCAAATACCTCCGCTACCGCAGCATACAATTCTTCAGGAATCGTCTGATTTATATCCAATTGACCTAAAAGCGCTGCAAGCGACTCATCACTTTGAACGGGAATATTCAGCTTCATCGCCTTTTCCAGAATATTTTCCGCCGTTTTTCCTTTTCCTTTCGCCAAGATCACAGGGGCAATCGATTTCTCTTGATCATATTTTAAGGCAATCGCTTCTTTTCGTTTTTCATTTTTCATATTCGAATATCCACTCCACTATAAGATCCTGTTTCTGAAAAAGGAACGAACTTCGGCCCTTTGCCGCCGATTCTTTCTTGCTTCGGGTTAACAAACGACACACCGGACAATCTGTAATCCATCTTCTCCAAATTCCCTCTCAGCAGATTTACATATCGATTGGCTGCCTCTTCCATGTGTGCCACTTGCTCATTGATGACCGTCACGTTGATGACCCGTTTTTGAACATGCATATCGATGACCGTTTCTTTTATGCCTTCTAGCTCTAAATAAAACAGGACCCGACAGAAATCGGGATCTATATTGCCATCTTTCGTTTTCCGTCCGCTCCATTGCAATGTTAAATCTGTTTGGGCATGCCCCAGATTAAGAGGAAGTGTAAGGAGCAGATTCTGCAATGGCCCATTTTCCTGTGAAAGGATCTGCTGCGCCGTGATCCGATTCAGGATCTGTTCAGCCAACTCCTTGATACTTGCTGGCAATTGTTCATTCAGCAGTTTTAACAGCAGCGGCTTTAGTGTCTCTATATCCTGCGGGTTTTCCTCCAAATTGGCGGCGGATTGGTTAATGAGTGCATGCTCCAGCTGAAGGCCGAGTAACTTCGTCAATTCTTTGAGCTGAAGTGCAACAGATGCACCATTTGTAAGATCGACGGCTTGGTATTCCGCTTCCATAACAGCAGCCAGAACCAATTTCTCATTATTCCTTAAGGACAGGGCACCAGGCTGCTGTGAATCCGACTGCAAGATCATCTCGGCTGCCTTGCCCTTCGCTTCAGCTACCTGCTGCTTATCCCCATTCAAATAAGCCAAGAGGTCATCCACTGCCATATTGGCACCTACCGCTTTTCTTCCTGATGCCACTTCAGTAAAAGCATCCACAAGCATATGAAAAGAAAGCGAAGATATCTTTTCAGAAGAAGTATTTTTCTTCTGAACCTGCTGGACTTCAGCTGGCATTTTTGCCCCTACCTGGTCAATATCGTTCATTAAGCGCTGTAATTTAATTTCGACCTTTTCAAGTTCCCCCAATGACCCATCCTTTGCCCTTGACAGCATTTGCAAGCCGTGGTGAAATTTATCGATCGCTGGATTGTCAGGAAATCCGGCCCTTGCCCGTGCTCCATCCATTAAATCGTTCAAAAAGAAAGCTTCCGTCAAACCCTTTGGAATGAATCCTGTCTTTTGGAGCAGTGAGAAAGCACCGGATTTCATTTCGGCTGTAGAATCGGGATCGAGCCAGCTAGTCACAAGTTGCTGCAAACCGGTTTGTTGAATTTGGCTCTTTCCTGCAATTTGCAACCTGTCCAATACGGCCATTAACTTGACGGTTGTTATCGTTTTCTCCCCCACCGCCTGTAACTGCTGCTGGAGGGAAGTGAGCTGTTTGTGGAAGGATCCTCCCTTGGCCTGTGCCAATAATGCATCAAAAACCTCTTTAACAATGGGAAATTGCTGAATAAACATCATTTTAAGGATGGGAAGACCAGCTTCAGGTGAATCAGCAGCTTTTAACCATTGCAAAGCGGACTGAAAGGTTTCCTTGGTTATAGGAAGACGATTTTTCAGGAAATATTCGGCAAGCTTGGCTGCAGCCGGGTCGGAATTCATGCCAAAGTGAGCGGTCAATTGTGCAACCGCTCCCTTTAAATTGGCATAATTCACATCCGGCAAATCCAGAGCCTTCAATACAAGCTTCCCTTCAATCGGCTGCTCTACTTGAAACCAATATCTCTCCCCTGTGCGAAGCGGGATATCGAGCGTCGCAATCATCTTTTGATCGCCAATCTGCACCTCGGCCATCCGGTTAGGAAATACCTTATTCACCTTCCCGAAAAGGATTTGCCCATTTTTCAGACTCGCAGCCCCTAGCGTTTCAACTGGTGAAGCTGCAGCTTGACCGCTTGTTATGGATTGCATCTCTCATCCTCCCTTAATCATTCATTCGTGCAGCAATTTCCTTGACAGGCGCAAAACTCCTCCTGTGCCATGGGGTTAGCCCGTGCTTGTCCAGTGCGTCCAAATGCTGGCTTGTCCCGTAGCCCATGTGCTTTTCGAAACCGTATTCCGGATATTTCTCCCCATACTCCTTCATCATCCGATCACGTGTCACTTTGGCTATAATGGAGGCGGCGGAGATGCTAATGCTTCTTGCATCCCCTTTTATGAGCGAAAGCTGCGGAATCGGGACATCCAGCTCCATCGCATCGATCAGCAAGTGATCCGGGAGGCCTGACAGGTCGTTGACAGCTGCAATCATGGCCTTTTTCGTAGCTTGATATATATTGATTTCATCGATTATATCGCTATGTACAACACCGACCCCAATGGACAGGGCTTCTTTATAAATCATCTCATAAAACAGTTCCCGTTTGGACTCCGGAATCTTTTTGGAATCATTAAGCCCTGGCAAATAGAAAGATTCAGGCAAGATGACTGCACTCGTCACAACCGGTCCTGCAAGCGGCCCCCTCCCCACTTCATCGATGCCAGCGAGAATGGAAAAACCCTGTGCTCGAAGTTGCCTTTCAAACTCCGTCATTTCCATGAATGCATTCTTTACCTGCTGCTCTTTTTCATACTTCCTTTGCCATTTGCTCACTAAGTCGGCGACTCCCTTTCTGCCGTCATCCAAGCATTCTTGCAAAAATAAATCTTCAGGATCGTTGATTGCTTTTAATTTTTCAGATATATCTTTTATACGCATTGAAGTTTTCATCATTCATCACCCATCATCTTCATTATCGGCCGTCTTGCTTCCCGCTTACAGCCCAAACAAAAATACGGAGCGGAAAAGAGACATCAAAAAACATCTTGATATCCAACTCCAGCTCCGTATCACCCATTTTTCGCTTACTGTTTTCAAAACTCAGCCAGCATTTTCAATCTCCACGCCAGATTATTCCGTAATGGTATCCTCTTCATAGTCCATGGGCACCTCAAACGTAAGGGGCCCCATCTTTTCCGAACGGATTTCACGTACGACCAACTCCGCGGTTTTATCATAATCAATGAACCCACCAGAAGCTAAACATCCCCTGAACTTTCCGACGGCATCAAAGAGTTCCAGCGTTTCTTGAGGAATTTCATCAAGGTTATAGCGTGATTTCATCCTATCAGGATATTCCTTTTCCAAGAAACGGAGCCCGTATAAGGAGACTTCATGCAAGTTTAGAATCGTATCCTTGATCGCTCCGGTTAACGCAAGCTTCAAGCCCACTTCCTGATCCTCGAATTTAGGCCAGAGGATTCCCGGCGTGTCAAGCAGCTCCATTTCCTTGCCGACCTTTATCCACTGCTGTGCTTTGGTTACACCGGGTGTATTCCCTGTTTTAGCAATGTTCTTTTTGGCGAGTCGATTGATTAACGTTGATTTCCCAACGTTCGGAATTCCCACGATCATCGCACGGATCGCTCGCGGCTTGATTCCCCTTGACTCCATCCGGTCATACTTCTCTTTTAAAAGTTTTTTTGCGGCAGCCGTGATCTGGTTCAATCCATTCCCTGCCTGCGAGTTAATCGCAATGGCCGTTTTCCCTTGTGACTTATAATAATCCAGCCACATGTTCGTTTTTGCCGGATCAGCCATATCCGCTTTATTCAAAAGGATGACCCTCGGTTTATGCTGTATGATCTCATCTATCATTGGATTTCTTGATGATGCCGGAAGACGGGCATCCACTAGTTCAAAAATGATGTCGATGAGTTTTAATTTTTCCGTTACTTCCCGTCTCGCTTTGGCCATATGGCCAGGGAACCACTGTATTGTCAATGGAATCAACCTTCCTACTATTCCGCCAATCGAAAGTCTTTGATTGGCCAATAAACTAATTTAGTTTTTCCTAACACTTTATCGTAAGGAACGACGCCTACGCTATCATAACGGCTGTCCTTGCTTAGCCGGCGATTATCCCCCAAGACGAACAGATGGCCCTTAGGAACCGTTTCCCGGCCAATGACCTCGCTTAATGTAAACGGCTCCGTCAAAGCACCGCCATCAATCAATTTCTTTTTATTTTCATCCAAGTATGGCTCAGCGTAAGCTTTTCCATTCACATAAAGTGTATCGTTTTTATATTCTACCTTTTCGCCTGGCAGTCCGATGACCCGCTTTATGTAATCCTTGCCCTCTGGAGCATGAAACACGATAATGTCGAATCTTTTCGGTTCACCGATCGAATAGGAGATTTTGTTAATGATCATGCGGTCCGTGTCCTTCAATGTCGGCATCATGGAATTACCGTCCACGACAATAGGTGCCAGGAGGAAATACCGAATCAGTGTCGCAGCTATGACCGCGATTATGACCGCCTTTGTCCATTCCCACAATTCATTTTTCTTTTTCGCCATCCTTACCCACCCTTTTAGAATGCATATCAACAACCATTTTAACATGTCGCGGAAGCTATAGCGAGCAGGATTCCAATTGGATTTTCAGCCACTTGGAGCATTCATGAGTTTCATCAAGTGCAAAAAGGGAGCCTGATGAACAAGCTCCCTTTTCGCATGATACTGTTTGGTTATTCACCTTATGTGGATCATGGTAAACCCGCATAGAGATATTCGAAGGATTAACGACGAATTTCTTTAATACGTGCTTTTTTACCACGAAGTTCGCGTAGGTAATAAAGTTTCGCACGACGTACTTTACCGTGACGGATAACTTCTAGTTTTGCAATTTTTGGTGTGTGAACAGGGAAAGCACGTTCAACTCCAACGCCGTAAGAGATCTTACGAACTGTGAAAGTTTCACTGACTCCGCCGCCACGACGTTTGATTACAACGCCTTCAAACAACTGGATACGTTCGCGAGTTCCTTCAATAACCTTTACGTGTACACGTACTGTGTCACCAGGTCTGAATGATGGAAGATCTGAGCGAAGTTGTTCTTTTGTAATTTCGTTAATAATGTTTTGCATCGTTTCCAACTCCTCCTGGACGCTCTTGCAAATACTGAATGTTTGCAGCGGAACATCGTTATAAGACTGAGCATTTCGCCCAAGTCACAAGGTATATCCTATCATATTCCAAACGTCGATGCAATAGGGATCAGTCTTCTTTTTGAATCTCGGACAATAATTTTTTCTCTAGATCCGAAAGTTCATAACTCTTGAGCAAATCGGGACGCCGCGTCCACGTTCTGCGCAGTGATTCCTTCATCCGCCATTCATCGATTTTTTTGTGATTTCCGGATATGAGCGGATCGGGCACTTTCATTCCCCGGAAATCTGCAGGTCTAGTATAATGGGGATGCTCTAACAAACCAGAAGAGTAGGAATCAAGGATCGGGGAGTCTACATTTCCTAAAACACCAGGCAGCAGGCGGACCACGCTGTCAATAATGACCATAGCGCCCAGTTCCCCGCCTGTAAGCACAAAGTCACCGATTGATATTTCATCCGTTACGACATGCTCACGAATGCGTTCATCATATCCTTCATAATGTCCACAAATGAAAATGAGATGTTCCTCTTTAGCAAGCTCTTCAGCTTTTTTCTGCGAATAACGCTCTCCCTGAGGACAAAGCAGGACCACCCGGGGGTTTTGTTCAGCTTGTCCTTTAAGAGCTTCCACGGCATCAAAAATCGGTTGTGCCTTCAACACCATCCCGGCACCTCCGCCATAAGGATAATCATCCACCGTCGAATGCTTATTATCGGCATAATCCCGGAAATTGGTCACCTTATAACTGACAGCCTGCTTTTCGGAAGCCTTTTTTAGAATCGACGAGCCGAACACGCCTTCGAACATTTCTGGAAAAAGCGAAAGTACATCGATTTTCATCAATCTAAAAGTCCTTCCATCGGCGTAATGATGACCTTTTTGGCGGTTATATCCACTTCTTTGACAATTTGAGCAATGTACGGTATCAAAATATCCTTGCTTCCGGCTTTCTTTATGACCCATACATCATTGGCACCTGGCGTCAGCACCTCAACGATTTCCCCTATTTCACTGCCCTCATCCGTAAATACCGCACAGCCGATGATTTCATGGAAGTAGAACTCGCCTTCGTCCAATGGACCAAGCTGTGCTTCCTTGACTTTCAGGACCCCGTTTTTAAAAGCCTCGACTTGACCCACGTTATAATAGTTCTCGAAAGTCAATAGGTTAAAGTTTTTATGGGTGCGGTGGGACCTGATGACAAGCGGCAATGGCTTTTTCTCCGTATCCCTGAACAAATACAGGGTATTCCCCACTTTGTAGCGTTTTTCCGGAAAGTCTGTTGAAGAAATGACCCGGACCTCTCCTAATAAACCATGGGTGTTGACAATTTTACCTACATTAAACCAGTTTTCCATTCTTTCACCTCTAACGAATTTCCGAGACGATTCCATCTTTAATGACAATGGTCTTCGTTGCCATTATTTCGTCCCAATCTGCCCCGATTTCCACATCAATGATACTTTGAACTTCCCGTTCCTTCAATTCGCTTCCGGCGGGAAGGATCTCCAGCTGTTCCATCTGAAATTCAAGCAGTTTAATTTTTTCCTGCCTCTGATTTATCTCTTTTTCGAAATGGGCACGGAGACTGGCAGGCTGGAGATTTCTTGTTTTTTCAAGCTTTTTCAGCTCAAATCGGAGTTGTTCACTCTCTTTTTGAAGCTGAAGGCGTTTTGATTTGTAATTCTCGAGGAGCTGACTCTTGCTGGATTCCGTTAATACTTGGTTAACGATTACATTTTGGAGAATTTTCATTCCAGCACCTCCTATTATCTAAGATTTCTTATTTACTTCAAAAAATATGTATGATGGGGTAATCTTTTTGAACAATGGGGGTCATTCCCTTAAGTATAACGTATATCGATAAAAGATGCGTCTTAAAAAGGCGTAAAGTTTAACTCCGGACCATTTTCAGAAGTGAGGGGAGCCGGTATTTCACTTTCTTGAAGTGCAAAAAAAGGAGGGGTATTAGCCCTCCTTATTCGGAAATCTCCAAATAGATTTTCTTCTGCTGTGAAGATCCTGCTGCATATACTACAGTCCGAATCGCCTTAGCAACACGCCCTTGCTTCCCGATGATCTTACCCATGTCCTCTTTATGAACGGAGAGGATATAGACAAGCCGGTCGGACTCTTCCTTGGAGGTCACAGTGACTTCTTCGGGAAAATCCACAAGTGCTGAAACAATCGTTTCAATTAATGCTTTCATCAACTACCGTCGATTACTTGCTGTTTTTTGCAACATGGAATTTTTCCATGATGCCTTGTGTTGAGAATAAGTTACGAACTGTATCAGATGGTTTAGCTCCATCTTGTAACCATTTAAGAGCAAGCTCTTCGTTGATGTCAACTTTAGCTGGTTGAGTCACCGGGTTATAAGTTCCTACCACTTCAATGTAACGTCCGTCACGTGGTGAACGGGAATCTGCAACTACAATACGATAGAAAGGAGATTTTTTAGCTCCCATACGTTTTAAGCGAATTTTTACTGCCATTTTAAATAAGCACCTCCGAATAGTTTCACACAAGATAGTATGATATCAAATGTCTTGTATGTTTGTAAAGGTTTTTTTCTTAACAGGCGAAAAAAGTGTTGAACTACATGGCTTCAGCCTGTATTTCCGCTTCGTTTCGACTTGAAATAACCCTTACATGAATGGGAATTTGAATCCCTTTTTCTTTCCTTTTTGCATGTTCGTGACCTGTTTCATCATTTTTTTCATTTCTTCGAATTGCTTCAATAGACGGTTCACCTCTTGAATCGATCTGCCGCTTCCTTTGGCAATCCGTTTCTTGCGGGATGCATTCATGGTTTCTGGATGTTCCTTTTCATGGGTCGTCATGGAACGGATGATGGCTTCAACATGACCGATCTGCTTGTCATCAATTTGAAGATTGTCCATCCCTTTCATTTTGTTCGCACCAGGAATCATTTTCAGAATATCATCAAGCGGCCCCATATTCCGCACCTGACCAAGCTGTTCAAGGAAATCATCAAAGGTGAAAGTCGCTGTACGCATCTTTTTCTCTAATTCTTTCGCTTTGTCTTCATCGACATTGGCCTGTGCCTTTTCGATAAGGGTCAATACATCGCCCATGCCGAGGATCCTTGACGCCATCCGTTCTGGATGAAATGCCTCAAGCGCATCCAATTTTTCTCCCATACCGACGAATTTGATCGGCGTGTTCGTGACTGAACGAATCGAAAGTGCCGCACCACCGCGTGTATCCCCATCGAGTTTCGTCAAGACGACTCCAGTCAGGCCGAGCTGATCATTGAAGCTTTCGGCTACATTGACCGCATCCTGCCCCGTCATCGCATCGACCACAAGGAAGATTTCATCCGGTTTTGTCAGTTCTTTAATATCCTTCAGTTCGCCCATCAAGTTTTCATCAACATGAAGACGGCCTGCGGTATCGATCAAAACATAATCATGATGCTCTTCCTTCGCTTTTTCAATCGCCTGTTTCGCTATTTCAACAGGACTGATTTGGTCACCAAGGGAAAAAACAGGCATGCTTAATTGTTTGCCAAGTGTTTCAAGCTGCTTAATCGCCGCCGGACGGTAAATATCAGCCGCAACGAGCAATGGCTTGCGGTTGTATTTCTTTCTAAGAAGATTGGCAAGCTTTCCGGTGGTCGTCGTTTTACCCGCCCCTTGAAGACCAACCATCATAATGACGGTCGGCGGCTTCGAGGCTACGGCAATCTTGCTCTGTTCGCCGCCCATCAGCTCCGTCAATTCTTCCTTAACTACTTTAATTACCTGTTGACCGGGGGTTAAGCTTTTCAGCACTTCCTGACCTACCGAACGTTCACTTACACGCTTTACAAATTCCTTCACGACTTTAAAGTTAACGTCCGCTTCAAGCAGGGCCAATCGAACTTCACGCATCATTTCTTTTACGTCTGCTTCGTTGACCTTCCCTTTTCCGCGGATCTTTTGCATCGTGCTCTGCAGTCGGTCGGCCAATCCTTCAAATGCCATATTGCCGCCTCCTAATCCAACTTCTCAAGCGTCGTGATTGCATCAAGCAGCTTCTCCTTCGAAAAGGAATCCTTTTCAATGAGTGCCTTCATATTCGCAATCCACTGGTTACGCTCTTGAAATTTTTGAAATAACAATAGCTTTGCTTCATATTCCTCAAGCATCGCTTCTGTTCTTTTTATATTATCATAGACTGCCTGCCTACTCACTTCGTATTCATCGGCAATCTCCCCAAGAGAGTAATCATCCAGATAGTAGAGGGACATATAGCTCTGCTGCTTCTCTGTTAACAACGATTGATAAAAGTCATACAAATAGTTAATCCGCGTTGTCTTTTCAAGCATCTTAGCAAGCCTCCCTGCTGTTAAGTGAAAACCCTTTACAAGTTTATATTGTATCGTCTTGTTTATTTGATGTCAAGCTAAACTCCTTACCACTTGCTTGGAGCCAATCATTTTTTTCTTTTTCTCACTTTCAAACGCCGCTTCAGCCGGTTTTTAAGTTTAACTTGCCATCTTTTCATCTGCATATAATGCCTGTGTAAGCCAAATTTCAATTGTACAAATAAACAGGGAAAGGTCGGAAAGACGCCGAGGTTTCCCTGTGTTTTGAATCCGCATGTGTCGGCCGATTTCCGCCAAGGACAGCGGCGGCTACCCCTATCGTGACCATTCCTGCTCTTCTTTTATAATTGACCGCCGAGAGGAAGTGCGTCCATTTCTTCATTATGGGGACGATAGGCTCCATAATGAAGAAATAGGTCTAAATATCAGCCATGCCCCTCTGGAGCAGCTATATGGACGGTTAAAACGCTTGTCTTCGATATCCGATGCTTTGATCGACAGTCATATCCGATTTTTAAAATATATCTATCTTGAAATTACAGTAAACATCCCCATCATATTGGGAGAATAATCTTTAAAATGATATTTTTCATAGAAAGATTGTTTACCGTGCGAAGCAAACAAACCGATAAATGCCTTATCTGGCGCATGGGTATTCAAGTACCTAACCAAATGATCCATGATTTCCTTTCCAATACCTTTTTTCTGATGATCTGGGGCCCCATCCCCGACAATTCTGCCCATGCCCACAGAAGCACACAAATATATGTATTCTTCCAACGTTGGCGTATTATTTTCAATCTGACATTTGCTCAAAATGTTTTCTCCCCTACTTATAGAACGGTGAATGGTTTTTCCCTTAAATACTATAGTATCAACAAAAAACCGGAAGAGAATAATCTCTTCCGGCTTACTAAGTTATATTCAAAGCTCTTCTTTATCAATGATATCAGCAAATAAGCCGTAAACATATTTTTCGGCATCGAATTCCTGCAGGTCGTCCATTTTTTCACCAAGTCCGACGAATTTAACGGGTATGGCCAGCTCATTGCGAATCGCCAAAACAATTCCGCCTTTTGCCGTGCCGTCTAGCTTTGTTAAAACGATTCCCGAGACATTCGTCGCTTCTTTGAATGTCTTGGCCTGAATCAGGGCATTTTGTCCCGTTGTTGCATCAAGGGCAAGGAGCACCTCATGTGGAGCACCCGGTACTTCGCGTTCGATTACGCGTTTCACTTTTTCCAATTCCTTCATTAAGTTCACTTTGTTCTGTAAGCGTCCGGCCGTATCACATATCAGAATGTCCGCTTTTCTTGCCTTGGCAGCCTGAACGGCATCGAACATGACCGCAGCGGGATCGGACCCTTCACCTTGTTTGATTACACTGACACCGACGCGCTCCCCCCATACTTCAAGCTGTTCGATTGCGCCAGCACGGAATGTATCCCCCGCTGCCAGTACAACCGATTTACCTTCACTCTTGAACTTATGAGCAAGTTTACCGATTGTCGTCGTTTTACCTACCCCATTCACACCGACAAACAAAATGACCGTCAAACCTTCTTCTTGGATGTTCAGCCTTGAGGTATCACCGTCATCACCTTGGTAGATGTCCACAAGCTTTTCTGAAATGACGGACTGCACTTCCCTTGTGTCCGAGATATTGCGGAGTTTGACCTCCGTTTTTAATTGATCGATCAATTCCATGACGGTGTCGAAGCCAACGTCAGCTTGAATCAGGATTTCTTCAAGTTCTTCAAAAAAATCCTCATCCACTTTCCGGTAACGGGCAACAAGCTCATTAACTCTTCCAGTAAAGGAATTCCTCGTCTTCGTCAAACCTTGCTTGAATTTCTCCCCTATGGAGATTTCTTGTACCTCAATTTCTTTTTCCTTCTCTTCCTGGGTCGTAAACTTCTCTTTTAGCTTCTTGAAAAAACTCATTGTCCCACTTCCTCTCATTCATGAATTTACACTTCGATAAAGTTTTCCGACTCTTCCATCCGGACAGAAACAAGCTTGGACACACCTGACTCCTGCATCGTAATCCCGTAGAGGACATCAGCCTCTTCCATCGTACCTTTCCGGTGGGTGATGACGATAAACTGCGTTTCCCTGCTGAACTTCCTTAAGAATTGGCTGAACCGGACGACATTCGCCTCATCGAGTGCTGCCTCGACCTCATCAAGGATACAGAAAGGCACCGGCCTCACTTTTAGAATGGAGAATAATAGGGCTATTGCCGTCAATGCCCGTTCTCCCCCGGATAAAAGACTTAAGTTCTGCAGTTTTTTACCTGGTGGCTGTGCAATGATATCTACCCCTGTATGAAGCAGATCATCGGGATTCGTCAGCTTCAGCTCCGCTCTTCCCCCGCCAAATAAAGCTTTGAACACCTGTTCGAATTGCTCCCGTATCGAATAGAAGGTATCAGCAAAGCGACGTTTCATCTCATCATCCATCTCATCTATAACTTGGAATAATGTGTCTTTTGCCTGTTGAAGATCTTCCTTTTGACTCATCAGGAATTCATAGCGTTCAGCTACACGGGCGTATTCCTCGATTGCACCTAGATTGACCGTCCCCAATTCCTCGATCGCCAGCTTGATGAGCTTCACTTTTTTGCGTGCTTCTTCTACAGGGAGCATCAATGGATACCGTTCCTTGGCCCCTTCATAGGATAGCGTATACTCTTCCCTTAAATGGTCAAGGCGGTTTTCAAGTTCCATGTCCAAGCGAGTTAATTTGACCTCTTCATCTTTTATCACTTCGATAACGCCTTTATAAACCCTATTTTCTTCCTTCAAGGCCAATTCAAGCGTTTCAACTTGTGAAAGAAGCTCATTTTTTTCTTGTTTTTTACTGGCAATCCCTTCAATGGCCCCGTTTTTATCAAGCAATTTTTGCTGGGCCATATCCTCGAGTGTCTCTTCTCCGCTTGAACTGTCCGTCATTTCATTTGTCAGAAGCCCCAAGTCATCTTTATTTTCGGCAAGCTTGCTCGTTTCCTTTGCAAGATCAAATTCAATGCGTTCCATCTTCTCTTTTTGGTTTTGAAGCAGTCCGCGCTTAGAGGCCAGTGTTACCTTTAGCTCATTCGTTTCTTCAGCAAGACTTTCTTTTGAAGATTGTTGAGATTGTTTTTGTGCTGTCATGTCTGAAATCAACTTGTCAAGCGCTTCGATTTCCGTTTTGCATGAATTCAATAGCTCGTCCAACTCTTCCAATCTGGCCATTTTTTGTTGTTGCTCTTCCAAATAAGAGTTTTTATCCAAATCATACAGGTGAAGCCGGTCATTAACGTTTCTTTCCTGCAATTCGATTTCACGCAGTTCGCCCTTCAGGGTTTGCTCCTGTAACCGGAGATCCTCCCCCATTTTTCTCGTTTGTTCAAGCGTTTGCTCTTGAACACCGACATCCACTTTCAGCTGTTTGACCTGCTTTTCCAGCTGGTTCGTTTTTGCTTCCATTGCGGAAAGTTTTTGATGGAGTTCTTCCAATTCCGTCTTTCTTGAAAGCAGGGAGGTCGTTTTTTGCTTTAGCGCCCCACCAGTCATTGAACCGCCTGGATTGACGATATCGCCTTCGAGCGTTACGAAACGAAAGCGATGCTGCATCATTTTGGCCAGGTCGTTCGCACCCTTTAAATCGGTGGTGATGATGACCGTTCCTAGCAGGTTTTCGGCGATTGCAGCATGCCTGACATCATATTGGATCAGAGAGGAGCCTGTCCCGACAAATGCTGCATGGCTTTTCAGCATCGATAATTGACTTGATGAAATTTCCCTTGCCTTTATGACTGATAACGGCAAGAACGTAGCACGTCCATATCTATTCTTCTTCAAGAAGGAAATCGCTTCACGTGCATGCTCTTCGCGTTCGACGACAACATGCTGCATAGCTCCGCCCAGGGCCGTTTCGATGGCCGTTTCATACTCCTTTGGCACCTTTATCAACTCTGCGACTGCGCCTTCAATGCCTGAAAGCTTTTCTTTCGCTTTCAAAACTTCTTTAACACCTTGAAAAAAGCCTGCATAGTCTTCTTCCATTTCTTCAAGAAGCTCTTTGCGAGACTTGGCTTGTTGAAGGAATTGATAAGCTTTATAAAGAGTGGTTTCTTGCTTTTGATACACATCTTTAGCCGCATCCAGTTTATTCTGCTGATTCCTGAAAACCGAGACATGCTCTTCAAGCTGCTTGGTCACCTTGTCCATCCGCTGTGAATATTCCCATTTTTTTGCGGTGATATCATTTCTTTCAATTAGGAACTTTTCATTTTCCGAATCCAGTTTAGCGTTTTTATGCTCCTGTTGCGTTAGCTGCTGAAGCAGATACTGTTTTTCGTTTTTGGCCGTTGCCTGCTTGTTCAGCCACTCAATATAATCACTTTTTTTCGCTTCAATCACGGCTTCGATATCGCTATTGAAAAGCCCCAGGCTTTTTTGTTTTTCATATAAGGTTTCCTGGATGCCGTTCACTTCCGAATTCAGCGCATGGAGGATGTCCCTTTCACTTTTCTGTTGGACAGACAGGCGCTTGACAATAGTCTCGCCTTCCACGATCGCTCTTTCAAGCTGTGATTTGTTTTGGGCAGCATTTTTTTTCCGTTCCTTCAATACTTCTTTACGGCCTTCAAGCTTTTCAAGTTCCTCACTCGCGTTCAGGAGAATTTCCTGAAGCTCATTGATTGATGTCTCGAGCGTAGCCAGATTATCCCGGAGCTTTTTGAGATGCGCTTCCCGTTCATGAAGCTGCCCTGCCATTTGCTGCTCCATTTCATTATGCTTTTCTAGATCATGGGACAGCTTTTCCCATTTTTCATAAAGTTCTTCAATTTCAAACACGGTTAAAGCAACTTCAATTTGTTCAAGCTCGTCTTTTTTCTCCAAAAATTCCTTGGCAAGGGAGGATTGGATTTTTAAGGGTTCAACCTGCCCCTCCAATTCATGGAGGATATCATGGACACGGTTCAAATTATCCTGTGTTTCAGTCAGCTTCGATTCCGCTTTTCGTTTTCTTGTTTTATATTTGAGGACACCTGCTGCTTCTTCAAAGATCACACGTCTTTCTTCTGCTTTGCTGCTTAGGATTTCTTCGACTTTCCCCTGACTGATTATCGAAAACGCTTCACGGCCAAGGCCTGAATCCATGAACAAATCTATGATGTCTTTCAAGCGGCATCCTTGATTATTAATGAAAAATTCACTTTCTCCCGATCGGTATACCCTTCTCGTCACACTTACTTCATGAAAGTCTATCGGCAGGGAATTGGTCTCGTTATCAAGGGTCAAGGATACTTCTGCAAAATTCAACGCTTTCCTCGTGTCACTCCCCGAAAAAATGATATCTTCCATTTTTGCGCCACGAAGCGATTTCGCAGACTGCTCTCCAAGTACCCATCGGACTGCATCGGTCACATTGCTTTTACCGCTTCCGTTCGGTCCAACCACTGCCGTGACACCAGGTACAAAATCAATCGATATCTTCTCTGCGAAAGATTTAAATCCTACAACGTCCAAGCGTTTGAGGAACATGACCTTTCCTCCTCTACTGTTCAACTATCTTGTTGATTTTTTTCTTTTAAGACGATCAATGCATGCTCGGCTGCATGCTGCTCCGCTTCTTTTTTGGACTTCCCTAAACCAGTGCCAAGCTCTACCCCGTTCAAAGAGACGGTGGAAACGAACTCCCGGTTATGGGCCGGCCCTTTCTCCTGCAGGATTTTATATTGCAGGACACCGATAGCATCACGCTGGATCAGCTCTTGAAGCTGGCTTTTATAATCCATCACATGAGAAAAAGCACCCTCGTCTATCTTCGGAAACACAACATTATTCAAAAACTGCACAACCGACTCCAACCCTTGGTCAAGGTACAACGCCCCGATATATGCTTCGAATACATCCGCTAACATCGCAGGCCGTTCCCTTCCGCCTGTCATTTCTTCCCCTTTTCCGAGTAATACATATTCCCCGTAGGAAAGACTATTGGCAAAAGCAACAAGCGAGGGTTCGCACACTATGGCTGCCCTTAATTTGGTCAGTTCACCCTCGCTCATCATCGGGTATTTTTGATACAAGTATTTAGAGATGGTCAGTTCCAGCACAGCGTCTCCCAAGAATTCAAGCCTTTCGTTATCTTCATAAGGCTTACGGCGATGCTCATTCACATAAGATGAATGTGTAAAAGCTTGTTTCAATAAATTTTCATCCTGAAAATGAAAACCAAGACTTTCTTGCAACTGTTTAAATTTATTATCCTTGATTGATGGTTTACGATTATTTCCGTTCCTACGTATCACTTAAAACCCTCCACAACGGTTCAAAAAAGCATATTTTTCCAATATATAAAAAGAAACCTGGCAGGAATTCCTGTCAAGCTTTCCTATGTACCATCATACATGATAATTCGCTTAAAGAAAACTAACCGTCAACCACTGTCAGGCAGAAAGAAGCTTGCTTTAGCCAATCATCATTCCCTTATATCAAGCAGCTTTCCTTAAACTTCTTTCATTACAAGAGAAAGCCCCGTTAAAAACGGAGCTTTTAGTCAAAAGACCATACATTACATAGTGCTTTGTATGTAATTCACAGCATCACCTACTGTGGCGATTTTTTCAGCGTCGTCGTCCGAAATTTCCATATCGAACTCGTCTTCGAATTCCATGACTAGTTCAACTACATCTAGGGAATCGGCACCAAGATCTTCTTTGAAAGAAGCTTCAAGTTTCACTTCTGATTCTTCTACGTTCAAACGATCCACAACGATTTTCGTTACTCTTTCTAATACATCTGCCAATTTGTTCACCTCCCCTCAAGACATTATAAATTAAATTCGAAAAAAATCAAAGAAAACTTACATAACCATGCCGCCATCTACATGAAGTGTTTGTCCAGTCATATATTTGCTGGCGTCTGAAGCAAGGAAAGATGCGACAGATGCGACTTCTTTAGGGTCACCGAAACGCGCCAGTGGAATTTGGTCCAGCATCGCCTTTTGGACATCTTCAGGCAATTCCCCAGTCATATCAGTCGAGATGAAGCCGGGAGCAATCGCATTAACCGTTATCCCTCTTGAAGCAAGTTCCTTCGCAGTGGTTTTGGTCAGGCCGATTACGCCCGCCTTCGCCGCCACATAATTGGCCTGACCTGCATTTCCGCTTACGCCGACGATCGATGCCATATTTATGATCCTGCCGCTGCGCTGCTTCATCATTTGCCTGGTGACCGCTTTTGTGCAAAGGAAAACGCCTTTAAGGTTCGTATTGATCACTGCATCCCACTCATCTTCTTTCATGCGCATCAATAAGTTATCGCGTGTGATGCCGGCATTGTTTACCAGGATATCCACGCGGCCGAACCGTTCGACGACTTCTTTGACCATGTTAGTCACTGATTCACCATTGGCAACATCGCATTGAATGGCGAATGCTTCACGGCCCAATGCCTTGATTTCATCGACCACTTCATTCGCTTTCGCTTCACTGCCGGAATAATTGATGGCAACATCCGCTCCCTGAAGAGCAAGCTCTAACGCCACTTCCCTGCCAATGCCCCTTGAGGCTCCTGTTACGAGTGCCTTTTTACCTTTAAGGATCATGCTTGTACCTCCTTCAGAGTTTCGACTGTTTTAGTCAGGGTTTCTAGATCGGATACGGAATGGATTTGCACGGAACGGTCAATTTTCTTGATCAATCCGCCCAAAACTTTCCCCGGGCCTACCTCGATGAACGTATCGACACCCAGCTCGAGCAATGTTCTGACGCTGTCCTCCCAAAGTACTGGGGAATACAGCTGTTCGATCAATTTTTCTTTAATTTCAACAGGTGCAGTAATCGGTTTGGCCGTTACATTCGAAATGACGGGAATATCCGCTTGTTGGAAGGTCACTTCATCCAGGACACCCTGTAGTTTTTCTGCTGCTGGTTTCATCAATTCCGAATGGAAAGGTCCGCTCACTTCAAGGGGAAGCGCCCTTTTGGCTCCATTCTCCTTCGCCTTTGCACTTGCCAGTTTAACACCTTCCGATGTGCCGGAAATGACGATTTGCCCCGGACAATTTATATTGGCCAATTGAACGGATTCGCCTGTGGCAGTTATTTCAGAAGTCACTTCAGTCAGAGCTTCACGATCCATTCCAAGTATCGCCGCCATTGAGCCTTGACCATTCGGGACAGCCGCTTCCATGAACTCCCCACGTTTACGAACGGTATATACGGCATCTTCAAAAGAGATGGCACCAGATGCCACTAAAGCCGTATATTCACCCAAACTATGGCCCGCTGTATAATCCGCTTTGATTCCCGCTTCTTCCAAAGCGCTGACCAGTGCATAACTTGTAGTCAATAAAGCTGGCTGTGCATTGTAGGTTACCGTCAATTCCTGCTGTGTACCATTAAAGATAAGTTCAGAAAGCGGTAAATCAAGTTTTTCATCCGCTGTACGAAAAATTTGCTGAGCACGCTCGTTTTCCTGATATAAGCTAAGCCCCATTCCTATTAATTGTGAACCTTGTCCTGGAAAGACAAAAGCAATTTTACCCATCTGTTACTCCCCTGCCTCTATGATTTATTATTGTTTTTCTATCGTCTTCGCAATGGTCGGGATGACGTCATGACCAACCATGTCGCGAGTCTGGCGTATCGCATTATAGATGGCATTCGCATCCGAAGATCCATGCGCCTTGATGACAGGAGCCTTCAGGCCGAATAATCCTGCACCGCCATATTCCGAATAGTCCATTTGATTTTTTATGACCTTTAATTCCGGCTTCACCATTGCAGCAGCCAGCTTGCTCTTCAGGTTGCTCGTCAAAGCCGATTTCAACATGGTGAACACGCTCATAGCCGTACCTTCCAGTGTCTTCAACACCATATTTCCCGTAAATCCATCCGTAACGACCACATCGGCCGGTCCATTTAGAAGGTCTCGTGCTTCAACATTACCAATAAAGGAGATTTCCGATGACTGCTGCAGCAATGAAAAAGCATGCTTGGTCAATTCATTCCCCTTTTTTTCTTCTGTCCCGATATTCAAAAGGCCGACACGCGGCTTATCTATTCCGCGTACTTTTTGGGCATAAACGGAACCCATTATCGCGAATTGCAGCAGATGCTCGGGTTTCGCATCGGAGTTAGCGCCCACATCAAGCAGGACAAATCCTTTTCCGTCGATTGTCGGCAGTGTCGGTGCCAATGCCGGACGTTCGATGCCATCGATTCTTCCGACAACAAACAAACCTGCAGCCATAAGCGCTCCTGTATTGCCTGATGAAATGCATGCGTCGGCTTCCCCATCTGCTACTTGTTGTGCAGCCAATACCATCGAGGCACTTTTCTTGCGGCGAACCGCGCGAACAGGCTCATCGGTACTCAATATTTTATCTTCAGTATGTACGACCTTTATCCGGCCATGTTTGATTAAGTGTTGGTTGATCTCGGCTTCATTCCCGACCAAGGTGATTTCCACATCGGAAAAAGCCTCGACAGCTTTCATCGCCCCTAAAACCTGTGCTTTAGGCGCGTGATCTCCGCCCATTGCATCTATCGTGATTTTCATGTTCATTCATCCTTTACTAGAAAGTTAAGAGCGATACATTTCGAACTCGCCTTTAAAAACCAGCTCATTACCTACGTAGCTTCTGACCTCCACCACTGATCGATCATTGGTATGGTCCACGCTTTTAACCTTCGCTTTGGCTACCACTCTTTCATTTTCCTTTACGGAACGAGTAAATAAAATGGATGCCTTTGCTGTCAGTGCCAATTCATCATTCATGACTGCCACTGCCAATGAATTCGCTTGGGCAAAAAGGTGATGCCCCCTGGCAATTCCGTTCCGCTTGAAGACATGTTCTTTTTTTATATCCAAAATCGAAATGGCATTGTCATCTAAATTGAGATCTATTACTTCCCCGATGATTTCATCCAAAGGCAAAGCCCTGATTTCGTCACTGAATTTTTTCTCGGCCACGTTCTTAATGCGTTCACGCAGTTCCGGTATCGATAATTCTAGACGATCAAGCCTAATTGTCTGGACGCTCACCGAATATTTTTCAGCCAGCTCCTCATCCGTTACAAAAGGATTCTGTTTAATCGTTTCGATTAATAATTGCTGGCGTTCCTTCTTGTTTCTTCGCATTTGAAGGTCACCATCCGTAGTATTATGACTAGGTACTAATAGTAGTATATATATTTTAAAAACAGATTGCAAGATATTGTGGAAATTCTCGCAATCTGCTAATGGTTTTCATTATTTCAGTCCAACTTTTCTCCCGTAAATACCCCTGTCCCCTCTAAATAGGTACGCAACGGTGCATACTCCCGGGAATGCCAAAAGCTTTGGGAGGCAATCAGTTTTGCGGCATCCTCGCGCGCCACCTCCAAGGTCCTGTAATCGTGGACCATGTCAGCCACTTTGAACTCCGGCAGCCCGCTTTGCTTTTTGCCAAAGAAATCACCTGGGCCACGAAGTTCCAAATCTTTCTCCGAGAGGACAAAGCCATCATTTGTTTCTGTCATGATTTTCATCCGTTCTTTTCCGACCTCCGTTTTCGGATCTGCCAGGAGGATGCAAAAGGACTGATCACTTCCCCGTCCAACCCTTCCCCGCAGCTGATGCAGCTGGGACAGACCAAAACGCTCTGCATCATAAATGACCATTACCGTTGCATTTGGAACATTGACTCCAACCTCGACAACGGTCGTAGAGACGAGGATTTGCGCCACATTTACACTGAACTGCTGCATGACCTCGTCTTTTTCATCCGCGGGAAGGCGTCCATGCATGAGTCCCACTTTATAGCGATTGCCAAAGTATTGGTTCAGCATCGCATGGACATCCAGAACATTTTGCAAAGAATCAAGCTTTTCCGATTCCTCGATCAATGGACAGATGACGTAAGCCTGGCGTCCTTTTTTTAGTTCCTTTTCAACAAAAGTCAAAATCCGATCAAGCATTTGATGTTTCGCCCAATACGTTTCGATCGCTTTGCGTCCAGCCGGCATTTCATCTATCGTCGAGACGTCCATTTCACCAAAAACGGTAATCGCGAGCGTACGCGGAATGGGTGTTGCCGTCATGAATAGAACATCCGGATTCGCACCTTTTTCACGGAGGATCCGACGTTGCTCCACCCCAAAACGATGTTGTTCATCTGTTATGACAAGACCTAGGTTTTGAAAATTCACCTCATCCTGTATCAAAGCATGCGTTCCGATCAAAAGGTCGATCTCCCCGGATCCGAGCATTTGTAATAGCTCCCGGCGTTTTTTGCCCTTCACCGAACTGGTCAATAACGCTACTTTCACTCCGGTCGGTTCAAGCATCGCCTTCAATGATTGCGTATGCTGCTCAGCCAGTATTTCGGTCGGGACCATAAGGGCGCCTTGGAAACCCGCTGTAATCGACGCCTTCAGGCAGATCGCAGCCACAACCGTTTTTCCTGATCCAACATCGCCTTGAAGAAGGCGATTCATCCGATAAGGGGATTTCATGTCATTCAAGATTTCATCGACAACACGGTTTTGAGCATGTGTTAATGGAAAAGGAAGCGTTTCTATGAAGGTTTCCACCGACTTGATGTCGAATTCCTGACCGATTCCTTTTGATTGCTCCCGCTGCACTTTACGCAATGCCTGCATTTTCAATTGAAACAATAAAAATTCCTCATACACAAAACGGCGCCGCGCTTTCTTGATATCATCAGCGGATAAAGGAAAATGCATCATGCGAAGAGCATCATTACGCGGCATCAGTTTGTATGTCGCCAACAATTGCGGAGGCAAATTCTCTTCAATCATGGACCCATACTGGGTAAATGCATTGGAGATAAAGCGGCGCAAACCTTTAACCGTAATGCTGCCCTTCACGGAATAAACCGGTTCAAACTCTTTCTCCCGACTGTGATTGCCAATAAGGCACTCTGAGCCTGTAATGGTTTGGCGATGACGATCCCATTTTCCAGTTACCGTTATGGTTTCCCCTATCGCAAGTTTCGATTTCAAATATGGCTGGTTAAAAAATATGACATTTATTAAATATCTCCCGGTCAATACTTTTATCGTCAGCCTCGATTTTTTCTTTCCAAAGTACCCTAATGTGGGCACGGTATGAATCTTTCCTTCTACGGTGACGCGCTCGTCATGTTCTACCGTTTCCAAGTCCCTCAAACGGTAATCTTCATAACGATATGGAAGATGTTCAAGGAGATTCTTGACGGTATGGATCTCCATTTCCTCCAGGGCTGCCGCCGTTTCGCTCCCGATCCCTTTCACTGCCGTTATCGGCTCAAAAATGGCGGAAGTCACTTTTTGTTAAGCGGCAAGCCAAAAATCTTCGCTTCCAACTCCCGTCCAGTCGGTGTAGCCGCTAATCCTCCTTGTGCAGTTTCCCTAAGAGCCGATGGCATCGTTTGCCCAATCTTGTACATCGCATCAATCACTTCATCACATGGTATACGGCTTGTAATCCCCGCCAACGCCATATCAGCGGCAACCATTGCATTGGCCGCCCCCATCGCATTCCGTTTCACACAAGGCACCTCCACAAGCCCGGCAACCGGGTCACATACAAGACCAAGCATGTTCTTTAGCGTAATCGCCATAGCTTCAGCGCTTTGCGCAGGTGTTCCCCCTGCCATTTCAACAATTGCAGCCGCTGCCATTCCCGAAGCGGAACCAACCTCTGCCTGACAGCCACCCGCTGCCCCGGAAATTGAAGCATTGTTCGCAACAACAAAGCCAAAGGCACCTGCCGTGAATAAGAACTCGATTTTTTGTTCCCGATTCGGTTTTAGTTTGTTTTGCAACGCAAAAAGGGTTCCTGGCACCACCCCGGCCGATCCGGCAGTGGGGGTCGCACAAATGGTTCCCATGGCTGCGTTCACTTCGTTTGTGGCCACGGCCTTGCTGACCGCATCCAACAACAATTCACCGGATAGGGAATTCCCGGAATTAATATAATCCTGAAGCAGGACTGCATCACCGCCAGTAAGGCCGGAAACGGACCGGACACCTTGGAGGCCCTTTTCAACAGCCTGTTCCATCACATCCAGATTGACCCCCATCTGGTGGATGATTTGTTCACGTGTCCTGCCCGTCACTTCCATTTCCTGTTCTATCATCAAATTTGATATTTTTTTCTGTTTTGATTCAGCTAATTCTATCAATTCCGCAACATTTCGAAACATGGTATCTTCTCCTTCCTATGTGGGAACGAATCGATTTCCTTATCAATCAACAATCCTCGCTACCTGAGTGATGTTGGGGAGTGCCGTAATTTCAGCAATGACTTGATCCTCAAGGTTTTGGTCCACTTCAATCGTCATCAGCGCCATCTTCCCTTTTTCTTTACGGGAAACTTCCATCTGGCCAATATTGATTCGATGCTTAGCCAAAATGTTAGAAACACTGGCAATGGCCCCGAATCTGTCATCATGCACGACAAGTATGGCAGGGTTGTGGCCCGAAAGCCTCAACTTAAACCCATTCAATTCGACAATTTCAATTTTCCCCCCGCCAATCGATATTCCGACGAGTTCAAGTTCCCCATCCTCATCCCCCACCGTTATTTTTGCTGTATTGGGATGTTCAGGGACTGCTTCTTCTTCCCGGAAAGCAATTTTAATTTTCTTTTTACGTGCTATTTCCAACGATTCCTTAATTCTCTCATCGAATGTATCAAAATCAAGTAAACCTCCTACGATGGCTACATCCGTTCCATGTCCTTTGTAGGTTTTAGCGAACGATCCATAAAAAGAAATATGTGCCCATTTCGGTTCACGGTTGAATAAGTTCCTGGCCACCCTCCCAATTCTTGCCGCTCCGGCAGTATGGGAACTAGAGGGGCCAATCATAACAGGACCTATTATATCGAATACACTTCTGAATTTCATGCATTGCTCCTCCTTCAGCTATTGAAATCAAGGGAAAGGCTGGGTGTTAGCTTAATAATAACGTCAAATTCGCCGTAATTCCATTCAGGCCGTTCATATCGTTCATCAAAAAATGGGCTCTTTTCCTAAAGAGTGCTGTTTTTAAACCGACACTAGTTAAGGTTGATTGCGAGACTCCTGCGCGGGCAGGGGACAGTTGAGACTGAACAAGCGTTCTTGCCGATAAGGCAGCCCGCCCTCTTGATAAGCGAATAGCAGCAAAAAAAATAAAACTGCATAGCCTAATGACTTATGCAGTTTCTTGCCTTTTATTCGTTCATGATCCTAAGAAAGAAACGGAACATGCTTTAGCTTCATGAAAGGTTACTTATTCAATTGAAAAAATGAAAGAATATAAAGGTTGTTTGCCATTATGGACTTCAACTTCAACGTCTTCGAAATTCTCCTTACAGAATGCAACAAGATTTTCGACTTCTTCTGCATTGGCATCTTCTCCATATAATATCGTCAGGATCTCGGCATCCTCGTCAATCATTTCAGTAAGAAGTTCTTTTGCCGCTTGCGTCTTGTCTTTATCCTTCACTTTGATGGTTCCTTCAGCTATTCCCATGAAATCCCCCGTCTCAATGGCTAGACCATCAATATTGGTATCACGTACGGCAAAAGTGACCTGGCCGGTTTTCACATGCGAAAGGGCTTCGCTCATCGCTTGTGTATTCTCGGCAGCATCAAGTGATGGATTGAATGCCAACAAGGCAGCCATTCCCTGTGGTACCGTCTTCGTCGGGACGACCGTCACATGATCTCCAAGGACATCTGCTGCTTGGTTGGCAGCCATAATGATATTTTTATTGTTAGGCAAGATGATGACATGCTCGGCATATGCCTCTTCAACGGCTTTAACGATATCTTCCGTGCTAGGATTCATCGTTTGTCCACCCTCGATGACCGACTTGGCGCCGATGCTTTTGAACAATTCACTGATTCCTGCACCCATCGCAACGGACACGACGCCGTATTTATCTTTCGTTGCCGGTTTCGTTTGAAGCGGAGTCTGCGTTTCACCCACGATCGCAGTATGCTGTTCGCGCATATTATCGATTTTCATTTTGATTAAGCTACCGTATCGCTGTCCATAATTGAGACATTCTCCAGGCTGTTCAGAATGAATATGTACTTTGACAACTTCATCATCTGAAATGACTAATAATGAATCTCCGTATTCACTCAATTCATTTCGGAATTTTTCCTCATCAAATGATTTATTTGCCAGCTTGTCACTTTCTAACCGGACCATGAATTCCGTGCAGTAACCAAACACGATATCTTCCGTGTTCATATGCCCTTGGACGTTCATGTGATGCTCGGCACTGACCATGTCATCCATGCTAGGACCATGTTCAGAACGGGCTGGGAGTGCTTCACCTTTCAGTTCGGCCAGGAAGCCTTCATATACGAACACCAAGCCTTGTCCGCCGCTGTCGACGACTCCCACCTCTTTCAAGACTGGAAGGAGATCCGGTGTGCGTTTCAGTGAGGCATTGGCCTCCATTACGATTTCTTCCATAACCTGAATGAGGTCTTGGTGCCTGGCAGCTGATGTAACCGCTTGCTTGGCTGCATCTTTGGCAACCGTTAAAATGGTTCCTTCGACAGGTTTCATTACAGCCTTATAAGCTGTTTGCACGCCTGCTTCAAAAGCTTGTGCGAATTCTTCACTATTGATTTCCGATTTATGTTCAATCGCTTTTGCAAAGCCTCGGAACAACTGTGAAAGGATAACACCAGAATTGCCGCGAGCGCCCATCAGCAATCCTCTCGAAAGGGATGTGCCCACTTTTCCGATGTGTTCCTGGACGTTATTTTGCACTTCCTTCGCTCCGGAAGTCATCGATAAATTCATATTCGTCCCGGTATCTCCATCTGGGACAGGGAAAACATTCAACGCATCAACCATTTGGGCATTGGCCGCTAAATGATTGGCACCTTGAATGATCATTTCTGCAAAGCGCTTTCCATTTAAACTTGTAATTGACACTAAACTTTCCTCCTATACTTAAGGGTTCGTCACACGAACTCCCTGGACAAAAATGTTTACGGAATCAACCGCTAATCCTACAGTTTTGTTCAGAGTGTACTTTACCTTCGATTGCACATTATGCGCAACTTCCGAGATTTTCGTTCCATAGCTTACGATGATATACATATCGATATGAACTTCTTCCTCTTCTTGACGGACAATTACACCCTTAGTAAAGTTTTCTTTTCTTAAAATTTCAGCAATGCCATCTTTAAATTGTTTTTTGGAAGCCATTCCTATAATTCCGTAGCAATCCACTGCTGCTCCGCCTGCTACAGTTGCGATAACATCATTAGAGATATCAATTTGTCCATATTTCGTTTGTAATTCAATAGACATTTCTCTTTTCCCTCCCAAAAAATCAAGTCAACTAAAGACATTTTACTATAATGTCTGAGGTTTTAAAAGTAATTGTCTTACGGTACTTAATATAATTCAATTTTCCAGTTTGTATGTCAAGGTATTTTTCTTGAAAGTAATTAACTGAAGTATTGCATTCTCACGGTAGGTATGATAAATTATTAAAGTATTTTACAAAGACTTAAGATGACTGTGAAAACTTAAGCTTGGTGTAGTTAGGAGGGAATTGAACATGGCACGTAAATGTGTAATCACTGGAAGAAGAACTCGTTCTGGTAACAGCCGCTCTCACGCAATGAACGCTAGCAAGCGTACATGGGGCGCTAACCTTCAAAAAGTGCGTATTTTAGTTGACGGTAAACCTAAACGTGTATACGTTTCTGCAAGAGCTCTTAAATCGGGCAAAGTAGAACGCGTATAATGTTACGGCATCCTCTAAGGATGCCTTTTTACTTGAAATGGCTAACAATTTAATGGGGATGGTTGATAGCTTCGTAGACTTTTTTATATCCGCATCTAGAAAGTCATCTCCCATTAATGGATGGCCACACATTCGTTAACCCTGGTTTCACGAAAAATAACACCTCCGGAAATCCGAGAGGTGTCATGTAGAATAAGTATCAGCCCTTTTTAAACGCTCCGAGCATAGCCCTTACCAAACTACCCAGAACTTTTGGCAATTTTATTGTATAAAATTTCATCATGCCCCTCCTCTTTGCATCCCACAAATTAAGATGAAGTGGAATTTTTCTATTACAACATAAGCTTTTAAGCGGATATAGGATTTGTAATTATATCCGAATCTGCTTTAAGCATGAATTTTAATCTCTGCTTCTTACCATCATTAATATGCCCTCCTTAAATGAAACATTCCCAGATTCGGAAATTAGTTCATTGCTGATGCAGAGTGTCGAACCTATCTCCAAGCTGCGATCGCTCAGCGGGTATTTGAAGCCTGTCAGGGTGATGCCAGTGACTGCCGTTGTGACTGGCAGGAATGATACGTACTTCTTATCCTTCAATGCAGTTACCTCATAAGAGCCTGCTGTCTTGACTGTGAAAATGTTTTGGCGATCGACTATGTATATATCAATTTCGGCATGAATGGGAAGAATGCTTTCCTTTTGGAGCTGCTGGATATTGCCAAGAAAATGATCCATTCTCCCCCCAGTGGCCCCAAGGATGTGAATTTCACTCGGTTTTTGATCTATCGCCCAATGAAAAGCGATTTCCAGATCCGTTTCATCCTTTTCGGAAGAATATAAATTCACTTGCTGAAGCCTTTGTGCTATTACCTTGTATTCTTCTTGCGAAACCGAATCAAAATCCCCGAAGGCGCATTTAGGGTCGATCCCATTTTCAAGCAAGGCCCATACTCCCCTATCAACCCCGATCCAGAGATCCGTCACTTCCTTATACCTTGCCAAATCAGGCCATAGCGATTCTGGACCGCCCGCCATTATACTAATGATCATGATCATCATCCTTTTTACACGTATATGCATATACGAGATTTCTTTGTGACACTGATAAAAAAAGCCGATCATTATCCTATGTATATGATAATGTCGGCTTTATATCAATTTCCCCGAATTCTTTGAATCGCAGCACGGCGATCTTCCTGATTATATATTGCTGACCCGGCCACAAGGACCGTCGCCCCTTGTTCAATACATAGTTTCGCCGTTTCTTCATTGACTCCGCCATCAATCTCAATTTCCAGATCCTGATTATGGTTGTCCGCCATCGCCTTAACTTCAGCGATTTTTGGCAATACGGATGTGATGAACTTTTGCCCGCCAAAGCCTGGGTTAACCGTCATCAACAGCACCATATCAATATCTTCGATTATAGGTTGGAGCAAGGACGCTGGCGTGGCTGGATTAAGCACCACCCCTGCCTTGAGGCCGAATGATTTAATTAACTGGATCGTTCGGTGCAGATGTGTGCAGGCCTCTGCATGCACCGTTATATAGTCGGCTCCCGCTTTTGCGAACGCCTCGATATAACGGTCCGGTTGTTCGATCATAAGATGAACGTCAAGCGGTAGCTTTGTCACAGGACGAATGGCTTCCACTATCAACGGTCCGATGGTAATATTCGGAACGAACTGCCCATCCATGACATCCACATGGATAAAATCCGCCCCGCCTCTTTCCACATCAAGGATTTCTTCTCCCAATTTTGCAAAGTTAGCTGATAAAATCGAAGGTGCAATTTTAACCATTTCAATACCTCGGCTTTCTATCTCTTATTTCTTCCAGGAATTGCATATAATGCTCATAGCGATATTGCGGGATTTCGCCGGATGCGACCGCTTCCTTCACGGCACACCTCGGTTCTTTATCGTGCAAACAAGCCCTGAACTTACAGTCCTCTCCATGCTTATGCATTTCGGGGAAGCAATAGGATAGCCGTTCAGCTTCCATTTCCGTGAATTCGAGTGAACTGAAACCAGGCGTATCCGCGACAAGGCCGGAGCCGATATGAATCAATTCTACATGACGCGTAGTATGTTTCCCCCGTCCAAGATGTGACGAAATATCATCCGTCTTTAAAGCCAGTTCAGGGTTGATCGCGTTTAGCAAAGACGATTTCCCAACTCCTGACTGACCGGCAAATACACTCGTTTTCCCTTCTAAATAAGGAACAAGTTCTTCAATGCCTCCTGTGGTAACCGAGGATGTTTCCAATACCGTATACCCAAGTTTGCGATAATCATTGATGTACTGTGTCAATTTCGTCCGGGTTTCAGATGTGACCAAGTCCAGTTTCGTCACGACGATAATGGGCTCGATTTCGTTATCTTCGATCAATACGAGGAAACGATCGAGCAGCGCCGGACTGAAGTCAGGTTCAACTGCCGAAAAGACGAGGATGGCTTGGTCTACATTTGAAATTTGCGGACGGATCAACTCATTCTTTCGCGGTTTTATCTCGGTAACGGTCCCATCGGTTTTATTTTCCGCTTGGTACACCACATAATCACCAACGAGCGGAGTTACCTTATTTTTCCTGAAAACGCCCCGTCCGCGGCATTGAAAAACTTCTTCCCCATCAAGCACATAATAAAATCCGCTAAGTGCTTTAATAATTTTTCCTTCGGGCATAGCCACACTCCTAATTTATATATTTAGTCGGGATAAGAGACAGCTTTGTCGATGATGACCTGGTTGTCCCTCATGACTTTATAGCCAGCTTTCTTATCCTGGGAAACCGTCAATTCGATCGTTCGCTTGGCATCTTCCACGATAAAGAATGATTCCTTAGGCTCCGTCATGCTATTATTGATATCCTCAATGAAAATTTGCACTTTTTGCGCTTTGCCAGGTTCAACTGGATCATATTCAATCTTGATTTTCTCCGTTACGGTCTTGGGGGGGATCTCTTCTTTCCCTTTTGAGACGATGACTTTCACCGTACTGCCTTTTTCCACCTTAGTACCCGGTTCAGGCGACTGGGAAATGACCAGGCCCTTCTCGACGGAATCATCGTATACCTCTTCTTCCACATCGATCTTTATTCCGCTTTCATTGGAATAATCATTTAGGCCGGCTTCATTGAACCCCTTGAGATTTTTCAGGCTCAATAAATCTTCCCCTTTGCTTACAGTCAACTCAAGTTCCGTTTCGGAAGGGACGATTTCAGTGGAGCCCGATGGCGTCTGATCTATGATGGTACCGGCAGCACTTTGATCAAATTTGTAGGTCACGATCGTGTTTTTGAATCCCATATTATCAAGCAGGGATTTAATATCCGAGTAATTCCGGCCTTCATAGTTGGAAAGCGAGATCGTTTCTTTACCTACACTTTGATAAATATCGACTTTTGCACCTGCCTTGACGGTTTTTCCTTCCTTCGGGTTGGTTTTGATCACCAGTCCCGCTTCAACCTCTTCATCCTCGATCTCAATCGTTTCTCCGACGACCAAATCCAGATTAAGCAAATCAGTAATCGCATCATCCAATTCCTTCCCTTTAAGGTCAGGGATCGTCACTTCCTTCGAGCCCAACAGGGATGGTCCTAACGTGACAGATAAGACAGCAAGCAGTGCGAGGACTAAAAAGATGGTTACCAAAATAGCTGGCATTCTCTTCCGTTTTTTGTCCTTTTGTTTCGTCTTCATTTTTTGTTTTTTCTGTTTCTTTTGTTTTTTGTTCACTTTCATGGCTTCCACTGAGTCATCTTCAGCATCGTCTGCATAGACTGCCGTATTTTTCTCCGGCCCTCTTATAATCGTCTCATCAATGCTCGAGAGCTGATCATCCGTGATGACAGGTATCGCTTTCGTTGCATCATGGTCTTCCGGTATCGTAAAAGGCTGCTCATTTGAACGCTCAGGATTCAACGACGTACGAATGTCATCTTCCATTGAATCTACGCTTTCATATCGGTAATATGAATCCTTCGCTGTCGCCCTCAAAATAATATTTTCTACACTCTGAGGTATTTCAGGGTTCCACCGTTTTGGCGAAGGGGTTTCCGATTGTAAATGCTTAAGCGCTATCGACACGGCTGATTCACCGGAAAAAGGCAATCTACCCGTCAGCAATTCAAACATGACGATGCCAAGGGAGTAAATATCCGATTTCTTATTGGCCATGCCGCCCCTTGCCTGTTCCGGAGATAAGTAATGGACGGAACCCAAGACTGCGTTCGTCTGAGTAATGTTGGTTGCACTCAAGGCCAAGGCAATTCCAAAGTCCGTTATCTTGACGGTTCCTTCTTTATCGATCAATATGTTCTGTGGCTTGATGTCACGATGGATGATCCCATTATGGTGGGCATGGGAAATCGCTGCCGTGATTTGCTTCATGATATCCAAGGCTTCATCAACTGGAATCGGATAATATTTTTGTATGTATTGCTTAAGTGTGAAGCCGTCCACATATTCCATGACGATATAATAGATGGCATCTTCTTCTCCAACATCATAAATACTTACGATATTGGGATGGGCCAAACTGGTTGCCGATTGAGCTTCACGGTTGAAGCGCTTGATGAATTCTTCGTCATTGTTGAAGTCCATGCGAAGGATTTTCAACGCAACATCCCTATCCAAAATCATATCCCTTGCAAGGTAAACATTCGCCATGCCACCGCCGCCGACCATCTCGATCAGTTTATAACGGCCGTTGATTCTTCTGCCAATCAACATTCAATTCACCTGCTTTCGCTTTCATCAGTAAATTGAACAAGCACAAGGGTGATATTATCTTCCCCACCGTAGTGATTGGCCTTGTCTATTAATGATTTTGCCTTTTCTTCAAGAGGCTGCCCATTTGTAACCGTTTCTTCAAGCTCCTGTTCATTCACTTTATTCGTTAAGCCATCCGAACAAAGCAACAATAAATCACTTTCTTCGAAAATGACCGTCGTGATGTCCATTTCAACTTGCTTTTCCGTTCCCAAGGCTCGCAATAAAACATTTTTTCGTGGATGGTTCTCGGCATCTTCCTTCGTAATCTGCCCGGAACGGACCAATTCGTTTACGAGTGAATGATCTTCCGTAACCTGTTTAAAGCCACTCTCATTGTACAAATAACATCGACTGTCCCCGATATTGGCGATGGTCGCAAATGTATCAGTACATATCGCAGCAACAACGGTGGTTCCCATGCCCTTACACTCTGTATGTGACTCGGCATATTCAAAAAGCGAATGATTGACCAAGAAGATTTGCTGTTTTAGCCACTCCTCGGCATCATTTGCCGTTTCGATCCCGCCGGATTCCTCCCATCCCTTTTTCAAAAGGTCAATCGTCATCGCACTTGCCACATCCCCGGCACGGTGGCCGCCCATGCCATCTGCAACGATGGCAAGGCGAACGCCTTCCGAGTTTTTAAAGATTCCGCCATTATCTTCATTATGCTGCCGGACTTTTCCACGGTCTGTTTTAAATATCGCCCTCAATAGGGTCACCTCGTCTCTTCTTTGCGCTCCTTGGCCCGAAGCTGGCCGCAGGCTGCGTCGATATCACTGCCTTGTTCCCTTCGGATCGTCACATTGATACCGCGCTTTTTCAATGTTTTTTCAAACTCAAAAATCTGATCCCGAGGTGTACGTACATAGTTGCGTTCCGGTACATAGTTAACCGGAATTAAGTTGACATGGCATTTGATCCCGTTTATTAAATTGGCTAATTCTTCGGCGTGTTCGACTGTATCATTTTCCCCGCCGAATAGACCATATTCAAAACTTACACGGCGCCCTGTTTTTTCGGTATAGTATTTTATGGCTTCAATCAAGTCGGGAAGTTTGTAAGCCTTGTTGATTGGCATCAATTTACTTCTCAATTCCGTGTTTGGTGCATGCAGGGAAACCGCAAAGTTGATTTGCATGCTCTCTTCTGCAAATTTATAGATTTTAGGAATGATCCCGCTTGTAGAAACGGTAATATGACGGGCCCCGATATTCAAGCCTTTTTCATGATTTATATTCTTCAAGAATGACATCATATTATCGTAGTTATCGAACGGTTCCCCGATTCCCATGATGACGACTGAGCTGACACGTTCTTCCACTTCGTCAAGCGCTTGCTGCACTTTAACGACTTGGGCAACTATTTCGCCTGCTTCAAGGTTTCGCTTCAATCCACCTAGTGTCGATGCACAGAAGGTACAACCAATTCTACAACCAACCTGTGTTGTCACGCAAATGGAGTTTCCATATTCGTGGCGCATCAATACCGTTTCAATCGAATATCCATCATGGAGTTCAAATAAAAACTTCATCGTTCCATCATTTGACGTTTGCTGGATCAGCGTTTTCAAGGTAGTGAAGGTAAAATGTGATTCCAGCTTATCGCGTAAAGATTTCGATAGGTTGGACATATCTTCAAAACTGGAGACGCGCTTTTTATAAAGCCAATCGTATACTTGCTCGGCCCGGAAAGCCTTCTCGCCATTTTGAATGATCCATTCTTTAATTTGGTGAAGCTCCAATGAATAGATGGATGGTTTTTCTGGTGTTGTGTCTTTTCTTACTCTGGATGATTTGGTGATTTCTGCCATTACAGCACCTTCTTTCTAAAACTCGCAATAAAGAATCCGTCACTGCTAAAATATTGCGGAAAAACTTGCAGCGTATTGCCCTCGATAAACGGCTGAACGCTCTCGGGCATTCTTTCTGACAGCGATGGATCGCTCTCGAAATCCGGGTGGTCTTTCAAAAACGACATGGCCACTTGGTCATTTTCTTCCCTATCCACCGTGCATGTACTATATACCAACCGTCCGCCTTGCTTTACCAGCGGTGCGGCAGCTTCCAATAATTGTTTTTGTATACTTGAGAGTTTCATTATATCATCTTTTGTTTTTGTGTACTTTACATCAGGCTTCCGGCGCATGACTCCCAACCCTGAACACGGAGCATCGATCAAGACCCGGTCGAACCCTTCTTTATTGAAGTGTTCCTGCACTTTCCTGCTATCGAGTGCCATAGTCTTGATGTTGTTCCTCAGTTTTAGCCGCTCTGCCTGCTCCTTGATGAGCTTGACTTTATGCTCATGAAGATCCAGCGCATAGACTTGTCCAGTCGTCAGACCTTCTGCAATATGGGTCGTTTTCCCTCCAGGAGCAGCACAGCAATCGAGAACAGCATCATTATCATTTGCCCCCAAAGCATGAGCAACAAGCATCGAGCTTTCGTCCTGGATCGACAGGTAGCCTAGTTTATAACTTTCTGAATGGGCAAGATTGCCTCTATAGCTGACGATGGCTTCTGGGACGACTTCACTTGCTTCGACGTCATATCCCTCTTCCCTTAATATGCTCATTAATTCATTGCGGGAAATCTTCTTTAAATTGACCCGTCCCGTTTGCAATGGGGCCGTTAAGTTCACTTCACACATTTCCTTGGTTTTTTCATACCCAAATTGCTCCACCCAGCGTTTGATCAACCAGACTGGATGACTCACTTCGATGGAAAGCCGTTCAAGATCGTCTTTGATGGCATCAAGGGAAGGAACACCATTTCTCTGGATGTTGCGAAGCACGCCATTGACCATCGAAGATGTACCTTTATGACCGCGTTTTTTGGAAATTTCAACTGCCTCGAAGATGATCGCATGGTCCGGCACCTTATCTAAATAAACCATTTGATAAACAGACAGCCTAAGCAAATTGATGACCCAGCTTTGCGTCTTTTTCGGCTGTTTAATATAAGGGCTCAAAAAGTAATCCAATGTCATCTTACGCTGTATCGTCCCGTAGCTTATTTCCGTAAGCAAACCGCTGTCAACAGGGGATAATTGATGCTTTTTGATCAAGTTGTTTAATAAGAGGTTACTGTAGGATTGGTTTTTCTCTACAGATTCCAAAATATCGAGAGCAATGTCACGTACTCCTTTTTTAGTTTGCTTCATTCTGTTCTCCTAACTTCATGCCTGCTTTAATGAACGACCCGGCTCCGCGCAAGTAATCTTTCGCCGGCATTTTTTTCTTCCCTGAAGGCTGCAGTTCTGTAACCAGTATCGCCGTTCCATTGCCTGTCGAAACGATGAAACCATCATTTTGCACTTCTAAAATTGTGCCGGGTGCTTCCTGGTTGCCGTATTCAAACTTATCGGCCTGCCAAATTTTCAAGACCGATCCGTTTAAGGTTGTGTAGGCAACTGGCCATGGATTCAGCCCGCGTACATGGTTATAGATATTTTCCCCTGTTTTCGACCAGTCGATTTTTTCCTCCGAACGTTTAATGTTAGGAGCGAAGGTCGCTTTTCCCTCATCTTGCTTGGTTGCCTTCAGTTCGCCATTGATAAGCTTCGGCAATGTTTCCGCAAGCAAATCCGAACCTACCTTGCTTAACTTATCATGCAGGGTTCCCACATTATCTTCTTCCGCGATGGCCACTTCAGCTTGCGTCAATATATCTCCGGCATCCAATTTTTCCGCCATATACATGATGGTGATACCCGTTTTTTCTTTTCCCTGCAATATTGAATAATGGATCGGTGCGCCACCACGAAGCTCAGGAAGCAAGGAGGCATGTACATTGATGCATCCGTATTTAGGGGCTTCCAACAATTCATTCGGGAGGATTTGCCCGAACGCCGCGGTCACCACAAGGTCAGCACCTAATGCGATGATCTTTTCCAATTCTGCTTTTTCACGGATCTTTTCAGGCTGATAAACGGGAATTCCCTGTTTTTCCGCTTCGACCTTGACCGGCGGGGGCGTCAGCACCTTTTTACGGCCAACGGGACGATCCGGCTGCGTGACGACTGCAATCACGTCAAACCCTTCGTCAATGATCCTTTTCAATACCGGTACTGAGAAATCCGGTGTCCCCATAAAGATAATTTTTGTCATTCTTCTTCATACCCTTCTAACTCTTCTTCTGAAATATAGCGCGAAACCTTACTTGTAAATAAAACCCCTTGCAAATGATCGATCTCATGCAGAAGTGCCCTTGCGAGGAAATCCTCCGCCTCTATATCGAAAAAGCTTCCTTTTCGGTCTTGTGCGCGCACTTTGATGCGATAAGGACGGGACACTTCACCATATAGGTTTGGAAAGCTAAGGCAACCTTCCACACCCGTCTGCTCGCCTTCCATTTCCAGAACTTCTGGATTGATCAACTCAAGGTGACCCGAACCTTCATCTATTTCAACGACGGCCACTTGCTTTTTAATGCCGACTTGCGGCGCAGCCAGCCCTACGCCATCCGCTTCCACCATCGTTTCATACATATTATTTAACAGCTTTGCCAATTTTTTATCAAAACTTGTTACTTTATCACATTTTTGTTGTAAAATTTTTTCAGGAAATAAAACAATCGGTAAAATAGCCAAAATTCAAAGTACCCTCCTAGATATGAGAAACAACACTTCATTATATAAAAACGCAAGCTCGTAACAGTCCGCGGTGTAATCATCTTACTCTTCAACCATCACATCATGATCTGCGGATTTAAATCGATCGAAATCTGCAGATGATTTTGAGCCGTTTCTTTTTGGTAATGTTCCAAAAGCGTTCGTAAATGTTGATTAAGGTCCGGCTCTCGTTTGTATTTTATCAGACATTGGTAACGATATCTATTGTTGATTCGGCTGATCGGCGAAGCGACTGGGCCTAGAACGATTGAGTCCCGATTCAATCGCGAACCTAAATAATTGGTAATTTTTTCGGTGACACTCACTGCCTTCATCAAATCTTCATGAGAAACCGTGATAAGGACAACGTAATAATACGGTGGATAATGACTTTTCCTGCGGAGATCCATCTCCCTTTCATAAAAGGCATCATAATCCTGCAGAGCAGCAAGTTCGATGCTGTAGTGCTCTGGTGTATAAGTTTGAATGACCACTTCCCCCGGAAGTTGATGACGTCCTGCCCTGCCGCTGACCTGTGTCAGCAGCTGAAAAGTCTTTTCCGACGAGCGGAAATCAGGCAGATGAAGCATCGTATCAGCTGAAAGGACACCTACCAGGGTGATATTAGGGAAATCCAGTCCCTTGGCAATCATTTGTGTGCCAAGCAATATATCAGCCTTTCCTTCTCCAAAGGCATTGAGCAGACGTTCATGTGAGCCCTTTTTGCTCGTCGTATCAACGTCCATCCGAATGACCCGCGCCTCAGGGAGGATTTTCGCTAACTCTTCTTCAACCTTTTGAGTGCCCGTACCGAAGAATCGGATATGTTCGCTTTCACATTCCGGGCAAACGGAAGGCATCCCCTCTTCAAACCCGCAATAATGGCATTTCATTATATCATTAAAGCGATGATAGGTGAGTGAAATGTCACAATTAGGGCAATTGATCACCAATCCGCAGCTTCGGCACATCACAAAGGAGGAATGCCCCCGTTTGTTCAGCATCAAGACCGTTTGCTGCCCCTTTTCAAGCCGATCTTGCAGCTTGCTAAAGAGCAGTTCAGAGAACATCGAACGATTTCCCGTTCTTAGTTCTTCCCTCATATCAACAATATCGACTGCCGGCAATGCATTTTCATTCATCCTCCGGCTCAGTGTCAATAGTTTATAGACGCCCTTCTTGGCACGTGCAAACGATTCGAGTGTAGGGGTCGCGCTGCCAAGGATAACTGGGCACTGATGGGATTTTGCCCGTTCAATGGCAACATCCCTGGCATGATACCTTGGCGTTTCCTCTTGCTTATAGCTGGATTCATGTTCCTCATCAATGATGACCAGTCCCAGGTTTTCAAACGGGGCAAACACGGCTGAACGTGCGCCCACTACCACTTTCACTTCTTTTCGGTGGATTTTTCGCCATTCATCATATTTTTCCCCTACGGATAAACCGCTGTGCATGACAGCGACCTGCTCGCCAAAGCGTTCCTTAAATCTTTTAACCGTTTGCGGTGTCAAGGAGATCTCAGGTACCATCATGATGGCTTCCTCTCCCTTTTCAATAACGGTGGCGATCGCCTGCAAATACACTTCCGTCTTCCCGCTCCCGGTCACACCGTATAAAAGGAATACATCATGTTCATCATGATGTATTTTCTCTTGGATGGGCTTTAGGGCAACCGCTTGTTCATCTGTTAGCGTAAAAGGATTGGATGGTTGGAACACACGGTTCTCATATGGATCACGGTATATTTCCTGATCCAGTTCCGCCAATGCCCCTTTTGATACAAGGGATTTGACGGTACTGCTGGATGTATGGGTCACTTCAAGCAGTTCTTTTAACGGGACAGGCTCTTGATGTTCCATAAAGTAAAGCAGCAGTTCCTGTTGTTTTTTTGCTTGACCGGATAGGCCCGACGCCATTTCTTTCAGTTCACTGGTCGAAAGCAGCGATTGAATGACACGGACCGTTTTCTTATTAAGGCGGTTTTTCACATTATAAACGAGCTCCAGATTGCCATTTTGGAGTTCTTTTTGAAAAAGGGATGCATGCTCTCCTTCGATCACCTCTTTCCAGGACAAAGAAGCGTTTCTTCCGAAAAGTGTTTCAATGATCGGCGGGAGTTGATCCTTTTTATCTTCAATGAGATTGATCACTTTTTCATACTTCGCTTTCATTGCTGCCGGAAGCATGGCTTGGAGCGCTGAAATTCTAAAGCACATGGCCTCGTTGGTCAACCAGTTCCCCAGCCGAAGCAATTCTTCATTAAGGATCGGCTCCAAGTCCATCGGTTCTTTTATATGGCGTAATTTCGAAAAATCGCTTTCGTCTTTTACACCTGTGACGAATCCTTGGACCATTCTTGGACCGAATGGCACAATGACCCGCATGCCAGGCTTGATGACTTGTTTCCACTTTTCCGGTATGCGGTAATCAAATTCACGATCGGTTTGTTTGGCGGGTACATCCACAATCACGGATGCAATATCCATAACACATCATTCCTTTTGGTTGCGGGATAATTCTGCCAGGATGCTTTTAGCTATATCCGCTTTACTCATTTTGGGATACTCGATTGCACTTCCATCTTTCTTGTAAATGGTCACGATATTCGTATCCGTCCCAAAGCCTGCCCCTGCGACGGTCACATTATTGGCAACGATCATATCTGCATTCTTTTTCTCTAATTTCCCTCTTGCGTATTCTTCGACATTGTTCGTTTCAGCAGCAAAGCCTACCAAGATCTGGTGCGTTTTATTCTCACCGAGTTCCTTAAGGATATCCTTTGTCCGTTCGAATTCAATCACATTTTCTCCCGGCTGCTTTTTCATCTTCTGTACATGATAAAACTTCGGTTTATAGTCTGCGACGGCAGCGGTCATGATGACGACATCACTTGCATCGAACTGATTGAGAACGGCATCATGCATATCTGCTGCCGATTCCACTGGAATGACATGGGCCTTCAAGGGCGGCATCAAATTCACGGGCCCCGTCACCAATGTAACCTCAGCACCCATTTCGATTGCCTGCTCAGCTAAAGCATAGCCCATTTTTCCGCTGGAATGATTGGTGACATAACGTACCGGATCAATTGCTTCGCGAGTAGGACCTGCGGTTATCAAGACTTTCTTTCCTTTAAGAAGCTGCGGTTTACTTTCGGCAAAGTGATTCCTCAGGTGATCCATGATCGTTTCCGGTTCCTCCAACCGCCCTTTACCTACATACCCGCATGCCAAATACCCTTCCCCCGGTTCAATGAATTGATATCCGAACGTACGAAGTGTCTCCATGTTTTTCTGAACGGCGGGATGGGCATACATGTGAACATTCATGGCCGGCGCTATCCAAACAGGTGCTTCCGTTGCAAGCAGCGTGGTCGTGATCATATCATCGGCGATTCCATTTGCCACCTTGCCGATGACATTCGCCGTCGCCGGAGCCACAAGGATGATATCAGCCCAATCAGCCAAGTCGATGTGGGCAATAACAGAAGAATCCTTTTCATCAAATGTATCTGTGTACACATCATTCCTTGAAAGAGCTTGGAAAGTGAGCGGCGTCACGAATTGACGTGCAGATTCACTCATGATCACTTTTACGTGTGCACCTTCCTGTGTTAATTTACTGGTCAGGGCAGCAGCCTTATATACAGCAATACCGCCAGTGACGCAAAGAAGTACTTTTTTCTTGATAAGCATGCAAATTTCCCCTAACTATACATTCTGGATTTCTTAATTATGAAGGAAAACTGTAGAAAAATCATTTGATATGCGCAATTAATATGGGGTTTTCCCCATCATTGCTGCCTGCTTTATTTATTGAAAAATCAAAACAAACAGGCCTGACACCTTGGCCGCAGGAAGGAAGCAACTTTCAAAAATGTAACGCATCCTGTTTGCTTAAGGGTGTCAGACCCGATAGGTCAAGCTTATGTGTTCTCGCTTAGTTTTCCTCGTAAGAATTATCATAGGTCAATTTGCCTGAATGAATTTCTTCAAGGGCACGGCCCACCGCTTTATGGGAGACCGGTTTGGTGATGAGGCAATTATCTTTAATTTGCATTTCCCTGGCACGTTTAGCTGCCACAGATACAAGCGAGTATTTAGAATCGATTTTCAATAATAGGGAATCAATTGATGGATATAACATAGTTTATTCCGCCTCCAACATTTTTTTATATAACTTAGCGACTCTTTCCCGACGGCAATGCTCGGCAATCACTATTGCATTAATTCTAGCACATGCTGCATCCACATGATCATTTTCCACGACATAATCATATAGATCCATAAGTTCAATCTCTTCCTTAGCCACTTTCATTCGCCCTTTTATCGCTTCCTCCGTCTCGGTGCCGCGTGTAACGATCCGGCTTTCGAGTTCGGTCAAACTTGGAGGGGCAAGGAAAATGAAAAGTCCTTCAGGGAATTTCTCGCGGACCTGTTTTGCTCCTTGAACTTCGATCTCCAGAAAAACATCTTTTCCGGAATCGATCGTTTCACGGACATAATCCACTGGCGTTCCATAATAATTACCGACAAACTCTGCATATTCAAGCAATTTGCCTTCTTCAATCAACGACTCGAATTCCTCGCGCTTTTTGAAGAAATAATCCACTCCATCCACTTCACCATGGCGAGGCAGTCTAGTCGTCATCGAAATGGAATATTCAAAAGCTGTTCCAGGCTGAGAAAAAATTGCCTTCCTTACTGTACCTTTACCAACACCGGATGGTCCGGACAAAACGATTAATAAACCTTTTTCTCTCATATTGTTTCAGTTACCCCTCTTCCACGCTGTCATCTTTATCTTGCAGCCGTGCTGCAACCGTTTCCGGTTGAACGGCAGATAAGATGACATGGTCGCTGTCTGTAATTATAACGGCCCTGGTTCTTCTTCCGTATGTAGCATCTATTAAGGATCCGCGATCTCGGGCATCTTGGATGATCCTTTTAATCGGAGCCGATTCAGGGCTCACGATGGATACGATCCGGTTGGCGGATACGATATTCCCAAATCCAATATTAATGAGCTTAATTGACATTTTTGTCCCCCATTCATATTCTATTGTCACCTTTTTAGGTTCATCATAAACCGACTACTCGATATTTTGAACCTGTTCCTTTAATTTTTCAAGCAGGCTTTTCATTTCCACCACATCTTTGGTAATTAAGGAATCATTAGCCTTCGATCCGATTGTATTGACTTCCCTATTCATTTCCTGGACTAGGAAGTCCAATTTTCGGCCGATAGGCTCATTCTCTGAAAGCGTTGCTGAAAATTGCTGGACATGGCTTTCAAGCCTCGTAAGTTCTTCATTTATATCACATCTATCAGCGAAAATGGCCGCTTCTGTCACAATTCTGCTATCCTCAATCAGCCCATCCGTTAAATCGGCCAATTTGGTTTCCAAACGGGCTTTGTATTTCTCGACGACTCTAGGCGCATGGTTTTTGACGCCTGCGATAATTTCTCGAAACCTATTAAGCTGGTTGACCATGTCCAGGGCCAGCTCCTGCCCTTCGTGTGTCCGCATTGTTTTCAGGTTATCCAAGGCTCCCGAAACAGCCTTCAATAATAAAGCTTCCAAGTCGTGAGGGACCATAGGCACTTCTTCCGTCATGAAAATCGATTCAAGGTGAAGCATATCCTGTAATGTAATGGGGCTTTCCAGTTTGTATGTGTCCTTGACCTTGGCCATCAACTCTACATACTGATCGGCAAGATCCCAATCGACCTTCACTTTTTTGGAAACGAGGCTCTCACCTTCCACTGTAATGAAGATTTCCACCCGTCCCCTTCTTATGTATTGATTCGCCTTTTTCTTAACTTTTTCTTCCAAAATCAAAAGCTGGCGCGGCATTCTAATCGTATATTCACAAAAGCGATGATTCACCGTCTTTATCTCGGCAAAGACCTTGACCTGTCCGTTTCCCGATTCTTCTCTTCCATAGCCCGTCATGCTGGTAACCATGGTTCCACTTCCTATCAAGCATATTGTAGTAATTTCGCGATTAGTTTGATTATATATCAACTGCTGCATCATCAGTTTAGCTTATAAATAATAGACTACAAAAAATAAAAAGGCAATAGAGCAAGACTCTACCACCTTAAAGATTATAACATATTTCACTGTGCTTTTCTTGCTAAAAAGGTTCCGGCCAATAAAAAAGTTGGGATGGAAGCCATTCCTATCACCAATAGCCAATCCCTTCCCGAAATGGGCACTGTGTGGAAGATCGTTTGCAATGGCTCTACATACATGACTGCAAGCATCAAAAACAACGAAGACAGGACCGCCCCAACAAGGTACATGTTACCGAACGGGTTTCTAGAGAAGATCGACCGTTCACTCCTGCAATCAAAAACATGAATGAGCTGGGCAAGAACCAAGGTAGCGAACGCAATCGTTTGTGCATATGCCAGGTTTTCGGGGTTTGCCCGATATACGACATAAAAGGCGATCAGCGTTGATATCCCTATCAGGAAACCGCGCGAGATGATCTTCCAGCCAAGCCCTCTGCCAAAAACGCCTTCGTTGGCATTTCGCGGATTTCGTTTCATGACATCTTCTTCAGCCGAATCAAGGCCCAGTGCCATGGCAGGAAGCCCGTCCGTAACAAGATTCACGAACAAGATTTGGATCGGAATCAACGGAAGAGGCAAGGCACATAACATCGCAAAAAACATGACCAAAATTTCCCCGACATTGGAAGCAAGCAGATAACGGATGAACTTCCTGATGTTTTCATATATGTTCCGGCCTTCATTAATTGCAGATTTGATCGTTGCAAAATTATCATCGACCAATATCAGGGATGATGCCTCCTTGGCAACATCCGTCCCGGTAATGCCCATCGATATGCCAATATCCGCAGATTTTATCGCAGGGGCATCATTGACGCCATCACCAGTCATCGCTACGACATGTCCTTTATTTTGGAGGGCCTTTACGATTTTCAATTTATGTTCAGGGGAAACACGGGCAAATACCGAAACACTTTCAACTATTTCTTCAAGTTCCCCCACTTCCATGTCAGCCAATTGCCGCCCTTCAAGTACAAGGTCTTTTCCTTTTAAGATGCCAAGCTCTTTAGCTATTGCCTTTGCGGTGATGACATGATCGCCAGTAATCATGACGGTTTTTATTCCGGCATCCCGGCATTCCTTGACAGCCAGCTTCACTTCCGGACGCGGCGGATCGATCATGCCTTGAAGTCCCATGAAGGTCAAATTACGCTCAGCTTCCGTTTCGTGAAGAAGAATCGTTCCTTTCGGAAGGGGTTTATAACCGACAGCAATCATCCGAAGTGCCTGTGAAGCAAGCTCATTCATATCCTGCTGTACCCTTGCCTTACTTTCGCGATTCAATATTTCCGATCTGTCTTCCCACAGAATCGTATCGCACTGGGCGATCAATACATCTGGGGCTCCTTTAACGATGACGAAATGATTATCTTTGTCATCCTTGACGATCACACTCATCATTTTGCGGCTTGAGTCGAAGGGAAACTCCTTCACGATCGTAAACCTTTTGGAAAGGTGCTCCCTCGTCAAGCCCGCTTTCATCGCCGCGACCAACATGGCCCCTTCTGTCGGATCACCGTCCAGTACATGTTGTTTTCCCTTCTCATTTAACTCGGCCTTGTTACAAAGCATCCCGAACGTGATGATTTGAAGCAGGGCATTATGGTTTTTCGGTGCAACCGCAACTCCCCTCAAGGAAAACTCACCGACCGGATTATATCCAGTGCCTGTGACATCCCATGTTTTCCCCCCGCTCCAAACTTTCGTAACCGTCATCTTGTTTTGGGTAAGTGTACCCGTCTTATCTGAGCAAATCACGGTGGCGCACCCAAGCGTTTCAACAGCAGGAAGCTTGCGGACAATCGCTTTTTGTTTGATCATGCGCTGTACGCCCAAGGATAAGGCGACAGTCACGATGGCAGGCAAACCTTCCGGAATCGCGGCAACTGCAAGGGATACACCGGCTAAAAACATCGTATAAAGGTCATGCCCTTGAATGACGCCAGTCAGGACGACAATGACCGTCAATATCAAGGCGGTGATGATCAATATTTTCCCTAGCTGCTCCAGCCTCCGTTGCAGAGGTGTTTCTTTTGTTTCTGCAGTCTGCAGCAAGTCGGCAATCTTCCCCATTGCCGTGTTCATTCCCGTAGCGATGACGATTCCCACACCATTCCCTCTTGTGACCATCGTACCCATAAAAGCCATATTTTCCTGATCCCCGATCCCTTCGACCTCATTCATCAATGGATCGGAACATTTAACGGCTGGAAGCGACTCGCCTGTAAGTGCCGATTCTTCGATTTCAAGGCTTGAATGGTCGACAATCCGCAAATCGGCCCCTATCCTGTCACCGCTTGAAAATTTCAGGATATCCCCCACGGCCACCTCTCGTGAAGGGACCTTCAACCAACGGCCATCCCTAAGTACATTCACTTGCGGTGCTGCCATTTCCTTCAGCGCATCGAGAGATTTTTCAGCCTTTCGTTCTTGAAAGAAACCGAGTAATCCATTTAAAAAAACAATCGCCATGATGGCAATCGCATCAATATATTCACCCAATATCCCGGATACTAAAGTCGCGGCTAGTAATACGATGACCATGAAATCTTTGAATTGAGCAAAAAATAAAAGTATGGCTGACTGCTTTTCACCTTCCTTCAATTCGTTGAACCCATGCTTCTGCAGCCTGTCCTTTACTTCATCATCGTCCAAACCGTGTGTAACGTTTGTTTGAAGCGCTTTTTCCATTTCTTGATTGTTCATTTCCTTAAACTCCATCAAGTATCACACATCCCTTTGAGTAGAATGAAATAGGCCCCTGTATACATCTTAAACAGGCGCTTTTGCTTTACTCACCCAACACCTGCCCGCTTATCGATACATAAAACAACCTGCTCTTCTTCCATGATTATTCAGACTCGTCCAAAATAATGCTATAATTAAACAGAATTGCGGAAAGAAGACCGGCCCCAAATTGAACATTGCCTATAGAACCTTGCCGGTTAACAGGTGATATTAAATCGGCCAGCTCCAGTTTATGCGTCAATCATCATGAATGAGAACATTCTCGAATCATCACTAACGTGTCTTCGAAGAATGGAGTATCATAGAAAATCTTATGTAAAGGAAGTAAAAATAGAATGTCATTCGATGGATTATTTACAAAAGCGATGACCGAAGAAATCGCTTCTATATTAAAAGGCGGTCGGATCAACAAGGTACATCAACCATACAAAAATGAAGTGATATTGGTGGTTCGAGCAGGGGGGAAGAACCATAAGCTCCTCTTATCAGCACATCCAAGCTATTCAAGAGTGCAATTGACGGAAGAAAGTTATGAAAATCCAAAAGAGGCACCCATGTTCTGCATGCTTCTTCGAAAACATCTAGAAGGTTATACAATAGAAGATATTTATCAATATGAACTCGATCGGATGATTATATTAGAGGTGAAGGGCCGCAATGAACTGGGGGATGTCTCTCAAAAGCAATTAATCATTGAAATCATGGGCCGTCACAGCAACATTGTGCTAGTCGATAAAGAACGGAACATGATATTGGACAGCATTAAGCATGTCTCATACGCCGTGAACAGTTACCGTGCCATATTGCCAGGCCAGGAATATAAGGTGCCTCCTGCCCAGGAGAAGGTTAATCCCTTCGAGGCCACCGAGGAAGATATCAGGAAGAACCTGGATTTCAATGCAGGAAGACTTGACCGACAGCTTGTCGCCAGCTTTTCAGGAATATCACCTTTAGTAGCCAAGGAAGCCGTATACCGTGCTGGATTGGCAAACAGCACCACCCTTCCTGCCGCTTTTTCAAGCCTAATCAAAGAAATATCGGCACAAAAATATACTGCGACGATTAAACAAGACGGAAATAAAGAAGTTTTTTATATGCTTCCACTTGAACACCTGGGTGAAACACAACGGTCGTTCCCTTCATTAAGCAAAATGCTAGACAGATATTACTTCGGCAAGGCCGAACGAGATCGGGTTAAGCAGAAGAGCCAGGATGTGGAACGTTTCATTTCCAACGAAATTGAAAAGAATTCCAAAAAAATCGGGAAGCTCGAGCGTACGTTGAAAGATACGGAACGCGGGGAACAGTATCAATTATTCGGTGAACTGCTTACAGCAAATCTTTATCAAATGAAAAAAGGCATGAAGGAGATTGAGGTCGACAATTATTATGATGAGGGGCAAGGTACGATAACGATTCCGCTTGACCCGTTAAAAAACCCATCCGATAATGCGCAAAAGTACTTCTCCAAATACCAAAAGTCCAAAAATGCGGTCGGAGTGGTCCAAGAACAAATCGAAAAGACAAAATTGGAATTATCCTACTTCGAGGCCTTGCACCAGCAGCTTCAATCGGCTTCGCCCCGGGATATAGAGGAAATACGCGAAGAGCTTCAGGAAGAAGGCTACATCCGCCAAAAAAAGAAAAAAGGCATGAAAAAACCTGCCAATGCCAAACCGCAGCTTGAAACCTATTACGCTACCGATGGGGATCTCATTTTTGTCGGAAAGAATAATAAACAAAATGACTATTTAACGAATAAATTTGCACGCCGGGACGAAATCTGGCTTCATACGAAAGACATCCCTGGATCACATGTTGTGATTCGAAATGAATCACCGAGCGAAGAAACGATAAAAGAGGCAGCTGTGTTGGCAGCATTTTTCAGTAAAGCCAAGCAATCGAGCTCTGTTCCCGTTGACTTCACACAAGTCCGCCATGTAAAGAAACCGAATGGCTCCAAGCCAGGCTTCGTTATCTATGACCAGCAGCAGACCGTATATATTACACCGGATGCCGATACCGTCATCCGCTTAAAGGAAACGGTAAAAGAGTAAAAAAAGGAGGTGGCCCAATCGACATGTTTGGGCCACCTCTTTTTTCATGCTGAAATCCATGCGGTATCCGCAGGATTCTCGCGCCACTTTTTAAGCTTTTCCAATTCATCAGCTGTGATGTATCCTTTTTCATTAGCGACTTTGATCAACGTTGAATAGTTGCTCAATGAATGGTTCGTGATGCCTTCCGCACTTAACTTTTCTTTTCCCTTTTCCAATTCGTAGGTAAAGATCGAAACGACTCCAAGAACCTCACATCCCGCTTCTTTCAGTGCATTTACAGCGGTGATCACACTGCCTCCGGTTGATATCAAATCTTCCACGACCACCACTTTTTGTCCCGGAACGGCTCTGCCCTCGATTTGATTGCCCTTTCCATGCTCTTTCGCTTTAGAGCGGACATAGCACATCGGTGCATTTAATTTTTCGCTCACCCAGGCTGCATGCGGAATGCCGGCAGTAGCGGTGCCTGCAATCAGATCAGCTTCCGGGAAATGCTGCTCAATCAAACCCTTTAATCCTTCCGCGATTTCCGTACGTACCGTTGGGTAAGAAAGGGTTAAGCGGTTGTCGCAATAAATCGGTGATTGAATTCCTGATGCCCAAGTGAATGGGTCATTCGGCTGCAGGTACACTGCTTTTATTTCCAATAGATGTTCGGCAATCATTTCGTTTAACATGTTATTCCCTCCCAAGCTGCTTTCATATCCAAATACGCCTTCAATGGATCCTGTGCTTTCGTTATCGCTCTTCCTACAACGATGGCATCCGCTCCAAAGCCCCTTGCCTGTTCAGGCGTTGCTATTCTAGTTTGGTCATGCGTTTTGCCGCCTGCACTGCGAATTCCAGGTGTGACGGTTAGAAATCCTTGGCCGATGCGATCATGGATGTCCTTCACTTCATGAGTGGAACATACAACGCCATCCAAGCCTGCCTGTTGAGTAAGCCTTGCATAACGGAGGACGGAATCCGTAAGAGAACCGCTAATGCTTTGTTCCTTGTTCATTTGTTGCTCGGAAGTGCTTGTCAGTTGGGTAACGGCTATGCATAACGGGCGTTCTCTCCCTGCAGACGTTCCCTTATCGAGACCCTCCATGGCTGCTTCCATCATCTTTTGACCACCCGCAGCGTGTACATTGACCATATCAGCACCTAATGTTGCCAAACCTGTCATGGACATTTTGACCGTATTTGGAATGTCATGCAGCTTCAAATCCAGAAACACATCGTGGCCCCGTTCCTTTATGGAGGAAATGATGGACGGTCCATTTTGGTAAAATAGTTCCATCCCTACTTTCAGTGCCAATTTTTCCGACGGGAACTGACTCAGGAATCGTTCCGTCTGAATGACATCGGGAAAATCAAGGGCGATAATTAGCGACTGCTTCATTCTGCTTCCAGCTCCTTCCGGTACATTGTGAAATATGGTCATATCCGAGCTCGTCCAGCAATTTCGGCAATTCCTCAATGATGGTCGGGCATACAAAGGGATCGACGAAGTTGGCTGTTCCGACTGCGACCGCACTGGCACCAGCATAGAAAAACTCGATGACATCTTCGGCAGTAGCGATTCCGCCCATTCCGATTATCGGAATCGACACTTGCTGGCTCACCTCATAGATCATCCGGAGGGCAACCGGTTTAATTGCAGGACCTGATAGTCCCCCCGTCCGGTTCGAAAGGATCGGCTTGCCCGTTTTTAAATCCAATCGCATGCCGACCAATGTATTGATCATTGTCAGCCCATCGGCACCGCCTTGTTCAACCGCTTTGGCCATTTCCACGATGTCACTGACATTCGGTGAGAGCTTCACATATACAGGCACCGAAGATACTTCCTTGACTGCCTTTGTAACCTCTTTGGCAACTTCCGGGACCGTCCCGAAAGCGATGCCTCCTTCTTTTACATTCGGACAGGAAATGTTCAATTCAAGTGCTTTGACATTTCCGATCTTACTTATTTCACGGGCGACCTTTACATAGTCCGTTATTTGTGAACCGGCAACGTTAGCGATGATCGGGACATCGTATCTACCAAGCCAAGCCAGCTCTTCATCGATTACCTTTTTTAAGCCTGGGTTTTGCAGGCCGATAGCGTTCAGCATGCCCGAAGAGGTTTCGGCAACGCGCGGAGTCGGATTTCCGAACCTAGGTTCCGGTGTTGTCGCTTTAATCATGATGGCCCCTAGAATATCCAAGTCGAAAAACTGGCTGTATTCACGGCCAAATCCAAAGCAGCCAGAGGCAGGCATGACCGGATTTTTCAAATGTAAGCCTGGTAACTCAACTGAAAGTCTGCTCATAATACCACCTCTCCCGCCCGGAATACCGGACCATCGCTGCATACCTTTTTGTAACTGAATCCAGCCGGATCATCTCCTGTATGGCATACACAGGCAAAACAGGCGCCGATCCCGCAACCCATCCTTTCCTCAAGGGACAGGTAAAGCTTTTTCTCGTGATAGCCCGCTTCCAACGCTTTCAGCATCGGTGTCGGCCCGCATGAAAAGATCGTAGTAAATTCCTGCTCCAGCTTGTCAATCACAGTCGTTACAAATCCTGCTGTCCCATATGAACCGTCCACTGTGGCAATATACGTATCACCTAATTCACTAAACTCTTTTTCGTAAAAAATCGCCGACTTCGTTTGGAAGCCCAATACATGGATGACCTTTACCCCGTTGGCGACCAGCATCTGTGATAGTTGATAGAGCGGGGGAACCCCAATACCGCCGCCTACCAATAAAGCTGTTTCCCCCTCTTTCGCTTCATGAATGGGAAACCCATTGCCCAGCGGGCCAAGGATATCGACCGCTTCAGCCTGTTTACGTTGCGATAACAGTGTCGTTCCTTTTCCTTCAGCCCGGTATATCATCGTGAACCGCTTTTCACTGCTGTTATAAGAAGAAATGGAAATCGGGCGTCGTAACAATGGCTCAGTGCCTTCTGTTGTCTTGACTTGGACAAACTGGCCTGGCTGGTTCATTTCTGAAACCAGTTCCCCTTGCAGGGTTAGTTCAAAGATGGAGGGGGCCAGTTCTTTATGAGTTAACACCTTCATTCTTTCCTTCTTGATCATATATAGCTCACCTCACGACTTTTCTCCATTTTCCCCATTGCTTCGGCAGAGAAGGTCATGGATTCTATCACTCTTAAAATCGCTTCTGCCGTGTCGAGAGATGTTAGGCATGTCACTCCATTTTCAACCGATTCGCGGCGGATCCTGAATCCATCACGTGCAGGCTGCTTTCCTTTTGTCAAAGTATTAATGACGAATTGCGCTTCCCCGTTCCTGATGACATCGAGCAGGTTTCTGCCTTCTTCGCCGATTTTACCGACAATCGCAGTCGGGATGCCCGATTGCTTCAATAGGGCCGCAGTTCCGCTTGTGGCGATTAGCTTGAACCCGATATTATGGAACCGTCTTGCCAACAGCAGTGCTTCTTGCTTATCCTTATCCGATATCGTCAATAAGACCGAACCATGCCCTTTTATTTTGAATCCGGAAGCGACCAGCCCTTTATATAAAGCTTTTTCAAGGGTGCTATCTTTCCCCATCACTTCACCGGTCGATTTCATTTCAGGTCCGAGGGAAATATCCACACCCCTTAATTTCGCGAATGAGAAGACCGGCACTTTCACATAAACCCCGGATTGTTCGGCGACTAAACCGGACTGGTACCCTTGGCTTTCAAGCGAGTGGCCAAGGATCACTTTAGTGGCTAAGTTAGCCATCGGCACATTCGTAATTTTACTCAAGAATGGAACGGTCCTGCTTGAACGCGGGTTCACTTCAATGACATATACTTCCTCGTTGCTGATGACATATTGAATGTTCAAGAGACCAATTATATTCAAGCCTTTTGCCAGTCTTGTCGTGTAGTCGATGATCACTTGTTTTTGTTTCTCCGTTAAATTCTGGGGCGGATAGACGGCAATCGAATCACCTGAGTGGACGCCCGCACGCTCGATATGCTCCATGATTCCTGGGATGACGACCGTTTTCCCATCGGATATTCCGTCGACTTCAACTTCTTTACCCGTCAAGTATCGGTCTATAAGCACCGGATGATCTGGGTTGATCTTCACGGCATTTTTCATATAATGCAGCAATTCTTCTTGTTTATAGACGATTTCCATCGCTCTTCCGCCAAGTACGTAGGAAGGTCTGACCAAAACCGGATAACCGATATCTTCCGCAATGACGATCGCTTCGTCAACAGATGTAGCCGTTTTTCCCTTTGGCTGCGGGATGCCTAAATCCTTCAGGGCCCTCTCGAATTTATTGCGGTTTTCCGCCCTGTCGAGGTCTTCCAATGAAGTGCCAAGGATCTTCACGCCTCTTTCAACCAAGCCCTCCGCGAGGTTGATTGCCGTTTGTCCGCCGAACTGGACGATGACCCCTTCCGGTTTTTCCAAATCGATGACATGCATGACATCTTCCAGTGTCAAAGGTTCGAAATAAAGTTTATCGGAGATGCTGAAATCCGTTGAAACTGTTTCCGGATTATTGTTGATGATGATCGCTTCATAGCCCGCTTCTTTGATTGCCCAGACCGAATGTACAGTCGCATAATCAAATTCCACGCCTTGGCCGATCCGGATGGGACCTGACCCCAGGACAATGACGCTTTTCTTATCGGTCACGATGGATTCATTTTCATCTTCATATGTTCCATAGAAATAAGGTGTTTCCGATTCGAATTCCGCCGCACAAGTATCGACCATTTTGTAAACAGGGATGATTCCTTGTTGTTTCCGAAATTCATAGACTTCGATTTCGGGAACTCTCCATATTTCTGCAATCGTTTTGTCAGAAAAACCAAGTTCTTTAGCTTTTTGCAGAACTTCACATTCAAAGGAATGTTCCAGCAGTTCCTTTTCAAAGTCAATGATCTTTTTCAGCTTATGGAGGAAGAATAAATCGATTTGGCTCCATTCATGAATGGTTTCGATCGTTTTCCCCCTTCTTAAAGCTTCGCCGATATAGAATAACCGCTCATCTCCCGCTTTACGGATCCGTTTCTCTATTTTTTCATCCCCAAACTCGTCATTCAATTCAAGATGGTATATGCCGGCTTCTAAGGAACGCACAGCTTTCATGATCGATTCTTCGAAGGTACGGCCGATTGCCATGACTTCCCCTGTCGCCTTCATTTGCGTACCGAGCCTCCGGTTGGCACTTTCGAACTTATCGAATGGCCAGCGCGGGATTTTCGTTACAACATAGTCCAGGGCCGGTTCGAAGCTCGCATAGGTTTTGCCTGTGACCGGGTTCATCATTTCATCAAGCGTCAAGCCAACCGCGATTTTTGCTGCAAGCTTGGCAATCGGATATCCAGTTGCCTTTGAAGCAAGCGCTGACGAACGGCTCACCCTCGGGTTCACTTCAATGACGTAATATTGGTAGCTATCCGGATCCAAGGCTAGTTGAACATTGCATCCTCCTTCAATTTTCAGGGCACGGATAATTTTCAAGGATGTATTTCTGAGCATTTGATACTCTCTGTCACTTAACGTTTGGCTTGGTGCCGCAACGATTGAATCTCCTGTATGGACGCCGACAGGGTCGAAGTTTTCCATATTACAAACGACAATGGCATTATCGTTCGAATCACGCATCACTTCATATTCCACCTCTTTGAAACCGGCAATGCTTTTTTCGAGCAGACACTGGTGGACGGGGCTGCTTTTCAGGCCGCCCTCCACGATCTCGATCAGTTGCTCCTCGTCATCGCAAATTCCGCCGCCCGTTCCGCCAAGCGTGAAGGCCGGGCGGACGATGACCGGATATCCGACCCGCTCCACGAATGTATAAGCCTCTTCCAGGTTATGAATGATATCACTGTCAGGAACGGGCTCCCCAAGATCGTTCATGAGGGTACGGAAAAGATCCCGATCTTCCGCTTGCTGAATCGCGGAAAGTTTCGTCCCAAGGATCTGCACATTGCATTCTTCCAGAATTCCCGCTTCGGCCAATTCAACGGCCATATTCAGTCCAGTCTGACCGCCAAGTGTAGGTAACAGTGCATCAGGACGCTCTTTACGAATGATTTTGCTGACAAATTCCAATGTGATCGGTTCGATATAAACCGCATCGGCCATTTCACTGTCTGTCATGATGGTAGCAGGGTTAGAGTTAATCAGGATTACTCGGTAGCCTTCCTCTTTCAAGGCCATGCATGCTTGGGTTCCGGCATAATCGAATTCGGCTGCCTGGCCGATGACGATCGGACCTGACCCGATCACTAGGATGCTTTTTATATCATTGCGTTTTGGCATGTTTCTTCCCCCTTGGTGGTTGCAGTCTCGATCATTTGTAAGAATTCATTGAATAAGTAGTTGGCGTCTTCCGGTCCAGGTGAAGCTTCAGGATGGTATTGTACCGTGAAGGCTGGATATTTTTTATGACGCAGTCCTTCAATCGTATCGTCATTCAACGCAGTATGGGTCACAATAAGCTCCGTCTGTTCGATGGAAAGCGGTTCGACCGTATAACCATGATTTTGAGAAGTGATGGATACCTTCCCGGTGCGAAGTTCCTTTACAGGATGGTTTGATCCTCGATGGCCGAATTTTAACTTTTCCGTATCTGCTCCATTTGCAAGGGCGAAAAGTTGATGTCCCAAACAGATTCCGAATAATGGCACTTTTGTTTGGATGGTGCGTATCATTTCAAGCGCCTCATGAACGCTTTTCGGATCTCCAGGTCCGTTAGAAAGCATCACGCCGTCCGGATGATAATGCAACACTTCCTCAGCCGTGACGTTGTATGGTACGACCACTACATCACAGCCGCGCTTGGTCAGCTCACGCAAAATTCCATGCTTCATTCCATAGTCCACGAGGACGACCCGGGGACCCCTGCCTGGACTTGAATACGGTGCTTTCGTAGAAACCTGTTTCACCTGATTGGTTGGAATCACCGTTGCCTTCAGTTGTGAGATAACTTCTTCAGCATCTTTGCCGATGTTGCAGATCGCACCTTTCAGGGCACCAGATTTCCTGATGATCCTTGTCAGCTTCCTTGTATCGATACCGCTTATTCCGGGTATGTTCTTCATTTTCAAATATTCATCAAGAGATGATTGGCTGCGCCAGTTGGACGGATGATCTGCCGTTTCTTTAACGACAAACCCAGCGATAGCAGGGTTGATTGATTCAAAATCATCCCGGTTAATTCCGTAGTTTCCAATCAATGGATACGTCAGTGTGACGATTTGGCCACAATATGATGGATCGGAAAGGATTTCTTGATATCCTGTCATCCCTGTATTAAAAACGACCTCACCGATTTTTTCTACGTCCCCGCCGAATGCTTCCCCAAGGAAAATCGTTCCGTCTTCTAAGATTAACTGTCTTTTCATTGTTGAACACGTCCTTTTTCCCAAGCTATTTTACCTTCTGAAATCGTCATGACCGGCCAGCCATAGCATTTCTTTTCATTGAAAGGTGTATTTTTCCCTTTTGATGCAAACTCTTCTACATTAATTTCTTTTTCCGCTTCCAAGTCAATGAGCACGATATCGGCAATGGCGCCTTCCTTCAGGTCCCCATATGGAAGGGAAAAGCTTTCAGATGGCTTGATTGTCAAGAAGTCGACCAATTGCTTTAATGTCAAAACTTCCTTTTTGACCAATTCGGTATATAGCAGCGGAAAGGCCGTTTCCAATCCTACTATTCCAAATGGAGCCAGCTGCATTCCTTCTGCTTTTTCCTCTGCTCCATGTGGAGCATGGTCCGTTGCAATGAAATCGATGGTCCCATCCAGCAGCCCTTCAATCAATGCGTCCCGATCTTCACGACCTCTTAAAGGCGGATTCATTTTATAATTGGCATCAAGCCCCGGTATATCATCTTCACACAATAATAAGTGATGCGGAGTAACCTCGGCTGTCACCCGAATGCCTGCACGTTTGGCATCGCGTACTGTTCTGACCGATTCCTTCGTCGATATGTGGCAAACGTGGTAGTGGCAGTCCGCCGCTTCCGCAAGGAGGATATCCCTGGCGATATGTACAGCTTCGCATACAGACGGAATTCCATTGATTCCCTGCTCTTTAGAGAATCTCCCTTCATGGACGGAGCCTTTATTGATCAAGCTATTATCTTCACAATGAGCGACAATCGCCATATCTTGGGCGGCAGCCCGCTTCATCGCTTCAAGCATCATCCCCGCTTCTTGAATCCCTACTCCGTCGTCCGTAAATGCGAAAGCGCCAGCTTGTTTCAATGAAGAAAAGTCTGTTAGTTCTTTGCCCGCTTCCCTTATCGTGATGGATGCATAAGGAAGGACCCGTACATGTGCCGTTTCTTCGATTTTCCGATTGAGAGCATCTAGGTGGTCCACTGTATCAGGAACGGGCCTTGTATTGGGCATCGCAGCAACCGTCGTGAAACCGCCCCTTGCTGCTGCAAGCGTTCCGCTTTCGATCGTTTCCTTATGTTCACCGCCCGGCTCGCGTAAATGGACGTGCAAATCAATGAAGCCTGCCGTTATAAGCAACCCTTTTGCATCAACTACCTTGCAATTTTCCGTAGCCAAGTCCTCGCCGATTTTCGTGATGACCTTTCCTTCCATTTCAATGTCCGCTTTTTTGAATGAGTTTTGATTATCTAGCAATACTCCATTTTTGATGACAGTTTTCATGGTTCATTCCCCCTTCGGTTTGTTCGAGCACATTTTTCAACACGGCCATTCTAATGAACACGCCATTTTCCATCTGTTTAAAGATTCTAGAGCGGCTGCATTCGACTAAATCACTGTCAATTTCAACACCGCGGTTTATTGGTGCAGGATGCATGATGATCGCGTCCTGTTTCATATTTTTTTCACGTTTCTTCGTCAGGCCAAAACGTTCCAGATAGTCCCCATTCGCATGATTGTATTTTTCACTATGCCTTTCATGCTGGATTCTAAGCAGCATGACCACATCAGATGTCGCTATCGCTTCATCGATGTCCTGATAACTTCCCAAACCGTTTTCTCCGTCAAACCACTCAGGCGGACCTGAGAATACGACCTCCGCTCCTAGGCGCGTTAATGCCTCAGCATTCGATTTGGCGACCCGACTATGTCTCACATCGCCGATTATCGCAATCTTCAGACCTTTGAAACTATCAAACTCTTGTTTTATCGTCAACAAGTCGAGCAATGACTGGGTCGGGTGATTTCCGCATCCATCCCCGGCATTGATTATCGGAATCCTGATCTTCTCTTTCAATTCGTCAAAATAATGATCTTGCTCATGCCGGATGATCAAAGCATTGACGCCTATTGCCTCAAGCGTTTTAACCGTGTCATATAAGGTTTCTCCTTTTAATACGGATGATGTACCAGCATCAAAAGGAATGACCTCCAAGCCTAGTTTCCTTTCCGCCATTTCGAAACTTGATTTGGTACGTGTGCTAGGTTCAAAGAAAAGGTTGGCAACCATGGTCTGCAGTTCAGGATGCCAGCTCGATCCATTGGCAAATCCCTCCGCTTCATGAAGAATTCCTTCAATTTCAGTAACGGTCAATTCATTCATCGTGAATAATTTTTTCATTGATCCTGCTCCTTTCACATTCGTGATGCGGGGCATAAAAAACACCCCGCCTTTTAAGGACAGGGTGTAGGTCATAAAGAGGCGTGAGCATGGGGATTGGTTATAAGAGCCTTGTCCCGTTCTCATTCATCTTTACAGCAACACCCTTTTAAGCCTCTCTGGACTTCTTTTAAAAGGTGATCTATTATGATTCAGTTTTTCTTATTTTCCAAAGATATCCTCAGATATTTTTTCACGGTCAGGTAAGATCAGGTTAAGCAGGATGCCGACTATTGCCGAAAGTGCCATTCCGGAAAGCGAAACCGTTTCCGATAGTTGCACGAATGCTCCCCCGATCCCCAACACTAGTATGACTGAAGCGATCATCAGGTTTCTTTTTTTGTCGAAATCAACCTTATTATCAACCAACATCCTCAGCCCGCTTGAAGCGATGATTCCGAAGAGCAGGATTGAAATTCCGCCCATTACCGCTGTAGGTATCGAGCTGATGACCGCTGAAATCTTACCGTTGAAGCCAAAGATGATTGCAGCCAATGCTGCGCCGCCGATGATGTATACACTGTAAGCCTTTGTCATTGTCAGGACCCCGATATTTTCACCATAGGATGTCAGCGGCGGACCCCCAATGAAGGAGCCTATCATGATACCAGCTCCATCCCCAAGGATCGAGCGGTGCAAGCCGGGTTTTTCCAAAAAATTCCTTCCGACTACCTTACTCAAAACCATCTGGTGTCCGATGTGCTCGGATAAAGTGACGATGGCCACGGGTACCATGATGGCAATGACTTCCCATGAGAAGGTCGGAGTATAGGTGACATATGGAAACATGAAATCCGGCATTTCAAACCAGTCGGCTTTCTTGATTGGTGAGTAGTCTATTATTCCTGCTGCAGCCGAACAGCCATAGCCCACTATAATCCCCATTAAAATTGGGATCAAGTTAAGGAAGCCTTTAAAGAATACGTTACAGATGATGGTTACCGCTAATGTAATCAGCGCGATTACTATATATGTCACACTATATTCATGCTTCGGATCATACATGGCCATATCCACGGCCGTTCCGGCAAGGCTTAGCCCGATTACGATAATGACCGGACCTACCACAACCGGAGGAAGTAAATTCATTAACCAGCGCAAACCGACTTTTTGGATGACCAGGGCTACTATCCCATATATCAATCCGGCTGCAAAACAGCCAATCATGGCCGCCTCTGGCCCCCCTAACGCCTTTGCCGCGATGATGGGCGTGATGAAGGCGAAGGATGAGCCAAGGTAAGCGGGTATCTGCCCCTTGGTAATCAATAGGTAGGATAGTGTTCCCAACCCGCTTGAAACCAGTGCAACCGCCGGGCTTAATCCCACCAAGAATGGCACGAGCACCGTCGCGCCGAACATGGCGAACAAATGCTGGATGCTTAGTGTAATCCATTGACCAACCTTTGGCACGTCCTCAACATCAAGTACGATGTCCCTTTTTACTTCTTCCATTTCTGTATCCTCCTCATGATGCGTTAAAGCGGCAAAAACCCTCTTTGTCTAAACAAAGAGGGTTTCACGGAAGGTGCACGCCCATAGATAGGCACACATCTCCCGATTGACTCCCCTTTGCCAGCCTCTCTGGACTGTCTTTAAAAGGGTTTTATATAATTTTCAGCTTGTTTATTTTTCTAATATAGTGACTTGATCTGCTTCATCCACTTCTGTCAACGTAACGGTAATCTTCTCGGATTGTGATGTCGGAACATTTTTCCCGACGAAATCTGCCCGTATCGGAAGTTCCCTATGCCCTCGGTCCACTAAAACTGCGAGCTGGATTTGCGAAGGCCTTCCCAAATCCACCAAGGCATCCATTGCCGCTCTGACGGTCCTGCCTGTGAAAAGAACATCATCAACCAAAATCACTTTCTTGTCGCTTATATTGACCGGAATATCTGAGCCTTTTACAATGGGATCTCCATCGTTGGTTTTTTTCGAAAGGTCATCGCGATATAGGGTAATGTCCAGTTCTCCTAGCTCGATTGCCTTACCCTCTATTTGATTGATGCGTCTGGCCAGTCGATCAGCGAGGAAAATCCCGCGTGTACGAATCCCGATCAATACACAATCTTCAATTCCCTTATTTTTCTCAATAATCTCATGGGCAATTCTCGTCAAGGCCCTGCCAATGGCCTGTTCATCAAGTACTATCGCTTTCTCATTCAACATCTCGGCCACCTCGGTTCCTTTTTCCTTCAACAAAAAATCCTCATGCCAAGAAGGCATGAGGATTTTTAACGACGTGGGCATGGGTATCCCGACTTCGCGTATCCGTTTCCTTCTCAGTCTCTCTGAACTGTGTTAAAGGTTCTTGTTAAGTTGTTATCATGATATATCATAAAAACGAATTTGTCAATCCTTACTTCTACGCAATTGATTAATTAGCTGTTCAAACTCTTCGGGTATCGGAGCTTCGAATTCCATATACTCATTGGTACGGGGGTGGATGAATCCTAGAAGGCCTGCGTGCAACGCTTGTCCATCTAGCTTCAGGGTCTTCTTCGGTCCGTATTTAGGATCGCCTGCAAGCGGGAAGCCAATGTATTTCATGTGAACACGGATTTGATGCGTCCTTCCGGTTTCAAGTTGGCATTCCACCAAAGTGAAAGCATTGAAACGTTCGATGACACGGAAATGTGTTACAGCATTTTTGGAATTCGAGTCCGTCACGGTCATGCTTTGACGATCTTTTTTATCCCTGCCGATCGGTGCATCGATCGTTCCGAAATCATGTGGGATCACACCATGGACTACTGCTTGATATTTACGGGTAACCGTCTTGTCAACAAGCTGCTGGACAAGTTTTTCGTGTGCCATGTCGTTTTTGGCAACCATCAATAGACCAGATGTATCTTTGTCGATTCGATGGACGATGCCGGGACGCATCACGCCGTTAATTCCAGACAAATCTGTACAGTGGGCCATCAACCCATTTACCAGCGTGCCTGATACATGTCCAGGTGCTGGGTGGACGACCATTCCGCTCGGTTTGTTGACCACGAGGACATCCGCATCTTCATAATAAATATCCAAATCCATCTCTTCTGCCGCTGCATCCAATTCCTCAAGCTCGGGAATCGTCACCTCGATCGTATCGCCTGGAATCGATTTATAATTCGTTTTTATGGCCAAGCCATTGACTAATACATGATCATCTTTAATCCATTGCTGAACTTGTGTACGCGACCATTCCTCGTTCAAAGTCGAAAGTGCCTTATCTATCCTGACACCTTTTAGTGTTTCATCGATGCTGTATAACCTTTTATCCATTATTTTTCTCCTTAGCGTTTTTTTCTTCTAATAACATATGAATCACGAGCAGTCCGACTCCAATTGAAAGCGAAGCATCGGCAACATTAAATACCGGAAAACTGTAGCTAAAAATATAGGTATGAACGAAATCCACTACTTCCTGGCGAGCGATGCGATCGATGAAGTTACCGATTGCCCCGCCTAGCATGAGGCCAAGGGCCACTCCAAGCAAACGGCTTTGCTTTGCCATTTTCTGAATATAATAGACAAGTCCAATAATGACAGCGATGGTGATGATGTAGAAAAACCACATTTGTCCTTGTAGAATTCCCCATGCTGCCCCACGATTACGATGCGAGGTAATATATAGAAGGTTTTCAATAATTTCAATGCTTTCTCCGTACTCCATTTTTTTCACAATCATCCATTTTGTCAGCTGATCGAGAGCAATGACCAAAAGGGCAATTAAATAATAAAACACATTTTTTCCCCCAAACTAATCAAATCTTCACTTTTGAATTGTAGCATAAACTAGAAATAATGACTAATCCGAAAAGTATAAAACCATGGCAATATTCCTTTATGCGATATACCTTTTTTGGACCCTCCAGATAGAGAACGGCAAAATTGTAGACAAAGTCGATAATAATGGAGTTTGTTTACAGTTTTAAGGTTTATACTTGGACCGTTCCAAGCCACTGCAGGCGCTCCCTTCCACTCTGCGTTTAAACGTAGATAGAGTTCTATTTGCCTGCATTTTTGTGGTACTGTACTATAAACGTTCCTTTCCACTATAACCTCAACGCATTCCTGGGTGAATAGCAACAAAGTATGCGAAAACAGCCTTAAAAAATGAGAATATACCGGCTTTACCTTATACACGTTCTCGATCAAAAGAAGGGTTCTTTCGCACACATGACTATCTAAAATGGGATTACCTGCTTCAAAACCTGTCTAACATTAAAAAGGCTTCGAAATGTAATCATTTCGAAGCCTTTTTGTATACATGCTGACCGGACCCTTCATAGGGGGTCCCGCCGCATGCCTTCTGGATCATTGATTCACATAATGCTCTTTCACTACAGTTGCACAACGCGGGCATAGTGTCGGATGTTCCTCCACTTGACCCACTTGTTTGGAAACATTCCAGCAACGCTCACATGTTTCACCTTCGGCTTTTGTCACCGCGATTGCAATATCCTCGAGTTTAACCGCTTCTGATGGTGCACTTGACACATCTCCAGCAAGTTCAAATTCGGATACGATGAATAACTGTTCAAAGCTCTCCTTGATGCTATCAAGCAGATTTTTCGTTTCTTCATTCACGTAAACCTTCACTTTTGCGTTCAGTGATTTACCGATGATTTTCTGATTGCGAGCTTCTTCTAATGCTTTCAGTACGTTATCACGCACGTTCATGAAAGCCGTCCATTTTTCTTCGATGGCTTGTGCATCATCAACGTGAATTTCTTCAGGCATCCATGTCAATTGGACACTTTCTTCCGTTACACCGGGAATGAACGCCCATACTTCATCAGCCGTATGCGAAAGGATTGGCGATACCAATTTCGTCAAGCTTACCAATGATTCGTATAGCACTGTTTGAATGGCCATACGCTCTTTACCATTTGGTGCTTCACAATATAAAATGTCTTTCGCATAATCAAGATAAAACGAACTCAAATCCTGTGTACAGAAGTTATTGACCATATTATAAATGGTCGCAAACTCATAATTTTCATAACTCAATTTGGACTGAGTGATCAGCTTATTCAATTTGACTAGCATGTAACGGTCCACTTCAGGCAGTTCATCGATTGCCACTTTATCGGTTTCCGGATTGAATCCATCCAAATTCCCCAGCAGGAAGCGGAATGTATTGCGGATTTTACGATACACTTCCGAGACTTGTTTAAGGATAGGATCTGAAACTCTGACATCTGATTGGTAATCGACAGAAGCGACCCAAAGGCGTAATATATCTGCACCAAGCTGGTTCATGACCTTGGATGGCAGGACAACGTTCCCAATCGATTTACTCATTTTGCGGCCTTCTCCATCCAAAGCGAATCCGTGGCTCAGCACGCCTTTATAGGGTGCTTTTCCTGTTACGGCAACACTTGTTGAAAGTGAAGAGTTAAACCAGCCGCGATATTGATCCGAACCTTCTAAATAAAGATCGGCAGGACGCTGTAAGTCTTCTCTTTCTTCAAGAACAGCTTGATGAGATGAGCCGGAATCGAACCATACGTCCATGATATCCGTTTCTTTCGTGAAGATGCCGTTTGGGCTGCCTTCATGAGTGAAGCCTTCCGGAAGTAACTCTTTCGCTTCCCGTTCGAACCAGATGTTTGAACCATGTTCACGGAAAAGGTTTGAAATATGAGTGATCGTTTCATCGGTAATGATCGGCTCGCCATTTTCTGCATAAAGGACAGGAATCGGTACACCCCATGCACGTTGACGGGAGATACACCAATCTCCGCGGTCACGGACCATATTGAATAGCCGCGTTTCCCCCCAGGCTGGAACCCATTTCGTTTCTTCGATGGCCTCCAGAAGTTCACTGCGGAAGTCTTTGATTGATGCGAACCATTGTGCAGTTGCCCGGAAAATCGTCGGTTTCTTCGTCCGCCAGTCATGTGGATAAGAGTGATTGATGAACGTCAAGTTTAATAACGCGCCAGCTTCGGTTAATTTTTCTGTAATCGGTTTATTTGCTTGATCATAGAATAATCCAGCGAATTCACCGGCCTCTTCTGTCATGACCCCTTTCTCATCCACGGGGCAAAGGACATCCAAGCCGTATTTTTGTCCGATGATAAAGTCATCTTCACCATGTCCTGGAGCGGTATGGACACAGCCCGTGCCAGCTTCCGTCGTAACATGTTCACCCAGCATCACTAAAGATTCGCGATCATAAAGAGGATGTTTGGCAACTGCCCGGTCCAATTCGTTCCCTTTTACCGTTTTCACAACGGTTGGGTTATCCCAGCCTAGCGTTTCGGTCACGGACTCAAGAAGAGCTTCAGCAATTAAGAACTTTTCATTTTCGACTGCCACTACGACGTAATTTAATTGCGGATGCAACGAGATGCCAAGGTTAGCAGGAATCGTCCAAGGAGTTGTCGTCCAAATGATGATTTTAACTCCTTCTTCGATTACTCCTTTGCCATCCGTAACTTCAAAAGCAACATAGATTGACGCAGAACGTTTATCTTGGTATTCAATTTCAGCTTCCGCAAGTGCTGATTCACTGGAAGGTGACCAGTAAACAGGTTTTTTCCCTTTATAAATATAGCCTTTTTTCGCCATATCCCCGAAGACCTTGATTTGCTGGGCTTCATATTCAGGCTTTAATGTGATGTAAGGGTTATCCCAATCCCCGCGAACCCCAATTCTCTTAAACTGCTCACGTTGATTGTCGATCTGGACATAAGCATACTCTTCACAAAGCTTCCTGAATTCGGCTACACTCATTTCTTTCCGCTTTACACCTTTTTTAGTCAAGGCCGTTTCGATCGGAAGGCCGTGCGTATCCCAACCCGGAACATACGGTGCTTGAAAACCGCTCATTGATTTAAAGCGGACAATGAAATCTTTTAAAACCTTGTTCATCGCGTGACCCATATGGATATCACCGTTAGCGTATGGCGGTCCGTCATGTAAAATGAATAAAGGGCGTCCTGCCGTTTGTTCCTGCACCTTTTTATAAATATTCATTTCTTTCCATTTCTCTTGAATCTCCGGCTCTCGTTTTGGTAAATTTCCACGCATTGGAAATTCCGTTTTTGGCATCAATAAGGTATCTTTGTATTCCATCGTTACATCCTCCATCCGTCTTTACACAATTTCATTGGAACCCAAAACTCCTCCAGGCAAAATAAAAAGCCTTCTCATCCCTAAAAAAGGGACGAGAAAGCTTTGCTTCCCGCGGTACCACCCTGGCTAGAAAGATTCACAAAGTGAATCCAACCTCTCGAGCATTCGTAACGTGAATGAAACGCTTCGTTTACTTGCTGCAAAAGCAGGTTCAACTCAGAACTCGAGGGTGATCTTCAATATCTTCGCTTATTCCAGGCTCTCACCATCCCCGGTCGCTATTAATAAGCATGTGAAGAATTTACTTTCCCTGTCATCGTCTAAAGTAATCATGAATTGTATTGTTAAAAAATTATATGCGAAAAAAGTGTTGAAAGTCAAGGAATCGTTTAAATTTCCTCTTCCACTCTCTCATTTAATTCTATTTCAGTAGCATCCACTTCGTAATCAAGAAGGTGGTCCCAATCATCATTGTCCAGCAAATCCAACTGTGCACCGACAAGCATTTTGAAACGGGTCCGGAATACTTTGGATTGTTTTTTCAAGTCTTCGATGTCCATCGCGATTTTCCTTGCTTTCACAAGTGACTCATTGACGATCCGATCGGCATTTTTCTCTGCTTCCTTAATGATCAGCTTCGCTTCTTTTTGGGCGTTGCGCCTCAATTCCTCAGCTGCTTCTTGTGCGACAATAATCGACTTATTAAGTGTACCCTCGATTGTCGTAAAATGTCCCAAACGATCATAAGTCTCGTTCAGTTTATCTTCAAGTTCTTTTTTCTCCCTCAAAATCAGTTCATAATCTTTAATGACCTGGTCGAGAAACTCATTTACTTCATCTTCATCATACCCTCGAAATACTTTATTAAATTCCTTATTATGTATATCTATCGGGGTTAAGGGCATTACGGCACCTCCAGAACGGTTTCTACTCTAGTATATTAAAACTCTATATTCGACAATAAATGTACAAATCCTGCTTAATCTTGAATTATTTTTGCCTGCCTAACGAGATTCTCCACTTATCCTTCTTGGTTTTTCCATCTATCGACAGTATCTTGCACCTGCCAAACCCCCTGATGGATAACGTATCCCCCTCGCGGCATTCTTCAGAAACATTTTCCGTTTGCTTGAAATTGACCTTCACTTTACCTGACGTTACCAGGGCTTGCGTTTTTTGGCGGGAGATATTAAGGACGGCAGAAAGCAAACTATCCAGCCTTAGGGAACTGACAGTGGTGACTTGTTCTTCCCATTTATCTTGGACTTGGATGATATTCCCGATAGGAAGCCGTTTTATGGCAACGGAAGCTTTACCGATTTTCTCCAGGTTCCCAGTGAGGTATGCATCCATCTCCTCGGCCGCAATAAATTGGATATGCTCCTCCGTCACGATTATATCACCGAATTTTTCACGTTTTACCCCAAGTGACATCAAGGTTCCAAGTATTTGCCTATGTTCAAGCGTAACAAACTTTTTTGGATAGGAAATATCGTATAAGGAGATATTGAAATCCGATGGTTCAGGAGAGTAATAATCAGGGTAAATGAGCACACGTTTTCGCTCAACGAATTCGCTCCCGCCGTTGAATTGCAGTTTGGCATCCGGATCATTTCCCAATAAGGAAATAAGGATTTCCTGCTGTCGCGGATCCAGAAAATCAGATAATTTCGGAGCGTAAGAATCTTTCACCTGATCGATCCAATTCATTGCCTGGTCGATGAATTCCTTTTCCTCCGGCCTGAAATGCTGATAAATACTCATGATTGTATAATTGCTCCTTAATTATCAAGATAATGATTGATCTAAACATGCTTTCTTCCTTCGTTGCCACTACACAGCTGAGAATCTTCCGGCTGTGTAGTTTAGTTCTTTGCCGGTTGTTGTTAACCTACCAGCGTCTGAAGGTAATGAATGCCATAACCACTTGCGAAGTTAAGCACCAGAAGGGCCACAAGCGGTGAAAGATCGATCATGCCAAGTGGTGGTATGAACTTTCTGAAAGGCTCTAAATATGGTTCGCAAATCGTTTCCAGGAATTGACCGATGGATGTCTCCCTTGCATTTGGAAACCATGACATCAATATGTATACGATTAATGCCATTGAATAAATTTCAATTAAATAATATAAACCTTGAAGCACTAAACCCATTAATCATTACCACCTCGCTTCTTCATACTCCTCATCGACGGCAAAGCCGGTAATATTACCGGAAACATCGACGTTGTCAGGGGTACATAAGAATATATCTGTTCCGATTTTTTGGATATCCCCGCTGATTGCATAGACAGTCCCGCTAAGAAAATCAATGATCCGCTTTCCTTGATCATGCTGAATCCGTTGAAGGTTCACGACAACAGCCCGCCTATTCTTCAGATGGTCGGCTACCTCCTGGGCTTCTGCATAGGCACGAGGCTCCAATAATACTACTTTAGAAGATTTCTGGACGCTTTGCAAACTTACGATATTCTGATTGGCATTAGTCCCTGCAGAAACTGGCTGCTGTTTAGCTGACTTCACGGTTTTTCGTTCAGCCTCCTCTTCTTCCATCACTTCATCCTTGTACTCATACTCATCATCCAGTGCGAAATAAGATTTAAATTTTGATACGAACGACATCTATAGCGTACCTCCTTAAAATTATTCGCCTACAAGTGCTGTGCCAATCCTGATCATAGTAGCGCCTTCTTCGATGGCAATCATGAAATCATTGGACATCCCCATGGATAATTCCGTGCATGGTGCATGCGCAAGCGCAGCATTTTGGATTTCCACCTGCAGATTTTTCAGGTTCCGGAAGCACTGACGTAAAACTTGTACATCATCCGTCAAAGGAGCCATCGTCATCAATCCTGCAACCTTCACCTTATCAAAACCGGCTAACCCCTTTATGAAGCTCATTGCTGCCTCTGGATCCATGCCATGTTTGGATTCCTCGCCCGAAACATTCACCTGCACTAAACAATTTATCGGCTCTTTTGCCCGTTTTTGAATTTCTTCCGCTAAAGAAATTCGGTCCAGTGAATGGATATAGGTGATTTTATCAATGACATTCTTCACTTTTCGCGTCTGCAAGGAGCCAATATAATGCCAGTTCGGCTTGTCCTGCAGTACCTCGTACTTATTCAGGAGCCCTTCGTCACGGTTTTCACCTAAGTCGCTGATTCCCGCTTCCAAGGCTTCCTTCGCCCTCTCGACCGAAACATATTTTGTCACGGCGATCAACTTTATATCTTCACGGCGCCTGCCGCTATTTTCACATGCTATATTTATCTTTTCTTCGATGTTTTTTAAATTGTCCAATACTTTCACAATTACCCTAAATCCTCCTTCCAACCGATAAAACTCATTAACCTGCCTGTTTTCCCGTTATCACGGCGATGTGAAAAAAACAAATCTTGATCGCAGCTTGTGCAGTACGATGTAATCTCAATTTGACTGTTTGGAATTCCCGCTTTCTGAAGAACCAAAGAATTGAGTCGCTTAAGATCTAACTGATATTGTCCTTCACTGATTAAATTATATGGCTTTTCGTCATTATCTTCCAGCAAATTCTGCACTAAATCTATGACTTTGTCATCAACAACATAGCATTTCGAGCAAATGGACGGTCCTATTACAGCAAATATCTCCGCTTCCTTTATACCCTCTCTTAGCCATGCTTCAACCATTTTCCGGGCAATTCCGTTTACACTACCCTTCCAGCCAGCATGCGCCACCCCAATCATACCATGCGCCGGGGCAAGAAAGTATAGGGGCACGCAGTCTGCGTAGCACATTGTCAAAAGAACATTATGATCCTTCGCATAAAATCCGTCTGTGCCTTTAAAGGCTGAATGATAATCCGTTGCGCCTCTGCCGCCATCGAGGCTGTTCACTTGCAATATTTGCGTTTCATGCGTCTGTTCCGCCCCTACCCAGCCATCTAGGGAAAATGACAGCTTTTCTGCCAAGATCCTGCGATTTCCCTGGACATCTTCAAGGCGATCACCGACATGGAAACCGGTATTCAATGTTTGGAAATCCCCTGAACTGACTCCCCCATTTTTCGTGGTGAAGCCCGCTACGAGCTGGAGATTTTGCTGTCTCCAGCTGTCAATGAGCATATATTGATCATCTATTAAAACAAATGGCTCTTTCATGCTTTTAACCTCTTCATTTTTAGTCTAGTGTATCATAGATTTGTGCACTTCACCCCTTAAAACCGTTCATCTTTCAGTTCTGCCTGAAATACCGTCTGATGTTCAACAAGAATGACATCTGCGCCGATTTTTTTTATCTTGCGCCATGGAATCACAATATCCTGTTCCCTGCCGAAGAACCCCATTAACCTGGTGCCATTTGAAACGACGATTGCCTCAATTTGCCCTGTAGCCGTATTGATTTCAAGATCCGACATATTCCCAAGTTTCTTTCCATCTGCTATGTTGACGATATCCTTGATCTGAAATTCGGAAATTCTGGTCATCCCACTCAGCTCCTCACAATTTCATCATAGATGAAGGTCCTCTTCACATGTATATGACATGATTCACTCAAGGATGAAGAATACGATAAATAAACGTTTCGCCCTCCATCTCCTCCCTTATGCATTTTCGACAAAATAAAAAAGCCGCTACAGATAAGTGGCTTTGGGCGGGTAATGAACATTGCTGCACTACCCGCTTAAGCTACCTTTTCTCATGCTCAGCTTCTACTGTTGGATATTTTTATTCATTTGCTTTATTGCCGCCTTTTCCAACCGGGACACCTGCGCCTGTGAAATGCCGATTTCTTCGGCTACCTCCATTTGCGTCTTCCCTTGGAAAAACCGTTTCCGAAGGATCATTTTTTCCCGGTCATTCAACCGTCTCATGCCTTCGTTAATAGCTATTTCATCAATCCACGTACTGTCTTTATTTTTCTCATCACTCAGTTGGTCGAGTACATAAATCGGATCCCCGCCATCATTATAAATCGGTTCAAAAAGTGAAACTGGATCTTGTATCGCATCAAGTGCAAAAACGATTTCTTCATGAGGTACTTCCAACACCTTGGCGATTTCTTCAGCTGTCGGCTCACGAAGGGTCTGACTTATGAGCTTTTCTTTAACCTGCAAAGCTTTGTAAGCGATGTCTCTTAAAGAACGGGAAACCCGAATCGGATTATTGTCACGAAGATATCTTCTGATTTCTCCAATAATCATCGGTACAGCATATGTTGAAAACTTAACATTTTGACCTAAGTCAAAGTTGTCTATCGACTTCATTAACCCTATACAGCCTACCTGAAATAGATCATCCACATACTCTCCCCGATTGTTAAAGCGCTGAATGACGCTTAGAACGAGTCGAAGATTCCCGTTTACCAGTTTTTCTCTTGCTGAAATTTCGCCATCTTGCAGTTCTTTAAAGAGTTTTCTCATCTCTTCATTCTTTAAAACCGGTAATTTTGATGTATCCACACCGCAGATTTCAACCTTATTACGAGACAAAATTATTCCCTCCTCACAGGAGCGCTGTACAAAAAACAGTATTTCCGCGGGAGGGAAAAATATGCACTTGGCTAGAACAGAAAATCACCATAATTTTTAATATCGCTGCCAAAGTATTGATTTAATTGGCATTTAGGTGCTAAATTTTTTTACACCATTTTATTAAATTCCTTTCGAAGCCTCTTGATGATCCGTTTTTCCAAACGTGAAATGTATGATTGGGAAATTCCAAGCATATCGGCAACATCCTTTTGTGTTTTCTCTTCTCCGCCTGCCAGGCCAAACCTGAGTTCCATTATTTGTTTTTCGCGTTCAGATAGCTGCGTGAGTGCCTTCGTCAGCAGCTTGCGGTCCACATTCGCTTCAAGATCTTTCGTGATGATGTCATCGTCAGTGCCAAGGACATCTGATAGCAGAAGCTCATTTCCATCCCAATCGATATTCAATGGTTCATCAAAGGAAACTTCAGAACGGATTTTGTTATTCCTTCGTAAATACATCAAAATCTCATTCTCGATGCATCTCGAGGCATATGTAGCCAATTTTATTTTCTTCTCTGGATTGAATGTATTCACGGCCTTTATTAAACCGATGGTGCCTATGCTGATGAGGTCTTCGATATTGATGCCCGTATTTTCAAATTTCCTGGCGATATAGACGACCAACCTTAAATTACGTTCGATCAATATCGATCGTGCTGCTTCATCGCCATTCGGCAATTTATTGATCAGTATTGCCTCTTCTTCCTTCGAAAGGGGCGGCGGCAGCGCTTCACTTCCTCCAATGTAATATATTTCGTCCGTCTTCAATCCAAGCTTGAACAATAGTTTGTACCAAAAATAAGTGAGCCGAAGAATGAGTTTCTTCAAAATAATTCTCCCTTCTAATAAACGGATTATGGGTCAGATGTTAGAGTGAATCAATGGTTCAGGAGGCATTTTGCACCGGGATGCCGGTTAACATTTTCGGGTGAACGATAGATTGATAGCTGTTGTCGGGAGAGAGTTTCGAAAAGGTGAATGAAACGAGCCCTTGCTTAACGTGATATTCTTTTTCCCCTTGAACGATTTTGATGGAATCCGGCTTGATAGCGGTCAAAAGCTGATGTTCATGCCCCACCACCTTATAAGGGATGACCCGCATTCGTCCAGTCCATGAATACTCAGGTTGTTCTTCCTGCTTGATCAGATTATCAGGGTTTTTAAAGAGCTCTAGCATATCGTCAGGAATTCCCGATTCCCCTCCCGATAGAGAAATGATCATCACAGGGGAGCGTGAAATCGGATCATATAATTGATTCCCGGTATCCACCAGTCCGTGGAATGTCCCTTCGAAGTCAGATATCTTAACCGAAACCATAACCATTTGTTCATGTGTCAGCTTTGTCATTTCCATCCCTTCAAGTGTACGCTTGGAAAATTGCCAAGCAAGCGGGAATCCGATCATTACGAATATCCAGCTGACAGGGTCGCCAAAACGATTGATTCCTGCATATTGACCGGGGTCTTTGGCTACGATTTGAAATTCGAATAAATAATGAAGGCCCAGGAGGATTCCCCCAGATAAAAACGTCACAAAGTATAAAGTGGCCACCGATTTCATGAAAAGCTTTAACCTATTAAATCCAAAGGTGGCCAGCACCATGACCAGGGATACAAAAATCTTCATGTACACTCGGTCCGCCATTGCATAAAAAGGAGTGAATGCCATTACGATAATGAAGGAACCGATCAACCCGCCGATGCATATCCGCCAAAGAGCGACTCTTCGTTTGAGAATGATTGCGGTCCCATATAAAAGGAGGCAGTCAAATAACCAATTCAACAACCAGATCACATCTAAATATAAGGTCAAACACCCTCCCCTCCCTTTAGGAACTAACCTTCCACTAGCAAAAAGTATAGCGTACCTGGCCTTGGAAAGTGTGTCACTTTTTGTACCGAAAACTTAAGAGTTTTTCAGTCATTTTTACCCTTTTTGTAGAAAAACAGCTCTTGAAATTTTCCAATACTTTCCGAGAGACTATCCTGCCCCCTTTTACTTCTGTCGATTTATGTTTTAAAAGTTTAAGATTTTCGGGGAACCATCCCTTTTTCCTTTATATTAATGAAGGTCCCAGCCCGGAAACGGCCCCCTTGCAGAAATCATTTAAAACATCACCCAAAAACCAATCCAGGTTTCTGCAGAAGATATTTGCGATAGCCGCAAGAAGATGAAAACGGGGCGTAAAAAAAATCGAAAAAAAACCGTTCCCAGCGGGAACGGTTTTTTTAGCCGGTGATATTAACGGCGTCTATTGCGGTTACGGAGAAAAGTTGGAATATCCAGAGCCTCTTCGCCTTGGTTCGCATTGCGCGAAGGCTGCTCATTGACTTCTTCCCGCTTCACTTCACGCTTCACATTAGTCTGTGGCGCTTGCTGTGTCTGCGGCCTTGATTGCTGCTGCTGTCCGAGTGTTGGACGTCCAGTAGGGCGTATGGAAGCTTCCACTTCGTTAAACCCTGTTGCAATTACCGTCACGACGATTTCATCTTTAAGATTCTCGTTGATGACTGAACCAAAAATCATGTTTACGTCCTGATCGGAGGCAGTAGCGACGATATCGGCTGCTTCCTGAACTTCGAAGAGGCTTAAGTTCGTTCCGCCAGTGATGTTCATCAGTACGCCTTGGGCACCATCAATCGAAGTTTCGAGTAGCGGGCTGGAAATGGCTTTCTTCGCCGCTTCTGCCGCACGGTTTTCCCCTGAGGAAATCCCGATGCCCATAAGCGCCGAACCTTTGTTGGACATGATGGTCTTAACATCGGCAAAGTCCAGGTTAATAAGACCGGGAACCGCAATTAAATCTGAAATCCCTTGTACACCTTGACGAAGTACGTTGTCGGCCTCACGGAAAGCTTCAAGCATCGGTGTGCTTTTATCGACGATTTCAAGGAGACGGTCGTTTGGTATGACGATCAGCGTATCGACGGATTCCTTCATCGATGAAATGCCGCCTTGTGCTTGTGTTGCCCGTTTTCTGCCTTCAAAGGTAAATGGACGTGTGACTACACCAACGGTAAGCGCGCCTAAATCTTTAGCAATGCCGGCGATGACAGGAGCAGCTCCCGTTCCGGTTCCGCCACCCATTCCAGCGGTTACGAAAACCATATCGGCACCCTTAAGCGCTTCTTCAATCTGCTCTTTGCTTTCTTCAGCAGCCTTTTTCCCCACTTCAGGATTGGCTCCAGCACCCAATCCGCGTGTAAGCTTTCCGCCGATTTGCATTTTGATCTCAGCTTTTGATAGATTAAGAGCCTGTGCGTCAGTATTGACAGAAATGAATTCAACACCTTGTACGCCATGCTCGATCATTCTGTTTACCGCATTGTTTCCGCCGCCGCCAACACCTATTACTTTTATCGTTGCTAATTGTTCTAAATTAGAATCAAACTCCAACATGACAATCCTCCTATTTTGACGAAATTCCCGATTCTTAATGATTGTTATTCAAAAAAGTAACCTAGGATTTTTTTGAATTTAGATTCACCTTTTTCACCTTGTTTTTTAGCCGGTACGTTCTCTTTGTTTTTCTGAGAAACCTTTTGGCTGCGCTGGTCATTCTCTTCTTGCGTTTGACCGGCTGCTACAGGAGTTTTATGAGCGGTGTTTTTTTGCATTCTCTCTTTCTTGCATGCATGTTTAATCAGTCCGACTGCAGTCGTATATTGGGGTTCCCTGACACCGATGTAATTCGGTTCGGCCGTCCTTACACGGTTTTGGAACACATATTGAGCAAGCTCCAGGACTCCCGGCATTTTGACAACGCCACCGGTCAATACGAAACCTCCTGGAATATCCTGAAAACCAAGTCTCCTCAAATCATCTTGAATCAACTCGAAAATTTCGGTCAATCTCGCTTCAATGATATCCGAAAGCATTAATTGATTGCAGGGCTGTTGCTGGTCGCTGCCGATGATCGGTATTTGGAATACTTCATCTTCGGACGCGTCATCATAAAAGGCATGGCCATGCTTTACTTTTATTTTCTCAGCCTCCTCCATCGTTGTCCTAAGAACGATGGAAAGATCCTTCGTAAGTGTTTCCCCGCCTATAGGTATCACAGACGTATATTGTAAATAGCCTTGTTCGAATATTGCCAGCGTAGTGGAACCCCCGCCAATATCGACAAGCGCCACCCCAAGTTCTCTTTCATCCTTGGATAAAACAAGGGAACCTGCCGCCAATGGCTGCAGGGCGATATCGGTTATTTCTAACCCAGCCCTTTCCACACACCGCAGCGTATTATGTAAGATTGTCCGAAGACCTGTGATTAAGATCCCTCTCATTTCCAAGCGAACGCCGATCATGCCTCTTGGATCGCTGATCTCATCAAGTTCATCAACTTTGTAATGGATGGGCACCACGTCGATAATCTCCCTGTCGGATGGGATCGTAATTAACTCCGCTGCTTCCCTAACACGGAAAACGTCATGCTCCGTAATTTCTTTATTATCACTGGATACCGCTACTACCCCATGACAAGGTTGCAGCGTCACGTGATTTGCACTTATGCCGACGATTACGTTTTTTATCTCCATCCCTATCATACGTTCTGCTTGCTCGACAGCCTTTTGGATGGATTGGACGGTTTCATCAATACCGACGATCGAGCCCTTTTTGAGCCCTTCCGATTTAACATTTCCTACACCGATTATATTTAATGTGTCATTGACCATTTCCCCAATGATTACTTTTACACTGGATGTACCGATGTCAAGACTTACGTATATTTCATTGCTGTTCATTCTCCATGGCACCTCCTTCAGTTTTATACATGTTTTAGTAGAATAACATTTTTATATCGAAAGACCTATTCATTATAGAATAACTGAACTGATTTCACCAACTCGTGAATGTCATAATTAGCGGTACATTTCGTAGATTTCTCACTTTAAGCTGCACATTGTTCGCTTCTCGTCATAATGGAGAAATCTGCTAAACTGGATACTGCATAAACTATTCGTCATTTAAGATGTGATTCCCTTTAAAATTATAGATTTTTTTTCTGCTTTTTACGGGAATCGGACCATTTTTCAATCAGTATTCTTCTGATCATGGCGATATTTTGAAACAGTCTTACACCAAATACGAAGATAGCGGCTAAATATAAGTCTACACCAAGATGTACACCTAGAAAAGCCAAACCTGCGGCAAGAATTATATTAAAGAAGAATCCGGTTACGAATACAACTTCATCATAAAGACCTTGCAAATGGGCCCTGATGCCTCCAAATAAGGTATCAAAAGCCGCGAGCACGGCAATGGAAAGGTAATTTGAATATTCATGGGGAATATCCAAATCGACCAAAAAGCCGAGGGTGACCCCAATCAGGAGTCCAAAAACTGGAAGCCACATTACGAATCCCCCCCATTCATGATGGGCATCATGTGTTCCACTTTTACATCATTTTGGTAGGCAGGCAATGTCAATTCACGAGAAGGTGCCTTTATTTGCAATTCGAAGTTATCGATGAAAAAATCATCCATTAGTTCCGAGCCTTCAATACGTTGCTTTAATTTCTTTGGATCATCCGTCATTACCAGCAGTTCGACCGGGTAATCGGTTAACGGATATCCGTCCATTTTCGGCTGTCCATTTATATCACGAATGACCGATGTCGTTATGTACCTTTGACCAGCTATGGAAATGTCGTCCGCCCCATACCTATGCATTTCATTAAGGAGCCTGATTAATAATACCGGGGAAATATACTCAATCCGCTCGCCAAGTAGGATCCCTTCCTTAATCGGTTGAATGGACACGATTACACCTTTACCCTTTATTTCGGTCAAACCAGCTTCAGTCTTTAATTCAGTCAGGGTCTTTCGCAGCAATTCTTCCTTGCTTTCATTTCTCTCGGTTTCATAGGATGCTATTTTCCCTTCGAGCTTACTGATGCCATCTATCAATTCCACTTGTGCTTGCTGTTCTTTCAATAAATCATTTTTCAGCTCCCACATATCCCTTGTATCGGAAACGACAGGTTGATTCACCAAATTGAATTGGATGGCGAGCATGAAGCCCGCAATCAAAGTAAGCAAACTAAAAGAAAGCTTTTTTTTCATTTCCAGTCTCTCACCAATCTTTCATCGAATCCAGGAAACTGATCTCCCTCCAATAACGGGGTCAAACATGATATTCTTTTTCTTTTCCATAGTAAAGATGATATTTTCGTCAACCAACTGTTCCTTTATGCCTCCAGGAAGGTCGAGGGAAGCCCCCAGGACTTCCGGATCCCCGATTGCAGTAATGATGAATGGAGCCGGATGCTGGTGTCCATCGACTGTGATGACTGGTCCATTACAGATTATATAGGAATCATGGTTCAATCTCTGACCGTTGATCGCAACAGCCTCTGCACCTGATATGTATAATTCATTTACAACCTTGAAGACATGCTGTTCATGAACCAAGTAGTTATTGACATTGGCTTCCGGATCCACATTCCCACCATCGTCAAGGGTTACCTGAAGGCCTGAACCTTTCACCTTCACTTTCCCGAGAAACATCCGGTATTTCTCCGTATCTTTGGCCAAATTGAAAAACTGCTGCTTTTCCTGGGCCAGATCTTTTTCTATCCTGGATACGGTTTCCTGCTTTTGAAGCAGTTCCTTCTGAAATTCCCGGTTCTTGGTCTCTTGTTCAATCAGTTGCTGCCTAAGCTCATATTCTTGATTCCATGCCTTGTCCTCACTTACTCCCCGATTATCCTTAGCCAGATTGTAAGAGAAGGCAACCATAAATCCGAGCACCAGGCAAACGAGGGATAGCACCACCCGTTTGCCATCAATTTTGCTCATTCGTGTCTTCCTTTTGTTCCGCATTTTTATACGCTTTAAAATAAGAACCCACTTCCAGATCGATGACTCCCTTTACCTTTGGATCCAACTGACTGACGATTGATGGGTAGTGGATCATTTTCTCGAATAACGTCCGGCTTGTCGCGTTCACTTCGAACCCATCGTTCATGAACATGACAATATGGTAGGCGTCGGTTTTGGTTGGAGCATAATGGATTTCCGAAATGGCATTTTGAATTTCGACAGGAAGCTTATCCAGCTCTTCTAAGAGCAACTTTAATGCTTTACCCTCTTTGAAACCGATTAAAACCGGGGCATATAATGGCATTTCCCCTGTCACTAACTCCTCCAGGACGGTCCCGTTCTCTAAAATAGGGGCATATTTCCCATTATTGGACAGGTATGCCATCTTGTTATGCTCGGATACTGTAATTTTAATCGAATTAGGAAATACGGGTGTTACCTTGGCACTTTTTATTTCCTGGTTTTTTTTAATATTGGCTGCCGCTTTCCCTGTATCGACCTTCCAAATGCTTCGATCTTTCTTCACCTTGCTCAATTCAATGATTTGCTTGGAAGTGATATATCGATTCCCTTCCACCTGAACGGTTTTCACATAGCTTAGCGGGGATAAGAAATATAGTACGCATGCAACCAGAATGAAGAAAAGGGAAAGCAACAGAACCAGCCGTTTGTTTGCTTTGCTTTTTCTTAATTGTTTTAATTTCGGGATGCGGTCCTCAATGGAAACGATTTTCCCCTTTTCCATCCCTTTCACCTCTTCCTGAAAAAATGGATGGTTTTTATACAATACGAAATCACGGCACACTCTAAGTCCGTTTCTATGAAACTTTAAAAGGTAACACATTATAACACAAAATTTGGATATATTACATCCTATTATTTACGGCCGATAATTTCGACTTCTGTTTCCATTTCAACTTCAAATTTATCATATACAGTATCTTTCACATGCTGTATCAAGGCCTGAACATCCGCTGCACTCCCATTACCCGTGTTGACGATAAAGTTACCGTGCATTGGGGAAATTTGCGCTCCGCCAATCGAGTGTCCCTTCAGACCGGCATTTTCCACTAATTTACCGGCATGATGCGGTAGTGGATTCCGGAATATGCTGCCTGCACATGGCAGGTTATACGGCTGCGTATCCTTCCGGTAATTTTTGTTATCCTGCATTCTTGCAACGATTTCGGTTTTATCTCCCTCGGTCAATTGGAACACGGCTTCCAACACGATACCAGGTCTTTTCTTTTGAAGTACGGAAGTTCTATAAGAAAACTCCATTTCCTCCTTCGAAAGCCAAGCTAAAGAACCATCCTCAAACAGAACATGCGCTTCCTTGAGAATCTCACTCATATCGGAACCGTGTGCACCGGCATTCATATAGACAGCTCCGCCGACGGAACCAGGTATTCCACTGGCAAATTCCAATCCTGCATAACCTTTTTTACTGATCTGAACAGACAAGCTGACAAGTGAAACACCAGCTCCAGCTTTGATTTCCGTTCCATTCATCTCGATATGATCAAGGCCTCTGCCCAATTTAAGCACGGCACCCTCAATTCCCCCATCACTTACAAGAAGGTTGGAGCCCCTGCCAATAGCCCGCCACGGTATGGCATGCTCTTTGATGATCTGCATCGTTTTTTCTATATTTTCAACGGAAGATGGCACGATGAATAAATCAGCGGGCCCTCCTATTTTCATAGTTGTATGATTCGCAAGCGGTTCTTGTTCAAGAACCTTGCCGATTTTCATTTCAGTTAATTGCTTTATCACTTTATCCATGATAAACCTCCTTGTTGTTCCCATAATTCCAAATCATGATTTTCATTTCCTCTTTCATGAGGTCACTGTTTTTTTCCGAGAATGATGACATCTTGCAAGTAAAAGCATATAAAATGAACAGAAGCAAGCGCCTATGCGGCCTAACCCTCTTATACTATAGTCTAAACAAAGCTGTATTGCCAATATTTATTGTGGATTCGCAAACATTCATACATGGTAATATTTTATTGGCATTTCATTTATTTCTAATTTAAGCCAAGGTTCTTTCACCCTTCATTTCCTGCAAAGGCTTTCAACCTAAAAAGGGAAGCCCCGCGTGTGACAGGACCTCCCTTTTTTTGAAATTCTCTTAAAACCTTGAGTAGCGGCTAATGTTCAATAGTACCCCAATCGCCATCAACATGAGTGTAAGCGATGAACCACCGTAGCTTAACAGAGGAAGGGTGATGCCGGTAACTGGCATCAAACCCGTCACGACCCCGATATTGATCATCACCTGGATGGCGACCATGGCAATGATCCCCACCGCTACAAGGCTGCCGTATAAATCAGGTGCCCCAAGCGCTATCCTAATCCCTCTCCAAAGCATAAGCGCAAATAACAGAATGACTAGAGAGCCGCCGATGAATCCCAGTTCCTCGGAAAGGATCGCAAAAATGAAATCGGTCTGCGGCTCTGGTAAATAGAAAAATTTCTGCCGGCTTTGCCCGAGGCCAAGGCCGAACAATCCACCCGGACCGATCGCATAAAAGGACTGGATCATTTGAAAGCCGCTTCCCAAAGGATCTTCCCACGGATCCAAGAAAGATGTGATCCTTTTTATCCTGTAGGGCGCCGACAAAATCAAACCGATGAAGCCGGCTACGCCGATCAGCCCCAAGCCAACAAAGTGGCTGATTTTTGCTCCGGAAATGAAAATCATGACGATGCATGTTCCCACCATGACCGTTCCCGTTCCAAGGTCGGGCTGTAACATGATCAACCCAAAAGCCAAAAACACTAACCCTAAGGATGGAAGCATCCCTTTTTTAAAGGAGGTGATGAGCTTTTGCCGTTCGGATAAAAACTTGGCTAAAAAAGCGATCATCGCCAACTTCATGAACTCGGAGGGTTGGACTGAAAATGCCCCTACGCCAATCCAGCTTCGCGAACCATTTCTTGCCATCCCTATTCCAGGCACCAATACTGCAAGCAGCATGATGAAACAAATGATGATCAGGATCTTGGCCCATGTCCTCCATGTCCAGTAATCCACATTCATGATGAAAAACATGGCGATGACCCCGACGCAGGCGAACAGCAACTGTCGTTTTGCAAAATAAAAGGAATCATCAAATTTATATGTTGCCCAAATGGCACTTGCGCTGTAAACCATGATTAAACCAACGGTCAGAAGAGTTAAGGTGACGATAATGAGAATGAGATCAGGATTCGATTTTTTTAATGGCACGGACATCCACCTCGAGGAAGTTTTTCGAGCCTGTACGAATATAAAAATCAATGCTGCACTATAGCCAAAAAAAAAGCGATAACGGCTCATTATCGCTTTTTTCCAAGGTGTCAACGTAGAAGCAGATTCACTTCTTTCTGCGAAAGCTGTTACTTCAGTTTATGCACAGCCTCCATAAACATGTCTCCTCTTTGCTCAAAAGTTTTATATTGATCCCAGCTTGCACAAGCCGGGGAGAGAAGAATACAGTCGCCTTCATTAGATAATTCAAATGCAGCCGGTACGGCCTTTTCTACATTATCGACACGTTTTATATTCGTTATTCCTATTTCTTTGGCTATCCGCTCAATTTTTTCTGCCGTTTCACCAAACGTTATCACGGCCTTGACATTTTTCATGGCCGGTTTTAACTCATCGAATTCATTGCCGCGGTCCAATCCGCCCGCCAAAAGGATGACAGGTTCAGAAAAGGATGTCAACGCTTTGGATGCTGCTAGGATGTTCGTCGCCTTCGAATCATTATAGAATTTACGGTTTTCGATCATAGCTACGAACTGCAGACGATGCTCCACGCCATAAAATGTTTTCAGAACTGTTTGGATCGCTTCGTTTGCAACACCCTTCAATTTGGCCGCTGAAATGGCTGCGAGCACATTTTCCAAATTGTGTTTCCCAGGAAGGGCTATGTCGGCAATGCCGATGATTTTTTCTTGGCGGAAGAAGACGGCTCCATCTTCTACATAGGCACCATTTTCGTTCTTCCCTTCGGTCGAAAAGGGAACGAGCTGAGCCTTGGTCTTTTTCGACATGGATACAACGGCATCCTGGTCTGCATTATAAATCAAGAAATCGGAGGCTAGCTGATTTTTCGCAATCGCCGCTTTTGCTTCCGCATATTCTTGTTTGGAGCTATGATAATCCAGGTGCGCATCATACAGATTCGTCAAGATGGAAATCTCAGGACGAAACTCCTCTATTCCCATTAGCTGGAAAGATGATAATTCAATGACGATCGAATCATCCGCTGTCGCCTTTTCGGCCACACCAGATGCGACTGTCCCGATATTCCCGGCGATGAGCGGTGACTTTTCACCGGCCTTCAACATTTCGAATATCAAAGTTGTCGTAGTCGTCTTCCCGTTCGTGCCCGTAATTCCTATGAAAGGAGCCTCACTGATTTGATAGGCAAGTTCAACTTCCGTAATAACCGGTATCCCTTTTTCCAACGCCCCTTTTACAATCGGATTTCGATAGGGTATCCCGGGATTTTTCACGATCAATTCGAAGCCTTCATCAAGCAGTTCAATCGGATGGCTGCCGCAGATGACCTTGATTCCCTGTTCCAGCAGTCCTTGAGCCTCAGGGTTTTCCGATAATGGCTTCATGTCATTCACCGTCACGAAAGCACCTAATTTATGTAGAAGCGATGCTGCCATCACTCCGCTCTTTGCCAAGCCCAATACCAATACTTTTTTTTCTGAATACCTTGCCGTCTCTTTCAATTATATCCACACCTCTAAATAGATTCCGAGTACCGCACACAGCAAGCCTACTGTCCAGAAAGTCACGACGACGCGCCATTCGGACCACCCAGATAGTTCATAATGGTGGTGGAGCGGACTCATTTTAAAAATACGTTTACCAGTCGTTTTAAAAGATCCTACTTGCAGGATGACAGAGAGTGTCTCAATGACAAAAACTCCGCCAATGATTACTAACAGTATTTCAAGCTTCGTCAGTAAGGCTATCGTTGCGATGGCTCCTCCCAGGGCCAAGGACCCTGTATCACCCATGAATACCTTAGCAGGGTGTGCATTGAATACCAAAAATCCAAGAACAGACCCTACGACTGCCACCGAAAATATAGAAATATCATATTGTGACTGACTCCATGCCAAAATCGCAAAAGCGCCAAAGGCAATGGCTGAAGTTCCTGAGACAAGTCCGTCAAGTCCATCCGTCAAATTGACGGCATTCGAAAAACCGACCAACCAGAAAATCACGATAAATAGATAAAACCAGCCAAAGTCGACGGAAAAGTCAGTGCCTGGGATCGACAATTCCGGATTGAAACGATCTGTCTGCTTGAAAACGAAATAAAAGATGACCGAAATCACGATTTGTCCAAGCAGTTTTTGCTTGGATGTCAAGCCTAGGTTCCGCTTCATGACCACCTTGATGAAATCATCCAGGAAACCCAGCAATCCAAACCCTAAAGTAACGAATAATAATAAATAGGTTTCGGTGGAAGGTACCGAAAATTTAAAAGTCATCACCAGCGTGGCGATGGTAACCGATAATAATATCACCAAACCGCCCATGGTAGGCGTTCCCGTTTTCTTCAAGTGCGATTGCGGGCCTTCTTCCCTGATGCTTTGCCCGAATTTCAGCCTTCTCAAAAACGGGATGAAAATAGGCGAAAGAAGTACAGTTACTAAAAACGCCACCAAAATCGTATAAAAAATTACTTGTTCCAACATTCCTTACTCCCTCATTCCTAACACAATTCAAATAAAAATTCTGCTTGTTGTCTTTTCCTGATTGTAAACAGGGCACATTCACCGACGGTTTAAACTGTACCGAAACGGCTTTGAATCGCCTTTTCCGCTTCTTCACGGTCATCAAAGTGCAGCACTTCGTCACCGACCAATTGATAGGTTTCATGACCTTTGCCCGCTATTAAAATAACGTCGCCCTCTTCAGCCTTGGAAACGGCATGGATTATTGCCTGCCTCCGGTCTTCAATTACCAAATATTCTTTACCTGCCACTCCGGCTTCCATATCCCGCAAAATCTGGGCCGCATCCTCACTGCGTGGATTATCGGAGGTGAAAATGGGATCTGTCGCCAAGTTGCATGCAATTTCAGCCATGATCGGGCGCTTCGTCTTGTCTCGGTCCCCGCCGCATCCGACTATCACAAAAATTTTCTTTTCAGCGAACTCAGCAACGGTCTTGAGGACATTCTCCAAGCTGTCAGGAGTGTGGGCATAGTCAACGATGACTGGAAAGGCTTGATTCGCCGTAACGAGTTCAAAACGGCCTGCCACTCCTTTTATCTCCTCGATCGATTTAATGGTGTCATCTATATCGTTGCCTGCGCATAAGGAAGCCGCGATGGCGGAGAGTACATTATATACGCTGAATTTACCAATGAGCTTCAGCTGAATGTAACGTTCTTCCTTACCCGCTGTCAAGATGAATGATGTGCCGTTGGCATCAATTTTTAAATCCTTCGCCCTGATATCGGCTTCATTGTCTATACCGTAAGTTACGACTGTGGCAGCCGTCGCTTTAATGAAATCCTCGGTTGCCTCATCATCAGCGTTAAGCACGGCATATTTAGGACGATTTTCTATGTAAGCATTTCCGAGCTGCGAGAAAAACAAGGATTTTGCCTGCTTGTATCTGTCCATCGTTTTATGGAAATCCAAATGGTCTTGTGTGAGATTCGTAAATACGGCAATATCATAGTCGCAGCCATGGACGCGTCCAAGTTCAAGTGCATGCGAAGATACTTCCATTATGGCCGTAGACACAGACGCTTCGGTCATTTCATGAAAAGCCTTTTGCAATGTAACGCTATCCGGCGTCGTATTCTTTGTTTCATAGACCTTATCGGCAATTTTTGTATACATCGTGCCGATCAATCCCGTTTTTTCATGCCGATCCTCGAAAATCTTTTCCAGCAGATGACTGGTTGTCGTCTTTCCGTTCGTGCCGGTGATTCCGATCAAACGCAGCTTTTGCGTCGGATGACCATAAAATGCATCGGCAAGGACCGCCATCGCCCTGCTTGAATCCCTGACGACGATTACGGGTACAGGCAAATCAAGCTCCCGTTCGGCAATGACTGCCGCAGCTCCATTTTCAACAGCGGATTGGGCAAAATCATGACCATCGACCGTATAACCTTTTATGCAAACAAATAAACTTCCGTCTTTGACTTTACGGTTATCATTTTCAATGGAGGTGATTTCAGGATTCTCTCCTTCATGGCTAAATAAGGAGTGTAAATAAGATAGTAATTTTTGAAGCTTCATTTTTCCATCCCTCTCAACTTAATTTGAGGATTCATTATATGTGATTAACCTTGGCTTGTCGAGAAACCATTTTTAATTATACGTGGTTATCGCGCCTCCGTAAACAAAGCGGCTGATGATTCTTCAGCCGCTTAAACTATTCATCTATTATATTATACTTAATCTTTATTTTCGCCAAGATAAATTCTTATTGTAGAGCCTTCTTTTACCTTAATGCCCGCATCAGGTGCTTGATTTATGACTTTATCCCCATTTCCGGCTATATCGAGCTTCAAATCCACTTGCTGGGTTTGCAGCTCTTTTCTGCTCATTCCGACCACGTCCGGCACCTCGACCATGACGGGATCCGTCCAGACCCTTTCCTTCTCAATCTGGTTTTTCCTAGGTTTGACGCCCATCGCCCTAAGAGAATCCTCCATGATATTGCCGACGATCGGAGCCGCAACGACACCGCCGAATTGCACCGTTCCTTTCGGATTATCGACCGCGATATAGACGACGATTTGCGGGTCATCTGCTGGAGCGACACCAATGAATGAGAGAATATAATTATTTTCAAGGTATCGGCCATTTTCCGCTTTTTGCGCCGTACCTGTCTTCCCGCCAACGCGATATGACTCGACGAATGCACCTTTACCGCTGCCTTGCGCTACTACTGATTCAAGAGCTTCACGCACCTTTTTCGAAGTCGCTTCCGAAATCACCTTTTTCTTGGCCTGCGGGGTCTTTCTCATAAGTACTTCACCCGTTTTTGGGTCAACCAATTCCTTTGCGATATATGGCGTGTATAAAGTCCCGCCATTCACGGCAGCCGATACCGCCGTCACCTGCTGAATGGGCGTTACGGCCACACCTTGTCCAAACGCGGTCGTTGCCTGCTCAACAGGGCCCACCCGATCCATATTGAACATGATCCCTTTTCCTTCTCCGGTTAAATCAATTCCCGTTTTTTGTCCAAACCCGAAATCATTGATATATTTAAATAACTTGTCTTTCCCGAGCCTGTTGCCCAACTCCACAAAACCTGGGTTGCATGAGTTCTCGACAACTTCAAGAAAGGTTTGATCGCCATGTCCTCCGCTTTTCCAGCAATGGAGCGTGGATCCAGCCACCTCAACATGCCCGGAGTCATAAAAATGTTCCCTCTGCAAATCCACCTTCCCTTCCTCCAGCGCTGCAGCAAGGGTAATGATCTTGAAAGTCGATCCCGGTTCATATATACTCCAAACCGGCAAATTACGGTTATACACTTCGGATGGTACATTTTGAAAATTGGAAGGATCGAAGGTCGGCCTGCTGGACATGGCTAAAATTTCGCCAGTATTGGGGTCCATGGCAATGGCGATAAGACCATCAGGGTCATAGGTTGCCTCCGCATTATCGAGCTCCCTCTCCACGATCGTCTGGATTTTGCTATCGATCGTCAGCTTCAAGTTATCTCCATCAACGGGAGGCTTATAGTCATCGGCCATGTTTTCCAGCCTCTTCCCTTTGGCATCCGAATAGAATTTAACAAACCCCTTTTTCCCGCTTAGCTCCTTATCATAGGACAATTCAATTCCCATCAGCCCCTGGTTATCCGATCCCGTGAAACCGAGTACATGTGAAAGATATTCACCGAATGGGTAATGGCGCTTTGAATCTTCAGCGATATACACGCCCTTTATCCCCAATGCTTTTATTTCTTTCGCCTTTTCATGGGATATTTTTCTGCCTTCGGGAATTCTGACGCTCATCGCTTGTTTCGTCAGCCATTGATAAGCCTTTTCCTTGGTCATATCCAATATGGAAGCAAGCTGTCCCGCCGTCTGATCGGGATCTTCAATCTGCCTTGGGATGACATAGACCGTAGGGGCGGAAATATTCGTTGCCAGCTCTACACCATTGCGATCCAAAATCTCTCCCCGCTTAGCTTCAAAAGGAATATTCCTGCTCCAGGAATCTTTAGCGAGCCCCGTCAACTTATCACCTAGATAGAATTGTACAATTCCCAAGCGGATATCAATGATAAAAAAAACTATGATACCCACTGCCAATGCGATTGCCAGCCGTTTTCGGACAGTAACATTCGAAACACGCAAAAACAGGCACCTCCATTTCATACATGCTTCAATATATGCTTGTCTACTTGATGCTAGACTAAGAAACCTTCAAAAAAATGAAGGGGGAACCCGTATGGATTCCCCCTTCATTGCTCATTCGGTTTTTTTATCTTTCGGGATATCTTCAGTAGTCCCTTCTGGCTGGGATAATTCAATATGGAAGGAATCCCCTTCCTTCACCTTTTTCCCTGCCTGGAGATTCTGTTTACTCACATATCCCGTTCCTGTCGTTTTCAGATCCAGTTTTGCGATATTAGCGAATTTCATGACGTCCCGTAAGGACCACCCTGTCATATCCGGAACTTTCATTCCACCTTCCGTTCTCAAGATGATTTTTTCTCCCTGCAGTAGCGTGCTCCCAGCCTTCGGGGATTGATCGAGCACTTTACGCCCGCTCCCTATCGTGCTTACATCATAACCAAGTTCCTTCAGCTCCTTGGCGGCGGAGCTTTCAGGTTCGTTGGTATAGTCGGCGATGGCAATCGCTTTTTGTTTTTTCACATCAGATGGCTTGATGTTTAAATATTGCAGGCTATTCTGCATGACCGGATTGAAAATCTCTGACAATGGGTCTGCTCCGACATAAGAAGCCCCCAGCTTGGGCTGCTTCACTGCCACATACATGACCAATTGCGGATCATCTTTTGGAGCCATCCCTAAAAAGGAGAATACGTAATTATTTTTCCCTTCCAGATATCTTCCAGTCGGACCGGCAATTTGTGCAGTACCGGTTTTTCCTGCGACTTCATATCCGTCGATGGCATATTTGCTTCCTGTCCCCTTTTTCGCAGAAATGACCGTTTCCAAATAGTCACGCACCTGCTTGGCAGTCTCTGCTGAAATCGGGTTCCCTGTCACTTTCGGCTTTGTCGTTTTCAAAACCTTGCCTGTATCCTGATCGGAAATGCTTTTGATTACATAAGGCTGCATCATCTTTCCGTCATTGGCTATGGCGGAAGCAGCCTGGATTTGTTGGATCGGGGTGACGGTCGAACCTTGCCCGAAGGCAGTGGTCACTTTTTCAAGCTTGTACTTATATTGAATTTTACCGGTTATTTCATTCGGCAAATCGATTCCCGTTTTGTTGTCGAACCCGAATTTCGTCAAATACTCCCTGAAAGTATCCGCTCCGATTTTGTCCATGGCCAGTGTTGCGAAAGCGACGTTGGAAGAACGTTGGACCCCTTCAAGAAACGTCATGCTTTTCCCTCTTTCGATTCCACTATGATCATGAATTTCCCCTGAACCCGCCTTATAGGTTCCCGCTACAAAACTGTCGTTCGGATTGAAGACTCCTTCCTCAACAGCCGCCGCAAGCGTGAAGGTTTTCATCGTTGATCCCGGTTCGAAGGTTTCTTCAATGGCAAGGTTGCGCCATGTATCCGTAAGCCCCACTTTCGTTGTCGGATGGAAGGTGGGCCTTTGTCCCATCGCCACAATCTCTCCCGTTTTAGGATTGGATACGATCGCTATGATTTGCTCGGGATCATATTTTGCCTGCACTTTGCTCAATGAATCTTCCAAGAAGGTTTGGATTTTCTTGTCGATGGTCAGCATGACATCATTGCCATTATCCGGGGCAACCACTTTCTCCTTCGCATCCGGTAATAGCAATCCCCATGAGTCACTGTCATACGTCAGCTTCCCGTTCGTTTCCTTCAATTCTTTGTTGAGATACCTCTCAATGCCGAACTTACCGGCCATCTCGCCCGTTTTCTCATCCTTTTCCACATAACCTATCAAATGGGATGCGAAAATTCCATTCGGGTAAAAACGTTTATTCGTCCTTCCGAATGTGATGCCCGGCAGCTCCATTTTTTCGATTTTCTGTTTGACGACCTGGGTCAAATCCTTGCCTGCGCTGCCAAATTCGACTTGATAAGCCTTTTTATTACTAGTAAGACGCTCATAAATTTCCTGCTCATCCATGTCAATATATTTAGCAAGCTTACTCGCGGTCATTTCCGGATCCTCGACGTGCTTAGGTTCCTTGTCACTGAGAACAGCTCTTAAGATATAAGATGAAGTATCCTCGGCGATGACTTCCCCCTTTGTATCGAGGATGCTGCCCCTTTTTGCCTCTATTACCTGTTTTTTCTCGTATTTCTTTTCAATTTTCGAAGCAAGCACTTCCCCGCCTGCTGTTCCTGTCACCTGAATATATAAAAAACGGCAAATTAAAACAAAAAAGAGCAGGCCGAATAAGAAGAATAATCCGGCTGCCCCATGCTTCATATTTTTTTGTTTCTGCATTATTACTGCACACCCTTCACATTATTCTTATTTAACTTGAACCCAAGCGCTGCAGCTTTTTTCCAAATTCTCTCGTATGTACTAAGTTCGGCAACTTGCACTTTCAAATCGTCATTCACTTTGCCCTGTTCGTCAATTTTCGATTCAACAAGCTGGATCTCTTTATTCGTTTCATAGATGGACGCTTGATTGGAAACGATCTTCACTCCCATAAAAGCAACCATAATAGCAAGGGCACATAGTAAGAAAACTTCACCAATGGATATCTTCGCCTTACGGATGACCACTGTTTGTGTCTGTTGCTGATGTTGGTCTTCATATTGCTGTTCTTGCATTTTTTTGGCTATGGAACTCATTCCTGTTCCCCCTTACTGATTTTTTCTATATTTTTTGCTTTTCAGCAATTCTTAGCTTAGCCGAACGTGAACGGTTATTCCCTTCCAGTTCATCTTCCGAAGGTAATATCGGTTTTCTCGTTATGATCTTTAAGGTTGGTTTGAATTCATCCGGTATGACAGGAAGTCCAGGCGGAAGGTCCGGCATGCTGCTCGCTTTCTTAAATACCGTTTTGCAAATCCTATCCTCAAGTGAATGGAATGTGATAACCGATATCCTGCCTTCCATATCCAAAAGCGAAATCGCTTGCTCCAGGGAATCCTCGAAGACACCAAGCTCATCGTTCACGGCGATCCTGATTGCTTGAAATACCCGTTTTGCAGGATGTCCACCTTTACGTCTTGCAGGTGCTGGGATCCCTTCTTTAATCAGCTCCACAAGCTCGAATGTCGTTTCAATCGGTTTTATCTCGCGTGCCGCTTCTATTTTCCTGGCGATTTGCTTGGAAAACTTTTCTTCTCCGTATTGGAAGAAAATCCTCATCAAATCATGGAATGACCAAGTATTCACGACATCATATGCAGAAATGGCCGCACTTTGGTCCATCCTCATATCCAATGGAGCATCATGGTTATAACTGAAACCCCGTTCCGGTGTATCCAATTGGGGCGATGACACTCCTAAATCGTATAGGATCCCATCGACTTTCTCGATCCCCCTGGCATTCAACTCTTCTTTCAAGTATTTAAAATTATTAGGAACAAGAACGATCCGATCACCATAGCTTTCCAGTTTTTCCTTAGCATTTCGAATCGCCGTTTCATCCTGATCAAAAGCATAAAGCCTGCCCTTGTCAGAGAGCTGTGAAAGCAAGTATTCGCTGTGACCGGCTCCTCCTAGTGTACAATCTACGTAAACTCCATCAGGTTTGATGTTCAATCCATCAACCGTCTCTTTTAATAACACTGTCGTATGTTGAAACATGCTAGACATCCTTCCAATCGGTTATTGAGTGACTCTATTTCTGAGGGCAGCCTTAAATATCAAAGCCAATCATATTTTCTGCTATCTCAGCGAAAGAATCCTCCGAAGCTGAAAAATAGTTTTCCCAAAGGGATTTGCTCCAAATCTCAATACGATTGGTAACACCAAGAATTACACATTCTTTTTCCAATTGGCCATATGAAGTAAGCGGCGTGGGGATATTAATTCGCCCTTGTTTGTCAATTTCACATTCTGTCGCTGCAGAAAAGAAAAAACGGGTAAAGGCCCGGGCATCTTTTTTTGTTAAAGGCAAGGCTTTCAGCTTTTCTTCAAGCAGCTTCCACTCTTCCATAGGGTAACCAAATAAACATTGATCGAGTCCGCGGGTCAATACAAATTGCTCCCCGAGATTGTCCCGGAATTTCACTGGGACTATCAAACGGCCCTTAATATCGATGTTATGATGGTACTCTCCCATGAACATACCCATTACCCCCACATTCTAATCTCAATGTACCACAATCCCCCACCTTTCTCCACTTGTTTTTACTTTCTCCTTCCAAGTAATAATTCCCTTCTTTTCAATGCCTTTTTTATTTAGCCAAATTTTTCAAAGAACCGTGCATTTCCCTCGAATGGACTCAAACTAGGACGCAGTCCCGCTATTCCTGTCGAAGCACTGCCTGACAAGTGTCCAGGAAACAGAAAAAGACAGGCTTTAGCACCTGTCTTTCATACTGTGGACAAACTCGATGAATACGTGTACAACATTCGAAGGTTAATTTTAATGAAAGGCACTCGCTTTCAGCGGTCGGTCCGGGTGCCTAGGGGGCATCACGTAAACGCGCCATTCCCGCAGGAGTCTCGCACCTTCCGTCCCAAACCACTTTGTTGCACTTTCGCCCTTTCATTCTAAGCGACCGCTGACCGTAACGTTTTTGTCTCGGCAACTTACAAGTGATTGAAAAAGTCGGCACACTATTTTCAACAAAGAAATCCCATCTCCTTCTCCTATGCACACCCTCGAATAAAAGAAGGTTTCTTTCGCAAGAAGAGCAAGTGTGTTGGACCACTTCATGCGGGTCCGAGGCCCCGATTTCGCTTCCAAAACTGTATGGCCAATTACATGAAAGCACCTGAAAATTGGCTGAACTTAAGTGGTTTAGCAGAGTCAATCCCTGAACATAAAAGGGGGTTCGGAATTTTCAAATCCGAACCCCCTTAAACTACAAACCTAGACAGGTTATTGCATTCATCCTTTTTTCCACTTATTAACTTCCGACAGAGGTTGGCATTCAGCAACTCTATGCAGCATGAAATTTAATCCGCCACCATTCCCAAAACGGCTCGTTTTTCTAAATGAAAATCAGTTTATGCTGATTATTGAATTGGTAATCCAGCTTCATGATATCGCTAATGAATTCCGTTCCATATTGATTCAGGTAATAAAAAGCATTCCAGATCCGCTCTTGAGGCGATTCCAGCGGATAAAGCGAATGGGCGATCCGTTCATATTTTTTCAATGTAACCGCATGACGTTCCTTTGTTCGGTCACCGATTTTCCCGTATATGAAATCCAATTGCTTTTGAATGAATTCCATATTTTTGTTCAGCATCGGCTCAATCCCTTTATCTAAAGAAACAGCATGGTCGGAGAGTTTTTTATGGTTCTCTTCAAGCTGTGATTTCAGAATCCCGAAGAGATCAGCCGTTTTCACATCTTCCACTGCTTCCAAGTACCGTTTTTCAGCATTGGCGGTCCCTTCAGTCAAGACGGTTTCCAAAGCAAGTTCCATTTCTTCTAAATCGGTTAGGACACCCCGTTCTACAATCGTGATGTTTAACCTAGGGATGATTGGCGGCATTTTCATTGAAAACAACTCAAAGGCACGTTTTAATTCGGCCCAATAGGCAATCTCCCCCGGACCGGAAATGAAGGCCAATACCGGAAATAGCATTTCCTGCATAAGCGGACGTGTGATGACATTATTGCTTAGCCGTTCAGGATGATTCTGGGCTATCATCAGCAGTTCCGCCTCCGAAAACGATGCCTCCGCGGTTTTTCCGCTGAAGCCGCCCTCTACACGATCCAGCAAACATCGATCTTTCTTCTCTGGATCATAATAAAATAAATTCGCTGCGTGTTTATCCATTTCGATCATTTTCGGATAACCTTTTGCCTGCATGAATGCTTGTTGATCCTCGACCACTTCAGCGATCCGCTCACTTTTTTGGATCATCGATACAAAGTGGCCCTTCTCGATTTGCCTTAGATCATGATCTGCTGCATCCATGAGTAATAGACCATATTCATGGAACCACTCATGGATCAGCCGGGCAAAAAAGTCGACAAAGGTTTTCGATTCCTTAATCGTTTCTTTCATATTGATCAGGAGTTTATTCGTAAAGGCCGTTTCTCCATAGGTTTCGATGATTTCTTCGAACCACTTCTCTGCCTTTTCCGTTTCAAGCTCCACATCCGATACCATCGTTTTATAAGGCTGATAGGAAGGATATGTTTTTTTGTGCGGTTTTCCGTTTTTCATAACATACACATGATTGACCTCAGCCAAATCATGATCTTCCCCGGCTATCCAAAAAACCGGTATGACAGGGCGTCCAAGTTCTTTTTCCTGTTCTTCCGCAAGTTTTATGATCGAAATCACTTTATGGATGGTATAAAGCGGACCTGAGAGCAACCCAGCCTGCTGTCCGCCGATCACGACAACGGAATCATCCCTGCGCAACCTTTCGATATTTCCTTTAACTCCCTCACTGCTCGAAAAACGGGACATGTATCGTTGTATGTAATCGGATAATTCACGACGGGAAAAAGCACGGTTCATCAATTCATTATATCTATCGCGATATATACCCGGCTTAGACAAGTCATAGTGAAAATAATCCTCCGCTTCAAGATGGTTTTGTAAATAGTCCGATGCAAAACGGTTTAAAGATGGTAACGCGAGATCTTTCATCTCCATTTCTGTTCTCCCTTTCTCTGCAACTACAATTCTTTTTAGAGTATAACATTCCGGTTTAAGAAAACAAAAGAAGTTGCCCAGCAGCAGAAAATTGATGTGGCGTTCTATTTTATGTAGTAAATATCTTTGTAATACTTGTAATTAATCCGATGGAAAATAATAGAATGTACGCAACGAAAAAGAAGGCGAAGTTCACTCTCCAAAAACCCTTTACCACCTTATGGAAGATGATTTCCTCTTTCACCTTGTAATGAACCATGACCACCACGAATGCATTGACGATCATGATCAGCATGATCACCCAAAGGATATGCTGATCCCAGATGGCAATGATTAAATAATGGACGGATATTACGAAAAGCAGCGCACTCATGTCCATCGCGAACTGAACGGAGCGCCTATGGTTTCCCGTGAATTGTTTGGCGCCTATAAAAAAAAGTATATACCCTACAAAAGGCAATGTAATGAATATCGCGACTAGACTAGAAACAACGTTCGGCACACACTCATCCCCCCTGAGTCTCTTTCCCCTTGATCATCTTATATAGAGAAGACGCCAGACCAACAGTTTTTCCCTTACGCTCTGCCATGGAAAGGATATGACCCAATATAGCATCAATTTCCGTTTGGCCGCCCTTTTCCAAATCCTTGAGCATGGACGATCGATTCCCTGCAGTCGCCATGCAAACGGATTTAACATGTTCAAATGACTCCGCTTTATTCTCCAATTCCAAAATCCCGGAGATCTCATCAAAAAGTTCCTGAAACAATTGATAATAAAAAGCATTGGTGATCAAGCTGCCATTTTTCACTTGCAGGATCGCTGTTAATGGATTGATCACTGCATTGACGACAAGTTTATCGAGGAGCATCGATCGATAGTCCCCGCTCTTAATAAAAGGAAAACCATCTATCTTCTCATTCACTAACGAGAGCCGATCCAGCTCCCCTTGAAAGGAAGCGATCCTGGTAAGGCCAAGCCCGGTATGCTCCACTGTATTCGCATCATGTCTCAAGGCCCCATGCTCCACGACTCCCACATAGACGGCAGGAGATTTCAGCTGCCTTAAATGAGCAATATGCCCGTAGCCATTCTGCAAGAACAGCAACGGTACATCAAGGCAATTGATCGCAGGCAGAATGTATGGAAGGTGGTATTGTTTAACTGCCGTTATAAGGAGGTCGTGATCGGTTATCCCTTCGTCCAAGCTTTTCGACATGACACTGTCCAGCAACCGGCTTTCACCTTCTTCGATTAGCCGGAGCCCGTCATGATTGATGATTGAGGCCTGCTGTTCTGTGCGAGTATAGAGCGTCACAAGATGTTTGCCGCTCAAACGAGATGCAAACAGCAGTCCGATCGCCCCTCCTCCAATGATTCCAATTCGCATATTACCAATCCTTACTTTTCTAGATATATTTACTATTTTAACACATAATCTTTTTTATCCTGCATCAAATTTCATACCAACCACTTTGGAAAATTCTGCGAACCAGCGTTGGAAGATCCGATGCGCACGACTTGAAAAACATTCCATTTAAAAGTGCCATAAATGAGATGCCGGAGATTTATTTTCTTCTTTAAACGTTGAATTAATGGTATATTAGATACGAAAAGCTTAGCCAATCTTCACTCTTTAAGGGATAGAAAATACCTCCAACCTAAAAGCGGCGAGCAATCGAAGGCTAGGGGCGGAGATGGTTGGCAATGGCTATAAGCATAAGTCAGCAGGATGGGTCGATGTCATGCTAGATTTAGCCTTTTGCCGGGTTTCGGAAAGGTACCTGGCAGCGGGATGACTTTCGAAGGTCACTATCGAAGAGGTTTATCAGAATTAAGGGGGAGCTTTTTTATGGAATACAAGGTGGAACGTTTACTTGTAAATTTTAAAACGCTTGAGGAATTCAAAAAATTCAAAGAATACGGGGTTCAGGAACTGTCAATGCTAGATGATTTGGAAGGTAACATCATCGAAAATGACAGCCAGTCACCTTTTTATGGAATCTTTTACGGCGACAAACTTGTAGCCAGGATGAGCCTGTACAAAAGAAGCGCTAAATTTGATCAGTATTTTGACAATTCAAGGGACTTCCTTGTTCTTTGGAAACTTGAAGTCCTCCCTAACTATCAGAAAAAAGGGTATGGAAAAGCTTTGGTCGAATTCGCCAAAAGCCTGAACATGCCTATTAAAACCAATCCAAGAGTTCACTCACAAGATTTTTGGAAAAAGATGGGCTTTTCTGCCGTTTCCTATGACATGGACCGGGACCTCGGAGAAAACCCGCTGATTTGGAGCCCATTCGACAACCAAACGAAGACAGAAACAGATACAGAAGAATAACGAAATGCGGGCGGATTTTTCCACCCGCCTTTTTTATTTGTTGACTCTTTCTAAATTACCGTTTTTATCCATCTGAAAACTCACTTTCGGGTTCGTTTTTTCATCCTCTTGTACACTAAGCTTCCTGGCACGCTCCATGATTTGCATCAGTGCACGATAATCTTCCTCCACAGCATTCAAGTTTTCTCTCAACAGGGCATTCTCTTCCTGCAAACGGCAATTTTCCTGTTCAATAAGTAGGGAGTGCGCGGATATCCGTTCCTTCTCCCTATTATCAAGCTGGAAGAACTCATCCATTTTGGTTAAATATAATATTACCTTCTGAAGCGTAATAGAATCTTGTACCTCCTCTTGGGACTCCTCTTGTTCAAACTTGCTATGTTCCACTGCTGCAACAGGATTCTGCTCCGCATCAGGCTCAAGGACGGCCTGTTCCTTCCTTTGTCTCTTTGCGAGCTCGATCCCCGATTTATATTGCTTCCTTACAAAAGAATTCCACCGAAACCCACAAGCCGCCGATGTTCTTGATAATTGCTTCCCCACTTCTTCAAAGGCCTTCAATTGTGTACTGCCCTCTCTTATATGCCTTAACACCACTTCAGCCAACAGCAAATCCTCATCATGGGTCCATGCATCTTGTCTCGCAATCGACATCCCTCTACCTCCTTAGCAAGTTTTAATTCATAATATGCACATGCTAGGAAAGATAGAAGAAATATAGAGGCAGTAATTTTTTATTTTTTCACGCTTAAGAAACGGCGGACAGCAGCATGATGTGCATCACTTGCCCAAAGTTTGGCACACTCATGGATTTCAGCCTCCATTCTCCCTTTAAGGCCACTCGCCTGCCACTTATTGACCAGCACCTTTTTATAAGCCGCCAATACCCCTGTCTCATGGCGGAGTAATTTTTCCGCGAAACCTTCCCATCCTTCCTCGCCGACTATTTCATCTACGAAACCGAATCCTTGAGCCTCTTCCGCCTTATGTATGCTTGCATCCATCAATAGCTTTAGCGCCTTTTGCCCTGGTATTTTTTCAAGTAAAATCGATGCGCCGCCCCAGCCCGTAGTGATCCCTAGCGTCCCTTGTACAAATCCTAGCTTGACTCCGCTTTTCGCTAAACGGAAATCACAGGCAGTCGCTATTTCGCATCCACCGCCAATAGCGCTGCCATTAATATAGGCCAGGGTCGGTTTTGGAAAAACTGCTAGTGTATACAGAATCTCACCCATTCGCGATAACATCGTAAAGGCCTCTTCTTCGGTATATAAATCTTGAAACTCACTCAAATCCCCGCCTGAGCAGAAGGCCTTGGTACCCGCCCCTGTTAGGACAAGCATTTTAACCTCGTCATCGCGGGCCGCTTCCGCCAATATCGATTCGAGTTCGTCCATAAGTTGATAATTAACGGCATTCCTTTTCTCCGGTCTATTAAATATGACCTTCATGAAACCGCGCAAATCCTTTTCAACCTTAATCACCCGATTCACGTAAGCACCTCCGCCATATTCTTCATTTAAGTTGTTGCGTTTCCCGAATATTCCGCCAAATGAACTTATAAAAAAAGCCCAGAGAAAATCTCTGCGCTTTGATTAGCGTGTTGCATCAAGAAAGCAAAGCTTTCAAGTAGAAAAAGAAATTATTTTGCGACAACTTCTTTTCCTTTGTATGTTCCACATTCTTTACAAACGTGATGTGAAAGAGTCATTCCACCACAGCTTGGGCATTCTACCATACCAGGTACTTGAAGCTTGAAGTGTGTACGACGTTTTCTTTTTACAGTTTTCGACGTTCTTCTAAAAGGTACAGCCATTATTCCCACCTCCTTAAAAAATATAAAAAAGCTGGAAAAATCGGATTAACGATTTTCCGTTCCAATCAAGATTCTTTATTGTTGTCAAAAAAGTCGGCAAGCTTTGCAAATCTCGGATCAACCTTATGCTCATTTTCCTCTTCAGAAATAACGGCCCAGTCTTTACCGGATTGAGGAGCAGCTTCATTGGAATCGACATCCTCACAAAAAACCTGCATCGGAATTTCTAGCAATAAATTTTCTTTAATTACCGGTATAAGGTCTACAACATCGCCTTCTACAACAGTGACATCATCTCCGTAGAAATCAGTGCCATCTGCCTTTAATAGAAAGGTTTCCTTTGTATCAATATCAATCGGATATTTAACGTCTACCAGTGTACGGGAGCAAGGTAATGTCAATTCACCTGAAAGATGCAAGTGAAAAGTAATCTCGGTCGAGCTGATATCAGCTCTTCCTGCTACTCTGATTGGAGAAACATCGCGAATTTGCGGGTCTCTTTCTCTAATGTCTAAGACATCCACCAGTTCATCAAACCGTAAATCTTTGTCCCGAATTTTTTGAAGTTGACTAATCGTCCATTTCAAATGAAATCACCTCAAGGCAACAAAAATAATTATAGCTTTCAATTATAAGTTTGTCAATATTTTTTCTTTACACTATAATGTAGTCATCCTAACTGATTATCCAAAGTTTAAGATTCTTTTTGAACAAGAAATCACGATGAAACATTATAGAATTTAACTTGAAATACTATTTTAGCACTAAGTTGAAAAAATACAAAGTTTTTCTCTGAGGTGAACGAATGAAGGCTTGCGGTTTAGTAGTCGAATATAACCCTTTTCACAATGGACATGTTTTACATGCAAGAAAAAGCAGGGAAGAAAGCGGGGCAGATATCGTTGTGGCAGTGATGAGCGGCCCCTTTTTACAGCGGGGAGAGCCTGCTTTAGTCAGCAAATGGACCCGTGCCGCCATGGCCCTGCAAGGAGGCATCGACCTGGTCCTCGAACTTCCTTACGCTTTTGCAACGCAGAAGGCGGAGATCTTCGCAAGAGGCTCCATCTCCCTTTTGGAGTATCTTGGCTGCGACTCTTTTTGTTTTGGGAGCGAAGATGGCAGGATTGAACCTTTCATCACCGCGCATAAAGTCATGTCGGATCGGTCGGTTCCTTTCGATGCCGCCGTCAAACTGGCCATGGATGCCGGAAACAGCTATCCAGCAAGTGCGGCCAAAGCTTATCAAGCGATCGTCAAGGACGAGGGGGCCTTGGATTTGACGAAGCCCAATAATATTCTTGGAAAGGAATATGTAAGTGCTGCCCTTACTAACGGTTTTTCAATCCGCCCCTATACGATCCGACGAGTTGCTGCCGGATACCATGATACTGATTTGTCCAATGATTCCATTGCCAGCGCGACAGGGATACGCAAAGCCATACAGGAAGAAGGGGGCAAAGGCTTGGATTCCGTTTCAAACTATGTTCCCCGACCGACTAGAACAGGTCTTGAGCATTACCTATCGAGCTACCGCGCCTTGCATGATTGGGAAATGTATTGGCCTTTGTTGAAATATCGGATCCTCTCTTCTTCCTTAAGCGAATTGGCAGAGGTTTATGAAATCGAGGAAGGGATAGAGCATCGGATCAAGCAGATGGCTCAAACTGCCACTACCTTTTCACAGTTCATGACGGGGCTGAAAACAAAACGCTACACATGGACACGGCTCCAACGTATGTGTGTCCATATATTGACCCATACTTACAAGGAAGATATGGCACATACTCACCTCCCAACCTATTTCAGGCTCCTTGGCATGAATGGCAAGGGACGGGAATATTTGCACAACGTCAAGAAGGACTTGCCGCTACCGCTCATATCCAGATTGTCTGCCTATCAAAAGCAGGATATCGAAATGGATGTCCGGGCAGCGCAGATATACGCACTTGGCTTATCCGGTCCGTCTCAAGCTGCCCTGATGAAACGGGAATATGAAGCTCCCCTCATCATTACATGAAGAACGATTCCGGCATGGCGCATTAAAAGGGATTTCCTGAACAAAAAAAGCGCAAACAGTTAACCTGCCTGCGCTTTTTTTCATTTTTCCTTTAACTTGTTTAAATAGGCTAAAGCATCCTCAAAGTTATCGACCGGGACAATTTTCATCTCCGTCCCAATGTCCTTCGCTGCTGTAAGTGCATCCTCATAATTCGAGCCATCCGCTCCGTTTTCGTTTGGGGCAAAGAAAATTTCCGCTCCAGACTTATCGGCAGCCACTATTTTTTGCTGGATTCCGCCAATCGGGCCGACTGTCCCATCATCCGACATCGTTCCTGTACCTGCTATATCGTAACCTTTCGTAAGATCTCCTTCCGTCAATTGATTATAAATTTCCAAGGAAAACATCAATCCTGCAGAAGGACCGCCTATTTGTTCAGAATCGATGGCGATCGCCGGCTTTGTTGTCACTTTCCGGTTGTCATCGAGTGAAATGCCTATGCCAACCCTGTTCGGATCATCTTTAAAAGGCTCCAAGGATAATACGGCTTTTTTCTCCGTCTCTTCCCGTTTATACACCAATTCCACTTTATCACCGGCTTTCTTTCCGTTAATGTAGCCCATGAATTCTTGAGCAGACTTGAATTTAAGGTTATCGACCTGAATGATTTGGTCGCCCGCTTTCAGTTCCTTGGCAGCCGGCATTCCCTTAAGCACGTCCAAAACATACACACCCAAATACTGATAATCTACTTCTTTCCCAGCTTTTTCATATGCTATCTGAATGGCATTATTTTTAGAACCATCCATTAAGTGCAATTGCCTAATGTTATATTCTTCATCCGTTTCATCTGCGCTCCTGATCGAGGTTTCCGGATAAAGCTCCTGATATTTGCTCCATTTCGCCAGCAAATAGGAATAAATATTCGCCCTGCCCATCCTTACCGTAGTCAACATAAAGCTCCCTTTCGCTTCATCCCCGCCTGAAACCTCAATAATAGGCTCCAATTCCTTAGCCATTCCTGGTTTGGATACATAAAAAGGTAAAGAATAAAGTGCTGATGCTATGAGAAGTATAGCAACCACCAGGAAAGTGCGTACATACATTTTACGGTTCATCTTCAAAGGACTCCTTCCAAGTAACAATGCTTTGTTTAATTTGATCGATCTTTCCTCTTGCTGCTTCTTCTCCAATACTAATTATTTCCTGTACGTTTGTAAATGATTTAGAACTGTATTTCTCGACCCTTGGACGTATCATGATATCTGAAGCAAATTCCCTGCTTTTAACAAGCTCCATCTGCAGGATATCCAAGCTTTGCATGATAACATCGTAGATGGAGTTTATCTCCATGTCCTGTTTCACATGGGCGACATCCACTCCGATTATGATGTCGGCCCCCATCTCCTTCACGACAGAAACAGGAACCCTGTCAACGACCCCGCCATCGACAAGCAGCCTCTTGCCAATTCTTTCGGGAATGAATATTCCGGGAATCGAAATGCTCGCCCTGACTGCAGGGGCGATGGGACCTTCTTGAAAAATGACCTTATCTCCCGTTCTTATATCAGTGGCGACAACAGCCACAGGAATATCGAGTTCTTCAAAATTCTTTCCATATGTAAATACCCTGATCAGATCCTTTGTTCGTTTCCCAGAAATGAAGCCCATTTTAGGAATCGTGAAATCCAAATAGTACTTTCGTTTGAATGCACGAGACAGCTTATACAGCCGTTCGATGTCCGAACCTGCTCCATAAAAGGCCGCCACCATTGCCCCCATGCTGCTCCCGGCAATCATGTCGATTGGAATTCCTTCTTGCTCCAATACCTTTATCACTCCAATATGTGCAAACCCCCTCGCGCCTCCCGATCCAAGAGCTAGCCCGACCTTTGGTTCCGACAAAGATATCCCCCCTGTTGAAAAATATTGAAAATACAACTCATTCAAAGTTATGGTCTTAAACGGATTTATAGAAGCATATTATTTATATTGACAGTGAAACAAGCTTGGCGGAGAATGCATGTCCCGTGTGGTTTAATGTAGTCATTGAATCTACAATGTACGATGTTGCCCATGTAGCCAGGTGCATGCAGATCACGTGGCATCCTGCACTTTTCTTTTCTAGAAAAGAAAGTTCATATTTTATTATATACAAAATGGACTGCCCCTATTTAGTAACCTTCAAAAGGAGGCTGAATTTTGCTTAAATCAAAATCGAAAACAATACTGTTGGCCGCCTTCGTCACGATGCTGGCAGTCGGCTTGATCATCTTCCCCCAAGAATCCTTTGAAGCTTCCACAGGCGGGCTGAATATGTGGTGGAAAATCGTTTTCCCTTCCCTTTTACCTTTTTTGATTTTATCGGAGCTATTGATCAGTTTTGGAGTAGTGAAGTTTATCGGTGTCATGCTCGAACCATTCATGCGGCCCTTATTCCGTGTACCCGGAGTGGGCGGGTTCGTCTGGGCCATGGGACTTGCATCAGGGTTCCCTGCTGGTGCAAAATTCACGGTAAGGCTTCGCCAGGAGGAACAATTGACGCGCATTGAAGCTGAAAGACTCGTTTGTTTCACTAATTCATCCAATCCTTTGTTTTTGTTCGTTGCCGTTGCCGTAGGCTTTTTCCACAATCCTCATTTGGGGATCATCCTTGCACTCTCCCACTACCTTGGAAATTTTTGTGTAGGCATCATCATGCGTTTTTACCGGCGGAAAGAGGAAAAATCCCATCCGAAATCCATGACCAAGCTCCCCTCCATTAGACAAGCCTTTAGCGAGATGCACCGGACACGAATTAAGGAAACAAGACCCTTTGGCAGTTTGCTCGGAGACGCCGTACTCTCTTCGATTCAAACCTTATTAATGATCGGAGGTTTCATCATTCTCTTTTCGGTAGTCAACAAGCTTCTGTTTCACATGAATATTACCGTACTGCTCGCAACATGGGTCGGAGGGGTATTACATATTGTTCATTTTCCGGATTCCTTAAGCCTCCCGTTCATTTCAGGAATGTTTGAAATGACGCTCGGTTCAAAGTTGACCAGCGCCGTCGGAAATGCGAGTCTTTTCCAACAGACAGTTATGACAAGCTTCATCCTAGCTTTCAACGGGTTCAGCATACAGGCACAGGTTGCCAGCATCATAGCATCGACCGACATTCGTTTCTTGCCGTTTTTCCTTGCCAGAGTAGCACATGGTTTTTTGGCATCGATGATCACCGTCTTGCTTTGGGTACCCTTCTATAGAGGCAATATGGATAGCGGCAGCCCGGTGCATGCCTTCCCAGTCAGCAGTACAGGGGAACAGGCAAGCTCCCTATACCAATATATGATTGATTTCGGTCCGATCCTTACCCTGATTTTTCTCGTCCTTTATATCATCATTTTCACGAAAAGGTTATTCAAAGGACTATCATAAACAGAAAAAAGAGCATTGCGCAGCTGGCAATGCTCTTTTTTTCTGTTTTTACTATTGTGCGTACTTTTTGGCCAGGGCTTCCTGGACAACAGGCGGAACTAGTTCGGAGATATCTCCTCCATATTTCGCGACCTCTTTCACGATACTTGAACTCAAGAAAGAATATTGATTTTTAGTCATGATAAAGAATGACTCAATTTTATTGTTAAGGAAGCGGTTCATTGAAGTTCCCTGCATTTCGTATTCAAAGTCGGAAGTCGCCCGTAACCCCCTGATAATGGCGTTGGCGGAAACGCTTTCAGCATAGTCGACTGTCAATCCTTGATAGAAATCCACTTTAACATTAGGCATATGTTTCGTAGCTTCCGTAATCAATTCCAGCCTTTCTTCCACTGAAAAAAGAGAATTTTTCGCTGAATTATTCACGATGACGACATATACCTCATCGAAAACATTGGCTCCCCTTTGAATGATATCAAGATGACCGAATGTTATTGGATCAAAACTCCCTGGACAAATCGCTATTTTGGACATTCATAGTTCCCCCTGTTCGTGTACGTTTCCCCAGTGATATATCGTAACAGCAATGACGCCATACACTTCTTTCCGCTTAACGGTAAAGCCGGCAACACTTTCCGGCAACGTAACATCATGGCCATGTTCACAAACGATATATCCCATATCGCTTAGTAATCGGTATTTATGTATTTCTTCCAAAATTTCCACTAGCTTTTGTTTCTTATACGGCGGATCAAGAAAAATTAACTCAAACGCCATTTCCCTCTTGACCAAGGCTTTCAAAGCACGCTCTGAATCATTTTTATAAACTTCTGCACGGTCTGTAAACTTACATAGCTCCAAATTGGACTTAACCGTTTGATTTGCTTTAAAGTCGCGATCGACAAATATGGCTTTATCCATGCCCCTGCTTAACGCTTCAATTCCAAGGCCACCGCTACCTGCAAACAAATCGAGGACTATACCTCCTTCGAAATAAGGTCCAATCATATTAAAGATGGATTCCTTCACTTTATCCGTAGTCGGCCGGGTTCCTGTACCCGGTACAGCCTTAAGTGGTCTTCCTTTACAAATACCGGAAACGACCCTCATCATTCTCACCACATTTTATGACAAATTTCTGTTACTTTCCTATCCTAACATATTCGAAAAAGCAAGCCAATATTTAATACGATTCCTCATGGCGCGATTGGCTTCCCTTATGGTTTCCTCTGGATACAAATTGACAAATCTTATTCATTTTGAATAAGATAACAAATTTTGGCCATAATAAGAATAACAACATTCCTTTTTAGGTGTTGTTGCCAACCGCGGAGAAGGCTTACGTTTCCCCATAAGTTCTTCCTCCGGTTTCTCCTCTCCCTTTGCCTTCTGGTCCATAGTTAGACATAGAAGGACCCTGCAAATTTTTTGCAGGGCTTTTTTTATTTGCCTGATCAATCCCATGATCCTTTTTCATGATTCAACCATGAAGTTGTCCTTCTCTTTTAGGGGGGAAAATGATAAAGTAATGAATAATAAGCAAGTTAGGAGAGGTTTAATTGATTCAACGTTTTATTGAACTTGGACAAGGACATTCTGATATATATGAATTGCTTGAGGTAGGGCGCAACCAAAAACATCGTGTCATCAGGCTATTGGCGCTGCATACAACCATAAACGATAAACAGGTAACCTCCATGGTCATCGTTATGCAGCCTACGGATCCCGGTAATTTCCAACCGCTTTATATTTGCCGTGAAGGTATACCAAATCCTCATATCACCAAAAATAAACGCTATGAGCTTTTTGAGAACTTGGCTGAGGAGCTGGATAAACCGATCATCGAAATCGATGTGAAATCCTCGGTGCTTTTTGCAGAAACCGAGCTCTACTACCAGCACTTAATCGGCATTTTGCGAATGAATAGGTACCTTCCTCCATTGGGCTAAAAAAAAACTGACTCTATTTGAGTCAGTTTTTTTCAAATCCCCATCTTATAATCGTATTCCTTCGCCTTATCCGGTTTGGAGTTTTCGTATTCCACCTTCAAAAATGGCTTATAAGAAAGGTCCACTTTTTTTACGAACGAATAATTGTTCAGCTTTTCCACTAACGGCTCCACCTCATCCATATTCGTATATAGGACCACATATTTCAGTTTTTTCGAAACATAATGGATATTTCCAAATTTCCTAAGCATTTTCGCTTGTTTTAATGTATGTAAATAGACGATGATTCCTTGTCTCGCTCCAAGCATATCTCAATAACTCCCTTTTATAAAGGTTTTAACTAAGTGTAGCATAGCAGAATCTTTACTTTCAACCAAGAAAAAGATTATAAACGAAATTCTCTCACTATTATGAATATAATTACTGGAAGGGAGCTCATAAAAATGGATTTAGATCCAATTTGGCATCAATTTATCGTTCGCCTTCTGGCTAATGATGAAATTACCGAAGCTTCGGTAAAGAAGTTCACCGGCATCCCCTTTATATATATCCATTACCAATCACCGGAAAAGGATGAAGGGTTGCTTTTTTTCCTCATAAAAAAGGCTGCGAGCCATTCGATGCGCGGCAAGCAGCTCCACTGTGAAACCATTTTCGTCAGGCAGGAAGAGCAGGTATATGTATTCCGCCATCGTTTTTTTGTCCCGCAGAAAAAGATGTTTTGCTGCGGTAATCTTTGTCCGGATTGTATCCTTTTTCGCAGTTGACCGCTTCCCTAGGGTTCTGGACACGGAAAAGCCACCGGATTTCGAGAATACTAACGAATTCCGATGGCTTTAATGCACCGCGTCAAAGCCGGCCAACATTTAGGTTCGACTAGTTAGGCAGAGCACCCGCAGCTTCCTCCAGTGCCACAGCTTCCGGTTGAACACCCACCCGAAGAGACAAAAAACGGATTGCCGGCAGGCGTTTTGACTTGCTCCGAAACCGCGCGGCCGATCCTTCCGCTGATTTCATCAAGAACGGATTGCAGTTCGGTCTCCGCCCTTTTGAAATCGGCAACGGTAGAGTGCATATCCATATCCCGTTTGGCCTCTCTCGTTTCTAGATTGATGCGTTTATAATCCGGATGATATTTACCGAACCTTTGGACATCCTCGAATAGATCCTTCAAAGAAGTGAACTTCGAGATTTTTTGCTGTGCCTCTTTGTCGCTCTGTAATTTATATAAACTAAGGAGATATTCTTCTCCTATTTCAGAATGAAGGATCATTTCAGCTAATCCATCAGCCTGTTGCAGAATGTCGATGATTTCCATAGTAGCAAGCATTAACAAGCTCACCTCCACCTTCATTTTACCATTACTCCCTTACAGATGCTAATGGTTTAATTAGAGCGAAGAAGTGATATGTACCTCAAACTCTTTTTGCAGTCCCGTTTTCTTTCCAGAACCATTCAATATCTCAAGCTTCATTTTATGCATGCCACTTGGGACATCCTTTACAATAAATGCTGCCGTATTCATATCGACTTTTTTCTCATTATCAATATATACGGACACCGTTGCCGCATTTTCACCATTCTCGTTTGAAAAACCATAGTTTTTCAAGTAGCACTCTACATAAACGGCGTTGCCCTTTACAAACGTTTTCACCCGAAAATCCTCATCTGAATTTCGAATGCTTAATACAGTGGTGGCAGCTTTTAGGGTTGATACATCCTGTATAGCCATTTTTGCATTTTCAGGTTCGGGTATTTTCTTGCCACAACCCGCCACTGCCATCAACACTGCTAGACCGACAATCGATTTTCTCATACCATCGTCCCCCTTTTGCCTTTATTGTTAGCAAAACGGAGTAAATTACTCTTTTTTTCTTCATTCACCGGGAGCGTTCATGGCTTGAAACATATGAAGCATCATCGAGGCAACCTGAACGCTTTCCGAAAATTTAGAAACACGATGGGGAATCGACTTCTCGAAATAATATTTAGCCTCAGTTTCGAAAACATCCACTTCATGAGGATTACGCATTAATCTTTTGTACCAAGCAGGTTGAACTCTCAAGTAATTTCGCATATCTTCATTCGTTTGAATGAATTCATATATATTCTGACGCATCAAAATCCCTCCTTAATCTTTTGTGAATAAAAAAGGGTTGGATCTCTGCTCTTTTTCTTTTGCAGGAGGGCTCGATTCACCCCCTGATTTATTCCCCTGAAAAGCAGATAGCACTCCTTGGATGGCTCCGATGGCCTGGTTGGCATTCACAATATATTGTTGAATCTGCCCCATATCCATATTTTTGACTGCACTCATTATCGTACCGATCAACTCCGTACTTTCTTCCTTTTCCACCGGTTGTGATGGAGATCCTGCATTCACAACGGGTTGATTCATGCCGCCTTCAGCCTGCCAGCGCGGATGATCCTCACCGAGTAAATACCATTCCTCAAAAAGTTCCTGCCATGTTGCTTGCTTGTTTCTCACTTCATTCACTAAATAAGGGTGCTTCTTGACAAACTCCCTAAATCCATCCACGGAGGGGCGCTTTTTTTTTGCCATTACTCTCACCTCACACTTAGACATCGCCTATTTCACCATATGCAACAGGGAAATAAAAAGTGCATCGCTCCCTTTTCCACTGTCATTCATTTTCTTTATAGTATAATATAGGTAAGGGAATGAAAGAGGGAATTCCATGCCGGATTCAGGTGATGTGATCAGAGAATTTCAAAAGCTGGCAGAGTCAGCGGATACAACAGAGTTATCCATTTTATCCGGATTAATCTCCGGACTAAAAGCAAGAAGGGAGCAAAGTAAATATTCCTATATTTCCAGCCTGCTCCAGTTAAATAAGAATATAAGCACCGACGGGACGAGACTTAAGATGACCATGCCCAACACGCCTCTTGTACATAATGAATTGAACATCACCCATGGAGGCATGATAGCCACTCTTATTGATACGGCCATGGGGACGCTGGCAAGCTCGACCGTTCCAAAAGGCCATGTAACGGTGACTACGGATATCCAGGTCAGATATGTTAAACCAGCGATCGGTGATTCATTGACATGCACGTGCGAATTAATCCATACCGGAAGCAAAACGATCATCATCGAGGGGAAGGTCCACCGTGATGATGGGGAACTTTGCGCTGTATCCACGGGAAATTTTTTCATCTTGAAAATGCAAGAAGCCAGAAAATGAAAAACGGACCCACTGCGGATCCGTTTTGTTATTTTTTTATGAAATTCTGGGTGTAATATTTGTTATAAACGCCGACCCCTAGACCGGTGAATTCCTCACTCAGCATCGTATCACGATGACCTTTGCTATTAAGCCAGCCTTCCATCACCGCTGCTGCATCTACATAATTAGCGGCAATATTTTCACCTGCTACCTTGTATGTAACATGACCTGCATCAAGCCGTTTTTCCAAATCCCCTTTCGCTTCGGAAACATGGGTTCCTTCAGGCGAGTCGGTCATTTCCCTGCTATGGAGATAAGCAACCTCCGCTGTAGGATCATCCCATTCCAGAGGCTTCAAATCGAACCTGCTGCGCATGATATTGGTGATATCAAAAATTTGCTGTTCATTCCCATCCTCCACCTTCTCCAAGTCCTCTTGGGATAGAGGCTCAGCACTCGGAAGTTTACCATGATAGGTCAACTCATAGGGCTGTTGCTTCAAAAGGGCGGAATCATTTAAAAATCGGATGCTCGATACGGTCCCTGTGAATTTATCCAAATACAGCTGAACATGAATGTTACCAAGTTTGATCAACGGCCTCATATTCATATCTTCCTCAGACAATTCAAAACGATAAGAACTGTCGTCAACCTCAATATCGACCGTAGGTTCTACGTATAAGCTGGAATAGATGCCATCAAGGGTTTGCCCGATCTTGAATGGAGCGACATTAACCTTCTCACCGATTCCGTATGCAGATACCACTTTTCCAGATTCAATGGCTAGTTGAATGTAGTGGCTATAGTCCTTTTTATAAACCCACCATTCATATCCGTAGGCCGACAGATCAATCCGATCTGGCTCACCGAACTCCTTTTTGATCTCTTTTGCATTTTTCCCGATTGTCACGGCCAACCCTTCGGTTGCTTTAGGCGCCCTTCCCTTTTCGGGGGAATTGGACTTTTCATTTATATGTTCATTGGGATTAACACCTTTATTACCATCAATAAGAGGGTTCCCTTCATCTTCATTGCCGATATTAAGATAAATACCAATAACGAAAAAAATAATGATCAACACTAAAACCTTACCTAATCTGCGCAGAGGAACACACCCTCTCTCTATCTATTTTATGTATCCAATGCAAAAGCCCTGCTTACCTTACCTGATTATATCATTGTTCAATGATAATTTTCTAATTTACGATAAACTGCCGCTTCAATAAATTTTTTCACTAGCGATACTTTTGCGAATGATTAAAATACGGTGTTTTTAGTTCATTGCAACTTCCAGCAATTCGTACTATTATAAAATATAGGATAAAATGGTATATTATAAACATACTTGGAGATTTTTAATATATTCTTGTACATAATATTTTCCCGGTATGTCATTTTCATTCTCAAATACTGAACATAGGGGGTACTACTCGTGAAATTTGAAAGCTTTGAAATTGAAAATATCTCAGCCGACCTAAACCGATTAGATGACCTAATGCCGCAATATGGGTTAATTCGTGCAGAACAATGGGATTATGAAAGAGTCAGTTACGATCGTAAATTCGAATTGAAAGAAGGCACCTTTTACTTGCGGATACTTGGCTATGCCACAGAAGGCGATGTCGGGGCCCACAGGGCGGTCATCAAACTGATGGTTCCGCTATTGGGAAAACACTATTATCCACACGGAGTAGAATATGGCGAAGGTGAGGATTTCCCTGCATCTCTAGTTAAACAATGTGAAAAAATCCTCGCACAGGTGAAAGAGGAACTTACACAATTCAATGGCCTGTAATAGCCTTCAACAAATGCAAATCAGAGGGTTCCAGCATGATGTAAGTATTTAATACGAAAGCCTGATGCTTTTTGCACCAGGCTTTTTGATGATTTTAAAATCCTAGGATCGCCTTTATTAAAGAGGTCGTCTCTCCGCCATGATAAATGACATAAAGCAGGATGTAAACGGCCACTCCCGTAATCCCGGTGAAAAACCAGATGATACTTGTCGTAGGCCCAATTTTTTTATGAATGGCAAAATTCCCTTTAAATCCAGTGGTAAGCATGATGATTCCCAAGACAGCTCCGGTTGTGGCAAGCGTGATGTGAAAGATCAAAAAGATCGTATAGTAAATTTTAATGTCATCTGGTCCGCCAAATGACGTACTGCCGATGAACACCGTTCTAGAGAGATAGATGGTGAAAAAGATCACCGCAAAGACGGCAGCTACCATCATCGTTTTTTTATGGGTCTCGATTTTACGTTGTTTAATTTGATACCAGCCTATTGCTACAGTGATGGCACTTAATACAATGAAGGCTGTACTTATCGTTGGAAGGATTGGTAAAGACATAAGAATTGTATTCCTCTCTATATTTATTAATCACCTTTCATTTTATAAGAGGCAATCATAAAATTCAATAAAATCAAGCATTATTAACAGAATGCTCACTTTTACAGAAAAACCAAGACAAATCACTGGCTATTTAGGCTGAATCTTCATTCATCCCTTTATATTCGTATGGGGATGGGGCGGCAAACAGATAAAAAACTTGTCTGTCTTTAGACAAGTTCTTTATGAAGCAGCTATTTGACCGTCTGAAAATCCACCGGGATCGGATCGATATCGTTTTGCCCGCCATTCTCTTTTTTGAACCAAGCAAAGAAAATGACACCTAAAACATAGCCCAACACGATTTCCTGAATCACCTTCATCAGAACTCCGCCAAGCTGCTGATCCTCAAGCAAGGGCAATCCATTGAACATTTCCGGGCCACTGAGCGTTAAGCTGGACAATGCTGATGCAGGTACGCAAAGCTCCATCGCGCTCGCCCATGATTCCGCGTTCGTAAACGTATCATACAAAGGTGCGTTAGCAAAAATGATCAATGCACAAGCCGGGGTCATTAAAATTCCACTCCCGAAAATATAAGCCACCTTTTTCACACCTGAGAGGCTCTCGTGTTCTGCTAATTGATTGACAAGCGGGAACCACATCAGAATGGCAGTCGCAAATAAAAGCACCGTGTACCCCGCATGTATCCACATTCCCGTTTTAATGAAATCGAACACTAATGGAATATGGTATAACGAGAACAGAACATTGAATAGTAAAAGGGCGAATAAAGGCCTAGTAAAAAAATGAAAAAAACCATGCACTCCCCTTGAATGTATGAAGGATCTCCAAACCCAATCCGGGATCGCAATGATGAATAAAGGGGGAATCACAAGATAAAGCAAAGCCATTTGGAACATATGGGCGCTGAACATGATATGGCTCAACAAATCTAGCGGCGACCCCTTCACAGCATATAGAAGGATCATGGCCACTAAAAAATAGGTGATTTGCCTGCCGGTAAGCGATGTACCGCCCGAAAACCTTCCCCTTTTCTTTGTCACCAGCCAAAAATAGCCTACGGTTATAAGTACGAGGGCCGCGAAATAGTAAGGACTCCACAATGCACGAAATCCAAAAATATCAATAGACAAAAAATCACCTCGTTCATCAACTTTTTCCTTGCTTTCATTATACCTAAAATGAAACATAGTAACAAATATAGATAAACCTGGATTTTCATTCTTGATGATGGGCACAAAAAGAAAAACCGGCTATCTTGCAATAGCCGATTCCCTTTAAGGTTTATAACCAAACGATCGTTGTGAAAACGAGGACCGTAATTAAGCCGACCGCCAGGCCAGAGAATAAAAACAAAGAGATCGTCCCATGACCTTTGTGCTTCATATGCATGAAATAATACAATTGGAACACCACTTGGATGACCGCTAGCAGTAAAATGACCGGTTTGATGAACCAATGTGAAAACTCTTCCATTCCCACTGCAATGAAGGCAATGACTGTAAAGAAAATCATTAATACAAATGTAATCACTTGATGTTTCATCTCTTCAGCGTTTTTCTTTCGGCGATATTTTAAATCGACATTCGGGTTCGCTGAATTTGATTGTTCATTCGCCATCAGTTATCCCACCATTCCCATTAAGTATACGACTGTAAAGATAAATACCCAGACCACGTCAATGAAATGCCAATAAAGACTCGCAATATAAAATTTAGGGGCATTGTACAAGTTAAGGCCCCTCCTTGCATTTCGCACCATAAGGGTTATGAACCACATCAGACCAAACGCAACGTGCCCCCCGTGAAATCCGACCAACGTATAGAAAGCCGAGCCGAATGCGCTACTTGTGAATGTATGATGAAACTCATGAACATAGTGATTAAATTCATAAATTTCAAGGCCTAGAAAGCCGAAACCAAGCGCAATCGTTATGACAAGCCAGGCTTGCATTTGTTTGAAATGGTTGTTTTTCATATGGTACATCGCATATACACTTGTTAACGAACTGGTCAATAGCAGCATCGTCGCCACAAAAGTAAGTGGCAATTCAAACAAATCTTTTGCCAAGGCTGCTTCACCATTCGGTACCTTATCCTTTAAGGCAAGGTAAGTTGCAAATAGTGAAGCGAATAAAACCGTCTCTCCACCGAGAAACAACCAGAATCCCAAATACTTATTTTTCCCTTCCAGAGTTGCTTTCTCGGGAGAGGCAGGCCAAGTGGCATCCGTGAATCTTTCATCTGTGTGCATTATGCCTTACCTCCCTTGTCAGAATCGTCCATCAGGTCTTCTTTATGAATATGGTATCCATGATCATCTTTAACGGAACGGATCAACATTGAACCGAATGTGATCAAAAGTCCGACAATGATAATCGGCAATGTCCAAGACTTGTCATCCATATGATATAAAGCACCGAAGGCGGCTACAAATAAACCGAAAGCAATCGTCACCGGCAGAAAGGACGAATTCGGCATATGGATATCCCCTAGAGGTTCTGCAGGTGTCATTTCCTTTTTGCCTTCCATCTTTTCAACCCAGTAAGCATCTAAACCGCGAACAAGCGGCAGTTGCTTGAAATTGTAAAACGGCGGCGGTGAAGGAATGGCCCACTCGAGCGTCCGCCCATCTCCCCAAGGATCATTGCCAACTTTTTCATTTTTCACGGCTGTGATGATGATATTGATTACCATGACCAAAACACCAAATGCCATCAAGAAGGCTCCGACGGTACTGATCATATTGCCTGTATTGAGGCCTTGATTGTCCAAGAACGTGAATACGCGACGAGGCATACCCATAAGACCTAGGAAATGTTGAATGAAGAATGTTAAGTGGAAACCGATCAAGAATGTCCAAAATGTGATTTGTCCCAATTTTTCACTTAACATCGTTCCAAACATTTTCGGCCAATAAAAATTGATTCCTGCCAGTAAACCCAATACTACCCCACCGACAATGACATAGTGGAAATGGGCAACAACGAAATAGCTATCATGGTATTGATAATCGGCTGGAGCTGATGCGAGCATGATACCTGTCACGCCACCCATTGTGAATGTAGGAATAAAGGCAACCGCATATAGCATCGGTACCGTGAACCTGACACTTCCGCCCCACATCGTAAAGATCCAGTTGAAAATCTTGATACCGGTTGGTACCGCGATGGCCATGGTAGCCACAGCAAAGATCGCGTTTGCGATAGGTCCCAAACCAGTGGTGAACATATGGTGGGCCCATACCATGAAACCAAGGAACCCGATTAAAACGGTTGCAAATACCATCGAAGAATAACCAAACAATCTTTTTCTGGAGAACGTGGCAAATATTTCCGAAAAAATCCCGAATGCAGGGAGGATCAGGATATATACCTCAGGATGACCGAATATCCAAAATAAATGCTCCCAAATGATGGTATTTCCTCCTGCTGCGACATCGAAGAAATTCGAGCCGAACATCCGATCGAACATCATTAGCACCAATCCAACTGTAAGCGGTGGAAAAGCGAATAATATCAATGCAGAAACGACGAAAGTTGACCACGTAAACAGCGGCATACGCATATAGGTCATACCTGGTGTACGCATGTTAATGATGGTAACAAGGAAATTGATACCCGCTATTAGTGATCCAAAGCCCGATAACTGTAACCCGAGGACATAAAAATCAATGCCATGCCCCGCAGAGTGCATGGATAGCGATGCATATGACGTCCAGCCTGCATCAGGCGCCCCTCCTAAAAACCAAGAAAGGTTCAAAAAGACTCCTCCGAAGAAGAATAACCAAAAGCCTAACGAGTTCAAAAATGGGAACGCGACATCACGGGCCCCTATCTGTAACGGTACGACCGCATTCATAAGGGCGAATACCAATGGCATCGCCGCCAGAAATATCATGGTAGTACCGTGCATCGTCAAAATTTCATTATAAAAACCGGCACTTACGAAATCATTATTTGGGATTGCAAGCTGGATACGGATAAACATCGCTTCCAAACCGCCGATTACAAAGAATAGCCCGCCAGAGATAAGATATAAAATGGCGATTTTCTTATGGTCCACCGTCGTCAAATAATCCCAAATCGTAGCGCCAAATCCTTTTTTATTAGCGTACGTACTCACGATTTAACCTCCTTGATCAAACTTCTATTTTTCTTCCACCTTAAGCTGTAATAGATAAGCTGCCAGCGCATCAATATCTGAATCTGAAAGTTCACCGTAAGTACCGGTCATCGTGTTGCCCGGTTTATACTTCTCAGGGTCTTTGATCCAATTCTTCACATTTGCTTCCGTGTGATCCAAAACGCCCGCTATTTTTTGACGTTCACCGAACGTAGCCAGATTAGGTGCCTGACGAGCAGCTTCAGGTCTGCTATCATTTGGAGTCACTGCATGGCAACCAATGCAGCTTTTGTTGAACACAGCTTCTCCCTGCTTGGCTGCATCCCCTTCCACGACAGGTTCTTTTACGGATTTCATATCTTTTGCCCATGCATCAAAGTCGCTTTTTGACTTCGGGACAACCTTGAAATCCATCAATGCGTGGGAAGGACCGCAAAGCTCAGCGCATTTCCCGTAAAATAAATTATTCGAATCTTCTGCTTTTTTACTATCGAATTCTAAGTAAAACTTATTGACTCCATCCGTATTCGTATCCATTTTCCCGCCGGCGGCCGGTATCCAGAATGAATGCTTGACATCTGAAGCAGTCAGATTGAAATAGACTTTTTGATCGGTTGGGACAACCAAATCTTGGCTTGTTACAACGCCTAGGTCTGGATATTCAAACTCCCACCAATAAAGGTTAGCCCTAACATTCACAACGAGCGCATCCTTCGTTTTTCCATCCTTATCTTTCTTATCCATCGCCTTTGTATCAGCCAGGTCGAAGGTCGTGACGACGGTTGGTACAGCCAGAACAATTAAAAGAAGGATAGGAATGACAGTCCAGATGATTTCGAGTTTATGACTTCCTTCAATTTGTTTCGGTATTGTTTCGTCGCCTTTCTTCCGACGGAAGCGCAGTAAAACTACAACGAACAAAACAATCACTACAATAATAACCAATACCATGATTAGTGTACTCAATATCAGTAAGTCAAACTGAGATTGTGCAACATCGCCAGCTGGCCTCAGTGCGGATAGATATGGTTCGCCGCAGCCCGAAAGGACAAGCCCTACAATACCCAGCAGAGCAAACAGGCGCCATTTGTGCAGCCTTTTTTTCATAGCTTCAGAAACCCCCTCTTTCGTCAAAATTTTCTAACAAAATAAAAAATGGGCGCAATTGCGAATATTCTCTCTATGTCAATTTCTAAAAAAGAAAGAATCCCTAATCTAAGGATTTTTTTTACGATGATTCATGTAACCGCTCTTATGAAGACCCTGCTGAAAAACTTTTCCGTTAATATGTATGTATGGCGGTTAATGCAATATGTATTGGTGAGCTGCCGTCTGTATAGGAACAGGCCGCAGCTCATTTAACCAAACTAGATAAGTGTGACAATAACCATCGCTACAAATAAAATGGTCATATAATTTAGAGAATATACAAACATGGATGTTGCCCATTTAACATCATCTTTCTTTCTATACCCGTTAATTCCCAGAATAAGCCAGCCTGTACTTAATAAAGCTGCCAAGATGACTAGAGGAATTCCTAATGGAATCAGGAAGAAAGGAATGAACATTAAACAGATGATCCATAACATAATTGATCGTTTTGTAGCCTTGAACCCCTTTACGACCGGAAGCATTGGAACACCCGCTGCACGATACTCTTCGACACGCCTCATCGCAAGTGCATAGAAATGGGGCGGCTGCCATAGGAACATGATCGCAAACAAAACCCAAGCGATCGTATCAAGGCCCGGATCGACGGCAGCCCAGCCAATAAGCGGAGGAACCGCTCCCGATATGCTGCCTATGATCGTATTCGATACGAATCTCCGTTTAAATACCATGGTATATAAAACAACATAGGCGAAAACACCAAATGCACCAATCAAGGCCGTGGTCATATTAGTCAAGGCTAGTAAAATCAACCCTGCAGCTATTAAGCCGAAGCTTAACGCCAAAACCTTCGAAGGCTGAACTTTTCCGGTTACCGTTGGCCGGTTTTTCGTTCTTTCCATTAAATGATCTATATCCCGGTCATAATAATTATTGAAACTGCACGATCCCGCCATGATGAGCGCGGATCCGGCAAGTGTATAAAATACTACATCAAGATTACTTAAAAAGCTTAGCCCTGAAAAATGAAGGGCTAACCATACACCGGTAAAAGCTGTTATTATATTTGAATTGACAATCCCCACTTTTATAAGAGCGAGAAAGTCCTTCCAAGCTGTTGTTTCCGGTATATCCGATTGAAGGGCGGCTTTACTGTCCTTCATGACAGCTTCTGACAAACCCCTTGTTTCTGACATTTGTTTTCCTCCTTTAAATCATTAAACACAGACGCAAATGCAAAAAAAATACTTACATATGCTATAGGAACATTATTTCATACTTTTCGATATTTGTAACCAAGGAAGCGTAAAACAAAAAGTAAATTATTTACCAATGACTGTAGTCAATGGAATGCATCGAGAGCTATTATTCTTCATATCATGCTTATCAACAGTAAAATTTAGTAAAATCATTTCTCCAATATATTAAAACACATTTTTGGAAGCTTTTGTGAAAAAAATTTGGATATTTTTTGACCAATTTGTGTCTCCATACCTTTCACTGCATTCGTAAGCAGCTGCCAAATTTCCCATCGGAACTTGAATCGTACGTCATTATCATCATCCCCTAGGCTCTATCTCTATTTTGCACCTACTTGAAGGTTTACACTCCCTTTATTTCTATCAAAGTCTTATGTAACTTTCAACTATTTCGGGCATTTTAATTCACGTCCCATAATATTAACCGAACTTGTAAAATCATCCTATTTTGTGTAAGATCGAGGAAGTTCGACAAATATTTGTGAAATATTTTATGCTATTATTGATACTATGGAACAAAATAACTTGGCTACAGAGAAGAAGGTGGGACTACTAGTGAAATCGTCTCTTAAATGGTTTGCTGTTTTAACTACGATTGTAATGCTATTCATCTTACTGGGTGGAGCTCTAGTCACCAAGACGGATTCCGGAATGGGATGCGGCAGGTCCTGGCCATTGTGCAACGGTCAGCTGATTCCTGACAAAATCACGCTTGAATTGGTCATTGAGCTTTCCCATCGCCTCGTTTCAGGTGCAGGAGGTTTCTTGGTTTTATTATTGTCGTATATGTCTTGGCGGGAAATTGGCCATATTCGGGAAGCTCGTTTTTTATCCGTCCTTTCTTTTAGCTTCCTGTTGCTGCAAGGGTTGATAGGAGCCGCTGCCGTCCTTTGGTCGCAATCCGATTTTGTTCTCGCCCTCCATTTTGGCATATCACTGATTTCCTTCGCATCCGTCTTTTTATTGACGCTGTTGATTTTTGAAGTGGACAAGAAGTTCGAAGCCGAAAAACTTATCGTTGATAAACGGATGAAATTCCATATCACCGGAGTATTGGTTTTCAGTCTATTTGTCGTGTATACGGGGGCCCTTGTAAGGCATACGGAATCCAGCCTGATTTGTAAGGATTGGCCTTTATGCATTAATGACAGCCCCGCGCTTCCCTCCAATCTATATGAATGGGTTCAAATGGGGCACCGCGCAATTGCCGGCACCATATTCCTGTGGGTATCTTATGTGACTTATATTGCACATAAATATTACAAAAACCAAAAAGTGATATACGGCGGATGGATTGCTGCATTCATTCTTGTTTTTCTGCAAGTTACCGCCGGTGCATTCATCATTTTCTCAAGGCAGAACCTATACATTGCATTATCGCACGCCTTGTTCATCGCCTGCTTTTTTGGTGTCATGAGCTATTTGATGCTGCTGACATCCAGAAGCAAGAAAAATGCTTTAGCCAAGCTGAAAGGGAGCTCCCCAAACACAGTCAACGTGCATAATGAACATGATATAACGCCGACGTTACCTGCTCGTTAATATCTGATTGTTCAATCAATAATATAGTGTGCAAAGCAAAAAAAGGAGATGCTCTCCATTATTCACCATAATTTCTACAGACTGAAAAACCACCAATCATTTTGATTGGTGGTTTTCTGTTTCATCCATGCATATGATGGCCCTAAATTGCCTGTAGAGGGGCTTAGGGAAGCTTGAAGGCTTAAGCCTACCCCATTATGCCCCCATTCATTTGCAGAGCCACAGCCAGCGGTACTACTTGGTTATTTCAATCAATAAATCCCCAGTGCTGATCGCTTCTCCATCCTTCACATAGATATTTTTAATGGTTCCAGAGAATGGTGCTTGGACGGTGGTTTCCATTTTCATCGCTTCGGTAATGATCAGGTGATCCCCCTGCTTGACTTGATCGCCTTTTTCTACGACGGCACGAATTACCGTACCAGGCATCGTCGCACCGATTTGTTCTTTATTTTTTGGATCAGCCTTCATTTTTGAGATAACGGATGATTTTATGTTTTCATCCTTGATGATCACTTCACGCGATTGACCGTTCAACTCAAAGTACACAACCCGTGTTCCATCAGCCAATGGTTGGCCAATTGATACCAATTTAACGATAAGGGTTTTTCCCTTTTCAATTTCGACCTCGATTTCTTCTCCCAATCGCATTCCATACAAGAAAGTCGCGGTATCAAGATTGGAAACATCGCCAAACAGCTCGATGGTTTTATTATAATCCAAGAAGACTTTTGGATATAAGGCATATGCGAGCACGTCGAAATCCGTGACAGCCCGGCCCAATTCCTTGAATAATTCTTCTTTAAGGGCACCGAAGTCCACTTCTTCCAATAATTCTCCAGGTCTTACCGTTATCGGTTTCTTCCCTTTTAGGATAACTTCCTGAAGCTCTTTCGGAAAACCGCCAACCGGCTGCCCCAAGTAACCTTCGAATAACTCGATAACCGAATCAGGGAAATCAATGGATTTGCCTTTCGTCAGGACATCTTCTTCGGATAGGTTATTTTGTACCATGAATAAAGCCATGTCCCCCACCACTTTGGAAGAAGGAGTAACTTTAACGATATCACCGAACATTGCATTCACTCGCTGATACATCTCTTTCACTTCATGCCAGCGTTCTCCTAATCCCACAGCTTTAGCCTGTTGCTGCAGATTACTGTATTGACCTCCTGGCATCTCGTGTTTGTACACTTCCGTATGAGGGGCATTCATGCCGCTCTCGAAGTCATTATAGAATTTCCGGACTTCTCCCCAGTATTCCCCTAAACGCTCTAGTGCATCTACTTCCAATTTAGGCTGCCTGCTTGATCCTTCCAGTGCGTAATGAAGGGTTTGCACGCTTGGCTGTGATGTCAGCCCGGCTAAAGAGCCAATCGCCGTATCAACGATATCCACGCCCGCTTCAATCGCTTTGGCATACATGTATATCCCATTCCCGCTTGTATCATGTGTGTGAAGGTGAATCGGCAGCGATGTCGTTGCTTTCAATTCCGAAACAAGACGGTACGCGGCATCCGGCTTCAGGAGACCGGCCATGTCCTTGATCGCAAGAATATGGGCACCGGCATGCTCCAATTCCATTGCCATGTTTTTATAGTAGTCGATATTGTATTTACTTCTCGATGGATCATTCAAATCACCTGTATAACAAATGGCCGCTTCCGCAATTTTACCTGATTGACGGACTGCATCGATCGCCACTTCCATACCCTTGACCCAATTTAAGCTATCGAAGATCCGGAAAACATCGATCCCTGCATCTGCTGATTTTTCCACGAATTCACGAATGACATTATCAGGATAGTTTTTATAACCTACTGCATTTGAAGCCCGCAATAGCATTTGCAAAAGGATATTCGGCGTCTTTTTCCTGAAGCTTAACAGCCTGTCCCATGGATCTTCTTTCAGGAATCGATAGGCTACATCAAACGTTGCCCCGCCCCACATTTCCATTGAAAATAATTCGGGAAGGAGTTTTGCTGTCGGTTCGGCGATATCAAGGATATCTTTCGACCTGACTCTCGTCGCCAATAAGGATTGATGGGCATCACGGAACGTGGTATCAGTGATCAATACCTCATTTTGCTCTTTAATCCAGTTAACGAGCCCATCTGCGCCTTTTTGTTCAAGGATGTTTTTTGTGCCGGAAAGAAGCGGCAAACCTGCAACATTAGGAATTGGGGCTGGGTCGAAAACAGGCTTTTTCTTCTTCTCGACGCCCGGGAAACCATTTACGGTTACGTTTCCGATATACGAAAGCATTTTTGTCCCGCGGTCTTTCCTGACCGGGAAGCTGAAAAGCTCCGGAGTTGAATCAATGAAGGAAGTATCGTATTCGCCAGTTATGAATTTTTCATGTTTTACAACATTTTCAAGGAAGGGAATATTCGTTTTAATCCCGCGGATCCTGAACTCCTTAAGGTTACGAACCATTTTAGAGGCTGCCTGCTCGAATGAAAGCGCATGTGTCGAGAGTTTAACAAGAAGGGAATCGTAGTAAGGCGTGATAACCGCACCCTGGAATCCATTCCCCGCATCCAGCCGAACACCAAAGCCCCCACCTGAACGGTATACCATCATCTTGCCGGTATCAGGCATGAAGTTATTCAAAGGATCCTCAGTCGTCACCCGTGATTGGATGGCATACCCATGAGTTTTTATTCCTGCTTGTTCGGGAATTCCGATCTTTTTGCCATGGAGATCATGTCCTTCGGCAATCATGATTTGCGATTGGACGATATCGATACCGGTGATCATTTCCGTGATCGTATGTTCAACCTGAACCCTTGGATTCACTTCAATGAAGTAGAATTCTCCATTGGCGACAAGAAATTCGACCGTACCGGCATTCACATAGTCAATATTTTTCGCCAATTTGACTGCTGCCTCGCAAATCTCTTCCCTTAATTGATCCGTGAGGGAAACGGAAGGTGCCACTTCGACAACTTTTTGATGCCGCCTCTGGACCGAACAGTCACGTTCATATAGATGGACGATATTTCCATGCGTATCAGCGAGGATCTGAACCTCGATGTGTTTTGGATTTTGGATGAATCGTTCTACATACACTTCATCATTGCCAAAGGCTGCCTTGGCTTCTGATTTTGCACGATCATATGCTTCTTCCACTTCTTCGATTTTCCCGACAATCCGCATTCCGCGCCCGCCGCCGCCTAAAGAAGCTTTGATAATAATCGGAAATCCGTATTGTTCACCGAATGCCTTGACTTCTTCCACGCTGGACACTGGGCCCTCGCTGCCAGGAATGACCGGTATATTAGCTAATTCCGCCTGTGTTCTTGCTTTAACTTTGTCACCAAACATATCAAGATGTCTTGATTCCGGCCCGATGAAGATTATGCCCTCTTCTTCACACCGTTTGGCAAATTCAATATTTTCAGACAGGAAACCATAACCAGGATGAATCGCGTCGACACCGCTCATTTTGGCGATTTCAATGATGCCTTCAATATCCAAGTATGCATCAATCGGCTTTTTGCCTTCCCCGACCAGGTAGGCTTCATCCGCTTTATAACGGTGATAAGAACCATAATCTTCCTTTGAATAGATTGCAACTGTATGAATATCCAGTTCCGTACATGCCCTGAAAATCCGAATCGCAATTTCCCCACGATTTGCCGCCAGTACTTTTTCTATACGTTTACCCATTGCTATCACCCTAATCAATATGTATTTTTATAGAATATATAGAAAAAAAGCGTGATGAATACACCACTTTTTATTCACAAAGTTATTCCCTCACTGCGGGGAGAACGATCAGATAACACCTATTCTATCGCCGTTGTAATTATTTCGATATATTTTTAGATTTTATTTTCACGTATCTTATCACAAATGATAAATAACCCCTAGCATTTAGTAACAGAATATTAAGCTATTATAATATATTATCAAAAAGAAGCAGTTGGACTTGGAATCAATTAATATAACCATAATACTAAAATAAACTGAATACAATAAAAAAATAAAAAATTATGTATATTCATATGCAAAAACAAGGAATTGAGCAAGCTTTTTTTCCTGGAATCCATTTCGTAAGAAGTGTCAATCGGGAATTTTGCTGTACAAAAAAGTGCACGTAACCTACGTATTCTGGTCGTAAAAAAAAGCCCACCTATTGAGCTAAATCACGGCAATTAGTATGTAACATTCAAAAAAAGTATAGCACTATTAACGCCGATTGTACACAAATAAAAAACTCAAACAATCATCGAGATTTGTTTGAGTTAGTATGTTTTATCTATTATTTTTTCAATGATGCTTCATGCAAAACTGACAATTCCTGTTCGAGTGTTTCCAAAAGGGATTTACCCTCGGTATCCTCTACCAAGCCCAAACGGACGGCAAAATCGATTTCCCGTGATAGGCCGAACATTTGAGTATCCAGTACCTCTTCATATAAAGGACATTGAGGCATAGTGAGATTCTCCATTTGAACTTTAATCAGTTTTAGAATCTTGTCAGCATCTGCTTTTAATAAAGCATAAGCTTTTTCTCGATGATTGACAAGCATATCAGATGCCATGTTAAATCCCCCCGCTCAGAGCGATTATATCTTATCTTTAAATTCTACCTTTAGTTTTGTGAAAAAGCAAGGACATTGACAAACAAATTCCCGCCTGAACGTCACATCCACCTCTCCGTTACTTATACGAAGCCACGATAATAATCGACATCCTTGATGATGTGACATTTCATTTATTATTGATTATAATTACTTAAGAGCAACAGAAAGGAATGAGATATTTGGAACCCATCGTGTTTATAAATGGAAAAGTGAAATATCCTATAACGCTTGATCCCGGTGTCTGGATTTTTGATGACCGTAAAGTCGAAATCGATACATATTTCCACGCTGACAGAGCAGAGGTCAATGAATTGGAAGAGTATACGATCAAGGCCTCCAAGCATTGGCAAAAAGAAATACAAGAAGGAGCAACCATGCCTCCTACATTGAAGACGGAACGGAAATTCGAAAAGCAAAGATTGATGGAAGGGACTTTCGGCATCCCCTTCGAACCTTTTTTGAAAAATGCCGAACCTGAAAACGGGGTAACGGAAGTCATGGTTACAACTGCAGATAAAGAATTTACGTTCCCTTTGGAAACGGCTCTTCAATTTTTCCTTGGCTTTTCCAAGGATGGCAAGCCCCTTAAAGTAACAGAGGGCGGGCCGATGGAAATTTATTTTGGCGATGCCTCCAACCTCGATGATCCGATTAAGAATGTACGGTCTTTCACCATAAAATAGTGGCTGAAGGGTCATAAAGCCTTAAAGGAATAGGCAAGGGGGCTTCCCCCGCTTGCCTATTCCTTTATAATAGCGTAGCGGCGAGTTGGGCCAACCCTGACCGTTCCCCTTTAATTAATTTAACATGTCCGGCTATACGCTCTGTCTTGAATTTTTCCACCACATAGGTCAAGCCATTATTATATTCATCTAAATAAGGATGATCTATTTGCTCGGGATCCCCCATCAAGACAATTTTGCTCCGCTCCCCTACTCTCGTCAATATTGTCTTGACCTCATGCTTCGTTAGATTTTGCGCTTCATCGATGATGATGAATTGATCAGGGATGCTCCTCCCCCTTATATACGTCAATGCCTCGACTTCAATCGAACTCATGCCCGCTAAAATGGCATCCAATTCACCCGGTTTTTTCGTATTGAACAAATATTGCAGATTATCAAAAATAGGCTGCATCCAAGGTCGTAGCTTCTCTTCTTTTTCCCCAGGGAGATATCCAATATCCTTGCCTACGGGGACGATGGGCCTGGCAACCAAAAGTTTCTTATATTGTGACAGATCCTCCGTCTGCATCAAGCCTGTCGCCAATGCCAATAATGTTTTCCCTGTTCCTGCTTTCCCTATCAGCGTCACCAGCTGGATATCGGAACGAAGCAACAAATCAAGGGCCATCGTCTGCTGGACATTCCTAGGCTTGATCCCCCAAATATGCTCACCTTCATATACCAATTTCTTAACGAACCTGCAGTTCTCATCCACTATGCCAATTGCGGAAGCTGAACTCCCCAGCGTGTCCTTCATCAACAGGAACTGATTGGGATAATACGTGTCTTTTGTCAGTTCTTCAAGTGGCAGAAAACTTTTTTCATAAAACTTATTCAGATTATCGATCTCGACGAACACTTCTTTATGCCCACCGTATATATGGTCCAATTCAACGACGCGATCATTTAAAAAATCCTCTGCCTCAAGCCCGATCGCATCGGCTTTCACCCTTACAAGGGTATCTTTGCTTACAAGGATGACGGTTTTGCCGCCTTCTTTCGTCTCCTCTTCCAATGATAAATTTTTGGCAACGGCCAATATTCTGTTATCGTTCGTTTTCTCCACAAAAATTTCCTGAAGCTCATGGAATGACCGGTGATTGAGTTCAATCCTTAAGCTTCCTCCATTATGAAGGGGGATGCTCAGGTGAAGCTTCCCTTTTTCACGGAAGCTATCGATCAGCTTCGATACTTGCCTGGCGTTTCTTCCTATTTCATCCATATACCTTTTTTTCGAATCCAATTCTTCCAAGACGACTGCAGGAATGACCACTTCATTATCTTGAAATGAATAAATCGAATACGGATCCTGCAATAGGACATTCGTATCTAAAACATAGATTTTATTTCCCAATATGACGCCTCCTGCCTGCTCTTTAGGATATGCCTTACCATTTACTACACTCAGCAGTTATGTAGCGGACGAGACTGTTGATAAAATATATGTTCCTTTGCATAAAGATAGAAGAACATTTACAGACTATAAAGAAAACTTCCTGTAAAGATATCATCACATAACACGGAACATATCATTGTCTGCTGAAATTTATGCCTATATGCATCAGAAATAGCCGGTGTGGACAGGCTGTAACTAACCAATACTTTAAGGGGGCCATATCTTGCAAAAAATCATTTTATCTATTTCTGCCATGCTCTTGATGGTGGGGTGTTCAATGGATAATAAAAATCAAGCGTCGGAAGATCATGCAAAAAACCATATAACGAAAGTCAACAACTCGACCATCCAGGAAGCGGACAGAGATACCGGGCAGCAAACGGCAAAAAGGCTCACTGGTTTGGCTGAATCCATTCCAGAAGTGAATGATGCCACTGCAGTGGTTCTCGGCAAATATGCGATAGTAGGGATAGATATTGACCAGGACATTGAGCGTTCACAGGTAGGGTCGATTAAATACTCGGTCGGTGAAACGTTAAAGCATGATCCTGACGGTGCAAGTGCCATCATCGTCGCCGATCCGGATTTAAACGAACGGATCCGGGAAGTAGCAAAGGATATTAAAAACGGTAAACCTGTAAGAGGGATCTTGAATGAACTGGCTGACATCACAAGCAGAGTAATCCCTGAGGTTCCGGGTGATATTTTGACACCAATGCCTTCAAAAACGATTGACAGGGAAAAGAATAAGCTGAATGACAATCAGGAAAGAAAAGAGCTGGATAAAGAGCAAAATGATCAATCCAATCACCATATGGAATGAGTTTACTAACCCGAAGCGATTCTTCGGGTTTTTGTTTTATGGCTGTCCTTGCTCCAAAAAACGTTTCACGTTCAAGGTACGCTTGCACTTTATCCTCGTTTTACCATTAAAATATTGGTATACTTAAAAGCATATTCGAATTGAAGTGAGGTTCAAATGATATGAAGGTTAAATGTGTAATATGCGATCAAATCGAATCGATCCCTGACGATAGTCCAGAAGCAAAGAAACTCCGTAATCGGCCTATACATACCTATATGTGCAATACCTGCAATCAACGCATAGAAAAGCGTACGAATGAACGGATTGCAACGGGGAACTTCAGGCTTTACCGTACTATCAAAACGGAAGATGAATGGTAATCGCAGGTATAGAACCGTTGTGATCGGTCTCCTTAATGGGATTGTCCTTGGATTGGTTATGAGGTGGGTTGAAATGCTTTCTGGAATAAAAGTGTATACGCTTTTACTGAATGTGGATTTCCTTCCTGTCATCGGCACCGTTCCCTGGGGTGAGGAGTCATTGTTCTTATTCCATCTGCTATTCTCGTTAGCGATTACTTATGGTTATGTCCAAGTCGTCGTTCCATTAAAAATCTTCAGGGGCTTGAATACATACCTGCTTGCATTCCTGACGATCATCCCTGCGGTCATTCTGTACTTTCCATTATCGGCATGGTCCTTGACAGGCGATGTCCTGCCTTCAGATATGACCGCCTTCAGTTTGTGGGCAATTCTGCACCTGTTTTACGCACTTTCCCTACCAAAAGCCATATAAAAAGAACCGTACGAATTTCGCACGGTTCTTTTTATCATTACTCGATATTTTTATACTTTTCTGGTTCCAGCTGAATTTGATCTAACATGATATCAATCAATTCGATTGGGAAACGCTGCTTTTTCGTTTCTTCATCCATTGTATACTCGACGAAGTAAAAAGGCTCTGCTCGTGAAACCGAATCAATGTTCACTCGATGATCGTCTTTCAACAACTGCATGAAAAACATTTCGGTTTCGCGCGCAGCAGTGTCATCAGGTCTTGCATCACAGACAACTTTTATAGTCAACCAATTGTATAAAGCATCCTGTAATGATTTCATCAGCTTATGCCCGTTCTTCTTTTCTGGAATTATGAAGACGGATTCTATAAATCCCAAGAACAAGAGATGCGATGACCAAGGCTTCCCCCATAGGAAGAAACACCGCAAAGAAAGAAAGAAGGGTACATCCAAGTGCCATTACTGCATAAATGACCACATTTTTTAGCAAAGGTAACTTTTTGGCAAAACCTAACTGATAGACAAGGATGCACAATCCTAAGACCGTTAAATACAAATACCACATTCCTGCTTCAGGATTCTCATCCACTCTGTACAATGCTGCAAAAAATGATAATCGCTCTTGGATATCCAATCTATTCTCCTCCTCTTGCTATTTATTTTTCTTCAACAGCAACTTTTTTCCTTTTAGCCGCTCTTTCACGCTCGTTTTTATCAAGGATCTTTTTACGAAGGCGGATGGACTCCGGAGTTACCTCACAGTACTCATCATCGTTCAAGTATTCCAAAGCTTCTTCAAGAGACAGGATTCTCGGTTTTTTCATGGAAGAAGTTTGGTCTTTATTCGCTGAACGCATATTCGTCATTTGTTTCGCTTTAACGATATTTACAGTCAAATCGCTATCACGGTTATGTTCCCCGACGATCATGCCTTCATAAATATCCGTACCCGGCTCAACGAAAATAACACCGCGGTCTTCTACTTGCATCGTTCCATATTGTGTAGTTTTTCCTGATTCCATGGAAACAAGTACACCTTGACGTCTTCCGCCGACTTGGCCTTGTGCCATTGGCTGGTAGCTGTCAAACGAGTGGTTCATGATGCCATATCCGCGAGTGATCGTTAAGAACTCGGTTGAATAACCGATCAATCCGCGAGCTGGAATCGTGAACAGTAAACGGACTTGACCGCTTCCGCTATTGATCATATCCAACAATTCACCTTTACGTGCTCCCATGGATTCCATGATAGAACCAGTGTGCTCTTCAGGTACGTCAATCTGAACGCGTTCAACCGGTTCACAACGGACACCATCAATCAAGCGAACGATAACTTCCGGTTTAGAAACTTGCAGCTCGTATCCTTCACGTCTCATGTTTTCGATCAAGATGGAAAGGTGAAGCTCTCCACGGCCTGAAACGACCCAAACATCCGGAGAATCGGTGTTTTCGACTCTTAAGCTGACGTCCGTTTGCAATTGGCTTTTCAAGCGCTCTTCGATTTTACGCGCTGTAACGAATTTCCCTTCACGTCCTGCGAATGGGCTGTTATTGACAAGGAATGTCATTTGTAATGTTGGCTCGTCAATACGCAGGATTGGAAGCGCGTCAGGATGTTCGACCGGACAGACCGTTTCCCCTACGTTAATATCTTCCATACCAGAAACGGCAATCAAGTCACCGGCAACGGCTTCTTGGATTTCAACTTTCTTCAAGCCGATATAACCAAAGATTTTCGTTACACGGAATTGTTTAACCTTTCCATCAAGCTTCATTAATGAAACTTGCTGTCCTACATGCATTTTACCGCGGAATACACGGCCAACACCGATACGACCTACATAATCATTGTAGTCAAGTAAGGCCACTTGGAATTGAAGCGGTTCCTCTGAGTTATCGATTGGTGCAGGGATCGTTTCAACGATCGTTTCGAATAGTGGTGTCATGTCTTTTTCTTGTTTGGCAGGATCGGAATCCAAGCTTGCTGTACCAGCAATACCTGAAGTGAAGACAACCGGGAATTCCAACTGTTCTTCTTCAGCTCCCAATTCAATGAATAAGTCGATTACTTCATCAACCACTTCATCTGGACGTGCAGAATCTTTATCGATTTTGTTCACGACAACGATTGGCGTGATTTTTTGCTCCAATGCTTTTTTCAACACAAAACGAGTTTGCGGCATGCAACCTTCATAGGCGTCAACGACAAGCAAAACGCCATCGACCATTTTCATGATCCGTTCCACTTCACCGCCGAAGTCGGCATGACCTGGTGTATCCAAAATGTTAATCCGTGTATCTTGGTATTGTACTGCTGTATTTTTCGCAAGAATCGTAATTCCGCGTTCTTTTTCAATCGCATTAGAGTCCATCGCACGCTCTTCCACATGCTCGTTTTCACGGAAAGTACCAGATTGCTTAAGCAACTGATCCACTAACGTTGTTTTACCATGGTCAACGTGGGCAATGATGGCTATATTACGAATATTTTCTCTTAATTTCAAAAAATTCACTCCTAAAAAAGTTTGTGTATAACGTATCACTAGTATTAACTTACATATTATATCACAAACATACTAGAAACAAATACAGAAATTATGTACAATAGACATATTAGGGGTGATAGTATGAATATTAAATGGAATTTCTTAATATTAGCGATATTGGCAACATCCAGTATTGGCTCCATCGGCATCTTCATTGCTGAAAAAAGCTTGATTGGGATATTGGCTGCAATCGTTGTCCTTTGCGGTTTGATGGGGTTTGGATTCACTCAGAAGAAAAAATTACGCGAAGCAGGAAAGTTATAATATAAAAAACTCGCTGAAACAGCGAGTTTTTTTTTGTTAATTATTACAATAAGGCAATTCGGCATCAAAGGCCGGAGTTACCTGATAAGTATTTATCGAATACTTCTTTGTGCAGTCCCGGCTTGGAAACGAAAAGGGAATCACCTTCTATATAGTTCAACTTGCCACCTTTGATATTACTTACTTCTCCGCCCACTTCCTCTATAAGTAACACTCCTCCGGCAAAATCCCACGGCATGAGCCTCATCGTTATATAGGCATCAATCCTTCCAGCAGCCACGAAGGCAAGCTCCAATGCTGCCGAACCATACGAACGGGTTCCTCGTGCATCCCGGACGAGCGGCGCTAAAAGACGCGGGTCTATCCTGCGGTTTTCCGTCACCCAGCTTGCATTAATGGAAACAATGGACCTATTTACCGTTGCCGGCTCGAGCGAAGGAAGGCGTTGATCATCCATGTATGCTCCCTGTCCCTTGATCACATGATATAATTCATCACTAACGACGTCATAGACCATGCCGATTTTTCCGATGCCATCCACATAAACCCCAAGAGAAATGGCAAAATCCCTCTGTTGATGAATGAAGTTCAATGTCCCGTCAATCGGGTCGATGATCCACACTGTTCCCTTTAAATCTTTTATATCATTGCCCATTCCCTCTTCCCCAAAAATCCGGTGATCAGGGAAGACCTCACCAATCTTGTCGCAAAAAAACTTTTCGATCCCCTTATCCATATTTGTAACCAAATCATTAGGATTCGTTTTCATTTCAATATCCAATTTGGTATTAAAGGAAGCCCTTAGTCTCGATCCCGCTTCCTTCATCCATAATTTTGCATATGTATCCATTTCCTTTACCGATGCCATTATAATATCCCCGTCCTTTATGATCAGAAACTACATTAAAATGATCCTCCTATAAAGATTAAAGCAAATATAGTTTGTCTTCAAGTTTTTAACATCTTACATTTTTGATAATCCTATCGAAAGCAGGGAAACGTCGGGCGCCCCCCATTTTTTAGTTTGGGCTTCGAATGAAAAACGGACACATTATTTTTTAAATAAAATAAGTGTCCGTTCATCTATAATGAAATTCCTTGTATTGAAATTGATTCATTTCCTTCAGTCATTCTCCTTCATGATCCTTGCGGACAAGCTTCTTACAATGCTTTTAACTTCAACAATTCCAACCGGATCCGTTCAAGCCTTTGCTTGCATTGTGACCGCATTTGATCATTCTCTTCACCAATCGCTTCAAAAAGGGTTGCTAATTCATAGTCCATTTCCATTCTTAACACTGCAGCTCTATGTCTCTCAACTTCTTTAGCCTTTAATGCTTGGTTCATGACTTGTTTCATAATTAACATTCTCCCTTCAATTAACCTAATTTTCTGAATTTATTTATAGTTTATCATATGTCTTCCTACAACAAATAGCAACTAATTTGTGTTTTAACCTAGAAGGAATTTTGCCGCGACGCCCCATAATCGTATTAATTAATTTTCACTTTTAATTATGCTACAATATGTGCAAATGACACAGTAGGAGAGATGATAATGAATATAGCAAGATTCACGGCAGATGATTTTAACGTTTTCACGATTGATGGATTGGAACAACGCATGGAAACTTTAAAAGATCGAATCCAACCCAAACTACAAGCTCTTGGCGAGCATTTTTCCCAACAGCTTTCCGTGATGACGGGGGATGAAATGTACCCTCATGTGGCAAAGCATGCTAGACGGACTGTGAATCCTCCTAAAGATACATGGGTAGCTTTCGCTGCAAACAGCAGAGGATATAAAATGATGCCGCATTTTCAAATTGGGCTGTGGGAAACCCATATGTTCATTTGGTACGCCGTCATTTATGAAGCCCCGAATAAAATGGAAATCGGAAAGAAACTGGAGCAACAGGCGGACCGTTTGATCAAAAGCATTCCATCTCATTATGTTTGGTCGATGGATCATACAAAACCTGATGTCATTCCTCATGAAGGTCTAGACATAGAAGATTTGAACTCTATGTTCCACCGGTTGCAAACTGTAAAGAAAGCTGAAATCCTATGCGGCATAAGAATTTCACGTGATGATGCCATTAAAATGAATGATGATGATTTCATGAAGACCATTCAAGATGCGTTTGAACATCTTTTACCCTTATATAAATTAAATTAAACACGATGAATCATCATTCGACATGGGATTATGGGACGCTCGCCAATCTTGCTGCAAATGAAAAGGAGAGCGGTCGCTTGCTTCACCAGTCTGTAGGCAAACCCGATGAAAAATGAGTTGAACTGCCCCTTAACTGTTAGGCACCAAACTAACAATTAAGGGGGTATTTTTTTATGCCTGCTTTGGAAAGCAACAGTCTAAGCATTCATCTCCCTGGCCCAAACACACTGTCCTTGTTTGGCCTTACATAGCGGGCCGTAGGGTTATTCTATAAATGAAGCGAAAATCCAAAAGGGTTCCGGAATTTTTACATTCCGGAACCCTTTTTCTTTATTTTCGAACTAAATCTTTGCTCGCTTGTATCAGTTCATTGATTTGATCTTCCTGACCTGATTCAAAGCATTCTATGATCTTGCTGCCGACAATGACCCCATCGCAGGACTTGATCGTATCCCGGACATGTTCTGGCGTCGAAATGCCAAAACCAGCAAGAACAGGAACGGGACTAAGCTCCTTCACCTTCTTGAGGTAGTCCCCCAGTTCCCCTGCAAAAGTGTCACGGGTACCAGTGATGCCCTTAACTGTAACTGCATAAATAAAGCCCTCTGCCCCTGCTGTAATCTCTGTGATGCGCTCTTTCGAGGAGGTGAGTGTCACGAGCCTGATAAGCACGATCCCTGCCGTTTTGATAGAGGAAAACACCGCTTCTTCTTCAATTGGCACATCCGGAATGATACATCCGGATATTCCCGCACTAAGGCAATCTTCGGTAAATTCTTTAAGACCATAGGCCATGAGCGAATTGGAATAGCCCATTAAGATGATGGGGATCTTCACCTCATTTTTGATTTCCTTCACTTTTTTCAGTACATCCCTTAAAGTGGTGCCATTTTCCAAGGAACGGATGCCAGCCTGCTGGATGACCGGTCCATCCGCAACAGGGTCAGAGAATGGTATACCTAGCTCCACGGCTGTCGCTCCGCTATTTTCAAGGAAAAGAAGCTGGCTCTTCAAACGTTCTAGACCGCCATCGCCTGCCATTATATAAGGAATGAACGCTTTTTCCTGCTTAATCCTACATTCTTCAAGCGCCTTTGTTAATTTATTCATGTTCACTGCCCCCTATTAACGATTGAACCGTTTCTACATCCTTATCGCCACGGCCAGATAAGCAAATCACCAATCCTGTACCTTTATCCATTTCCTTGGCAAGTTTCAAACCATAGGAAATGGCATGTGAACTTTCCAAAGCAGGAATTATCCCTTCTTCCCTTGATAGCAGCATCAGCGCTTCCAAGGCTTCATCATCTGTAACAGACGTATATTCCACTCGCTTGGTATCTTTTAGGTAACTATGTTCCGGACCCACCCCCGGATAATCCAGCCCTGCTGAAATCGAATGCGCCTCCTGGATCTGCCCGTCTTCGTTCTGTAAAACATACATGAATGCACCGTGCAGCACACCTGGCTTCCCTTTCGTCAGGCTGGAAGCATGTAAATGTGTATCAAGTCCATGACCTGCCGCTTCCACTCCATATAATTCGACCGTTTCATCTTCAATGAACGGATAAAACATTCCCATCGCATTGCTGCCCCCGCCTATGCATGCGACTACGGCATCTGGCAGGGTGTGGTTTTCCTCCAAATACTGGCGCTTCGTTTCCTTGCCTATCACACTTTGAAAATCGCGAACAATTACCGGAAAAGGGTGCGGACCAAGAACGGACCCCATTATGTAATGGGTGTCGTCCACATTAGCTACCCAATAACGCAGGGCTTCATTAACTGCATCCTTCAGTGTCCCGCTTCCTTGTGATACGGATACGACCTTGGCGCCTAATAGCTCCATCCGAAACACATTCAGTTTCTGCCTCCTGATATCTTCTTCTCCCATGAAGATGATGCACTCCAGCTTCAGCAAAGCGCAAACTGTCGCAGTCGCCACTCCATGCTGCCCTGCCCCCGTCTCGGCAATCACTTTTTTCTTGCCCATTTTCTGAGTCAGTAACGCCTGGCCGATCGTATTATTGATTTTGTGTGCTCCGGTATGGTTCAAGTCCTCACGCTTCAGATAAATATCGGCACCGCCAGCCAGTTTCGTAAGATTCTCCGCATAATAGAGAGGAGTTTCGCGACCGATATACTGCTTCAAATAATAGCTCAGCTGCTTTTGAAACTCAGGATCTTTTTTGGATCGATCATATACTTCCTCAAGTTCCGTTATCGCGGCCATTAATGTTTCCGGAACGAACCTGCCCCCGTAAGCTCCAAAATGTCCAGTTCGATCAGGTTGCGTATAAGTAGTCATCTATTCATTCCCCTTTTCCGGCTGTATTTTTCGCCTCATTAATAAATGCTTTCATTTTCAGCGAATCTTTTAATCCATTTGTTTCAACCCCGCTTGCTACATCCACGGCAATTGGTGAAACGGCATTAATTGCGTTCCCCACATTTTCAGGAGTCAGACCGCCTGCAAGGATCAGTTTCCTGCGAGGTAACATCGCTTCGCCGATCATACCCCAATCCAAAGTCAGACCCTTGCCAGAAGATCCCTTTGGAAGATCCACCAATAAAAATTCAGCTGGGTAGTCCTGAAGCTTTTCAAGATCTGTTTCTGAGCGGATGGCAAAAGCCTTGATCACCGGGAGCGGCATCCTGCGAGCGAAGCTGGCCGACTCATCGCCATGCAGCTGAATAAAATCCAACCCTGCCACTTCAGCAATCCTTATCACTTCTTGCTCGGTCTGGTTGGAAAACACTCCGACTTTTTTAACATGACCCGGAAGCTTCAATCCGAATTCACCGACCAATTCAGGAGCTACTTTCCTGCTGCTTTCTGCAAAAATGAACCCAATCAAATCCGCTCCGTATTTTACAGCTTCTTGGGCAGCAGCCAATGTCTTTATCCCACATATTTTTACTAACATAGCAATCTCCTTATATGCTCATTTGCAGTTCTGCCATGGTATTGGGAAGATTCGCTGAGATCATCAGTGTTTCGCCGACCAGAATCCCCACAGCACCAGCCTTCTTCACTCGCAATACGTCTTCTTTTGTCTTGATTCCACTTTCACTGATGATGAGGTGGCGCTTTGGATCAAGCCGTTTCGCCAATCGCTCCGTGACAGCCAAATCCACTTTGAATGTTTTTAAGTTCCGATTGTTGATCCCGATAAGTTCTGCATTAATTTCAAGAGCTCGTTCCAATTCAGCTTCATCATGAATTTCGGTTAACACATCCAGCCCTTTATTTTTTGCATATTGATATAACTCCTGAAGCCGATCTTGGGAAAGTGCTGCCACAATTAATAGGATGATGGTCGCACCAGCACGATAGGCACGATCGATCTGAATCTCATCGATGATGAAATCTTTGCACAGCCTTGGGATTTTTATGGCTTCGCTCACCGACCTTAAATCCGCGATCGACCCTTTGAAGAATGCTTCATCCGTCAATACGGATATCGCTGCCGCACCGCCCCTTTCATAGGACAGCGCCTGCTCGATCGGATTTACATCCATCCTAATATTCCCTTTCGAAGGGGAGGCCCGTTTGATTTCGGCAATGACAGCGATGGTCTTGGCAGTTTTCAACGTTTGCACGAGAGACGGCCTGACCACGTCGATCATGACTGATTCATCTAAACCTGTTTCCTTTAATTTTGCGACTTCGACTTTTTTCTGTTCGATGATTTTCGTTAAGATATTTTCCATTACAAGACCACCTTATTTCTATTGCCGTAAGCAATCAAATTTTCCAATTTCGAAAGAGCGGAGCCGCTATCCAGGCTTTCCTTGGCCAAGGAAATTCCTTTCTTGATCGTTGCTGCCGTGCCATGTGCGTATAAACCCAGGCCGGCATTCAATAAAACGGTATCACGGTAGGCCCCTTTTTCCCCTTTCAGCAAGCGCAGCATGATATCGGCATTCTGTTTGGCATCGCCGCCCCTGATCTTTTCGTTATCGTATACGGGCAGATTCACCTCCTCGGGATGCAGGGTAAACGGAATGATATCCCCTCGCTCCAACAGCACGAGCGAATTCTCTCCCTGAAGGCTTGCTTCATCCATGAATCCGGCGCCATTTATGACGATAGCGCGTGTTCTGCCTAATTTATGGAGCACATCTGCGAATAGCTCGAGCATATCGCGACGATTTATCCCCAATAATTGGGTTTCAAGTTGGACTGGATTGGTCAAGGGCCCAATTAAATTGAAGATTGTCGGGATTTTCAATTCTTTTCGCACTTTCATGATCCGTGCAATATTAGGGTGGACGGATGGAGCGAACAGAAATGCTATCCCGTTTTCCTCCAATACCTCTTTCAGCATCTCAGGCTCCAAGGACAAATTAACTCCCAGCTCTTCCAGTACATCCGCACTGCCCGTTCTGCTTGAAATGCTGCGGTTGCCATGTTTGGCCACCTTGACTCCTGCTCCAGCAATTACGAAGGCCGATGCCGTACTTATATTGAAGCTTTTTGACCCATCCCCCCCAGTACCGCAATTATCCATTACATTAACCGAGCTTGTTTGGACGCTCCTTGCTTCCTTTCTCATGACTTTAACAAGGCTTGCTATTTCTCCTGCCGTTTCCCCTTTCGCTTTCAGGGCAATGATAAAAGCTGCCATTTCGCTTTCGGTGATATCTTTAGAAAATAACGCTTGGGCTGCTCTGCTCATCTCATCTTCCGTCAATGTCTGACGCTCTGCTAACTTTGCTAAATATTCCTTCACCGCTAACTCCCCCAGTCGTTTTTTGATTTTATAAAATGGATTGTTTCTTTTCCAACTGAAAATTCCCGGCAATCTCGTAAAATTCATGCAATAATTCCTTGCCGATTTTCGTCCCGATGGACTCAGGATGGAACTGCAGACCGTATAATGGGAACTCATCATGCTGCAATGCCATGATCTCCCCATCATCCAGTGCTGCTGCCGTAACGTTCAATTCTTTTGGCAGGCTTCCTCTCTCCACCACTAGGGAGTGGTAACGCATGACCGGAAATTGCACATCCTGATTGGCAAATACCCCTGATCCATCATGCTCGATAACCGATGTTTTCCCGTGCATGATATGTTGTGCCCCAACCACATTCGCACCAAAAGCTGCACCGATCGCTTGGTGCCCGAGACAAATGCCCAAAAGCGGAACCTTCTTATAAAAATGAAGGATGATTTCAATGCTGATACCAGCATCTTCCGGCCGTCCAGGGCCAGGGGAAATAACGATTGCCATTGGGTTCAGTTCCTCGATTTCGGCTATGGTTATTTCGTCATTCCTTTTTACGATGATGTCTTTCTCCACTTCCCCTAAATATTGATAAAGGTTATAGGTGAATGAGTCGTAGTTATCAATTAGTAAAATCATTTTCCATGTACCTCCATTAGCGCCCGTGCCTTATTTTGTGTTTCTTCATATTCCGTTTTTGGATCTGAATCATAGACGATTCCCGCACCTGCCTGTACATAGGCCTTACCGCCTTTAATGATCATCGTCCTAATCGCCAAAGCCATATCCAGATCCCCTCCGAAGCCCATGTAACCTATGGAGCCGGAATACACCCCGCGTTTGCAATTCTCCAGTTCATTGATCAGCTCCATCGCCCGAATCTTAGGGGCGCCTGAAACAGTCCCGGCAGGAAGGCAGACAGACAATGCATCCAAACTCGTAAATCCTTCTCTAAGCTTTCCGCTGACCTTCGAAGCAATATGCATCACGTGCTGATATCTTTGAATTTCCATTTCCTCGGTAAGGTGGATCGATCCTATTTCACATACCCGCCCAAGATCATTCCTTCCCAAATCAACAAGCATCCTATGTTCGGCAAGTTCCTTTTCATCCATCAGCAGGCTTCTTTCAAAGCCTTTATCTTCTTCATCCGTTTTTCCTCTTGGCCTTGTGCCGGCAATCGGGTTAACATGGACGACTCCAGATGAAACACTGATTAAGCTTTCCGGAGAAGATCCTATGATGGTATAATCACCAAATTCTATATAAAACATATATGGGGAGGGATTGGCTAAACGCAGACGGCGGTATGCATCGAAAGGCTTTCCATCAAAGTCCGCTTTAAACCTTTGCGATAGAACCACTTGAAACACCTCACCTGCCACAATCGCCTCTTTAACTTCGCGTACCATCTGCTCGAATTCTTCCTGGGTGAAATTCGAGTCGAATTCCAAATATTCCGACGATATTTCCTTTGATGGTATGTTTGCCTGGTTGATTGTATCCTTCATCCGCAACAGACTTTTTTCACTTTCTTCCTCAGCAGTCAACAGATGTATCTTCTGAAGCACATGATCGAATATATATAATTCCTTATAAAAAAGAAAATGGGCATCCGGCATTTGAAGAGAATCGGGAGGCACCGGACCTATATTTTCAAATAGGCGAATGACATCATACCCCATATATCCGATCGCTCCCCCATTAAATGGCGGAATGTTAATTGGGGTGTCCCCTATCTCCACCAACAATTCCCTTTTCAGAAACTCGATGATGTTTATGTTCTTGATGCTTTGGCCACCCGTCTCAGGATCGTTCACATAAACGCGGCCAGCAAGTGACGTTACCTCCAAATACGGATTCGAGCCTAAGTACGAGTAACGTCCATTATCATGATGGGAATTCGAACTCTCCAATAAAAACCTTTGTTCCCCTGCTAATTTCTGAAATATGGCAATGGGTGTATGAATATCGCCTTCAATGGTTTCCATTTTGAAGCGAAGCATCTTCTTTTCATTCAAATCTTTCATCAAAAATCCCCTCCAAATTCTTATTCGATCATGTGAACTCGATTGCCGTGCCCTTTTTGGGTATATGGCGCTTCTGCCTCAACCGAATTAAAATCCACAAAAAAATCCCCTGCAAACACAAAAATGTGTCTGCAGAGGACGGGATACCGCGGTGCCACCTCAAGTTGGAAAAATAAATCATTTTTCCCTCTCAAGCAGGAAATATTTCCTGCCAAACCCTTTAACGGAGGAAGCCGGGTTTCCCTACTTATTTCAAGAAACCACTCATAAGCCCATTCATCCTTTTATATCGTACCGGTTTCCACCTATGCCGGCTCTCTGTGACGAATCTAAAAAGATTACTACTCTTAATCATAGATTTAAGTATCATTTTTTCGAAAAAACGCAAAAAGGCCCTTCATCCAAAGGACGAGGAACCCGTGGTACCACCTTAATTAGCTAAATTAGCTCACTTTACGGCATGATTCATTCCATGCCTATCTCCATTAACGATGAGATAATCGCCAAAGCCTACTCCGTCCATCCGTTTCGGTTTGGGGCTCGGAAGTCCATTCGCTTAAATTCGTTCACCAGTTTTCAGCAACCACTGGCTCTCTGCGGAACTGCATTAAGGTACTCTTCTTCGTCACTGCCTTTATCTTTTTCTTGGTTATTATGTTAAAACAATCTTTTCAGTAAGTCAATAAAGTTTTCAAATTATTATTTCATTTTAACCCAGTCGCCGTCCTCAAGCCCCTTAGCCTTCTTAATGACTTGATACGCAGAATAGGTACTGACCGACTCGAACTCATCCGTATAGTTCTTTTCATCCGCCTTACCTGGAACGATTTCCTTGAATCTTCGGTAAGCCTTCATGAACGCTTCCTTCTGGATTTTGCTCTCATAAGCTTTTTCCACCGCTTCGAAAAATTTAATTACATCGACGATTTCGTCCGTTGACCAATCAAGGTCCATTGGATACTGATAATCCATACCTTAAACACGCTCCTTCTAGATCGTTTTTTCATGTTGTCGGGGGAGACCATCCACCTTCAGTATGCCCATTTCGAGCGAATTGCCTCAGCTTGGCCGATGATCCGGCTGAACAGCTCAGCTGTCGTCGGAACATCATGGATCAGACCCATCACTTGTCCTGCCCAAGCATATCCTTCTTCTTTCATACCATCATGGATATAGCGCTGATTCGCTTTTCCGCTTATGTAATCCTTCAATTGCTCATATCCACCGTTTTCTTTTTCAATTTCAAGAATTTTACTCGTCCAGCCATTTGCTATCACCCGGGCCGGTGCACCGATGGACCGCTTAATGACAACGGTATCATTTTCCGTACCGGAAACCAAGGCTTTTTTATATAATTCATGTGCATGTATACACTCCTTGACTGCAATGAACCTGGTTCCCATCTCGATTCCTTCCGCCCCAAGTGCCATCGCTGCTATCAAACCGCGTCCATCACCAAAGCCGCCAGAAGCAATGACCGGAATCTTCACGGCATCCACAACTTGAGGAATCAAAACAGCGGTACCGATATCCGTCCGTCCTAAATGTCCGCCCCCCTCCTGGCCAACCACCATAACTGCATCTGCACCAAGCTGTTCAGCCTTCACCGCTTGCCTTGTCGCTGCAACCAGCACAAGTTTTTTCACAGAAGTGTCCTTGACGCAATCAAGAAAGGGCCCAGGGTTGCCGCCCGTTACGGAAACAGCTGCAATTCCTTGCTCCACGGCCGCTTCAAGCATATGCTCATAAGGTCTTCCATGCTGCCCAATTGCAAAATTCACGCCAAACGGTTTATCCGTCAATTCCTTCGTTCTCCTTATTTCATCGACCAATTGCTTTGGGCTGTCCAAGGACATCGCCGTTACCTGCCCCAGCCCCCCTGCATTTGAAACGGCCGCTGCCAGTTCCGCATAAGCTAAATGAGCCAACCCTCCTTGTACAATCGGGTATTGTATTCCTAGCAAATCTGTCACACGCGTCTTCCAATTCAAACTCCCCACTCCCTTTTTATGTATGATATGAACGTACATTTTCATTATGGCAAATATTGTTTAACCATTCAATTTTTACATTCGACACAATCCAGCTTCATGGGAAAGACTGGTTCATTAACGATATTCGCCATTATTTCTTCCCCGGTCATTCGAGGAACAAGGTGATTTTTCATGTCAGCACGTTAAACTCATGCTAGGCATTTATTATAAGACGTGCTATAATTCATTTGTTTTATGTCTTTCCATAGCTACCACCATTCATATGGTTGCAAAATTGGAGAAACATTCGATCATTTTATAGAATGGGAGTCTTCCTCCCCATATTTGTACCTACTATATTGAAAAGGGGCCACAAAGAATTGTCACAGAATGAAACACCCTTATACACTGCCTTATTGCAGCATGCCAAAAAAAATCCCGTTCAATTCCATATTCCAGGTCATAAAAAAGGAAAAGGAATGGACGCCGATTTCCGTGAATTCATTGGAGAAAATGCATTATCCATAGATTTAATCAATATCGCTCCGCTCGATGATCTCCATCAGCCAAAAGGGATCATTAAACAAGCACAAGATCTGGCTGCCCAAGCTTTCGGGGCCGACCACACGTTCTTTTCCGTTCAAGGAACAAGCGGAGCTATCATGACGATGGTCATGACGGTATGCGGTCCTGGGGATAAAATCATCGTACCAAGGAACGTACATAAATCCGTCATGTCTGCGATTGTCTTTTCCGGAGCCGTTCCCGTTTTCATCAACCCTGAAATAGATAAAGATCTCGGCATTTCACACGGTATCACCCTCGATGCCGTTGAAAAAACGTTAAAAGAGCATAGTGATGCAAAAGGATTGCTTGTAATCAATCCTACCTATTTCGGCATTTCAGCTGATTTGCAAAAAATCGTCGAAATTGCCCATTCCTACGAAATCCCTGTCCTCGTTGATGAAGCACACGGAGTCCATATCCACTTCCATGAAGACTTGCCCATGTCAGCCATGCAGGCTGGGGCCGATATGGCCGCAACGAGTGTTCATAAACTTGGTGGTTCGCTGACAGGAAGTTCGATTTTAAATGTGAGAGATGGATTGGTTTCCGCAAATCGAGTTCAAGCGATTTTAAGCATGCTCACTACTACCTCAACCTCCTACATCCTTCTAGCTTCCCTGGACACGGCTAGGAGGCAGCTAGCGACCGTAGGCAGGGAAATGATCGAAGAGGCCATCAACCTTGCAGGGTACATCAGGGAGGCCGTAAATGAGATCCCTTATCTATACTGTGTCGGCAGCGAAATTCTCGGAAGCAAGGCTGCCTTTAGCTATGACCCTACAAAACTGATCATTTCCATCAAGGAATTGAACATTACCGGATACGACGTCGAGAAATGGCTACGTGAGAAGCATAATATCGAAGTGGAACTTTCCGATTTGTATAATATCCTTTGCCTGATTACACCAGGAGACTCAAAAACGGAAGCGGATCTTCTGATCGCTGCCTTGAAGGACCTTTCGGATGAGTTTAAGGAAATGGCGGCTGAACATGAAAAAATCGAAGTGCTCCTTCCTGATACACCACCGCTTGCCCTATCGCCAAGGGAGGCATTTTATGCCGAAACCGTAGTGGTGCCGATCGAGGAATCCGTCGGAAAAATCAGTGCTGAATTCATCATGGTATATCCGCCGGGCATCCCGATCTTTATTCCTGGTGAACTGATCACGGAAGATAATATCAGTTATATCCAAAAAAACATCGAGGCGGGCCTGCCTGTTCAAGGTCCAGAGGATCCAGAAATAAAATATTTACGCATCATAAAGAACTGATTGAATACACAAACCAGAGCGGTTGACCGCCCTGGTTTTTTTCATATAGTCAGCATTAAAATGGCGCAGCAGCCTATCGATTGTTCAAAAAAAGTGCTCCAGACCATAAAGTCGCGGAGCACTCTTGAATTCTATTAATCTCATCGAAGGTTTTCGGTATTATTCCTGAGAGGCAGCTGTATCACAGCTTTGGCAGTTGTGATTGTGTGTATAAAGTACACTTACTTTTTCATCTTCAAAATGTTCAATCGTGCTATTGCAAGTTTGACATACGATAGTTCCCATTTTTACAACCCCTTCCTCTATATTGTATGCAACATTCCATTAATGTAACCGCTTTAAATGAATTATAATATAACACATTTATAATATCAAGCCAAAAAGTATGACATAATCATTTTATCGGATCAGGGAATGTTTGCTGCATACGGGTATTCCAATCCTGCTGGTAAAGCAATGAGCAGCAGTTAATACCATTGAAAGTTTCGCCCTCCCTTTCTTTCCAAAAAAAGGGTAAAAGTAATTTTACTTTTAAATATACATATAGATAAGTATATAAATCAACCAAAAAATGTTAATATAATGGTAAAAGCGAACGAATAAGGGGGATCCGAATGGCAGAAAATGCGTATATCAAGCTAGTTCCCGAATCAGTCAAAGCGACCGTTACCATCGAGGATGTAAAGGAATTGCTGACCTATTATCAAATGATCACGGCAAAAACAGGAAAGCAACTGGATTGGGACTACGATAAGAAAGCTTTTCCTTATGAAATGAGGGAACCTGAAAAAATGAAAGACAAGGCCATATATCTCCAAGCCAAAGAAGATCGTTACCATATGATCTTGATCGGTGTAGACCAGGAAGTGATCAAGGATGAAGACGGATTGGAGCGAATCCAATCTTATATCCAATTCACCCTTCCGGAAACAGCAACCTTCGGGGATAAAGGGAAAGCAAATGAATTATGCAAGTTCCTCGCAAAAAAATTAAAGGCGCAGCTTCATCTCTTTAATAATCGCGTGATGTACTACTATCCAAGAAAATGAAAAAACCTGCAAAAGCTGAAAGCCAGCTCATGCAGGTGTCTCAATCAAGTCAGGATCAAGCATCTTATAGCCTTTCTTTTGAAAACCTTTCACGATCTCCTCAATCGCTTCACTCGTCCATTTTCGGTCATGCATTAGAAGGTTCGCACCATTTCCTAAATAAGGACTGTTCAACATGATTTCTGTTAAGGCCTTTTTGTCCTGATATTCCTTTTCCCAATCATATCCATATGTCCAATTCATGACCAACATTTTTTCTTCCTCAGCAACTTTTCTTGAATGATCGGTATTCGAACCAAACGGCGCCCTGAAATACTTAGGGCGTTCCCCGATAATGCCCTCAACCAAATTATTCAGTTTAACGATTTCCCTCTCTTGTTCCTTTTCGGTCAATTCTTTTAAATTCACATGGGAATATGTATGGTTGCCGATGGGAAAACCTAGTTCATGAATTTCTTTCAGCATCGCTTTATTTTCATCATTTTCAAGAAAATGGCCATTGACGAAAAATATCGCTGGAACCTTAAGTCGATGAAGGGTTTTGGCTATTTCTAGCGAATATTTATCAGGAGCATCATCAAATGTCAACAGAACAACCTTCGGATCTGCGTCCCCTATCGGTTCAAATGACCAAGTATCTTTATTGACCCGGTATTCTGCCTTAACTTTCTCTTCCGCATTCGTCTTAGGTGCTTCTTCTTGTTCTTTTTTCTCTTGCTGGCTTTCATCTCGGACGGACGCTGCCGTTTCCACGCTTTTATTCTTCTCTTTTTCCGCGTGATCGGAATCTTGGCCAGTACAAGCGATCAATAAAATGGCTACACTCGCTAACAAAACTAAAACTTTGTTGAACATGATACCTCCGTGGTTTTGTGTCTTTGCAGGCCCTGCAAAAAATTCAATAAACGGGTACTAATGTCTCTAAAAGGATTTGTAACAGCCCGTAGCATAATAGGCTGATCACAGTTATAAGCATGGTTCGCTTATTGGATTTCAAAATCATTTTACCAATGTAAATGGCCAAATATGAAAAGACCAAAAACATGAAAACCTTGAAGACAAACCGATCATTAACAGAAAGCCATTCAACCAGTGTATAGCCGCTCCATACGATTAGTTGAAAGAGGATTACCAGATAATTTTTCAAGTGATCCACCCCATTTTCAAATGAATACATCAGGCCTACTCATGTCATGAGCAATAACTTTATATTCGCACATTGCCCATCTTATTTTTTATCCTCTTTTTCCATATTCAAACCTTTTGGAGAAAAAAAGTAAAAAGCCCTTTATATAGCTTATGCCCATTTTGTCCTTTTCATTTAAATAGTGTAAAGAAAATCTCGAATTGGCGGGTGCATTCCTTTTTCATGGACCAATCTAATGAAAAAAAGCGTGCTGCAAGGGCAGCACGCTACTATCTGATTAAATTATTTAATGATATGAATAGGAGTTCCAAGGGCCACTTCAGCAGCTTCCATTGTAATTTCCCCTAAAGTTGGGTGCGCATGGATCGTCATCGCGATATCTTCGGCAGTCATTCCTGCTTCGATGGCCAAGCCAAGTTCCGCGATCATATCAGATGCGTTCGGCCCTGCGATTTGTGCTCCAATAACCAATCCATCTTCTTTGCGAGTGATAAGCTTCACAAATCCATCAGTATTGTTTAAGGATAGAGCACGTCCATTTGCAGCGAATGGGAACTTGGAAGCAAGCGCTTCAATTCCAGCTTCCTTCGCTTCTTTTTCATTATAGCCGACAGATGCAAGTTCCGGTTCAGAGAATACAACAGCCGGAATGGCAAGGTAGTCGATTTCTGATGAATGTCCTGCAATGGCTTCGGCTGCAATTTTACCTTCATAAGAAGCTTTATGAGCCAATTGAGGTCCAGAAACGATATCACCGATCGCATAGATGTTTTTCACGCTTGTACGGCATTGTTTATCCGTTTCGATCAAACCGCGATCCGTCATTTTGATTCCGACTTGCTCAAGACCGATTTCGGCAGTATTAGGACGACGTCCCACAGTAACCAATACGTAATCAGCTTCGACTTTTTTCTCTTCGCCTTTTGCTTCATAAGTAACGGTTACGCCTGTTTCGGTTTCTTCCACGCCTTTGGCATTTGCTTTCGTAACAATTTCAGCACCTTTGTTTTTAAGGTTACGTTTAACAAGTGCTGCCATTTGTTTTTCGAAACCAGCTGAAAGAATTTCTTCCGTGCCTTCAAGAATGGTCACTTTAGTGCCAAAGCTTGCGAATGCTCCGCCAAGCTCCGTACCGATGTAGCCTCCGCCGATTACTACCATTGATTTTGGAACTTCATCCAAAGCAAGGGCACCAGTAGAGTTAATTACGCGTTTCGTATATTTAAATGACGGAATCTCGATTGGTGATGAACCAGTGGCGATGATTGCGTTTTTAAATGTATATGTTTGGGCTGAGTCTTCATTCATAACACGGATGCTGTTTTCATCAACGAAATACGCTTCGCCTGTTACAACTTCCACGTTATTTCCTTTTAGCAGGCCGCTGACGCCGCCCGTTAATTTTTTGACAACAGTACCTTTCCAAGCTTGTACTTTAGAAAAATCAACAGAAACTTTTTCTGCAAAGATCCCCATGTCTTCTGAATGCTGAGCTTCATGGAAACGGTGTCCCGCCGAAATTAAAGCTTTCGATGGAATACAGCCTACATTCAAACAAACTCCGCCGATTGTTCCTTTTTCAACGACCGTAACTTTTTGTCCAAGCTGTGCTGCACGAATTGCTGCAACATATCCCCCTGGGCCTGAACCGATCACTAAAGTATCTGTTTCGATTGGAAAATCTCCTACAACCATTATTTACGCCTCCATTAACAATAATTCTGGGTCGTTCAATAACTTTTTGATATGATTCAATGCATTTTGAGCAGTTGCTCCATCAATCATGCGGTGATCAAAGCTCAGTGATAATGCCAGAACTGGAGCGGCGATAATTTCCCCGTCGCGTACAATTGCTTTTTCGGCAATGCGTCCAATACCTAGAATGGCAACTTCTGGGTGATTGATTACAGGTGTGAACCATTGGCCGCCTGCTGAACCGATATTCGTGATCGAGCATGATGCACCTTTCATTTCGTTAGGTGCCAATTTTCCATCACGAGCTTTTGTGGCTAATTCATTGATTTCTTGTGAAATAGCAAAAGGTGATTTACGATCTGCATCTTTAACAACAGGAACGAGCAAGCCTTTGTCTGTATCTGCCGCAATTCCGATATTGTAATAGTGTTTATGGATAATCTCACTAGCCTCATCATCAAATGATGTGTTAAGCATAGGGAATTCACGCAATGCACTTGTTAACGCTTTAACAACATAAGGAAGGAATGTAAGCTTAATTCCTTTTGCAGCGGCAACATCCTTGAATTTCTTGCGGTGAGCGACGAGTAACGTCACATCGATTTCATCCATCAATGTTACATGTGGAGCTGTCTGCTTGGATTTAACCATCGCTTTAGCGATCGCTTTTCTCATGCCGCTCATTTTCTCGCGAGTTTCAGGATATTGACCTTCTGGAATGGACACTTTAGCTTTTTCAGTCGTTTCCTTTTCACTTTGTTGTTGTGAAGCTTCACTTTCAGCTGCTGGCTGCTGTGGAGCGGATTTGCCATTTTTGAACGCATCGATGTCTTCTTTCATGATACGGCCGTTATCCCCGGAACCAGCAACCTCACGAATGTTTACCCCTTGTTCGCGTGCATATTTCCTAACAGAAGGCATGGCGATGATACGACGTGAAGGATCCACCTCAACCTGTGGTTGTGCTCCTGCGCCCGTTTCTGCACTATTGGCTTGATCCGGAGCAGCCTCTTTCTTGACTTCTTGTCCAGCTTCAGCAGTAGCTTGAACCTGAGCCTCCGTATCCTTATCGCCTTCAGCCTTCTCTTCGTCTCCATGATCCCCTTTGAACTGAAGATTTTCATATCCTGGAGCATCAAATTTTACAAGAACATCACCAACAACGGCAACCGTTCCTTCTTCAACAAGGATTTCTTCCACGGTACCTTCAACGGGAGATGGAATTTCTACAACGGCTTTATCGTTTTGAACCTCGCAAAGCACGTCATCTTCTTGAATCTTATCTCCTGGTTTTACAAACCATTTCACTATTTCACCTTCGTGTATACCTTCTCCGATATCTGGGAGTCTAAATTGGAATGCCACTGAGTTCAACCTCCTATATTAAATCATACTTAGTGCTTCGAATAAAGTCCTTTATCTTGCATTTCATACATGCTAATTCTTTCTTAAGCAAGCACTTTCATTCGCATTACTCAAGATTAAGTTAAAACGTTAAGACTTTAGTCGCCGTTTCCATAATGTCTTTATAATTAGGGAGCCATACTGTTTCAGCTTGAGAGAACGGGAATACCGTATCAGCAGCCGCCACTCGCAATACAGGAGCATCCAAGCTTAAGATGGCACGTTCGTTAATCTCTGCAACAACATTCGCTGCTATACCAGCTTGTTTTTGCGCTTCTTGAACAACGATGGCGCGTCCCGTTTTTTCTACGGAAGCAATGATCGTGTCAATATCAAGTGGAGATACAGTCCTTAAGTCGACGACCTCAACAGAATGACCATCCTTGGCCAATTCTTCCGCTGCCTTGATGGATTCTTGTACCATCGCACCGTAAGTTATGATGGATAAATCCGTTCCTTCTCTTTTCACATCCGCTTTTCCTAACGGAATTGTATACTCTTCTTCAGGCACTTCCTGACGGAACGAGCGGTACAATTTCATGTGCTCAAGGAAAATGACAGGATCGTTATCACGAATTGCCGAAATCAATAAGCCTTTTGCATCGTAAGGAGTTGAAGGGATAACTACCTTTAACCCTGGTTGCTGGGCCATTAAACCTTCTAAGCTATCCGCATGCATTTCCGGAGTATGCACTCCGCCTCCGAATGGTGAACGAATCGTAACAGGCGCACTGTAACGTCCGCCTGAACGGTAGCGCATACGAGCAAGCTGACCGCTTACGGAGTCCATTACTTCATATATAAATCCGAAGAATTGAATTTCAGGAACAGGACGGAAACCTTGTAAAGAAAGACCGACCGCTAATCCACCGATTCCAGATTCGGCAAGGGGAGTGTCAAACACACGATCTTCGCCGAATTCTTTTTGAAGATTTTCCGTTGCACGGAATACTCCGCCATTAAGACCGACATCTTCTCCAAAAACGAGTACGTTTTCGTCATTTTTTAGTTCTGTACGTAATGCTTCTGTAATTGCTTGGATCATCGTCAATTGAGCCATGGCTTACTTCGACTCCTTCTCTTTATAAATTTCATATTGTTCTTTTAGGTTGTAAGGCATTTCTTCAAACATGTTTTCGATAAGGTCAGTTACTTTTTGCTTAGGTTCTGCATCTGCCTTTTTGATTGCTTCTTTAATATCTTCTTTAGCCTTTTCTATCGTTTCGTTCTCCAACTCTTCATTCCAAAGCTTTTTGTTTTCCAAGAACTTACGGAAACGAACCAATGGGTCTTTCAGTTCCCACTCATTATCCATGTCGGAAGTACGGTAGCGTGTCGGATCATCTCCAGCCATCGTATGTGGTCCATAACGGTACGTCAATGTTTCGATCAATGTAGGGCCTTCACCATTAATTGCACGTTCCCGGGCTTCCTTAACGGCAGTATAAACGGCCAATGCATCCATTCCATCAACTTGGATACCTGGAATACCAGCAGCTACACCCTTTTGTGCCAATGTTTTCGCTGCGGATTGTAAGTCAACAGGAGTTGAAATCGCAAAACGGTTATTTTGCACGATGAAGATAGCTGGCGCTTTAAATGCACCTGCAAAGTTGATTCCTTCATAGAAGTCACCTTGTGAAGTTCCGCCATCACCAGTATAAGTGATCGCTACGGCTTTTTTACCGCGTTTTTTCAGTCCAAGCGCTACACCGGCAGCTTGGATATATTGGGCGCCGATAATGATTTGCGGTGAGATGACATTAACATCTTCAGGAATTTGATTTCCTTTGAAATGACCGCGGGAGAATAGGAATGCTTGCCATAACGGCAGGCCATGCCAAACGATTTGCGGCACATCACGATAGCCAGGAAGAATGAAATCCTCTTTCTCCAAAGCATATTGCGAAGCGATTTGAGAAGCCTCTTGACCGGCAGTCGGTGCATAGAATCCTAACCGTCCTTGGCGGTTCAATGAGATTGAACGTTGATCCAAGATACGTGTATAAACCATACGACGCATTAATTCCTGCAGCTGCTCATCACTTAAATCAGGCATTGCCGCTTCATTCACGACTTCTCCCTCTTCGTTTATAATTTGAAAAGTTTCAAATTGTTCTTCCACTTTCTTAAGCTGATCCTGAACATTAATTTTAGCTTGTTTAGTTTTTTGAGCCATTTGGCACCTCATCCTTTCATTAAAAAGGTTTGTGATTATTCTTCTATAAAGCAAAGATAGTTTGCTTTTTAGCTTCTTCAACAATCCATTGAATTATTTTTCCCTTAAGACCAATCCCTCAAACGTGGATACGCTTAATATGCTTCAATCTTAGTCTGTACCATAAAAAAAATCAAGGAAAATGATACAAGGGATATCCAAATATTAATTTACAAGATGAATTAACATCAGTCAATGTCTTGAAGTTCCTTATTTTTTCAAACCCATAGTGCGAACAACAAAGGATTTGCATCTCTGTATTAGTTTTGGGTTTATTACTGTATTACTAAAATTGCGCTTTCTTTCATTTTGGGTAGGAGAATGGGGATCATTTGCCTTCGCTCACTCATACCAGCAATTCAAAAATCCCTTGAACTAAAGGCATTTTCGTGATTTTGAGGAATATTCAGAAAAAATCATCAAACGCTTTCATTTGATCATGCTGTTAGATTTTACACATTTGATTTTTTTTAGTACAGGCCCTGGAATATTCACGATTTGCTGGATTTACTTTTTCGCACACCCTGATTTCAGCCTGATGCAAAAAAAGGGCTGTGAGTGAGAATCACAGCCCATCAATATTTATTCTTTTGTTGAATTAGCCATTTCTATGCCTGAACAATCATAAAAACTTTCTTTTTTTTGATTGGATTTTTCCGTTAAAGCGTTAAATTGCTTATTGGCTTTCAACACTTTTGCATATGAGGTATTGATTTTCTTGATTTGACCCTGCAATTCATCCATCTTCAAATCTTCTTTTTTGAACAACTCGTATAATTCTCGATCATAATCCAGGCTTTGCCGGTAGGCTTCATATAAGCTGTCGTATGTATCGTAACGTTCAGTCATGACCTTTTCCATTTCAGTCGCTTCTTTTTTTACTTTTTCATCCTCTATCTTACCTATTTGTTCATCTATCTTTTTAAATTCTTCTTTCGAGTTCTGCATACTAGTTTGTTCCTTTTCGATTATTGCTTCCCGTTGTTCAAGATTCTTGGTCGCTTCATCTGATAGCTCTACGATTTGTTCATATTCATCCATTCCAAGTTTTATAATTTTTTCATATTGCTCTTTTTCTTTTTTCTCCAATTCATTAAGCGGCTCCTGATGTTCGTTGAAATCACTTTCCTTTTCTGCCGTTTTTTCTAAAATCTTTTGGATTTTTTCCTCTGGTGAACCATTAAAACAACCGGACATGATCAATGTAGTGGAAAAAAGTAAAATAACAATGGCGCCCAAACGCTTCAATATAGACAACTCCTTCTGATAAGTTCTTCGAAGATTTAAGTTTCTTTTGAATTTCCGTTATAGCAGCAGACCTCGTACTAATCATATTCATAACAGGATTTTTTCATTACTGGGCGTTAGCCTACACCCTTTAAACCATACTGCATAGGCTGTAGGGACCGTTTCAAATCAGAGTGGTCAACAAGTAAAAACAATACAAATACGGAGGTATGAAATTATGTATGGAGGTTACAACCAGGAATGTTGTTATCCGGTTTCAGCTGCACCCAGTTATGGCTATGGTGAGCAATGTGGTGGCGGTGGAGGCTTCGGATGCGGCTTCGCCCTGATCATCGTCCTTTTCATCCTGCTCATCATCGTCGGCGCTTGCTTATGCTAAACAGATAATTACTATTACCTTTACCCGAAAATGTTATCTATTTACCCTGATTCACAAAAAAAGATGTACTTTTTTCTTTTGACCTTAACTCGAAAATAAAACAATGGGTGGGATAGGGATTTACCCAAGGGTTCGCTTCCTATCCCATGCTATTAATAGTTCCGATCATTCCATTAACTTTTGGCATGTTTTTTGTTAAAATAACCCTATACATATCAATGACAGTACGATGGGGGTGAAAAACGATGCTTACTATGGATGATTTTGTTAAAGAAGACGATCCTATCTTAAGGAAAGTCGCAGTGGAGGTCCCTCTCCCGGCATCAGATGCCGATAAGCAGCTTTTGGCCAGCTTGATGGAATATGTGCAAAACAGCCAAAAGCCTGATATTGCCGCCCTATACGGACTGCGTGCAGGAATTGGCTTGGCCGCACCACAGGTGAATGTTTCTAAAAGAATGATTGCGGTTCATTTAAAAGAAAAGGATGATAAACTGTACAGCTATGCGCTTTTCAACCCTAAGCTCCTAAGCCATTCAGTGGAGAAAGCATACTTGACTACAGGAGAAGGTTGCCTTTCCGTTAACCGGCCTGTTTCAGGCTATGTACCACGTTATGCTAGAATTACGGTTGGAGGTACGGATTTGGAAGGAAATTCGGTCCTGCTCCGGCTGAAAGGCATCCCAGCCATTTGCTTTCAGCATGAAATCGACCATTTGAATGGAATCATGTTTTATGATCGCATCAATAAGGAAGACCCTTATGCCGTGCCGGATCATTCGATCGCGGTGGAACGGTGATCCTTTTGTGTGAAAAACTCCCGTCTGTTGTCCGACGGGAGTTTTTATTTTTAAATGAGTTCAAGTTCTTTCAAGCCAAAAAATATTCCATCCTCATCGACAGCCTTCGTTACAAAGTCAGCCTCCTGCTTCACAAGTTGGCCGGCATTCCCCATCGCCACGCCATAGCCCGCTACTTTTAGCATTTCAATATCATTTAACCCATCTCCAAAGGCATAAACATCTTCGAGCGCGAACCCGACTTTTTCCATTAATATTTTTATGCCTTCTGCTTTTGATCCTCCAAACGGAAGTACGTCTGTTGAATAAGGATGCCATCTAATGAAATGGAAGTCATCATATTTCCCTACATAATCCGTTTCTTCATCTTCGGAGCAAAATAATAATGCCTGATATATTTCATGATCCTCATAAAAATCGGCCACATGCTCAGGATGTGGGAATTTCAAGGTGCTAATGGCCTCTTCGATTCGGTCATGATGAGGCACGCTTGATTTCATCGTTTCTTCATTCATGAAGACGATCGGGATTTCATTTTTCTCAGCATGATCGTGAAGCTTCCTTACCTCTGATTTGCTCAGCGGGTTCTTATAAACCATTTTCCCTTCAAACACGACATACTGTCCATTGAAACTCACGAACGTATCGATGCCAAGTTCTTCCCTCAATGATTCGAACATGAACGGAGCCCTTCCCGTTGCAATCGCAACAAACACCCCGCTTTCCTGCAGCTGCTTAACCGCCTTTTTCGTAGAGGCAGGTAACTTTTTGTCATGATCGAGCAATGTTCCGTCAATATCAAAAAATACGATTTTCACTAATCATTCACTTCCAATTCATTCGGATTTATCCTTTTCTAATATGTACCCATTTAATAATTGTCATCAAGATAAGTCAAGTAACTGTGCCAAATTCCACGCTAAGTCACGTTTTTTATTCGGGGACGTGCATATACTATCGTTAAGGGAGCACCTACCAGGGCCTCCATTTAATATTTCTCCTTCCTCCCCCACAAACTCAGTTACCCGTCGTTCGTGCCTTTTTTTAAAAATAATGGGCCAAGTACTTGTAAAGACATATTTACATTATTGAATAATCCTATACAATAATAACTAAGGGAGTGTGATCGCCATGTTAAAAAAGCTTCGTAAAAAGCTTGTAAAACAGTGGAATGATCTTTTAAGAAAAAAATCCATCGCATGATTCGCCATTCATTTTTTGCCATGGCCGTCATCCATTTGCGTATTTTTTTCGGACAGCCCTTCAAAAACTTGCGGAGGGCTTCTTCCTTGTTGTAAAGTTCTTGTTAAGCATTCTCTCCATTGGCCATGTAACAGCCAACCAATGGGTACCATACATATTTCGTGTCGAATATGGGCCGTTATTCTTTCTTGAAACGCTGCGTTAGGCGGGAAGAAAACATTGATCATTCCAGTAATCGAGATAAGCTGAAATCGCCGGAAAACGTGCTGTCCGAAACTTTCTTTGCCGATTTAAGTTTTACACCTAGTAAAAACGGTTAGGATAGAGGATAGAGGACTAAACGGACCGGCGATCTATTTTTTATATACTTTGGCAGACATTAGTATATTTGGTTCAGCAAAACCCCTTCCGTTTTCATGGCGGAGCTGGGTTTATTTTTACATGATGTTGAAAAACATGTAAAAATTGTTGTTTTTATATATAATGAAAAAAGCAATGCACACAAGTGAGGAGAGATTAAAATGGTTTTTAAGGTATACTATCAAGTAACCATATCAGAGGTTCCCATCAGGGAGAATACGAAAACGATGTTTGTTGAAGGTGAATCCGTTCGCGACGTTCGTCTAAAATTAAAGAAGGAACCTTACAACGTAGAAATCGTACTGCCCGTAACGGGAGCCTATCTAGACTATGAAAAACAAAATGAAGATTACAAAGTATTGGAGCTATAATTTATGAAATTCGTAAAAAATGATCAAACAGCTGTATTCGCCCTGGGCGGTTTAGGCGAAATCGGTAAGAACACATACGCGGTTCAGTTTCAAGACGAGATCATCGTCATTGATGCTGGAATTAAATTTCCGGAAGATGAACTTCTCGGTATTGACTATGTGATTCCAGACTACAGCTATTTAGAGAAAAATGTAGATAAAATTAAAGGTGTCTTCATCACGCATGGCCATGAAGACCATATTGGCGGGATACCGTATTTACTTAGAAAAGTGAATGTCCCGGTATACGGCGGGAAGCTGGCACTTGGGTTGCTTCGCAACAAATTGGAAGAACACGGCCTTTTACGTCAGACGACGATGATCGAAATCAGCGAAGATGAAGTGATCAAGTTCCGCAAGACTTCCGTTTCTTTCTTCAGGACGACCCACAGTATCCCGGATTCTTACGGGATAGTTGTAAAGACGCCGCCTGGACAGATTGTTCATACTGGTGACTTTAAATTCGACTTCACTCCAGTTGGAGAACCGGCCAATTTGACAAAGATGGCTGAAATCGGCAAAGAAGGCGTATTATGCCTGCTTTCAGACAGCACGAATAGTGAGGTTCAGAATTTCACTATGTCCGAAAGCCGTGTCGGCGATACCATTCAAGACATTTTCCGTAAGGTGGACGGCCGGATTATTTTCGCAACATTCGCGTCGAACATTCACCGTCTTCAGCAAGTTGTGGAGGCAGCGGTGGCAAATGGGCGTAAAATTGCCGTCTTTGGCCGCAGCATGGACTCTGCCATATCAATAGGCCAAGACCTTGGCTATATCGTGGCGCCGAAAGATACGTTCATTGACGTACAGCAATTAAATCGCATGCCCGCAAACAAAGTTACCATCCTTTGTACAGGCAGCCAAGGTGAACCAATGGCAGCCCTTTCGAGAATTGCTAATGGGACACACAGACAAATCCAGATCATTCCTGGGGATACAGTCGTATTTTCTTCTTCCCCTATTCCTGGTAACACGATCAGTGTTTCCAGAACGATCAATCAATTATATCGCGCGGGTGCAGAAGTCATTTCCGGACCATTGAGTGATATCCATACATCAGGACATGGCGGACAGCAGGAACAAAAGCTTATGCTGCGTTTAATCAAGCCAAAATTCTTCATGCCGATCCACGGCGAATACCGGATGCAAAAACTTCATGCACGCCATGCAGTCGATTGCGGAGTTCTTGAGGAAAACTGTTTTATCATGGATAACGGTGAGGTGCTTTCCTTAAGTGAAAATACCGCACAAATCGCTGGTAAAATCCCTTCTGGTTCGGTTTACATCGATGGAAGCGGCATCGGGGATATCGGCAACATCGTTTTACGTGACCGTCGCATTCTTTCTGAAGAAGGCCTTGTGGTTGTCGTAGTAAGCATCAACATGAAGGAATTTAAAATTGCTTCGGGTCCTGACATCATCTCACGCGGCTTTGTTTATATGAGAGAATCAGGAGATCTGATCAGCGATGCCCAATCCTTGATCACTAAGCATCTGAATAAAGTGATGGATCGGAAGACTACACAGTGGTCTGAAATTAAAAATGAAATAACGGATACATTGTCTCCATTCCTTTATGAAAAAACGAAACGCCGTCCGATGATCCTGCCGATCATCATGGAAGTTCAATAAACAGGAAAAAGCCCAGCCATTCAAATGGCTGGGCTTTTTAATCGTCCCATTGAGTCAGGCACAAGAATCTTTCTTATTCCACAATCTTCTTTTCAAAACGGTTGATATCGGAATCGGCGCCGATTACGATCAATATATCCCCTTTATGAATCAAGTCGTTCGCCTGCGGGGAAACGTTGATTTCATTGCCTCTTTTTATCGCGACGATATTCAGCCCATAGTGGGCACGGATATCAAGGTCAAATATCGAGTTTCCGTTCATCTTCTGGCTTGCAACTATTTCGACGATGGAATGTTCATCAGACAGCTCCAAATAATCGAGGATATTATTGGAAACGATATTATGGGCGATCCTTCTCCCCATGTCACGTTCGGGATGCACGACAAAATCGGCCCCGATTTTCCGAAGAACTTTCTCATGATAGTCGTTTTGCGCTTTCACGGTAACATTGCCGACTCCCAGCTCCTTCAGCATGAGCGTCGTCAATATACTCGCCTGAATATTCTCGCCAATGGCTACAATGACGTGATCGAAATTGCGAATTCCCAAGTTTTTCAGCACATTTTCATCTGTCGTATCTCCAACTACGGCATGTGAAGCGATCCTTGCGAATTCATTCACTCGATCTTCGTCAGCATCGATGGCCAGCACTCCCAATCCTTCTTCGGCTAATGTCTTCACTATACTACCGCCGAAGCGACCCAGTCCAATCACAGCAAATTCTTTTTTCACTTTAAGCCCTCCAACATCTTTCTTTGCTCTGTGTTCCGTATAATCTTTACGCTTCGTTCCCTTTGAACGTTAAATAATCGGCAATATGGTTGATGGCAAGTTCAATTGCCCTTTCATCAGGGTTCAACTTGGAATGGTGCAATCCGAATTCCGATGAAACCCCGAGCCAAAACATGAAACCTGGTATCTCTTTTAACATATACCCAAAATCCTCACCCGTCATCGCTTCCGTACAGCGATGCAGATGAACATCAGCTGTCGCCTCTGTAAACTCCATGAATTCCCTGGTCAATCGTTCTTCATTATATACTTGATGGTACATCGCCCCATAATCTATCTCCGCAAGGCATTCATAGCCCACTTTCATGCCCTCCACAAGCGCTTCTATCCTCGACTTGACCTTTATCATCGTTTCCGGATTAAGCGTGCGTATCGTACCTTCCAGGCGCGCTGTCTCCGCAATAACGTTTTGCACCGTCCCGCCTGTGATTTTCCCAACTGTAATCACGGCTGAATCAAGCGGATTGACATTTCGGGAAACGATGGTTTGCAACTGCCCTACAAGCGAGCAGGCTGCGATGACCATGTCCCTTGTTTCATGAGGGTACGCTGCATGTCCGCCTTTGCCTTTTAATTCGATGAATAATTCGGATGTATTGGCAAATAAAAGCCCTTCCTTAACAGCAATCGTCCCCACCGGATACTCCGGCGCAATGTGCAAGGCAAGAATCATATCCGGCTTCCATTCAATCATCGCTTCCGATTTCAGCATCGGCTCGGCGCCGCCAGGTCCCTCTTCCGCTGGCTGGAAAATGAAAAGTAAGTCATCATCAATCGGACTTTCACTAAAATGGGTCAATAGACCCAAACTGATGCTCATATGAAAATCATGACCGCATGCATGCATATACTCCTCATGGGTGGAGGCGAAGGGCAAGTCCGTCTCTTCTTTTATCGGCAGTCCATCTATATCAGCTCTGTAGCCAATCATTTTCCGCGGTTTCCTTCCCCTCACTTTGACGAATATCCCGGTTTTCCAAGTTTTCACTTCCATTCGCTCAGAGGGTAAATTTTGTATGTAATTCAGTAGATATTGTTGTGTCTTGAATTCTTTGAATCCAATCTCCGGAATTTGATGCAATTCACGCCGAATCTCGGCAAAAGGATTTATTTTCACGCGATTTTCCTCCCTATACAGAAAGCGTGGATAAAATTATCCACGCTTTAGACAATATTCGATTAAGAAATTAAAGTTGACGAAGCTCTTGCATGATCTCTGTTTTCGATTTCGTTTTTTCATCAATTTGCTTGATGACCCTAGCCGGAATGCCAGCAGCAACAGAGTATGGAGGAACGTCTTTCGTTACGACAGCACCAGCCGCTACAACGGATCCTTCGCCGATTTTAACGCCTTCAAGAACGACCGCATTGGCTCCGATCAACACATCATCTTCCAATATGACCGGTTGTGCGGAAGGAGGCTCGATGACACCTGCTAATACAGCCCCTGCCCCGACGTGACAGTTTTTCCCAACGGTTGCACGACCGCCAAGGATCGCATTCATGTCAATCATCGTACCCTCGCCAATGACGGAGCCAATATTGATTGAAGCCCCCATCATGATGACTGCATTGTCCCCGATCGACACTTGATCACGAATTATGGCACCAGGCTCGATACGCGCCTTGATTCCTTTTAGATCCAATAAAGGAATGGCAGAATTACGGCGATCATTTTCTACTACATAATCCTCGATTTTCGTTCCGGCCGACTTGATTGCCTCTTCCACTTCAGACCATTCACCGAATACGACCCCAGTATTCCCTGTAATGAAGGTTTTCGAAGCTGCGCCAAAATCGATGCCTTCCAAATCACCTTTGACATATACCTTGACTGGTGTGGATTTTTTACTATTTGAGATAAAAGAAATAATTTCGTTTGCATCCATTTTATTCATTCCGGGTAAAACCTCCTAAATATGTATCATTACTCGTCTTAAATTTACCAGACAACTGCTGGCAAGACAAGCTGAATGTCACTCCAATTTATTATTCGCCCTATCTAGGCTTTAGCTGATTCATATCATGCCTTGTTCACGAATATGTTCCTTCACCACTTCAGTGAACGCTTGGACTTGCTTTAGCTGGAAAGCAGATTCATATCCGCAAAGCCATGTATCTCTTTCAATCGAATGGTTATGCCCATCCAAAAGCGGGATCTTGAACACATTCGTATCCTTATCATGTAACGTGATGGCCGGCAAAATGGCATATCCTATTCCATTGAACACCATTTGCTTACATGTTTCAATTTGGTCGACGACTATAGTGTTTTTTGGTGTCGTTTTAAATTGCCGATGCCACCAGTCCTGAATTTCCTGATAATAATTGGAATCACTTTTAAACTGAATGAACGGGCGGTCCGTTTCGAACACTTGATTCAATTCCTTCATTTCGGTATCCACCAAATAGAGCATATCGGTAAATAAGTGCTGTTTAATTCCTTTCCAATCAGGTGCTCCCCTGATGATGCCAATATGCACTTGCCCCTCATATAAAGACTTTAAAATCTCACTGCTCCAGCCGGTGATTAGCGAGATTTTGGCATAAGGGTATTTTTGGACGAATTTTTTCAAGACTTGAGGCAGCCAATTTTGGCCGACGATCGAGGCGCAGGCTATTTTCAATGTGCCATACACTTCATGATCCATTGCCTGGATACTTTCCCTTACCTTTTCTTCTTTTTCGATCACTTCATTGGCCAATCGGATCACCGCTTCTCCTGCTGGCGTCATGGATAGTCCTTTTTGTGAACGGAGAAACAGTTTCGAGCCCCAATCCTTTTCTATTGATTGTAAACGCTGAGATAACGCCGGTTGGGAAACAAACAACCGCTCAGCCGCTTTTCTCATATTCATTTCCTGAGCTAGCACGGATAATAGATGAAATTCTGAAAATGACATACACACCAACCTCTTGATAATTACTTCTTATCATGATGATTAAAATTATTTACATTTAATTATCAACAAAGTCCGCTTATAATACAAGGGAAAAGAAACGGAGTGATATCCATTGACGATCATTTTATTGCTGGTCATCAGTTTTGCCGCCTCATTCGTAGGCACCTTGGCTGGCAGCGGAGGTCTTATCGGCATGCCTTCCCTCCTTTTGATAGGCTTCCCGATTCACCAAGTCATTGGCTCAGTCAAATTTTCCAATATGTTTTCCTCATTTTCGAGTTTTTATATCTTATTGAAGAAAAAACAGTTAAAAGTGGCGGATGCACTCAAGTTAATCCCATTTGCCTTATTTGGCGGCTTCTGTGGCGGCCTTCTTGCTAATTCCTTTTCTGAAAAAATGATGAACTTATTGGCCATCTGCCTCTTGACGATTGCCTTGGTGATGAATTTCATCAAGAAGCCAAAGCCGGAATCGGGATCAATTTGGCATCTGCCTAAAAAAGCGTACCCTTCTTTATTCGGGATCAGTGTTTACGATGGAATGTTCGGTCCAGGACAGGCAACCATGCTTATGTATACCTTTTTAAGAAATGGCGCCACGTACCTTCAATCCCTAGCCTTTACTAGATTCCAAACTTTCATAAGCTGCTCAGCTGCATTCATCACCTATTTCCTTGCAGGGAACATTGCCTGGGAGATTGCCACTTATTATACCATTGGCTCCATGATCGGCTCGCAGCTAGCCGTTCGTGTCGCCCAGAAAATCTCAACCCGTCAGCTGAAGTTCATTTTACATGGAGTCACGATCGCCTTGCTGCTTCAATTGATCATCCGCGTTGCTTTTCCTTAACGAAAAAAGCAAAGGCAACCTCATGAACAAGACTGCCTTTGCCTTATATAACTACCCATTCTTCCTTAGTCTCGTAAGCAATATGAAGCTAACTGCAGAGAAGGCGAGAACGATTAGATAAATCGTGTGCAGTGACAATGTGAGTCCCTCCTGCAGGACCTTCACGACAGCATCAGGAAGCAACTCCCTTTCTTCGCTGTTCAATAACTTATTGGCTGTATCGATGGTCACTTCCGTCCCTTTTGGCGCATGTCCGCTTAAATAGTCATGAAGTCTGGTATTCATGACTCCTCCAAGTAAGGCAGCGCCTACAGTATTGCCTAGATTACGCATGAACATATTGGATGCTGTAGCAATCCCGCGCCGTTCCCAGCTGACTGTTTTTTGAATGACGACAATGAATGAAGTCGAAGTCAGGCCCATCCCCACCCCGACAAAGAAAGAACCAAACGCTGCCAGGAGCGGGCCTGCTTCAGGCTTCATCAAGACCAGGATCAAGCTTCCTATGATCAAGGAACACCCTCCAAGGAGAGAAGTCGCCTTGAATCCAATCTTCATCAAGAGCCGACCTGAAACCATGGATGCAATCGGCCAGCCTATCGACATGGCGGTCAAGGTAAAACCGGCCACCGTTGGCGAACGTTCCATCACTCCCTGAACGAAGGTCGGAAGAAAGCTCGACAAACCAATCATCATGACCCCTGTCGTAAGGGATACAAGATTCGCTATCAAGATGGAGCGCTCCTGCCAGATTTCAAACGGCATCATCGGCTCCGCTGCCCGCTTTTCCTGAAGAATGAATAAGCTGAAGGCAAGCAAGGCCACAATGGCTAGTGAAATGATCGGTACCGATGCCCATGACCATTTCACTCCTCCTTCTACAAGGATCAGCATGAAAGTGGAGATGGATAAAGTCAATAAGGCTGCTCCCAAGTAATCGATATCCCGTTTTTTCTTTTCGATATTTTCATGAAGGAAAAACCATATTCCAATAAAAGATAATATGCCAAGGGGGATATTCACCCAGAAAACAAGTTTCCAGGTCAGGTTTTCAACAAGCAAGCCGCCCAAGGCAGGTCCCATGACCGCCGAAATGCCCCATACACTGGATAGATATCCTTGAACGCGTGCCCGTTCTTCATTTTTATAGATATCCCCAATGATCGTTGAAGCTACCGGAGCTACAGCGCCCGCGCCAAAGCCTTGTATAAAGCGATAAATGATGAGTTCAGTCATATTATTCGCAAAGCCGCAAAGAAGCGAGCCTATTAAGAATACAGTAATTCCAAATAATAAAACCGGTTTTCTCCCGAGGATATCGGAAAGCTTTCCATATATCAAGACCGTCACGGCATTCATTAACAAATAGCCCGAAAACACCCAGCTGTATAAGGAAAAACCGCCTAAATCACTTACAATGGCCGGCATTGCCGTCGATACGATCGTCCCTTCAATGGCGTTCATGAACATCGCCAGCATGATGGCAGTCAATATGAAGGGACGTTTCAATTGTTTATACTGTTTTTTTGAACGATCCGCTGTTTTCCCCAATTTTCGCATCCTTTCCCAATATGTATTGATTTCGGTTCAAGTTAAACAAGAAAACTCGCCAATTGGCGAGTTCTGAAGAAACCATAATGCGCAGCCGAACTTATTCAGGTGAACTTTGTTTGAATACCTTTTTCAAGATCGCTCTTCTTGTCAAAATTCCTTCAAATACATGTTCGTCATTTTCTACACAGACAAACGGATGATCTATTAACAATTCCACACCCTTGGTCAGTGTATCCTCAATATGCAAGCGAGGTATGTCTATATTCATTATTTCTGAAACTTTTTTATTCTCAAGATTATCGAATTCAATTCGTTCCAGTCCCAAGATTGAATCAAGAATGACTGGTGTGCTAATCAAGCCATGCAGCTTATACATCGGATCTAACACAGGAATGGCCGTATAACCGCTCTTTGTCAATACCAATAGTGCATGTTCTAAATTATTGGTTACCTGCACGTGGGCCACGCGTTCAGAAGAAATCATCAAATCTTTAACGCTGGATTCCAATAAATCCCCATCATGAGTACCGATCATGTTAAAACCCCTTACCATATGTTTTTATATACAGCTCTCCTTTTAGTTTAACATATGTAAGCTGAAAAGGCTCATTCCCAGAGCAATAAAAATCCCAAACAGCGGGATTTTCCCTTGAAATCCTTAGCCCTTACTAGTTTTGATGTTTACCCTTTTGTAACCGCATTCAGGACATTGGTAAATGACATTTTGGTTGGACTGTGCCGTCAATACATTTTCCATTTCCCGTTTCTCACCGCAAACAGGGCATAATACGATTGGACTCTTCATTTACATCCCTCCAATTAATAAGATGTCGTAAAAAGCACTTCTTCATTCAAAAAGCGAAACGTGTTCGCTCTATAATAAAACTCCTATTCTAAACGGAAGTCAGCTCTCGCCAGTTTCTTGCTTTTACTCGCGAGTTTGGGCTTTGCATCGAATTTGAGGCAGGTTCTCATAAAAATCGCACTTTTCACATGCTTTTTGTACCTTTTCTCTCCAGCTACATATGGACAATCGGGATTTCCTCTTTGTCTTCACTCAAAATGGGATGAAGCGGTCTTTTTACAAATCAACAAAACTATAGGCAACGCCCTTCAATTTTCGTTTTCACGCAGAGTGGAATGAAACGGAAGGCCCGACACTCCTGCGGGAAATGCCTGTCTACTTGAGACCACGCAGGCTAAAAGCCCAGGAGGCTCAAGGAGCGCCTGCAGTGCAATGAAACGTTCATCGTACAAACCATCAAAAATGCAATGGAGATTCTATCTTCGTTTTCAACGACCAATAGCAAAAAACAAAAAACCGTAGACAACCTCCATTAATCTGGAGCTTATCTACGGTCTGAAAGCCTCTTCCAAATGGAAGCCAGCTTTTTCATGTTTTTTTAAGATTGAAGAAGATCAAAGATTTCAATGGTAATCATATCGATATTATCGAATTGATATTTCGATGATTTCCCTTTATCACTGTATACTTCAAGCTCGAACATTTCTGTTTTGCTGAAATATGTAACCTGGCACTTTTTCACACCATCTATTTCAAAAAAACGTTGAGCAGATTCAGATTCCTTCGCTTGCTCTTGAAGACTTTTCAATCTGGTAAGGATGCCCTGTAATTGAGACATACTCCCTCTCCTTTCTGAATAAAACCTTTTCGATAGGTTTCACTATACCATACTTTTCTATCCAGTAGCCACGCTGAAATAAATTCAGAATAATTTAAAACTTCATTCTTTACATGACACTATTAACAGCATAAAATAAGGAATGGATTTTGTACATGAAAAATTTTCTGGAGGTAGATTCGATTGCAAAACATTAGTGAACTTGGTTATCGCATTTCTTTGATTGATGGTTTTGATCTGGACAGAAGAAATCGAACGGGAACATATGTAATTGCCGATACGGATATCACGTTAGTAGAAACTTCCGCCAGTCCCTCCATCCCACACTTACTCAAGGGGCTCGCTGAACTTGACATAGCCCCCGAGGATGTTACATATATCATTCTTACCCATATTCATTTGGACCATGCAGGCGGTGCCGGACTTTTTTTACAACATTGCCCGAATGCCAAAGTGATCGTCCACCCAAAAGGTGTACGGCACTTAGAAGATCCTACACGTTTGATAGCCGGAGCTAAAGCGGTTTATGGGGAAGACTTCAATAAGCTTTTCGATCCGATCCTGCCCATTCCCCCCGAAAGGATGATAGGGAAACATGATAGGGAAACCTTACAAACCGGTGATAACTCCACGCTGACTTTTTATGACACCCCAGGCCATGCAAACCATCATATGAGCATTTTCGATTCCATGTCAAAAGGGATGTTTTCTGGTGACACGATTGGCATCTATTACCGTGAACTCGATGAAGAAGGATTGGAATTTCACTTACCATCCACATCACCAAATCAATTTAACCCCGAAGCCATGCTGGCTGCAGCAGAATTGTATGAAAGCATCGGCGTGGAGCGAATATATTTCGGCCATTACGGGGTATCGGAAAACCCTAAGGAAGTATATAGGCAACTTCAGTACTGGCTGCCTATTTTTGTCGAGACGGCAAAATCGGCATTTCGGGAATATGCTGCCTTCGAGGAAAGGGTCGCAGCAACCAGTAAAAATATTTTCAAGGCAGTGGCGGCTCATTTGGAGGAAAAGGGTATAAGCATAAACCACCCTGTTTTCGATATCATATCCATGGACCTGAATGTCAGTTCCATGGGATTGATAGACTACCTTATGAAGCAGGAGCAGAATAAGTAGATTGTTGAAGTTTTTTTCCTATCCAAATGGCTCGGGATTACCTATAATGAAAGAGTGGACCTTACCTATAGCACATACATGGAGGAATGAAATGAAAGACGTCACGCTTTATACCCAACCTGATTGCCCTCCCTGCAAAATCATGAAAATGTTTTTTGATGATAATAATGTCGTATATAATGAAAAAGATATTAAAGCAGACGGACATGCACGTAAAGAATTAACGGATAAATATGGGGCTTATTCCACGCCAACGGTCGTCATCGATGGGAAGGCCATCATAGGCTTTGAAATTGATGCCATAAAAAAGGAACTGAATATATAACAAAAAGTCTGGAAGGGGCCACCCTCCAGACTTTTTCATTTCATTTTTTCGTTTTCATATCTTACATCCTTTACCTTCCAAACGCCATTTTCTTTTTTCAACGTAACGCACTCAACATGTTTTCCGCTTAATACCGGCCCGTCCTCTGTGCCCTTGAACTCCTCCTGCACATACATGAGATCACCATTGTCCCCATATACAACTTCAGTATGTTCATCGTAGCTGAAAAACGGGATATAATAAGGCGCGAAGTCCGATCCAAATGAAGTATACCCATCATCGACTTTCACTACATTCGCTTTCACAAACTTCCTGATGAAATCATCTGTGAAATGTTTTTCGAGCTTGGCATCTATCGCTTCTTTCGTGCTTACTTCCTCGCTAATCGAGCCCTGGCTCATTGCGGCTTCCTTCACTAAGTTAAGTGCTTCCTCCCTATGTAACCCCTCTGCCGAAGCTGTGAACCCTCCGCCTAAAAAAAGAAGGATACTGGCGAGACATGCTACTACATATTTACTCAATCCTATCATCCCCTCACTATAGAATAATTTGGTTCCGATTACTGCCTATGTTCTTTCAATACCCTTCCAGGACAAAGTGAAACTACAAATTCTCATGAAGTCCATTTGCATCCGCAGCCATAAAAAAGAAGATTTCATATGATGAAATCTCCTTCTTATAGCCATTGAAAGGCATAGTAGAAAATAAAACCGGCAACCAAAAGAGTTCCGACGATTAGAGAAACGAATATCGGGTTCTTCAAATAAGGATGTTCTTTAACTGCATCATCGATTGTCGAATCATATCTGGCTTTGACTTTTTGTGCCCTGGCTACAGAATATGTATAAAACAGAAGATATAACGCCATGACTGTAACGACTATGAGTAGAATCCAGATGTACGTGCTCAAAATATGTCTCCTCCCAGCGCATCATTTTGCTTAGGTTTACACATTTCAAGCTTTTATATACATGGATCCTTTTTATAAAAGGGCATCATTTTCATATAGGTAACTATAAGAAAGATCGAAGAAAATGTATTCCTTATTATTAAGCGGATAGGAAAAGGTCCTTATGGTCTCGCCTGTTTCGATATCACTATATAAATCAGACAAAATCCCCTTTTTCTCATTGCGCATCTTTACGATGTTTTCGAGGAAATAAGGCCGCCAGCTCCAATTTTTATTGAGATAACTCGGCTGGATGATCCACTGCCCATTTTTTTGGAGGATATTCGGCGATCGTTGATACCCCTCTTGATCACAAATGTAAAGTCGAAAACATATGGACTCCAACTTTTTCGCGATCGTCCCAAGAAATTCTTCATGAGATCCAAATCGCTTTTGCTGCTTCAAAAAGATTTGCATATTTTCATTAAATTGCAAGGTCTTTTGATATACTGCTTCCAGCTTCTTCGTTTCAAGTGAAATGAAGGACTGACATTCTTGATGGAATTTTTCCCGAAGTAAATCTTTATTGATGAACTCACCTTCGGGCTTGGCCAAGAAATACCCTTGATAATATCGTCCGCCGTTCTTCCAGGCAAAGCGGAGCTGGTATTCGGACTCAATGTTCTCAAATAGTAAATTGGCACCGATCTTTCGTGCAAGCATGCTTAGTGAAAACAGGATGACCTGATAGGCATCCCCACCTGAAATGCGAAGCTGGTCCAAATTAACTTTTAAAATATTCGGAGAAATTTGCGCAATTTGATCCAATTTCGTATCCTGACCCAAATGATCGAAAGCTATTTTAATCCCATACGTTTTAAAGTAAGCGAGAACATGCTGTAAAGGATCAAAATTTTCCGGGCTGATCGTGTCTGATAGTTCAAGTACAATCCTGTGCATTTCCTCCGGCTGGAAATGACGATGTAAAATCTCCATGAATTCTTCGCCATGATCGAGCATGAGCAAATTCGGATCTCTGTTAATGAAGATCAGAAAATCTTCACCATAGTCTTTTATTCTTTCCAAGGCTATTTCAAGTACGTAATTATCCACTTCCACCCTATACTCTTTAGGCACTGAAGAATCATGAAAGAATGACCCCAGGCTTTTATATTCCGATTGTTCCTCATAACGCCCTAAAATTTCATATCCGATTACCTGATGTTGATCTGCACTGAAAATCGGTTGAAAGAATGGTGTCACCCTGTCTAAATTTTTCAATATTTTTTCTGTATCCAAGATGCATCTTCCCCCTAATTACGAAAACACCAATATGCAAAAATTATACCATTAGTTTCTAATATTGATAATAAATAATTTTAATTCCCTAGGCATAACTCCATTTTCCGCCAATTAATTCCCTTTGCCTACAAGCATATGGAAGAGGCATTGTCCATTTATAGAGCAATGCCTCAAAATCCATCAAAATGGGAAGATCCATGGAATGGTGATCACCATGATGACACCGATGAATACCTGGATAGATATCCCAATTACGATAAAGTCTTTATATTTGTAATCACCTGCTGTCATGACAAGTGCGTTGGTCGTTGCCACCCTTGGTGTGGATAATGCCAAACTCCCAGCGACAGCAAGGCAGATGAAGACAGGAATGGGGTCAATCCCCAGGTTAACGGATGATGTCAGCGCAATCGGCGTCATGATCACGACAGCGGCCCCATAGGGGATGAATTGGCTAAGGATCAATGTCAACAGATAGAACACCGCCAGTATACCATGTGGGCCGATATTGCTGAACAGCACTGCCAGCCAATCACTGATCATTCTCACCCCACCCGTATTATCCAATGCAGTCGTGATGCCGAACATCGCCGCAATCAATAGGATAGGCTCCCAGTTAATCTTTTGGTAAGCATCTTCCATCGATCGGACACAGCCGGTAATGATCATCAGCAAGGCAGCGGTCAATACTGAGAGCACGGGAGGTATCGAGTCCAGCGACAAAAGAATGACCATCAATGCCGTGATGCCCACGGAAATCCAAGCTTTGCTTTTGGAGTAGATATGCGAGCCATCTTCCGAAGTACTTCCGATAACGATGACGTCCTGCAAATCCGAGGAAATCCTCTCAATATTTTCCCATTCGCCATGTATGAGTATGGCATCACCCGGTTTCAGACGCTCCGTACCGACATCCGCTTGAATATATTCACCATTACGATTGATGGCCAATACATTGCATTGGTACTTCTCACGGAAATGGACATCGATCAATGTTTGATTTTCATAATCGGAATTCGGGACGATCAATATTTCCGTCAAACCAAATCTGCTGCTGAGAAAGTGCTTTTTTATTTGTTCCGTATTGAAATGTTTAAATTCCAGTTCATAGTTGAGTGCCAATCTCTCAACTGCTTCTTCTTCACCGAACACCAATATGATATCGTCAGGGTGAAGCACTTCATCCGCTCTGGCTGAAATGGTAAGCTGCCTTTGTAACAGCGGTAATTGCTTATCCTTCGGCTTCCGCTGGATTTCAATCAAAGTCAATTCATATTGAATCGGAAGCTGCAAGTCTGACAGCCTTTCACCGACAATATCCGAAGTTGCGGGTATATGCAGGTAGTGCAATCGATCATACACCTTGTACATACCGGCAAGTTCGCCTGCCGACAATCCTTTGACACTATTGTTAGCGGCAATCGTTCTTTCCGGCAGCAGCAGGCGCCCAAGTGTCAGCATGAAGAATAAGCCGGCTGCAAATGCGATTAAGCCAATCGGTGAAAAGTCAAAAAAAGATAAAGTCACCAATCCGTTTTGCTGCAGCACGTCAGCAACGATCATATTGGAGGGTGTACCGGTAAGGGTTAATAGCCCGCCAATGCTGCTTGCATAGGCAAGAGGCAATAAATACCTTGTCGGGCTGGTTTTTTGTTGTAAAGCCATGCTCATAACGAGCGGAAGCAAAATGGAAACAATGCCCGCACCACTTAAAAATGCACTCAATATCCCAGCCGTCAGCATGACGATAAGCAGCGATTTCCACTCACTTCCCCCGCATAAACCTAATAGTTTGTTTCCTGCCTTCTCCACGATACCTGTATTCAAGAGTCCAGCACCGACGATGAATAACCCAGCCAGCATGATCACCACTTGATTGGCAAAACCAGCGACAAGCTCATCCAATGTAAGTATCCCGAGGAGACCGAGCATGGAAAGTGCGCTTAGCGCAATTAAGTCAGCGCGAAATTTCCCTTGTATAAAAAGCGCAATTGCGCATAGAAGTATAATCAGTGTTATAAACAATGGTTCGGTCATCATGTTACCTCCGTATAGATGTTCAATTTCAAACCGTATAGGGTTACATTTTTCATATGCGTAAAGAAGATATTTTCTTCATATTTTGTATATTGTTTGTTAGTATGAGGAAGTAACATTTTTAAATCAGATAGGTTGATTAATTTGAATAAACCCATATCCAGAAGAACTTTTTTAAAGAAAAGCTTTGGTACATTGGCTGCCTTAACCGGTTTAGGCATTGGCGGAAACTATTATGCCCATAATCTGGAGCCAAAATGGTTAGAAACCAAGTACAAGGTCATCAGCCACCCTCTTATCCCCAAAGGATTCAATGGCATGAAAATGATTCAATTCAGTGATACGCATTTAGGCTTTCAATTTCAGCTAAAGGATCTACAAGCCGTTGTCAATAAGATCAATCAACTGAATCCTGATGTTATTTTATTTACCGGCGATTTAATGGACCAGCCTAATAAATACAGGTCCAAGCAGGAAATACCCTCTGTCTTGAATCAACTCAAAGCACCATTTGGAAAATTCTGCATCTATGGTAACCATGACCATGGCGGATACGGCTCAACGATTTACAACAATATCATGAAGGAATCTCATTTTACCATGCTGCAAAACACCTCAACCAAACTTTCCTTATTGACGGGTGAAGAAATATTCATTTCTGGCGTTGACGATGCCATGCTGGGGAAACCGGATTTTGAAAAGGCCCTTGCCGGCATCCCAGAAGAAGTATTCACAATCATGCTCTCGCATGCCCCTGATCTGGCCGATATATCAAGAACTTATAATATCCAGTATCAAATAAGCGGTCACAGTCACGGAGGTCAAGTCCAGATTCCATTTGCCGGTGCCCTTGTCACTCCTCCATATGCTGAAAAGTATCGCGAAGGCACATATGAACTTGATTCACTGACGTTACATGTCAATAGGGGGCTTGGCACTACCCGGCTTCCATATCGTTTTCTCTCACGCCCTGAGCTGACCGTATACGAATTCAAGGTCGAAAAGGAATAGAAAAGAACACAGGGGAAAGCCGCCAGACTTATTAACAAAACCTGTGCGACGAGAATGTCTTGCTGTTTCCTATCATTTGTAATGAATTATAGCATTAGAAGGATAAATGAGAAACTTAGATTTTTTTACCAGCCACATCGGCCAATTTCATGAAGGTCATACATACATTAAATATCCACATAGGAAAGCGCCGATACAGCCTAAAATCGATACCGTTACATAGATGAGGCTATCTATGCAACGGTATTTTCTTATAAGTTCGATTGTTTCCATACTGAATGTGGAAAAGGTCGTGAACGCCCCCAGGAAACCTATTGTCAGGAAAACTTGAAAAGAAGGGTCCCAAGCTTCCTTCCGGGGAAACGCAATCCCTAAGCCGAAAGAACCTATCAGGTTAATCAGTAAAATACTAATGGGGATCGAACCTGCTGGCATTAGCCTATTAAAAATCGTCTGTAAAACATATCTTGAGGCTGAACCAAAGAAACCTCCGATAAAAACTGAAAGAATGTGATTCATTGCATTTCACCTCTTTGTCTATTGAAAAGGCCCAGTCCGAGAAAACCGGCAAGCAAGCCCAAGGAAACGCTGGTCCCCACATACACTCCTGCATGTAACACTGATGTTTGCAGGAAATCGGCAGTTTCTTGGGAGAATGTCGACATGGTCGTGAAGCCGCCACAAAACCCGCTGCCCAAAGTTAAAAAAACGAGCGATTTCCTTTTCGAGGCGAAATAGCCATTGATCATGCCAAGTAAAAAGCTGCCTACTATATTTATTAAGAGGGTTCCCAATGGAAGGAAGGTATGTGCGGTCGCCAAGATTACGCTATAACGCAACAAAGCTCCTGCTGCCCCGCCGAATCCAACGGCTAAAATGCTTTTAAGGAAATCCATTACGGTCACCTCTGATTTTTTTCATAAGTAGATTCATTATAACAGATTGAGGTGAAACAGGCTCTTTTCTAAAAAAAAACCATACTATGTATAGAATTATAGGAAAGGAGGCCAATTATGCAACCACAGTATTTGCCTTACCACTACTATCCTCAATCCTTCACGCTGCAAAACGAATATAGGAATGGGAATGAATATGGAGCGGAATATTGGAATGACGAGCGATTTTTTCCGTTCTTTCCTCTATTAGCACCTGTTGCTTTTGTAGCGGGATTGGCAGTGGGACCATTGTTATTCAACAACCGCCCACCAGCCTATCCGCCATATCCTCCTCCCTACCCGCCTTACCCGCCAGCTTACGCTTACCCTCCTTATCCTGTTTATCAAGGCTTTCAGGGGTATCCACAACAATTCGGTGCACAGGCACAAGCAGGAGTGTCTGAAAATATCAACATATACACTCAATAAGAAATTGGCAGAAGGCGTCATGAAACGCCTTCTTTTTCTTTGGCCAAACACTGTCTATTTGAAATTTACTTCCTTATCTATTTTGAAGTGGTATAATATGAAATGCATAGATGGTAAAGTGTTGGTAAAATTTGTCCTGCCCTAGAAAGGTACAAGCATCATTTTCATGCGGCTATAAGCCCAAGTCGCACCGCATCTTTATTACACTCAATATGAATACAGGTATTTATTGAAGGTCCCATGTATCGTACCTTCTAACCTTATTAAGAAAAGGAGTTTCCATAATGAACGAAACGAAGGGACATTCTGAAAGGGATGAGTTTTCGATTAACTCCCTTGCCCAAGCCGTGTTTATCGTTAACAAACATGCGAAGACCGCGTTGGAGCCTAAAAATTTATATCATTTAAAACGGCTCGCATTAAGCAAGCTCATGCAAGAAGGCAAAGCAAAAAAGATTGGCTTGCATTTTTCTGATAACCCTCGCTTTGCAGCGCAGCAATCCGATGTCATTGTCGAATGCGGATCGTATGTTTTTCATCTGCCTCCCACTAAGGAAGACTTGAAAAAACTCCCCCACCTCGGCAGCCGGGCAGCATCCATACGCAATCCCAAAGCCGCTTTGTCCTTATCCAAGGCAAAACAAATCCTTCAAGCATATGTTGGACAAGCCGGTGACAAACAACCTAACCTCGCTACCGAGAAAAAGGCTTATGGCCGAAATTCGGTCAAGCAGCCTTTTCACAATCCATTTCCATCCTCCTTTTTAGGAAAAGGTTCCAAGTATTAAGGATAATCCTTGGAAAATACAAACGGGCCGTGAGGTGATCCCTCCCCGGCCCGTTTTTCATACTTATAATACGAATCTGTCTATTAATTTTACAAGCTCCGCTATTTCCGGTTTGCTGATTTGGGCGTCGGCCCCTACCATTTGCCCTTTATGACGCAGGCTATCCGTAATCAACGAAGAGAAAATGATCACAGGCAATACGGCGAGCTCACTGTTTTCCTTTATTCTCCTAGTCAAGTGATGCCCATCCATCTGGGGCATCTCGATATCGGTAATCACCAATTGCACTTCTTCCGTTACATCTTTTCCTGATTCGATCAAATTCTCTAAATACCCAATCGCATCAAGTCCATTTTCATAAAACTCCAGGAACTTGAAACCAGCCTCTGATAATGTATCAAACAATAGCTTCCTTAGTAATGGAGAATCTTCCGCAATCAGGATTCTCTTGTCTGAGTTTTGACGGATACCGAGTTTCTTGACCTGTTGGACGTTTATTCCTGATTCCGGATTGATTTCAACCACTATTTTTTCAAAGTCCAGCAGCAATAACATTTCGCTATTTAACTTAATGACTCCGATAATCTGACTTTCAAGGCCTTGATACATATCCGATGGCTTCTCGATTTGGGACCAGGAAATACGGTGTATCTGTGTCACGGTATGTACATGGAAAACCACTTTTTGCTGATTGAATTCCGCAACTATGAATTTGTCATGCTCAGGAGTTGCAGAAGGAGGGAAACCGAGCGCGTCAGCCACGTTCACAACTGGCAGGACCTCTCCCCGGAGTTCAATGATCCCCTCCACATTTGCATGTGAATGGGGAACGACTGTGATAGGAACAGGATTAATAATTTCCTTCACCTTGATTACGTTAATGCCGAATTTATTCTTTCCGATGCCGAATTCCACTATCTCAAGCTCATTCGTTCCACTTTCCAATAATATCCCCTTATTTGCTTCCATTGGTTCATCTCGCCCTTCTCTTGCTATTTTCATTTTATCGCTCCATGAATCCAAACCTTTGGCGAAGCAGCAAAAGCTGCTAATCAAATGGACCATGATGATTTTCATCAATGCTCATACCTAATAATTCGGATATTTATGGCTTTTGTTTAGAGTATAGATAAAAAAAGAATTCGCAAAAGGATAATTGAGGTTATCCAATTTTTATTGGCTTATAAAAATGCCTGTCACATGGAACATAAGGCACTTGCTTTGGGGCGGGTGGTCGCTCGAGTCGCTTCGGCGCTCTGCATCAAAACGGGATAAACCTTCAAATCCCTCCGAGTGGAGGGATTTGCATTTTGATCGTTTCATTTCACTGCAGGCACTAAGCTTGTCCGAATTCGTCCGGGAGTCTCGTCGGCACTTTTGGGGCTGTTAGTCTGGGCTCGCACCTCTAGCGGGAACCTCCCACTCTTCGTTCCTTTCACTCCAGCCATGAACCTTTGACTACAATCGTGTTAAGTCGTGTTAATACTTGACGGAGTTGAAACTCTTAATTCTTTTTAATTCAAAGAATTTCGATTTCCGCTCCAAGTGCTTTTTTGAATAGCTGGTATTCAGGAACATTTCCCCAAGACTGTCCTATCAAGCTGAAATTTCAGTTCTTTCGTGATTTTTTCCTTGGGTTCAACCAGCCTTTCTTAACAAAGTATAAAAACATCATCAAGGCAATTCCGCCCATCATTCCAAGGATGAGGAAATAGCCATAATGCCAGGTCAATTCGGGCATAAATTCAAAATTCATCCCATATACACCAACTATGAAAGTCAGCGGCATGAAAATGGTCGTGATGACGGTCAAGGTCATCATCGTCGAGTTCATATTATTGGAGTTCACCGATAAATAACTATCCCGGATATCGGAGGAAAAGTCCCGATAGGATTCCAGCATTTCGGTTAACTTCAAAAGATGATCGTATACGTCATTGAAATAAAGGTGCTGGTCCTTCAAATAATTCAAGCGCTCTGATGAAATCATCCTATACAATAAATCTCGCATCGGTAAAATGGTCCGCCGAAGCCTGGACATATCCGTACGCAAATCGAATAGTTGATCCATCAAATCATTTATCGTTTCATTTTCCGTATTGTCCTCGATGATCCCTAACTCGCTTTCCATTTTATAAACGGGAGGGAAAAATTCATCGACGATCCTATCGATGATTCTGTGCATCAAGAAAAATGGACCTTGCTTCAGCATTTTATTACCTGAAATTTCTTCCCATACCTTTTCCAGCTCAAGCATATCTTCCTTATGGAAAGTGACGATCCATTTTTCCCCGACAAACATATCCAACTCTACCGCCCTGAATACCTTCTGTCTCAGGGCATGAAGCACAAGAAATTGATAGTTCTCATAAAAATCCATCTTGGGACGTTGATTAAAGTCATCGAGGCAGTCTTCGATTGCCAGCGGGTGAAAATGAAAATGGTTGGATAATAGCTCGATTTCCTTTTGTGTGGGATTGGAAAAGTCCACCCAAAACCACTCTATATTCGAATCATTCAAATCAGATAGCGGTAAATCGAACGTCACTTCCTGGTTGGACGTTATTGCGCAAGTTCTAATCATATGTATCAGCCCTCAAATTTTTCTTATCTTTCATTATACCTTTAATTCATGAATCGCAAAAAGTATTTATCCCCCATCCAAACTAAATGATAAAATAGGATGAACCAGTCAAACGAAGTACATCATTTCATCAAGTATGAAAAGGGAGGATATTCATAGATGGAACACTTAGTTAATCCTTTAGTAAGAGACGTTCAAATATCAGGAATCCGCAAATTCTACAATATGGTCGCTGAAATCGAAGGGACGATTTCTTTAACGATAGGACAGCCTGATTTCCCTACTCCTATGCATATTAAAGAAGCGGCCAAACAAGCCATCGATCAAGATCATACGGTTTATACCCACAATGCAGGTTACCTTGAATTGCGAGAAGCTGCATCTGAATATGTTATGGATAAATACAAGCTTTCCTATGATCCGTTGAATGAAGTCATCGTCACATCAGGAGCCAGTGAGGGGATCGACATTACATTCCGGACGATCCTTACCCCGGGAAATGAAGTGATATTGCCGGGGCCGGTATATCCAGGATACGAACCTATCATCAAAATGTGCGGTTCATCCCCGATTTATGCCGATACAACCCAAAATGGGTTCCGGCTGACTGCGGATATCATCGAAAAGTACATAACTGACCAGACTCGTTGCATCGTGTTACCTTATCCATCGAATCCAACCGGGGTGACATTGTCTGCCAGTGAACTCCAGGACATTGCGGAACTTGTCCGGGGGAAGGATATTTTCATTCTAGCCGATGAAATATACAGCGAACTCGTATTTGATCAGGAGCATGTTTCGATTGCCACTTTCCTGAAGGAACAAACCATCGTCTTGAATGGCTTATCCAAGTCCCATTCGATGACCGGATGGAGGATTGGGCTTCTATTTGCCCCCAAGGCCATCTCTAAGCATATCTTGAAGGTCCACCAATACAATGTGACCTGTGCTGCTTCCATATCGCAGAGGGCGGCCTTGGCAGCCTTGACCGCAGGCAAGGATGATGCCATTCCGATGAAGGAAGAATATGCAAGGAGAAGGGATTATGTATACAGGCGCTTGCAATCGATGAAGCTGGAAATAGTCAAGCCGAATGGTGCCTTTTACTTTTTCATTAAACTTCCTGAAGGGTATTCCTCTTCGCTGGACTTTTGCTTAAGCCTTGTCAAACAGGAAAAGGTTGCTGTAGTCCCGGGAGATGCATTCTCTCCGCTCGGCGAAGGATACTTCAGATTATCTTATGCCTATTCCATGGAAACGCTGGAAAAGGCTTTGGATCGCATAGAGACTTTTTTAGCTTGAAAGTTAACAAAAAAGAGGCCTTCAATCGAATGGATGATTGAAGGCCTCAACTTTATATCTATATGCCAGCTCCTGAAAAGCTCCCGAGAATGCAAGATCGTAATCAATATAATCTCCGTAAAAAGCGAATCTCCCGGTATCCTTCTTCCTTATTTGTCGTCGTGAGGCTCACTTCAACGATCGATCCGAGTAAATCAGCCATCACTTCTTCAAATTCCTTCGCAGACCGCGGCTTTGAAAAGCCTAAGTTTTTCAATTCGCGCATCAAAATCTGGAAACCGGCATTCGTTTCAATATGACTGAACTTTACCGGCAGGATTAGCGGACTTTCATTCATTAATTTCAGGTCCCAGCGAATGGGCTTTGTTTGGTGAATGGTTTTTTCGCGTTTAAAGCCTTCAATCCTGACAATATATCGACCATCCTCCAATTCCTGGAATTTCATTTGAATGTCATCGAATTCGCCCATAACGATCACTCCTTTTTGTAAAGGCTGTCGCTATCAGCTTATTCATCAAAAAGAAAAGCTAGCACTTAATTATAGTGTTTATACAATGCCTGGGTACCGCTATTTTCCTCGCCAGCTTCCGCAAGATCTTCATAGAGGGATTTACTCAAGCTTAATCCCGGTGCGTCCATTCCCATTCTTTCGGCTTCATCAAGGGCAATCTTCATATCTTTTATAAAATGCTTGATATAAAAGCCTGGTTCAAAGTCACCTTTGACCATACGAGGCACCAAATTGGACAGTGACCAGCTTCCGGCAGATCCGGATGAAATGCTTTGCAGGACGCGGTCTGGGTCCAAGCCCGCCTTCTTTGCATAAGAAATGGCTTCTGTAACTCCGATCATATTGGAAGCAATGGCAATTTGATTGCACATTTTCGTATGCTGGCCAGATCCAGCCGGACCTTGATGGACAACATTGCTGCCCATTTTACCAAAAATGGTCTTGACTGCTTCGAATGCGGTGCTTTCCCCGCCAACCATGATGGTAAGCTTTGCATCGCGTGCGCCAATATCGCCACCGGATACAGGTGCATCCAATGCAGCCATGCCTTTTTTCTTGGCTTCCTCGGCGATTCTCATTGCCAAAGATGGGGTGGAGGTCGTCATATCGATTAAATAGGTACCTTCTCTCCCATTTTCGATAAGTCCATCTTCTCCAAAGTAAATTTCCTCCACGTCACTTGGATAACCTACCATGGAGATGATCAAATCGGCTTTCCGAGCGATTTCCTTAGGGGCAGCGGCCCATATGGCGCCTTCTGAGAGCAATTCATCCGCTTTTTCTTTCGTCCTTGTATACACATGAACCTCATATCCGGCTTTAAGAAGATTTCGTACCATGCTTTTTCCCATAACTCCTAGACCGATGAATCCGATTGTTTCGTTTGATTGTGTCAATGCAATTTCCTCCAAATCATTTTGCTTCATGATACTTTTAAATGGATTTAACCATTCCTCCGTCAACTAAATAAGATTGGCCCGTTAAATATGTATTGGCACCCGAAACAAGGAATGTAACGAACTTCGCGAATTCCTCCGGTTCCCCATAACGGCCGAGAGGGATCTTACCAATCGATTGTTCTGTAATCTTCTCCTGTGTTAACCCTAGTTTATCTGCATTCATTTTGTCCAGGTGCTGAATGCGATCCGTCGCGATCCTGCCGGGTCCGACTGTATTGATCAAGATCCCGTCTGGCGCCAATTCGGATGCTAATGTCTTGGACAATCCAACGATTGCAGTCCTGAATGTATTTGATAATATCAATCCAGGAATAGGTTCCTTTATGGATGAAGATGCAATATTAACGATCTTTCCGCCCTGTTTTTTCAGGTGTGGCAGGCTTTCACGGATCGTCCTGATGAAGCTTAGTAAATTGAGTTCGAAAGACTGTTGCCACTCTTCATCATTGAAATCGGTAAAGCTCCCCCCAGGAGGTCCTCCAGCGTTATTGATCAGGATATCGATTCCCCCAAACTCAAGTGCAGTTTGGTTTACCAAACGTTTGATAGCTTCTCCATCCGTTATGTCGGTAGCCACATACGCTACTTTACCGGTGCCAAGCAGCGACAATTCCTTTTGGACGGCAGCGAGCTTATTTTCATCCCGGCTTGCGAGCATGACATTTGCTCCTTCTTTAACCAGCTCTTCCGCTATCGCTTTTCCCAACCCTTGACTTGACGCTAATATCAAAGCATTTTTCTGTTCCAATTTTAAGTCCATATCATATCCTCCATTCTCAATATAAATATAATTCCATTATATCGTCATAATCGAAAAGTGAAAAATCTGAATTATCATTTTCAAGCGCTTTTTCAGTTCCCCCATATGTATGAATTCAAAAAAACGACCGGTTGGATAATCCAACCGGCGTCAAAGGGGGAAATGAGAATGTCAGCTGCTCTGCTTAGAGCTAACAACTGTGCTTGGTTCTTATATACCCCGATTTTATTGCAATAAACATATTTTCCGTAAAATGATAAAGAAAAAGTGAATGTTCAGTACCCCATCCTAAACAGGTAAGGGGCACCTTTTTTCACTATTGGTTTATCACTTCAAAGCATTGATAACCGCTTCTTTCACGTTATCATTCGTATCCAGCTCTAAAACGTCTTGAGATAGTTTTTGCATATCTTCAAGCGAAAGTTGGCTGATCAACGAACGTGCTTTTAGAATCGAAGTGGCACTCATCGAAAATTCATCAAGTCCAAGACCGATCAGGATCGGGATGGCCACTTCATCTCCAGCCATCTCTCCGCACATTCCTGCCCATTTTCCTTCTTTATGAGCTGCATCGATGACCATTTTGACCAGACGTAAAATCGCTGGGTTATATGGTTGATATAAATAAGATACTCTCTCATTCATTCTATCGGCAGCCATGGTATATTGGATCAAATCGTTGGTACCGATGCTGAAGAAATCGACTTCCTTAGCAAAAACGTCCGCCATTACGGCTGTTGAAGGGATCTCAACCATGATGCCGACTTCAATGTTTTCAGCAACTTGAATACCGCCATCAAGCAATTCCTGTCTGACTTCAGCCATAACGGCTTTTGCATCGCGGAATTCAGCCAATGTGGCAATCATCGGGAACATGATTTTCAAATCCCCATGAACGCTTGCTCTTAGAAGGGCACGGAGCTGGGTCCGGAATATCTCTTGTTCATTAAGACAAAGGCGAATCGCACGGTATCCAAGGAAAGGATTCATTTCCTTAGGGAGCTCTAAGTAAGGCAGTTCCTTGTCTCCGCCAATATCAAGCGTGCGGACGACTACAGGCTTTCCTGACATACCTTCCAGTACCGCTTTGTATGCCTCGAACTGTTCTTCTTCACTAGGGAAGTCATTTCTGCCCATATAAAGGAACTCGGTACGATATAACCCGATTCCTTCGCCGCCGTTTTGATGTACGCCTTCTAAGTCTTTCGGCGTCCCTATATTGGCAGCCAATTCAACATGATGGCCATCTTTTGTAGCCGTTTGTTCATGAACCAGCTTGGCCCACTCAGCCTTTTGCTTAGCATAGGCAACTTGTTCCTCTTCGTAGCGTTTCACCAATTCCGGAGTAGGATTGATATGAACTTCACCCTTTAAACCGTCTATGATGACCAAATCTCCATTTTCAATGGAAGATGTTACTGTTTTTGCGCCAACGATAGCTGGAATCTCCAATGAACGGGCCATGATGGCTGAATGGGATGTACGTCCACCAATATCGGTCGTAAACCCTTTCACGTAAACCGGATTCAGCTGAGCTGTATCCGAAGGAGTCAAATCCTCGGCGATGATGATCACTTCTTCGGCAATCAAGCTCGGATTGGGGATATGGACACCTAAGAGATGTGATAGTACCCTCTTCGTGACGTCGCGAATATCCGCCGCACGTTCCTTCATGTACTCGTTATCCATTTGCTCGAACATCGTAATGAACATGCTTGCTGTCTCGTTCAGAGAGTACTCGGCATTGACTTTATCGGATTGTATTTTATCGGAAATCGGGTTTATAAGCTCCGGATCTGCCAATACGAGCAAGTGCGCGTCAAAAATAGCGGCTTTATCCGCCCCTAGATCTTTTTCGGCTTTATCCCTGATAACCTCTAATTCAACCGTTGACTTTTGAATAGCTTCCTTAAAACGGGATATTTCCGCCTGAACGTCTTCTATGTTTCTTTTTTCGATCGTTAAATCCGGCTCTGTAAGGCGATAGGCTTTAGCGATGGCTATCCCATTTGAAGCTGCTATTCCACTAATCAAAGTGGACATTATTCTGCTAGTCCTTCTCTGTTCAATGTATCAGCTAGTGTATTTAGTGCATCGTTTTCATCGCTTCCTTCAGCAGAGATCGTGATTTCTGCATCTTTGCCAATACCTAGGGACATTACGCCCATGATGGATTTAAGGTTCACTTTTTTCTCTTTATATGCAAGGTTAATATCTGAATCGAATTTTCCTGCAGCTTGTACAAGCAATGTAGCTGGACGTGCGTGAATTCCTGTTTCTGCTGTTACTGTAAATGTTTTTTCTACCATATGAATCAATCTCCTTTAAGATAAATTAACAAAATAGGTTATGTAAGGGGTCTCTCGATCCAATCAGGAAAAAAGAAATGCCCTTTTCCTTATCAGAATAGCATTATCATACCCAACAAACAAACCAAAACTATTCAGTACCTAAAAATAGTACAAAAATATAGATGGAACTGCAACTATTACTTATTAGAATTTTTCAATGATTAAATGCAAAGCTGCGCATTTTTGGTAAAAAAGGCTCTAAAACTCAGCATGATGAAAAGGACAACCGTCAATGACACACTCCCGAGAATCCCGATAAGGATGGCAATCTGGTATTCAATAGCAATAAGCGGGCTTATCCCGGACATGATCTGCCCTGTCATCATACCGGGAAGGAAAATGATCCCCATCCCCAGCATATTGTTCAATGTCGGGAGCACCGCCGAGTCGAATGCTGCATCCACGTGACTTTTTACAGCCCTCGCAGGAGTCGCCCCAAGCATGAGCATCGCTTCTACTTTGTCACGATTATCGGTAATCCCTCCATGAAGGTTTTTAAGCGCTAATGTCACACCAGTCATCGCATTCCCGACAATCATTCCGGCGATTGGAATGAAATACCTTGGCTCGTACCAGGGGGTGAAATGAATCACGACCAAGTTAAAATAAAACAAGGCTGCCATCGGTCCTGTCAGCATACTTAGGATAACTATCCTTTTGATTTTCTTATTAGGCGTGAATGGAACTTGCTTAAAAATATTATGGATGGAGAACAGAGCCATCACGCATAAAAATGCCAAGGAGAGCAATGGCTGGGGATTTTCAAAGATATAAGTCAAAACATACCCGGCAAGGATGAGTTGGGCCGTCATCCGCACCGTAGCGAGAATGATTTGCTTCTCCCTTGAAATCCCCCTCCATTTCACGATGATGAGCAGGACTATAACGAAGATATACGCTGCACTAAGACGCCAGAACTCAATATCTATTATTCCATTTCCCTCCATTAATACTCACCTTCTTTCGCCTTTTTCAAAGTGATTGTGTCTTGGGCGCATATTTCGGCAAGTTGTTTAGAATGGGTAATCATGATGACCGTTCCCTTATCCCGTTTCACTTCCTCTAAAAACCGGCTCATGACCTTCAGCTCTGTCTCCTCATCAAGAGCTGCTGTCGGTTCATCCAATAAATACACTTCTGGTTTCAACAAAAGCACTCTCGCAAGTGAAAGCCTTTGCTTCTCACCTCCAGAAAGATTCCCTGCCCCAGCTGATAAGGACTTATGCAGTTGGACCGTTTCAAGCGCTTTCAACAATACGGCCTCATCCTTCTTTTCCCGTTCCGTCATTTCCAGGCCCGCCTGAAGGTTTTCCCCAATCGTTCCCGGTAACGTGAATGACGTTTGAGACAGCATCGTGACTTTACGCCTCAACTCAATCGGATTGAAACGATCGAGCGGCTGCTCTTGATAGAAGATCGAACCGCCATCCGGATCATCCATCCTGTTCAATAGCCGGAGTAAAGACGTCTTTCCCGCTCCGCTTTCTCCAGTCAAGCAGGTAACCATCCCAGCTGATATTTTCAAATGATCGATATGCAGAATCCCTTTATACCTGATTTTTTCGAGCCTAAACGTCATTATTTAAGTCTTCCTCCCCTGCCCCTCTTATCCATTATAAGAAACTACCGGCGTTTGGGGTAGCAAGGAAACTCAAATTTAAACTTTTTTCGTTTTCTTTCCCTTTTTTATAGGTTAGTATTATTTCTGCCGATTAAATCCATGACTGACTGACAAAACATCTTTGAAACGGAGGACGATCATGAACGGAAATTCCTTTATACAAACTTATTTGCACGCAATTCTCATGAGTGCATTCTGCCTGTTCATCTTGACTGGCTGCCAGGGAACAGTAGATAGCCTGGGAAATGGATCGACACAAGAAACCTCGAAGTCCAACGGAGACGTCCAATCCAGTACAGATTCGCCTGTCAATGAAGAAAAGGGAGAAACCTTCACAGCCAAAATCGTCAGGGTGGTTGACGGTGATACTGTAAAAATCAAACTGGAAAATGGAAATGAAGAAACGGTCAGGCTTTTGTTGATCGATACACCGGAAACCGTTCACCCTTCCAAGCCGGTACAGCCGTTTGGGCCGGAAGCAAGCAAGTTCACCAAGGAATTAATGCCTGCAGGATCTACCGTGGAAGTGGAAACCGGTATTGGTGAAAGAGATAAATATGGTCGGCTGCTCGCCTATTTTTATGTGAATGGAAAAATGGTGAATGAGCTCCTGCTTGAAAAAGGATTGGCAAGAGTCGCCTATGTATACGCACCGAATACTAAATATCTGGATGAATTGGAGTCTATTCAGAAACAAGCCCAAAAAGAGAGAATTGGCATTTGGTCACTTGAAGACTATGCCACTTCAAAAGGATTTGATGATTCGAAAACTGATGAAGCATCAAAGGTGGAATCCACTGGGACATTAGCTTGCAGCAATCCCAAAATTAAAGGGAATATAAACTCTAAAGGCAATAAAATCTATCACCTTCCTTCCGGCCAATATTACGATATAACCAAAGCGGAGGAAATGTTTTGTACCGAACAAGACGCACAAGAAGCGGGATTCCGTAAATCGCAGAGGTAATGGCCGATTTTGGGAAACTCTGCACGTGCTGAAGAAGTATGTAAAGGGGATACATAATGAAATATACAGGAATGAAGTATTTGGATTCAGCTTCTCGCCACCGATTCCTGGTTTATTCAGCATTATATACCTACACCACTTAAAACATGAAACAGAATGGGGACGCTGCCTTCAATCATGAAGATGAAAAACTGGAACAGATCATCTTCCAGGAACTAAGAGCCCGTAAAAAGGGACATGACTAGTGAACTCCACCTATCCAACCTGGAATCAAGTCCATTTTTCCCTTATCTTGAAAATGGACAGTATCATGGCATTAATTTTGTTATTCGTTGGATGGCAGCCTCCTTTTAGGCCTGTCATTTTTCCCGAAATGCCTTTTCGCTAAAGCATTTCCAATCATATATGGTAAAAGCACCCGGGAATACATGAAAGTGCACTTTCCAGAGGCAGTTGTGCTTTATGACGGATTTTTCGAAAATTACAACGAAATTCACCCCGATGATCCATCACATTATCCGATCTCTTTCCATTTATAAAAATAAGGAAGAGTATTTCCAAGTAGGGTTGATCGCCCTCTGGGAGTCTTATCGGAATTTCAATGCGGACCAAGGACAATTCCATAACTACGCCTATACTGTCATCAAAGGCCGAATCATGAATGAATTGAAGAACCATCATAAATATGAATCCAGCAACAAACCATATGATGCCGTCAACCTTGAAATCATAGATCCCTTTTCCATACACGAAGAGGCCTTCAAGAATGAAACGATTTTAACCTACACCGAAGGGTTGACCTTAAATCAGCAAAGATGGCTTTTGCAAACCTACTTGCAAAATAAAACAGTAACCGAAATCGCCTATATATACCAGGTATCCCCATCAGCTGTCAAATCATGGAGAAAGTCGGCTTTAGTCAAATTGAGAAGGCAAATGAAAGTTGATTGTAAATGATGGAAGGGTGGCTCAAATAATGAGCCACCCTCCCCTCTTCCTTATATCAGCTTCTCGCTTCTTCTAAATACGTATAGATGATTACACCGTCATGGTGTGCATTGCCCCGGAAATGCTTAAAGTCTTCCCTGTTCACTAGTACCTCACGAAACCCTAAAAAATCTTCCTTTGAGATCCTGAATTCATCGATTTCACGATTTGCCAGTTTATTCAGTACTTCATTTGCTTCGTCTGCATTCATCATATGATCCCCTTTTTTTTAAATAAGCTTCCATCCATTTGACAGGAGAAATTCCGTTTCCATTTTATCATAAGCTTGGCACTTTATTTAAATCAGAATTTTTTGGGCATACTTGCTACATTATTCTTTACGTATGCTTTAAAATAGTGCAAACTGTATAGTAAAATATCATAATGTAAAATGTTTGGCATTTTTTGTACATAGGAATACATACTGGTCAGAACACATCCATATGCAAGATCTACCAAATAAAGCGTTATCATTACAATCGCTTCATGACAAGAAAGGCGCCATCCTTAACAATTTAGCATACTGTACCGACAGAAGAGATGTCCAATGCTTTTACTTGCACTCCCCCACGTCAAAATCTAAACGGCAAGATGTTCGAATAATCCAATTACTCCATAATTACTTTTTAATCATTGGAAACGAAATGGGAAAGGATGATTACCATGAAGAAAGCGGAAGTTGGAAATATCATTGAATTTAGAGAAGGCTTAAAAGGAATCGTCGAGAAAGTGAACGAGAACTCCGTAATCGTGGACGTCACGTATATGGAAAATTATCGTGATTTGGAACTTGAACAAAAAACCGTCGTCAATCATAAAAATTATAAAATTATCGGATAACTTCATCATAGCCTAGCGGAATGGTCACTAAACTGACCATTCCGCTTTCATTTTACAGCTTTGTAACTTTTCTCTGCCAAGACCGTCTATTCTTATATGGGAAAATTCATCTTCCACAACTATCTTGCATGAACTCCAAACAGAAGGGTGAGGTCCAAGACATGATCAATTGGAAAATTCATATAGGCTGTGCCATATTGACGGGCTTACTTTTAACTGGCTGTGAAGCGGCCAAAGACGATAGCCAAGATGCGACCAAAACAAATGTCGAGCAAGAAGATAATGAAAATCATTCAGCTCATCAAAAAAATGGCAGTCCTGAAAAAAACAACAAAGTAAGACTGATGGAAAAGAATTTGCAATATAAGAGGAATGGCAGGACCATAGAAAAAACGGCCTTCCTAAAAAAAAGTAACAACCAACCATTTAGCCTCTATGTCCTGCAGCAGTTCAAGTTAAGTGCCGTAGAACCAGGAAAAGATGTTCTCGTCTTGAAGGAAGATGACTCGATATTCATGCGTATCGAGTTGCTGGCAAGGGACACCGATTGGGATGAAGCTGAAGAAAACACTAAACTCCAACTGAAAAGCCTTTCAGGAACGATTTCGGATCCAGGACTTGATGTGGGGAACGGGACTGGATTTGAAGTGAAGAATGGGGATGAAGTCATAACATCCGTATTGATCAAAAATGAAAATGAACCCCTCCGCTTGACCATGTTCACGCAAAAAGATAAGGATTACCGGGATGCTTTCCTGGAAATGGCCAAGACGCTTTCGAAAGATTGACACTCCTATCTTGGGAAGGAGGCTAAGGACATGCCCCGTTTCTCCTTACTCCTTTCCTGCCTTGCTTTTCCATACCAACATTAAAAAAAGCAGGCTGATGTATCCAAAAACCGGATAAATATAGCCTAATAACCTTCCATATCCAAATGCACCTATCCCTAACGCTATTAAGAAAATCAATGCAATGATCAATATGCTTGGCAATTTAATATACCGGCTTATTTGCCTCTGTAATCCATATATATTTCCAATCACCGAGGTGAATATTTCCCCGTAAATCACCAAAATGAACATCCAATACAATTGGGATGCAGCAGTCCTCATGATTACCGCTGAAGGAATTTCAAAACTATTAACGTCAGGTAGCGTCATGAGCGAAAAATGCCCCGTCAATAAAATGATGGTCAGAAAAATGCCTCCAAGAATTGCACCATGTTTGATGACCTTCTCATCGCGGACTTCATATGCAACGGGAACAAGCACAGCTTGTGCCAATGCAAGATTGAAGGCAGTATAGGCAAATGGGGATAATATCATTTTCAAGGTGATCACTTCTTCCGGCACCTTCGTAAGATTCCTAAGGAATTCCCCGTTCCCTAATGTCGAGCAAAAAAGGATGATACTAAAACAAATCATGATCGGCACGACAAATGAGTTGACCGTGAAAACTCCCCGCATCCCCATCATTAATACCAACGATGCCAGTATGATCGTCGACCAGCTTCCTATACTTTTCGGTACGCCCAGTTGTTCTTCAAACACCGCTCCTGATCCGGAGATCATGACAGCTGTCACGCCCAATAACATGAAGAGGAAAAAGATATTGATGATTCCGGCTATTTTTTTCCCGAAAAGGAATTGATTGAACTCCTCGTAGGATGCTGCGTTGATCCTTGCAGCAATGAGCATGATTTTCGTACCGCTAAATATGAAAATATAACCTGCTATTAAGATTCCGATAAAGCCATAAAACCCATAACGGGTAAAAAACTCGACGATTTCTTTTCCAGTCGCAAATCCAGCACCTACCACCGTGCCTACATAAACGGCTGCAATCTGAAAAACCCCCGTCCACCTTGAAAGCATACGCTCCCCTCCTCCCTACATCTATATGTAAGGAAGATACATTTAAGACAAGCCAAGAGATATTCCTTACGCCAGGCTAGCTTTTGAACGTTAAAAAGCAAGTCCGCCATCCATGCGAAATCAGGAACTGTATAAAAAAACGCTTAAGGAAAAATCCTCAAGCGTTGTCATCAGGTACTATACCATGACATGCGATGCCTCATCATCAATTATAGTGCCTTATCATTAACGGTGGAGAGCCATTCGTCTATCACCTTCACGACGGACTGGACAGTTCCATCGACAAAGGGAGATTTCAAATTCGCGGATTCAACGAGTCCAAGGAAAGATTGGCTGCCACCAAGTTGGCATAGCTGTAAATAATCCTGCCATGCCGTTTCATCTTTTTCAACGGACCTCTTCCAGAATTGAAAAGCACATATTTGGGCAAGTGTATAATCGATATAATAAAATGGTGACTGATAGATATGGCTTTGCCGCTGCCAAAACCCGCCATTCTCCAAGAATGCATTTCCTTCATAATTACGATGCGGCAAATACTCCCGCTCGATTTTACGCCAGGCTTGCTTTCTTTCATGTGGGGAAGCTTCAGGGTTTTCATAAACGAAATGCTGAAATTCATCAACAGCCACCCCGTACGGAAGGAATATAAGTGCCCCGCTCAAATGGGAAAACTTATACTTTTCCGTATCTTCCTTGAAAAACAGCTCCATCCATGGCCACGTAAGAAATTCCATGCTCATCGAATGGATTTCACAGGCCTCATAGGTAGGCCAGTAATACTCAGGAATATCGAGGTTACGGCTGCGAAACACTTGGAATGCATGGCCTGCCTCATGTGTTAAAACATCAATATCTCCTGAAGTCCCGTTGAAATTGGAAAAGATGAACGGAGCCTTATAATCTTCGATAAAAGTGCAGTAACCTCCGCTTTCTTTTCCTTTCTTGGCCACTAGATCCAATAGGTCATTGTCGATCATAAAATGGAAGAACTCACCCGTTTCAGGCGAAAGCTCCTGATACATCTTTTTCCCATTTGCGATGATCCACTCCGCATCACCTTTAGGAACTGGATTTCCTGTCTTGAAATGAAAATCCTCGTCATAGTAATTCAGGGTATCCAAGCCAAGACGTTCACGCTGCCGGTCCTTCAACCTGGTAACAAGCGGGACCACTTCCTCTTTTACCTGCTTGCGAAATGCAGCAGCCATTTTGGCATCATAATCAGTCCTTGTCATTCGATAATATCCAAGCTCGACGAAATTTCGATAACCGAGCGCAAGCGCAATTTCATGCCTCACCTTGACAAGTTCATCGAATATACGATCCAATTTTTCCTGATTTTCTTCAAAGAAACCATAATATGCCTCGCTTGCATTTTTTCTTGATTCACGATCCTCCGACTCCATAAAAGGCTGCAGCTGAGCTAGTGTCAGCTCCTTCCCATCGAAGTCAATTTTTGCGGATGCAATCAATTGCGAATATTGGCTGGATAATTTATTCTCCTTTTGAAGCTGCGGAATGATTTCAGGTGAAAAGGTTTTAAGTTGGGCGTCCGCCAAATCAAACAGTTGGCTGCCCCATCTGGCCTCAAGCTCCTGGCGATATGTAGAGTGGACAAGTTCATTGTAAAATTTCGAAGTCAACTCTTCCATTTCAGGGGAGAAGTCATCCAAATAATCATTCTCCGCTTTATAGAATTCATCATTCGTATCGATGGAATGTCGAATAAGGACCAAGTTAAACATCGTACCTACATGGTTTCGGATTTCATTTATTTCTTCAATAGCCGCCATTTGCGCAGACACATCTTTTGCGTCCGTCATCTTTTTCAAGGATTTCATGAACCGTTCCTTAATCTCATCCAGTTTTGGGCGGTTATATTCATACTCGTTAAATTTCATATGTACACGCTCCTTTTTCCATTTCGCCAGCTTTTTCTCCCTAACCTATATTACCTCTTTCACAAAACCCCTATATGTAGGTTCCGTCATATAATTACATTCTCCGCAACGATATTAAAAACCTTCAAACCCTGCCAAAAAAGGTTTTCAGTTGTTGCTCCTAATCATTCCATTACACAAAAAAACAGCACCCATTAAATAACGGGGCGCTGATTCAAAAGCTATTTTTGAGCGGAATAACCTATCTTTTTGAGCAGTTCGATCACTGTAGCTTTTTCTTCTTGGGTAAGTACGCTCATGATATCATCGATTCTCTTTTCATGCTCGGGAAATACCCCTTCAATGAAATCTTTTCCTTTGTCCGTTATTTTGGCAAAGGTTACACGGCGGTCTTCCTTACAGGCTATGCGCTGAAGATATTCCTTCTGCTCAAGTTTATCCACGACATACGTGATGCTGCCGCTGGCCAAGAGGATTTTTCCGCCTATTTGCTGGAGAGGCTGATCACCTTTGTGATAAAGTAATTCCAGTACCGCAAATTCAGTTGGATTCAAACCCTCTTCTGCTATATATTTATTTACCACATCATTAATGGAGCGATGAGCTCTAGACATCACAATGAACAGTTTCAACGACTGCTGGATGTTATTATTCTCCATAAATTCACAACCTTAAAGTATTTTTAATTAAAATATCTTGAATTAAAAGTTATTATATGACAATATGACTTCTTTGTCAATTTACGACTCGGGAATGTATTGTTTAATCAAACAGTTTGTTATACTTGAAAAAAAAAGTTAAAGTAGTGACGAACATGAAAACAAGGCATAAATTCACGACCTATCTTCTCATTGTTATCTTACCATTAATCATTCTGTCCATCATATATTGGCGTCATTTAGACAAGTCCATCCAAAAGGAAAGACAGGAGCAAGCTGAATGGGCCGGTTCTGTCTATCGAGATTATATAGACCAAGTTATCGGTGAAACGAAAAAAAAGCTTGAACTGCTAAGCCTTAGCAGTTCCGTCCTTTATATGGATGATAATAGAACTGAGCACCTTATGAAATGGATCATGGATACCGACCCGAGATATGCAGGTGTTTATTGGATAAACATGGACGGAGTCTCCTTGTCGGGGACGAATAAGGAATTCTACCATTACTATTTAATCGAACAAGCTGATATTAACCGTGCCATTATAACGCAAAGAGCCGTAGTTGCAAAAGGCAAGGCGTTGAATAACTCAGGCATTAACCATTTTTCCATATTCGCTCCCATTCTCGACCACGAGAAAAGGGCCCATGGGTTTTTATTGGCACAAATCCGGCTCGACCATATGGAAAAAATATTGAATATACTCATCCCTGATCAAACCTTGAAACTTAAAACGAGCGATAATATTCGAGTTTTAGGCATGAATGAAACCATTTCCAGGCATTCGGAATGGGTGGATGTTCCTTTGTCAGAAGTAGATTGGACCCTTTCCGTCAAAAAGCCTGACACGCTTAACACAAATAACATGAATGTCTTTTTAATGTTTGTCTTTTTCACCTTCTTTTTTACCCACATGATCTATACTGCCGTGGAGGAGCTGAACGTTCGCAGAGAAGAAAAAAAACAAAAGGTATTGATTGAAAGGCAAAAAATAGATTTTGTCGGCACATTGGCGGCCAGCACCGCGCATGAAATAAAAAATCCCCTTACCGGCATAAAAGGACTCATACAGCTGCTGGTTGAAAAACACCCTGAAGAACAAGATCAGTTTTATTACTCTGTCATCATGAAGGAGATCGATCGGATCAACAGCATCGTCAGCGAGTTTTTGATTTTAGGGAAACCAATGGCAAGGGACTTATCCATCTTTGATGTTCGCAGTATCATTGCCGAATTGAGACCAATAATAGAGTCAGAAGCACGTTATTTCAATATGGAAGTGACATGGCATATCGTAAAGGAGCCAATATGGGTCCAATGCACGAAGGACCAGTTTAAACAAATCGTTCTCAACACAGCCAAAAACGGATTCGAGGCCATGAAGGATGGCGAAAAATTGAGCATACGAATTTACCATGAAAAGGACCATGCGAAAATCGACATCATCGACATTGGACAAGGCTTGAACGAAAAAGAAATCGGTAAAGTGTTCGACCCCTTCTACACATCTAAAAAAGAGGGAACTGGATTAGGGCTGTTCGTGTGCAAACGAATCATTGAATCATTCAATGGAACGATCCAGCTTGCAAGCAAACCGCTAATCGGGACCACCGTTACAATCAGCTTACCGTTAGTTACCAAACATCCATGATCGTCCCTGCCAGTAAGACACAGGATAAGCGGCACCCGTTAATAAGGCCTCTGCTTTTTACATATATATGAATAGTCAAATTTCTATATCAGGAAGAAGGAAATATACAAATGGGAAGTCTCACTGCCATGAAAACCAAATCACAAAAACAAGATATGACATTGAAAATCATGATCATCATCGGCATTTGCCACTTGATGAATGATTCTCTTCAGGCCGTTGTACCGGCCATGTTCCCCATCCTTGAAAAATCCATGTCGCTGACATATACCCAGCTTGGGATGATTGCATTCTGCCTGAATATCGTCTCATCGCTCCTGCAGCCTGCTGTTGGCTTCTATACGGATAAAAAGCCCATTCCCTATGCATTGCCCATTGGCTTGACAAGCACGCTAATCGGGGTCATCATCCTTGCACTTGCCCCGAACTACACCATCATCCTGGGTGCAGTGATCCTGATGGGCTTCGGTTCGGCCATTTTCCATCCGGAGGGCTCAAGGGTCGCCTATATGGCAGGAGGCCCCAAGAGAGGCCTGGCACAATCGATTTATCAGGTTGGCGGGAATAGCGGGCAGGCACTCGCCCCGCTCATCACAGCGATCGTGCTTGTCCCTTTCGGTCAAAAAGGCGCACTCTGGTTTGCCCTCGTTGCCTTAACAGCGGTTATATTATTACTCTATATCGCCAAGTGGTATTCGCAAAGACTCATTTCCTTTCAACCGAAAAAGGTGGCTGCCAAGGTTTTCAATAAAGAAAGGTCCCATAAAGTCGCGAAAGCATTGATCTTAATTTTGTTCATTATTTTTGCCCGTTCCTGGTATGTATCCTGCATGACCAACTTTTATAGTTTTTACTTAATCGAACAGCATTCATTCACGATAAAATCCGCTCAAATATTCCTGTTCGCCTTCTTGGCAGCTGGAGCTGTAGGAACATTTTTCGGCGGTCCGCTTGCGGATAGATTCGGGCGCAAAAACGTGATTTTCCTTTCTTTCGCTGCCAGCACGCCCATCACCGCCCTTCTGCCATTCGTGCCTCCTGCAGCCGCTTTCATCTTGTTATTGATAGCAGGTTTCATTATCATGAGCAGCTTTTCAGTCACTGTCATATATGCACAGGAATTGGTCCCTGGCAAAGTGGGAACGATGGCCGGCCTGACTGTTGGCTTGGCCTTCGGGATGGGCGCCATCGGATCCGTATCACTAGGAGCCATTGCTGATATAATCGGGATTGAATCCATGATCAAGCTTGTCGGATTCCTGCCGTTGCTCGGCATCATCAGCCTGCTGCTGCCGACGGATTCCACTTTAAAAAAATGGTATCCCGCAGAATGATCATAAATGATGATAGGAATGCCCTTTTATCTGGAACCAATTTTTCGTCCGCTCAATACAATACATTATTGTTTCACCATATGGTTTACGAATACGAATTGATAAGTATCATACAAAGGAGACGTTTATGAGTGGAGTTTTATTAGGCAGCATCCTATCTGCTATGTCCACAGGGCTCGGTGCGTTACCTATTCTTTTCATTCAAGGCTCGATCACACACCGGTTCAGGGACACGCTTCTGGCATTCACCGCTGGTATCATGATGGCCGCTTCGTTATTGAGCCTGATTCCGGAGTCTCTTGCGACGGGAGGCTATATTCAGCTTGTCATTGGAGTTTTCCTCGGGGTCATGACATTGACGATGATGGAAAAAAATATTCCGCATATCGATCTCAGCCATACGAAAAGCGGCATTCAATTCGATGAAAAGGCTTTGCTTATCATTACTGCCATTACACTTCATAATATTCCTGAGGGGCTTTCCGTCGGGGTGAGTTACGCCTCGACTACTGCTGATACGGGTAACTTGATCGCTTTTGCCATCGGGCTGCAAAATGCCCCCGAAGGCTTGCTTGTCGCCCTTTTTTTAATCAATCAAAAAATCGGTAAATTCACGGCGTTCATCATCGCCACCTTAACTGGCGCCATCGAAATAATTACGGGCCTATTAGGTTTTTACTTAACATCGTACATCGGGTTCCTCGTTCCGTACGGCTTGGCTTTTGCGGCCGGGGCCATGCTTTTCATTGTCTATAAGGAATTGATTCCGGAAAGTCACGGAGATGGCAATGAACGATCCTCCACCTATTCCTTCATTATCGGCCTTTTGTTCATGGTCATATTATTGGAGATATTGTAATGCATGGGCTGGCTCGCTTAAGTGAGTCAGCTATTACTTTTTATTCATCCAAGCGTTTCCATATTCCTCTTGGACAATATCATTAGTCATCCAACCTATGTAAAACCAATTGCCGATTTGGCTTTTCCAACGCATGAAAGGACACCTCAAGGTGCCTTTCCCCATTTCTTCGATACATTTAATCGTTTATAGCCGATTGCCGTTGAAGTTCAGCTTCTCATCATGAATAATTAGATATTTCCTTTATATGAAAACATGCAGTTCCATTTATCATGCAAAGTCATCATGAAATGGCTTCTGTACAATGACGACCATGTCTTCTCGCTTATTCCTCACTTCCACCGATGAATGGTGTTGAAGGATCAAATATTCATTTATAAGCTTATCGAGTTGCTCGCTTTGGCGAAGAGTATACTCATGGCCTATCCCATACGCCTTTGCAAACTCCATCATTTCCCAACGTTTCATGCTAATCTCAGAACAAATTTCCATTGCACCCCTAGAATTCATAACTACATTCACTACTCCTGCCCTTTTAAAGTTACATCATAATAAAGAAGTATTACAAAATATGCCTTATATGTAAATAGATTCGCAAAAAAAGACAAAACTTCTTAAATTGCGCTAAAGCATGTCCCAGAAGCAGACAGAATATGACGGGAATTCTTATCGCTCTCAACCTTGGAAAAACTCATTCCCTGAAGGGACCAGCTGTACAAGTCACTACTCCAAAGGCAAAAAAAAAAGGAATCCATTCATCGATTCCCCTTTTCAAGCATTGGATTTCAAAATGATATACCTTACGATTTCAGCAAGCCATCTTCACTACTCCAAAGGCAAATATATATGAAAGCTCGTCCCTTTATCCACTTGACTTTCGACATCTATATAACCTTTATGCTCTTCAATTATTTTATAGCTGACCATCAGTCCAAGCCCGGTTCCCCGATCCTTCGTCGTATAAAAAGGTTCACCCAACTTTTTCAGTTTTTCCGATGAAATTCCCATTCCCTGATCAGTAATGGAAATACAAACGTATTCCCCTGAGCATCGACTTGTTTTGATCCGAACTGATCCACCATTCGGCATCACCTCCAAAGCATTTTTTATGATGTTAATGAAAACCTGCTTTAGCTGGTTCGCTTCACATAAAACGGGAAGCTCCACTTCTTCGAAGTACGTATCGAATTGAATATTGTCCAATAAAGCCTGAGCTGCAAGCAATTCGAGTGTTTCCTTTAAAATGGTATGCACATCTTGTTTAATGATTTTGAGCGCCTGCGGCTTAGCCAAAACTAGAAATTCCGTGATAATGGTTTCAATTCTCTTGATTTCGGAAGTAATGACATGAAAATATGTGGAGAAATCCCCTTCCACTCCATCCTCCAGCAACTGGATAAAACCTTTTAAAGCCGTCATTGGATTCCTGATTTCATGGGCAATCCCGGCCGCCAATTCACCGACTACATTCAACGTGTCCGACTTGCGGATTTGCTCTTGCATTTCCAGGTTTTTACTCACATCACGAAAAATACTTAAATTCAGACTCGAATATACATTTTTCCTCGTTAAAAATTCAATATGTTTAACACGCCCATCCTCGAATTTTATCGGAATGATGGAGGAGAAAACCTCATGCTGGTATACATTCTCGATGTGTACATTCAAGTCAGGGGCGTTTCCTGGAACTTTCTCGATGAATTCTTTTACCGTAAAAGATAGCAGCCTATCCTTCGATATTTCCAATATTTCCTGACCCGCTTCGTTAATATCCTTGAATCCCTCATGATTCCATAAGATCAAGCCGTCCAATGTTCCCTCAAATATTTTCCTGAATTTCTTTTCACTATCCCTCAATTCCTTTTCGATCAGCCAGCGCTCACTGACATTGCGAAAAATCGTGACGTTGTACCCGTCACCCTCATGTTTTTTTGCCGTCAATTCAAGTAATTTAATTTGATCATTCGGCATTTTATAAAACAGTTCGCCCCTCACTTGCGTGTCCCTTTCAAACGTTTCCATCATCTGCCCGAAATGCTGATTGTTGCTGTAAACGTATTTCCAGATATAACTGCCAATCAAATCCTCCCTCGTCGATTCGAATATTTTGCATGCGGAGTAATTGACTCGAAAAATGATTCCGTCATCATTCCAAAAAATGATCGCATCCATCGACTGGTCAAATAATTCGGCAAAAATCCGTTCGCTCGTCTCCAACCTTTTTTCGATAAGATTGGATTCTGTAAGTCTCCGAAGCACTGACATATATAAGTCATTTCCTCCCATTGGACTTATCGAAAAGGTGAAATGATAAGGTTCGTCCCTGATGATCATTTCTACCTCTCCCTTGAAGTTCGATACATCAAAGACTTTACGTATGCATTGATCCCAATAGCCCTTATAATCGGGAGAAATGAAATCCTGCATATTCTTTCCGACGATTTCCTTTTTCGGAATCCCCATTACCTGGATAAAGGCATGGTTCACTTCCATGATTATTCCCGAACTGTCAAACAGGACAATGCTCTCAATGGCAGTATCGAATATGTCCAAAAACATCTGCCTTGACATGCTTTTTTCCCGGGATGCGGACACATGCAAACTCACATCTTCCAGGCGATACATTTGCTCTCCTTCGGTAACGGCACCGACAGGTACGAATTCAATTTGTTTAAGATCCCCTGTGTGGAGCTGGATCATTTGCTTCTCCCTATCTCTCGGTTTTCCCCGTATGGCGGACTCTTCCTGATTATTCAAAGAGATGACGTCGAGAAAATCCGTCATCTTCATCGAGTAAAGCTTTCCTGCAGGGGTCTCCAGCAGGGCACAGGCGGCATCATTGACATATGTAAACCCTAGTTCTTCATCAATCCTGATATAAGGCTCCGACATTGAGTTGAAAATATTTTGAAAATCTTCAATCTGCATTTTCAATTTTTCAAGTTCTTGTTTATATTCCGTTTCATTTTTTAAACCGATATTCATGATCATCCACACCCCTTATCAAAACCCTTACTTACCAACCTTTATTCGACACCCATTTTGAATTTCCTCGCTATTTTTCCGAAAATAATCGCAATTATTGAAATCCATTATTTCCCTTCATGTCAAATTATCGTAAGTTGAATCCGATAATATTTAGCGTTAAGCTTAAATTAAGATTGAAATCATAAAATTAATTTAATAATTCATGATTCCCCACTACAAAATTAGGGTATAAAAATAACAATGCTTTCTAGCTACCTTAAAATTCTCTTAAATGGAGGCAACTATGAAACAACGTGATTTTTTCTTTGATAATGCCAAGTTCATTCTTATGGCATTTGTCGTTTTTGGACATTTGCTTAATACGTATATCCATGATAATGAAACGATTTACGCCTTATATAAAACCATTTATTCCTTTCACATGCCAGCCTTTATCCTTGTTTCGGGCTTCTTTGCAAAAGGCTTCTATCAAAAAGGATATTTAGCTAAAATTACAAAAAAATTGATTTTACCTTACGTCATTTTTCAATTAATATATGCCGTTTATTATTATTTCCTTTATCAAAGGTCTGCCCTCACTGTTGACTTGCTTGACCCGCAGTGGTCTCTTTGGTTCTTGATCAGTCTATTCTGCTGGAACATCATGCTGCTTGGATTTTCAAAGCTAAAGCCATCATTAGGGATAGGTTTATCGATCTTGATCGCCTTATTGATTGGTTATATGGACAATATCTCCAATTACCTTAGTCTCTCAAGGACTTTCGTTTTTTTCCCGATGTTCTTAATCGGCTATCATTTAAGTAAGGATCATCTAAAGAAATTATTTACACCAAAAGTTCGTTTCGCTTCCCTTGGTGTCATGGTAGTGATATTCATCGGCTTTTATTTAAATACCGATATCAATTATAAATGGCTGCTCGGTTCCAAGCCATATGCCGAGTTGGAAGATGCAACGATCGTGTCGATGTTCAAACGCCTTGGGTTTTACGGGTTGAGCCTGATTTCCGTGTTCAGCTTCTTATCCTTCATCCCGCGGGGACAGTATTTCTTTACCAATTGGGGCAAGCAAACTTTATATGTTTATCTGCTGCATGGGTTCTTCATTCGATTCTTCCGTGAGAGTACGATACAGGACTATTTCAGCAATACGGAAAGTTTCATCATGCTTGCCTGCCTATCTTTCTTGATCACGGTCCTATTATCAAGCGAGATGATCGCAACCATGGCCCAGCCAATCATAGAACTGAAGGCCACCAAAACAAAACGGTTCATGACGAGAACCAAAGAATATATAAAACAAGCTTTTTAAAAGAAAGCTGCTATGAATGCAGGTGAACTCGAGGATAATGAAGTTCACCTGCCGTTTTTTTGATACTCCCCTTTTCATTGCGCACAAATAGGCACAGGCGTCCCGGCGCTTTCTCCCTAGCGCTTGGGAGATCTCCCCTTTGTACGACATTCCCAAGCGGGAGTCTGACACCTTTATCTGGATAATAATGAAGCGGACTTCCAACGTACAGGTTGCGGAGTCCCTTTTCACTGACGGTTTATAAAATAATAATTCTGGGTATCCGTTTTTCAAATGGAGTAGGCTATGGTAGAATTACTCGTTAGTGTTTACTGTCTTAATTAGAACATGAAAGGAGACAGGCGTTTCTTCATTATGAATATAATCATTAGTACCCTTAACGCAAAATATATCCATACATCGCTCTCGATACGATATTTAAAGGCGTATGCCCAGCCGGATTATGAGGTGCAGCTGGCGGAATATACGATAAAAGACCCGATCATGAACATTGTAGGTGACCTTCATTCCAAAAAACCTGATGTCGTCGGGTTCAGCTGTTATATTTGGAATATCGAGGAAACGATGAAAGTCATAGCCATGCTTAAGAAAATCAATCCAGAATTAGTCATCATTCTCGGGGGGCCTGAAGTTACGTATGATGTTAACGAATGGCTTGACCAAATTCCCGGAGCTGATTTCATCGTAATGGGAGAAGGTGAGGTCACCTTCAAGTCCCTTTTATCTGAAATAGAAGGATTACAAGATTATAAGAGGATTGGCGGCATCGCCTATCGGGAGGACGGAAAAAAAATCATCCAGCCGCAGAACGGCAAGGTTGATCTTAAATCGCTTCCTACCCCCTATCGTTTGGAAGAAGACCGCCTTGATCTATCCAAGCGGGTCACCTATATCGAAACTAGCCGCGGCTGCCCGTTCAGCTGCCAATTTTGCCTTTCCTCCATCGAAGTGGGTGTCAGGTATTTTGACCGTGAAAAGATTAAGGAAGATATCAGGTACTTGATGAATAATGGGGCAAAGACCATTAAGTTCGTTGATCGGACCTTTAATATCAGCCGAAGCTATGCGATGGATATGTTCCAATTCTTGATTGATGAACATCAGCCGGGAGTGGTTTTCCAGTTTGAAATCACTGCAGACATCATGCGTCCGGAGGTTATCCAGTTTTTGAACGACAAGGCTCCCGCAGGGCTGTTCCGCTTTGAAATCGGTGTACAATCAACAAACGACCATACGAATGATCTCGTCATGCGAAGGCAAAACTTCGAAAAACTGACCAGGACCGTTACAATGGTGAAAGAAGGAAAGAAAATAGATCAGCACTTAGATTTGATTGCCGGTTTACCTGAAGAAGATTATCTAACCTTCAAAAAGACCTTCAATGATGTTTTCGCACTCAGACCGGAAGAGATGCAACTTGGATTTTTGAAAATGCTCCGCGGGACTGGGTTGAGGATACGTGCCGATGAACATCGTTACATTTACAGTGAACATGCACCCTATGAAATTCTCGGGAATAATGTTTTATCCTTTGATGATATCGTGCGGATCAAGCAAGTGGAGGATGTTCTTGAAAAGTACTGGAATGATCATAGAATGGATCATACGACTGAATACCTGGTCAACACGGTCTTTCAATCGCCCTTTGACTTTTTTCAGTCTTTCGGAACATATTGGGATCAACAAGGCTGGTCCCGTATCGGACATCAATTGGAGGACTTATTCAAACGTCTGCAGCAATTTCTGGCTTCCCGTGAGCCGAGTCAGCTGGAAACTATTACAGGTCTCATGAAGTTGGATTATTTCAATAATCAAAAATTCAAGCCGCGTAAACCATGGTGGGAACCATCACTTGACAAACAAGGACGGAAAGAGATTTATGATGCCATCTTATCCGAACCTGAGCTGCTTGGGGACAAATATTCAGCCCTGGGGCTTAATGAAAAGGAAATCCACAAACATACATTGCTTGAGGCCCTCCCTTTTGATTTGAAAATCTATTTAACTGAAGGAACCATTATCGAGAAGCCTTCGATCATGCTCACTTATTTCGACCCGGGCGGTAATGGCTCAAAGGTCTTCGCAATGCCAGATTCAGGAATTTCTGTATTGTAAGAACAAGGACGGATCCAAAATGGATCCGTCCCCTTTTTTTACTTATTATCCCGCTTTTTATTTTCTTTTGCCAATATTTCATAAATCTTGGTTGCGTTCATGTCACCGCTGAATTCCATTCCGAATTCTGTCCGTACATGTTCTCCCATCTGTTTTTCCGCTTGGGGCCGCTTGTCCTTATCCATTAACTTCTTCCTTTTCTGCCCTGCTTTGAATTGCGGTTGGCACCCTTCATTGGGTTTTCTTCTGCTGCAAACTCATTTGAGAAATCATTTTCAGCTTGGTTTCTTTTTGGGGTTTTACTTGCTTTGACAGCTCCATCCACATTGGCTTTCCGTTTCATTTTCATCCATCCTTTTTCAATAAAGTTAACGGTTTATGATGGGGTAATTACGACGGAAATTATTCAGGGATAATATAGGGACAGACGAGAAAAATAACCGTAAACAAAAAAGGGAGATAGGCTATGAAAAAGAACAAGAAAATGGATTCACCCATCATCGCGGATACACAGCCGCACCAAATCAACGCGCCAAGCTTTAAAGGAACGGGCATAAAACCACAAGCTCCATTTGTTAATGATTACGGCGTCGTGATCGGAGACAGTAAATATGCATCAGAAAACTCCCCACTTGAAAATTGGAGTGAAGATACCGATCCCGAAGTCATGGCTGGAGACGAATGGATCCATCCCACCAATGATATAGGCTGGAATACAGCGGAAAACCGTGAACTCTTAGAAGCAAAAAGAACGCCCCAGCCGCCCTTTATGCATCCTGAAAAAGATGTCAGCGCCGAAACGGATTGAGTTGCTCTTTGCTTTTAATCCTTGGGGAAAAGGGGTGTACCGCTCCTTCGGTGCACCCCTTCCCTTCATTTAACCTGCAAGATCAATTTCCCGGTCGTTTGACGGGTATTCATTTCTTCATGAACATTGGCTGCCTTTTCAAACGGATAAATTCCGCCGATCGTCAGTTTAAGCTTTCCTGATGCAACGTATGAAAAAAGGTCGTCGATGCTGGGCAAAAGCAAATCCGGTTTTTTCATGATTTGGGGCAGGAAAAAGCCTACGACGGATTGATTGCGTCTCATTAATTGCTGCGGGTTCATCGTATAGCCCTCACGGCTGGCGTTGCCAAACACGACAAGACGGCCAAATGGTGCCAGGCACTTCAACGTTTTATTGAATATGTCGCCCCCAGCCATCTCCAGCGCCACGTCAACTCCCGTCCCTCCTGTAGCCTCACGAACCTTCAATTCCCAGCCTTCCTCCGTGTAATCGATCAGTACATCAGCGCCCAGTTTTTTTGCCAATTCCAACTTTTCCTTCGTGCTGGCAGTTGCAATCACTTTAGCTGCACCAAATATTTTCGCAAGCTGGACCGCAATCGTTCCCACTCCACCTGCTGCGGCATGTACCAAGACCGTTTCCCCGTGCTGCAAACGTCCCATCGTCTTTAAAATATGATAAGCACTCAGCCCTTGAAGGGGCAATGCTGCAGCTTCATGAAAGGAAATGGCGTCAGGGATCGGAATGACAGAGTACTCGTCGGACAAGGCATATTCGGAATATCCCCCCGATTCAATTAGGCTCACCACCCTTGTACCTGGTTTGATTTTGGTCACTTTCCCGCCAACCTCGACCACAACTCCAGCCACTTCGGCACCCGGGATGAACGGCAGCGGCGTTGGCACAACATATTGCCCTTCCCTTCTGGCTGTATCTGCATAATTGACGCCGACACAATCGATTTCAATCAACACCTCATGGCCAGTTGGGACCGGTCTTTCCGTATCTGTCATTTTTAATACATCCGGCCCGCCATATTCTTTAAATTGTATCGCTCTCATCATGGTCCCCCCTCAATTTCCTGTGAATTCCGGTTTTCTTTTCTCCTTGAAAGCAGTGACTCCCTCCAAGTGATCTTCCGTTGATGCCATCAACGTTTGGGTAATTCGCTCTTGCTCGAGCATTTCATCAAGTGTCGCCGTAAACGAATGGCTAACGAGCTTTTTCATCATTCCATAGGCTTTTGTCGGTCCATTGGCCAGCTTTTTCGCAAGCGTGAATGTTTCTTCCTCAAGTTGATCGAGTGGACATAAATAATTTATGATGCCCAACTGATATAAACGCTCAGCTGAAATCGGTTCAGCCGAGAAGAAGAGCTGCTTTGCAAGATGTGGTCCGACCAGCTTCGGTAAAAAGTACGAACCCCCTCCATCCGAAATCAAGCCAACCTGGGAAAAACTCATGGCGAATTGACTGTCTTCGGAGGCAATGATCAAATCGCAGGCAAGGGCCAAATTAAAGCCGGCTCCTGCCGCGAACCCATGGACGGCAGCAATTACGGGAACCTCGGCAGCATCAAGAGCCAATATACAATCATTCATCCTCCCGACATGGTCATATAATTGGCCGGCAGAGGCCTTCCCCATCGATTTCACGTCGCCGCCAGCAGTAAAAGACCGTCCCGACCCTTTGATGACGACTGCCCTTATATGGGGCTTTTCTTTAATCTCCTTGATTTCCTTCGTCAAGTTGGAAATCATCTCCGGACTGAAGGCATTCAAGCTTTCAGGTCGATTCAAAGTCAATATCAATACATTGCCTGTTACCTCTGTCAATAAATGGTCTTTTATCATTTTCCCATCTCCTTATTATTTGATTAGCCAGCCGCCGTCGACAAGAATGTCGGTCCCCGTCATATAGGAGGCCTCACTTGATGCAGCAAACGCGATGACGTTGCTAATTTCCTGAGCCTTCCCCACCCGTTCCAATACCGTGTTCCGCTGGATGGACTTCACGAATTTTTCATTTTGCAGTCCACCCTCCGTTAATGGTGTTTCGATGAATCCTGGCGAAACGGAATTGACCCGGATACCCGCAGGGGCCAGTTCCAATGCCAAAGATTTCGTTAAGCTGATGACCCCTGCTTTAGCTGAGCTGTAGTGGGGAATGACTGCTCCCGCCTGATGTCCCGATAAGGAAGCGACATTCACGATTGCCCGATTTACACGTTCTCCCACTTCTCCGCTCGCTCCTTCCACCATCAATTTCCCCAAATGCTTGGACACAAGGAATACACTTTTCAAGTTGACATCCTGAACCATGTCCCAATCATCCTCTGAGGTGTCCAGAAGCTTCGAGGACCTTGATCCGCCCGCATTATTGATTAAAATGTGAAGATCGCGATAATGTTCCTTCACATACATCGCAAGCTCCATGACATCTTCCTCGTCCGTCACATCTGCCGGGAAGATATCGGCGACCGGCCGCGTATGCCTGGCATTTATTTCAGCTGCAGCCTCCTTCAGCTTCGCTTTGGTCCGCCCGACCAGCAATACGTCTGCCCCTTCATCCGATAAGCGTTGGGCAGTAGCTTTCCCAATTCCGGAACCTGCTCCTGTCACCACCGCTATTGACTGTGAGAATTTCATCCCTTTCACCTCTTATCCGGATTTTGATGCTGCATTTCCAGCCTGCTTGATTCAGCTTCGATTCTTCCATTCACCAGCTCGGGAACAAGATCGATCGAGCCTTTATTCGCAGCCAATTTCAAATCGTCGATCAAGCTGTGCCTGTCGAACAGCTGTCCGACATATGATGATTGCAGGATATCGAAAGCATTTTCGATATTCGTGCGATAGAGCGCGTTTGCAGCCCTTGCGGCATCATTGAGGATGAATCTCTCCCGTGAGCCAAGCATCAGGCAATCGATCAAATGTCCTGCCCCGTAAAAATCCTCCAGGCTGAATTCACCTGAGTTTCCGGAGCACACGATGATGATCGTTTCGGACTGATGCTGTCGTTTTATTTTTTCTGCAACAGACGGGTTATTCAACAAAGAAGCGATATACACCTTTTTGGCAGCGGCGGAATTTCTCAAAGCAACCGTTCCGTTGGTTGTGGACAGGATGAGCGTCTTATCGCGTACCATCTTCTTCAACAGCGTCGGACTTGGATAGATCAAATCATCAACAGGCGCCGCATTAAGCTCTCCTGCCAATACATACTCACCCTGTTCCTCCTCCTTGCTGATTAACAAGCCCTCAGTAGGGTCCATGACAGGTATCACCCGGCGAGCTCCGCTATGAAGCGCCGAAATGATCGTGGTGGTCGCTAACAGAACATCAAGGACGACCGCCACTTTCTCTCCTTCGGAAAGCTTATCCCTCCGGATCTCTTCTTTTTTTAAAAGTAAATGAATGTTTTGTACATGCCCCATGCCTTTAAACTTCCTTCGCTGCAACATTTGCTGCATGGGTAACTAAGCTTTTTACCGTTTTTCCAAGTTGGGAAAAGCGGGGATCATTCGTCTGCCCTTTTTTATACCTGGAATAGATTTGCTGAAGGATGACGGCCAATTTAAAATAACCAAAGGTAACATAAAAATCGATATTGGATACATCCCTGCCGCTTCTGCTTGCATACGTCTCGATAAATTCCTCTCTCGTCAAAAAACCGTTTAAAGTGGTGATTGAAGCATGTCCAAGGCCAAGTTTGATCATTTCAGGGTCATCGCTTTCCATCCAATAGCTTAAGGCCACTCCTAGATCGGCGAGCGGATCGCCAACTGTCGCCATCTCCCAATCGAATAACCCCACCATTTCCGTAAGATCTGAATTGAACATGGCATTGTTGATCTTATAGTCATAATGGATGATCGAAGTCTGGCTATATTTTGGGATATTCTGCTGTAAATAAGTAAGGAGCGGCATCAATTCTTTGATTTCATCCGTCTTTGCCCTCTCATATCGCGAAATCCACCCGTGTACCTGCCTGTTGATGAATCCATCTGGTCTGGAGATTTCCACTAACCCCGTTTTCTCATATGGTATCGCGTGAAGATCGGCGAGCCGATTGACCATGACATGAGAAAGGCTGCGGCATCGCTCCACCGTAGGAACGATGCCTTCGGGAAATGCACCATCTATGACCAGTCCATGTTTCCTTTCCATTAAGAAAAAGGGGGCTCCCACAATCGATTCATCATCCGAAAACAAGATAGGCTCGGGGGCCGATTGGAAATAGGGATGGATGGAAGAAAGGATATGATGTTCACGCTTCATATCGTGTGCCTTGGGAGCAACAGGACCAAGCGGCGGTCTTCTCAGGACAGCCTCCCACTCCCCCATTTTCAATTGATAGGTCAAGTTTGAATAGCCTGTTGAAAATTGTTGAAGGTTTAACGGCTCAATGGGAAGATCCTTGACATTTTTCCTGAGAAAATTTTCTAAAACGGTAATATCCAGCTCCTCCCCGGGCCGAACCGGAATCGTATCGTCCACCATATATGCTTCAATCCTTTCGACTTAGTTCAAGCTAATGAAGTACAATCTCCGAGATGAGCTTCTCTTTCATCTTTTCAGGTATCGGTTCACTTTTTTGAGTGGCAAAATTATAACAGACCAAAACCGCATGCCCCTCGGCAATGATCTCGCCGGTTTGGGAACAAAGGATTTCGTGGATCATATCACAGCTTTTTGTGCCTACCTTTGTCAATGAAGTCTTTATCGTCAACAGTTGATTGAAGTAACCTTGACCAATAAAATTACAGTTTGTCGAGGCTAATAAAAAATTCCATGGTTGAGCATCCATTGTAAGACCGAGAGCTTCAAAGAACTTCATGCGTGCTTCTTCGAGATAGATGAAATAACTGGTGTTATTGATAGGACCAAAGGCATCCGTTTCGGAAAAACGGACGTTCACTCTGAATTCATGCATAAGACCCCTCCTTGATTAACGGTGTACGAAAGACGGTTTTCGCTTATTCAGGAAAGCGGAAACACCTTCTTTGACATCTTCGGTTTGAAAGATTTCCACGAATAAATTCGTTTCTAGCTCCAGTCCTGCTTCAAGTGTCGCTTCACTTCCATCATTGATCGCCTTCTTGATTCTCGAAAGCGCCTGCAGGGAGTGCCTGGTCATCCTTGAGGCCAGCATTTTTGCCTCGGCCAAACCGCTGCCCTTTCCGACGACTTTGTTGACGAGCCCAATCTTTTCCGCTTCTTTGGCATCAAGAGGATCACCGGTAAAAATGATTTCCTTTGCTTTTGCATTTCCGACAAGTCGGGACAGGCGTTGTGTCCCGCCGCCTCCAGGAAATAAGCCTAATTTAACCTCGGGAAGGCCGATTTGGACTTGAGCCTCTGCAATACGCAAGTCACAGGCCAAAGCGAGTTCGCATCCTCCTCCTAGAGTGAGGCCGTTCAATACAGCTATCGTCGGTTTAGGGAACTGGTCAACCATCGTCAATACAGCATGCCCTTCCTTTACCGTTTCCTTCATATTTGGATTTCCCATCAGGTTAGGAAATTCCTTTATATCGGCACCAGCCGCAAACGCCATATCCCCAGCGCCCGTTATGAGCACCGCTACCGTTTCATTGTCGCGGGAAAGTTCCGCGAAGGTCTCTCCCAATTCTTGGAATACGTGTTTGCTAATGACGTTTAACGGTGGATTATCAATGGTGATGATTGCAAGCTTGTTTTCCTTTTCCACTTTAATGAACCTTGTCATCAATGCTTCACCCCTTGATTTGGATATTCATACCAGCCCTTGCCCGATTTCCTTCCTAAATGGCCCTGCTTCACCTTTTCTTCGATACTCGCATTTGGCTTGTCCTCAGGATTTCCCGTTTCATTGTAACGCTGCTGCATGACAAAATAGCCTACATCAATTCCCGATAAATCCATCAGTTCAAACGGGCCGATGGGATGGCTTAGCGCTTTTCGGCAAATTAAATCGATATCCTCATAGTCGACAATACCTTCTTCATACAAATATAAAGCTTCACGCTGAAGGGCACCCAAAATCCGATTGGCTACGAATCCCGATATTTCTTTCCTTAATAACACGCCGGTCCTATTCATTCTCTGTGTGACTTTCATCGCTTGCTTTGCTGTTTCTTCCGATGTTTGATCGCTCATGACCACTTCAACACAATCCATTACTAGAGGCGGGAAAAAGAAATGCATATTTATGAACTTGTCCGGACGTGTTGTCACGCTTGCAAGCAAGCTATTGACAATCGTTGAACTATTGGTGGCGAAAATGGTTTCAGCAGGTGCCAGCTTGTCCAGTTTTGCGAAAACATCCTGCTTCACATCAAGTTTTTCTACAACCGCTTCAATGATCAAATCAGCTCCTTCGGCCGCCTTCTCCAAGTCGGAAGTGTATTGAAGCCGGCTAAAAGCCGCCAATTTCTGATCTTCTGACAATTTACCTTTTTGGACCCATTTGGTCATGATCGCTTCCAATTTCCCCTTGGCCTCATTCAATGCTTGTTCCTGGACATCCTGAAGAATCGTCTCATATCCTCCCAAAGTGGCAAGCATCGCGATTTGATGCCCCATCTGGCCGGCTCCGATAACGGTTATTGATTGAATTTGCTCGTTTGTCATGTTTTCAATCTCCCTTCTACTAACTAGTCAGTATGTAGCCCACATATCATGCTTCAATTCCATGTAGAATCATCCCCATGAAAATGTCTGCCACTTCCCGCTCATTTTTTTCACCTTCTGGGTCGAACCAATGATAGCTCCAATTAGCCACCCCCAAAATGGCAAAGGAGATGATGGAGGCATCGAGATTGGCACGCAATTCACCACTCTCGATGCCACAAATCAGCACCTGCTCGATTTTGCTGCGAAACTCATCTCGTTTTGGGAGGATTTGTGCCAATTTTTCATTACTTAGATTTTTCATTTCCCGAAAAAACACCGTTGCGCTCGACTTTTTCGTTTTAATGCTTTTTAAAAGCATATGGACGATATCGAAAAGGATATCTTTGCAGGTTTTCCCTGGAGTCGAAATGATTTTTGCTTGCTCATTAAGCAATTCATCTATATACGCTAAATGAATATCCATCAGCAATTGCTCTTTGCTCGTGAAATAATAATAAAATGTACCTTTCGTAACGCCAATCGATTCGACGATATCCGTAATCGACGTTTCACTGAAGCCCTTTTTTTCGAATAAGCGTATGCTATGTTCAGTCATTTTTTCCTTCATGTATGCATCCTCGCAATCTGTTAAAATTTCAGTGAATCGATATCATACGCTGTCGTACTCTTGAACCCTATAATTTATTGGATAGTTCTTCCCTTAAAGCCCGCCTCAATATCTTTCCGACATTCGTTTTTGGCAACTCTTCACGAAATTCAACGAAATGCGGAACCTTATAGGCAGCCAGGTTTGCACGGCAGTAATCGATGATTTCCCGTCCACTTGCCATTTTCCCATCTTTCAGTACAAGTACTGCTTTTACCGACTCTCCTCTGTAGGCATCCGGAACTCCGATGACCACCGCTTCCCGCACCGCAGGATGTTCATAGAGCACTTCTTCCACATCACGCGGGTAAATGTTATAGCCGCTTGCAATGATCAAGTCCTTCTTCCGATCGACGATATAGAGGTATCCTTCTTCATCAACCTTGGCGATATCCCCGGTATATAGCCAGCCGTCCCTAAGGGTGACTGCCGTTTCCTCTGGCATATTCCAATACCCTTTCATCACTTGGGGACCTTTGACGACCAATTCACCCAATTCACCTGGTGCCACTTCTTTTGTTCCATCGCCTAGATCCATGACTTTATATTCCGTCGAAGGGACGCCGATCCCGACACTTCCCGGCTTCCTTTCGGCAAATGCCGGGTTGCAATGCGTTGTTGGCGAAGCTTCCGTAAGCCCATAGCCTTCCAAGATCTTGGCACCCGATTTCCGTTCAAACTCTCGTAAAAGCTCTACCGGCATTGGCGCACTTCCGCTGTTACAGAGTTTAATCGAGCCCATCCCATACTCTTCGGCCTTAGGATGGTTCGTCAGTGCTACATACATGGTCGGAACCCCGGGGAAAGTCGTCGGCTGCTCACGTTTGATCGTTTCGAGCACTTCATCTATTTCGAAGCGTGGCAGCATGATTGAATCACCGGCTATGAATATGGATAAATTCATGGCGGATGTCATTCCAAAAACATGGAAAAGCGGGATGATCGATAGCGTTCTTTGAGAACCGATATTTAATTCATGCTTGAAGAATTCATAGCACTGAACGACGTTTGCAAGAATATTGCGGTGAGTCAGCATGGCCCCTTTCGAACGTCCCGTCGTCCCTCCTGTATATTGAAGAACGGCGATATCATGTTCCGGATCGATGGATACAGGATTGATGTTGCCGTCCCCTCCCTCCATGAATTCATCAAATGAAGTATCAGGTGAGAAAACGGCCTTCGATGGCTGCAGGCTCACTGCCATGATATTTTTCAGGTTCGTATGACGCTGCACACTCTTCACTTTCGGATATAATCCATCCAATACGACGATCGTTTCGGCTCCGGAGTCCTGCAAGATATGCTGCAATTCCCGTTCAACAAGCATGGGATTGATTTGGGTGATGATCGCACCGGCGGTCAAGGATCCATAATATGCAATCACATATTGCGGACAGTTAGGCAGCATGATAGCCACACGATCGCCCTTTTGAATCCCTTTTTTTTGAAGGGCTGAGGCAAAGGCCTGCGACGCAAGAAAAAGTTCCTGATATGTGATTTTTTGATTATAAAAAGTGATGGCTGTATTGTTTGGATAGGATTGACATGCATTTTGAAGAATTCTTTGCATCGGGAAATCAGGCACCTTTATTTCCTTTGAAATTGAATCGGGATACACGGATAGCCACTTTTTACCATTCGTCATTACATTCCCTCCAGCCATTTATTTACTTGTCCTTACATTGCATGTGAACCCCCATCGACAACCAGGATGTTTCCTGTAACATAATCTGAAGCCTTTGAAGCCAGGAAAACGGCAGCACCTTTTAAATCATCATCACTGCCTAATCTTTTGAGCGGGGTGGAATCCAGGATGGGATTCTCTCCTTGCGCCAGCACCCCTTTCGTCATTTTCGTCGGAAAGAATCCAGGTGCTATCGCATTGACATGAATATTGTGCTGGCCCCATTTTACGGCTAAATCCTTCGTTAATGTAATGACCGCACCTTTGCTCGTATTGTATCCGACCGTATCGAGCACCCTTGGATCCGTCCCCCCTAATCCAGCAACGGAAGCGATATTGATGATTTTTCCATATCCCTGCTCAATCATGATCCTGGCTGCAGTCTGGCTCATGATGAAGGTTCCGGTTACATTGACATTCATTACCTTATGCCAGGCTTCAAGCGGCATATCGATTGCTGGCGCTCCCCAGGAGGCGCCGCTATTGTTGACGAGAATATCAATGGAGCCGAATTCACGAAACGTTTCATTAACCACTTCCTGTACATCTGGAGGATTGGTGATATCGCACTTGATGGAAAGCGCCCTGACTCCAAGCCCTTCGATTTTCGAAGCCACTTCATCGCATGCCTGCTTGTTCCTGGAACAAAGGACGACATTAGCCCCCGCTTCGGCAAAACCGGTCGCTATTTGTTCACCTAGCCCCCTGCCGCCGCCGGTTATGATTGCCGTTTTTCCAGTCAGATCGAATAGGTCCTTCACGTTCATATTTTCACCTCATGCTTTTGTTGATATTTCCGCAGCTCGATTTTTGCCACTTGTGATCGGTGCACTTCATCCGGCCCATCAGCAAGCCTCAGCGTCCGGGCATTGGCCCAATGAGCGGCAAAAGGGAAATCATCGGAAATTCCTGCAGCGCCAAAGCCTTGGATGGCCCGGTCAAGCACTTTCAATGCCATATTCGGCGCAACCACTTTTATCATCGCAATTTCCGCCTTCGCCTCCTTGTTCCCTACCGTATCCATCATATAAGCTGCCTTTAGCGTCAACAGCCTGGCCTGCTCGATTTCAATCCGCGAATCGGCGACCCATTCCATGATCACGCCTTGTCTCGCTAAAGGCTTCCCAAACGCGACACGACCTTGAATGCGCTTACATAATTCTTCAAGCGCCCTTTCAGCCGCGCCGATCAGCCTCATGCAATGATGGATTCTTCCAGGACCCAATCTACCTTGGGCTATTGCAAACCCCTTGCCCTCACCCCATAAAATATTCGCTGCCGGAACCCTTACATTGTCGAAATTGATCTCGGCATGTCCATGAGGAGCATGGTCATAGCCGAATACAGGAAGCATTCTTTCGATTTTGACACCCGGTGTATCAAGCGGCACAAGAATCATGGACTGTTGCTCATGCCCCGCTGCTCCAGGATCTGTCTTTCCCATAACGATGGCTATCTTGCATCGTGGATCTCCTGCCCCGGAAGACCACCATTTCCGGCCGTTTATGACATACTCATTACCGGACTTTTCGATTCTGCACTCAATATTGGTGGCATCGGAAGAGGCTACATCAGGCTCCGTCATAGAGAAGCATGAGCGGATATCCCCTGCAAGCAACGGCTTCAGCCAACGTTCCTTATGCTCGTCGGAGCCGTACCTCACCAAAACTTCCATATTGCCTGTATCAGGTGCATTACAGTTGAAGATTTCAGGACCTATCATCGACCTTCCCATGATCTCGCAAAGCGGTGCATATTCCAGATTCGTTAAACCTGCGCCATAACTGCTATCGGGTAAAAATAAATTCCATAACCCTTCTTCCTTTGCTTTCGCCGTCAATTCGGATAAGATCGGCGGTATATCGCTCCAACGGCTTTTCTGCTTCTCGAGCTGTTTTTGGTATACAGCTTCATTGGGATAGACGTACCTTTCCATGAATTCAGTTAACTTGATTTCCAGAGCTTTCACCTTTTGAGTATGTTCGAAGTTCAAATTGACTTCCTCCTCCTCTACCAACTGACCGGTTAGTATGTTTTCACCTTTACAGTATATACATAATTTTCCGATTTTTTCAACAATTAAATCACTTATTTTCTTGTCCTTCCTTCGCCCCCACTTTCTCCTCCTTTTCGCTGCCGTTTCTCTCGTTTTCTTGAACGGCAGGGAATACACAGACGATTTTCGTTCCTTTTTTCAACTCACTTGTTATGAAAACCTTTCCGCCATGCTTTTCGATGATCTTGAAACAAACGGAAAGTCCCAATCCTGTTCCAGATGATTTTGTCGTAAAAAATGGTTCTCCCACTTTCTGAAGGGAATTTTCCGGGATGCCCTCCCCCTCATCCAAAATGCTTACAAACACTTCCCCATTTTTTTCATAGATGCTCAAAAAAATATTTCCGCCATTCGGCATTGATTCTATCGAATTTTTAATGATATTGATTAATACTTGTTTGATTTGATTTTCATCAAAGCGCATGAAAATCGGTTCTGCATCATAATTTTTTTGAATTTGTATATTGTTCAATACGGCATTTGTCTCAAGCAAGGTTACGACATGATTGCAGCTTTTTTTCAAATCCTTCTCAAGAAAAACTGCACCGCTCGGTTTGGAAAGCATCAGCAGTTCATTCAATACTTGTTCGATTCGATTTATTTCCGAAAAAATGATGTCATAATACTCCTGTTTATCCGCCCCTCCATCCCTGATCAACTTGACGAATCCCAATATCGCCGTCATCGGGTTTCTTACCTCATGCGCTATTCCTGCGGCAAGTTGGGCAGCTGTGGATAGCTTGCTTGATGTGATTGCCAAATGTTCGTTCAGGTTTACTAGTTCTTCTTCTGCATGCTTACGTTCATTGATTTCGGATAATATACCTGCAGTCCCGATGAATTTCCCCGTTTCATCGTATATCAGTTTAACAAATGCTTCGACCCAGCTGCTTCCCTTTTTGCCATCACGTAACTTAATGTCAACGCGAAAATATTTATTTCCTTGATGAAAGGATTCCGCAAACGCCTTCAATACGTCTTGATATGAAGCATTATCCATATGCTTTGAAAAATGCAGCCCGAGTGATTCATTAACGGTTGCACCGCTCATCGACTTCCAAGCCGGGTTTAAGTACAGCCACTTCCCTTTATGATCCGTTTGGAAAATGACCTCGTTGAAGCTATTGATCAATTCCTTGGAGTACTTGGAGAAAATGCGATAACGTCCTTCGCTATCCTGCAATAGTGAGATGGTCCTCCTTTTATCATCATAAACCGCACCCAAACACCAGGCCAAGGCAAAGACGACAAATAAATAAATTCCCAGTAACGCAGTGAATCCGCCTTCCTTGAGGACGGTCGATGCTAAAATCGGCGAAATCAATAAGATGAACAGTGCAGGAACCATGATTCTTCCAGTATATTTCTTTATTTCCTCCACCTCCTTTACGTGACTCCTATAAATGGCATTTGCTCTACCTTAACGCGAAGCATATTGGACGACCATATATAAATGGGAAATAACTCTCTTGTAGGTAAATTTCAACATTTTATCATCGATTCCTGCCACCAACACAAAAAACCTTTCCTGATAGGAAAGGTTCACGGTCTGCCATTGTTTTAACCAATGATGACACGTTCTTTTGGATAATGATAAATTTCCCTGATTTCTTTGTGACCTATGATATAAAGCAAGGAGGTTATCCCGACACGGCCGATAAACATGATGATCATGATGACAATCTTGCCTGTATGGCTAAGATCTGGAGTGATGCCCATCGAAAGACCAACAGACCCGAAAGCAGAGCATACTTCGAAGATGATTTGGGTCAAAGTGAAGTTCTCGGTGATCGTCAAAATGAAGATCGCTATTATGCATAGAAGCGAACCCATGATCATAACGGCAGTTGCCTTTCGGATATCATCGGGATGTATCTCCCGCTTGAATACTTTTATGGAGCGCCTTCCACGCATGAAATTCCACAAGAACAGAATCATGATGGCCAGCGTTGTCGTGCGGATACCCCCTCCGACTGAACTTGGGGAGGCTCCAATGAACATCAGGATGCTCATCAATAATAGGGTCGGCTCCGAAAAGTCGCTCACATTCATTGTTGTTAAACCGCCGCTCCGTGTATTGGAAGACATGAATAAAGAATAGAAGAACGATTCATGCCAATTCTTGTCTTTAAAGAAACCGTTCACTTCCAGCAGGAAGATCATGATCGTGCCGCCAATGATGAGCGAAAAGAATGTGACGGATGTCAATTTCGTGAATAAGGAAAAATGAAACTTATAAGTACGGGCACCATTGGATAAAAATTCTTTCAACTCAATCAAGACTGGAAATCCGATGGCTCCAAGGGTAAGCAGGATTATCGTGATGAACTGAACAAAATAGTCCCCTTTAAAAGGAATCATCGAAATGCCGGTTATGTCAAAACCAGCGTTCGTTGTGGAACTGATTGCCAAAAACAGCCCATTGATAAAAGCTTCTTTCCAGTTTGGGTAATAATTTAAAAAATACACCCCTAAAACCAGTGCACCAATCATTTCAATTACGACAAATATCTGAATGATTTGGATCAATAATTTCACAAGGCCTGAAAGGTTCGATTGATTTTGATCCGTCATGATCAATTGCCTTTCCTTCAAACCGATCTTTTTTCCTAGGATCAGCCAAAAAAACGTTCCGAGCGTCATGATGCCAATTCCGCCGAATTGGAGAACGAACATCAGGATGAAGTAGCCAGCTTCACTGAACACATCAGGCGTACTGACCACCGTCAAGCCAGTTACACTGACCGCACTGACGGCTGTAAATAGTGCGTCCATGAATTCCCACTCAACACCAGGCTTAAGGGCAACCGGCAGACTAAGAAGGATTGTTGAAATGCTGACAGCTAAAAAATAATAACCGACAATAAGCTGAGCAGGTGTTAACTTTGATAATATTTTTTTTATAGCAACCATTAAGCGTTTCCTTTCTTACTCCTTTATAACTAGATGGACCACAAACCCATTAATAATATAGTTTACCCTTTTTTCATTCTTTTTTCCATTCTCTTTTAAAACTGACTTCCTTGCAACAATAAGGCAGGTTTACCAAAAAGTTTGATGCTGCTACCATAAGTAAAACTCCTCATTCTACTTATACTATCATTACAGCGGCAGAAGCCGTTGAACATGTAAAGGGGAGATTCAAATGGCTAACAGCAGCAATAACCTTCTTGTTCCTGGAATCGAACAAGCATTAGATCAAATCAAATATGAAATCGCATCAGAATTTGGTGTACAATTAGGTTCCGATACTTCAGCACGTGCCAATGGTTCCGTTGGTGGAGAGATCACGAAACGCCTTGTACAACAAGCTCAATCTCAACTTAAAGGTCAATAATAATTTATCACACAATTGAATATCCATGGCTAAGAGTCCAGCTTCCTGCTGGACTCTTTTTAATGATTCCATTCATGCCGTTTTTCATCATGATCCCTACCTCGTCTCTGTGACTTCATCTCTCGGTTGCCTTTTTTTAGATCGTGCCTTTCATGATCCATATGATTCTTTTCTCGTCCCTTTCTCTTTTCCTGGAATGATGGCTGCCCTTTTCCCCCCTGATCCGCCTTTTCATGTTTCCGTTTGTCTCTTGCATGATTGCTTCGGTCCTCACGGCGGCTTTGCTTGGCTTGGAAATCTCGATTGCTTTGATTGTTTCGTTTGCGTTCAATGGTTCTGCTGTGTCCGTTACCATGAATGTTTTGATCGCTTCTTTTGTTTTGGATGCTTCGGCTACTGCCTGGTTTATTCTCTGTTTCGTTGTTTTTTTCCTTAAACCGTTTTATCTCAGGGTGTTTGGCGCTTTTATCATCCCGGTTAGTTTTTTCGTTTTTTTCGTCTGGCTTTGTCACTAAATGTTCAGATACTGGCTGTTTGACCTCAGTTAAACGATTTTGCTTGACGGCATTCGCATCGTTCACTTTTTTGTTTTCTCTGTCCGATTGCCTCTCTTTATCCTGATTTTCGCCCTGCTTTTTGGAAGTGCCATTTTTCTCTTCTATCGGTTTATCTTGTTCAGGATCAGGTACCCTTTTATTCACTTTTGTCTTATCTTGATTCGTTTTCAATTTCTTTTCGACATATTTACCTGTCGAGATGCCTTGTGCCTTGGCTTGCTCCCGATCACTTTTCGTTGCCTGTATCACCTTCATCTTTGTTGTTGAAACGTTTTTCTGCTCGGCTATTTCTTTTATCTCTTCTTTTAAATTCTTATCAAGTTTTTTATCTTTATCCAATAACGTTGTCGACACGACTATTTGTTTTTTGCCTTTTAAATATCCAAGTTGCTTTGTCGTTTCAACAATCCGGTTTGTAACGGTCTTGATTCCCTTGCCTTTCCAATCTTTCAGTTGGCCGATGACAAGCTTGCCGTCTTCGTTTAAACCAGTAAGCTTAAGCACATCCAACTGGTCATCCAGCTCCAATTCAATGCTGGGATTCACATCGATCGTCATATAAGCCGACACATGCCCAGTGAAATAAGACGGCAGGATTGAAAAAAGAATAAGAAAGGTGGTGGCTATACTTAACACGGCCTTTTTCCTGAAAGTTGATTGGAAACTGGAAATGGTGAAAGCTGTCTTGTGTTTGACAGGGGAAAAAGTGATTTCCTCCCCCACTTCATATGCCCGTTCGTCTCTCTTCGCTTTTAGAAATTCACCCTCGGGGGTCAATAGGGTTACAAAACGCTTATTTACTGACAGAATAACTCCTTTTTTCATCCATTGATAGCCCCTTTTATATAATCATTCAAGTACAAAAAATCTCCGTTTATTATGATTGCCACAGCAATGATGTACTTTCGGTTCCGTTCAATTGTTTTTCTGCTTACTTCCACTTTTCCCTCAAGCTGTTTAACTGGCAGCCGCTTTTTTGCAAACAGGATTTCTTTCAGTTCGTCGTCATCCATTAGCAGCTTGGCGATCATGATCGCACCTTTTCTGGCATCAGCATGTTTTGGAGAGTTTTCAACGAGATCTTCAAATGTCAGCCCAAAATCCTGTAGATGGCTTATATATAGGTGAATTTCTTCTTTCCTTTTCTCTGCTTCCTTTTGCTTTTCGTATTCATGGATGGAATTTTCGTTATCGATATATATATGGCTTTGATCATTGTCATCATTAAGCGATAGATCCAAAAGGATTTCTTTCCGCTTCGACTGGCTTCTTAAATAATCTATAACCCTTCGTTTAACGAGGGTTTCGGCAAATGCCAATAACGAACGGCCTTTGTCAGGGGAGTATTTGTCGATCGCTTCGTTAAAAGCAATCAGACCTATACTGAATTCATCATCTGATTCATATATGTAACGTCTGCACACTGACGAGACGGTTTTCGCTATAAAAGGTTTGAATGACTCTATCGTATCATTGCGAAGGCTTATATCGCCTTGTTGAATTTTTAATACGGTTTCTTCTAAAGAACGCTTTTTTTTGAATGCTGTAAACAACAATCCAAGCATTTGCTCACCTCGCTTCTGTTGATAAAAATATGAATCAACATACTTATCTTAAGCGGAGAGAGTCTAAAAGACAGTACCAAAAGAACCATTTTTGCCGAATTGTTGAAATCACATCATAACGCAACATGACAAAGTGCTTAGTTTTTTCTCGTTTATTACAGTGCCATTACATTACATTATCTTTTTCCGTATCCTTGTCTAAATCAATGGGGCAATTGTCATTTTTCTAACCTGAATTTAATATTCACAGCTTTTAACATATCATTCGAAAACTCTCTAAGCGTTATGTGGGTAGTGTCCATAAATCCGTTTTTTATGTTAGAAAAATATCGTGTATAGAAGATTCCAGACTTTTGTAAAAAACAGGTGATAAAGAGTGAGCTGCAGTTTCTTTCGTCATCTTTATGTTCGTAACTTACCACTTTGTGCGTGTACTTTAATCGCTCGATTGCGGGCCAGTCTCTCCCTTTCCAGGGCCGCTCTGGGATTCTCCTCAAGCTTTGCGTCTATCGGGTCTCACGTAGTCACGCATTTCGCAATGGAGTGTCGCACAGCCACTCCATTCCACTTAGCGTATAAACAAAGGGAGCTTCTCCATTTCCTACAGTTTTATTGACTTGTACAGTGCCCGTTTCATTCCACTCTGCTGGATGGGATAATGGAATCCGGATTGTCCCCATTTAGCTGGCGAGAAACCGTACAAAGAGCATGTGAAAGCGCAAGTTTTAGGTGAACCCGCCCCAAATTCGATGCAAAGCCCAAACTAGCTAACCGTTGCTTTCCTCTCCGCTTCGCATTGTGACGAAGGTGGAACGCCGATTGCCTTATACATGTGCATGAGCCGAACGATGATTCTTGTAACATCAAAAAGGGTTTTGGAATGTAATCATCCCAAAACCCTTTGATCTGCATGCTGAGGCTTGCTTTAGTTCGTCGGTGTTTTTATGCTTCTTGTATTTGTTTTTCTTTTTTCTCATTTTTCTCTTTTTTGCTGGAGATGATCCACGCACCTGCCGCTATGCCAATCAATACCACCCAGAAAATTGATTTCCAAAGGGTGGATTCAGGGAAATGGTGGTCGATGACCGCCAGCGAAGGGTGTGCGAGTGTGTGTACCGCCAATTTCACTCCAACCCAACCTACAATCAAAAATGCTGCCGTTTCCAGTGAAGGACGCTGATGAAGCAATTTCACGAATCCATTTGCTGCAAATCGCATAATGATCAATCCAATCAGACCGCCGAGGAACATGACAGCGAATTGCCCTCCGTCAATACCGCCGACTTTCATCCAGCCTGTTGCAGGAAGTGTAACAGCAAGCGCGACGGCAGCAAGCATTGAATCGATTGCGAAAGCTATATCCGCCGCTTCAACCTTTACTACGGTCATCCAGAAGCCAGATTGCTTTTTAGGCTTCGTGATTTCCTTCTCACCTTTATGAGCGTATTTTTTATAAATGTTCTGAAAAGCAATGAACAGCAAGTAAATCGCACCGATTGCTTGAATTTGCCACACGTCGACAAGAAAGGAAATAAGGAATAGACTTGCAAAGCGGAAAACGAAAGCTCCCATTAGACCATAAAACAAGGCTTTACGTTGTTGTTCTTTCGGTAAATGCTTAACCATGACAGCCATGACGACTGCGTTATCCGCAGCGAGTATTCCTTCCAAACCGACCAAAATGAGAAGGACCCAGCCATATTCCAATAGTAATGATGCTTCCATCCATTCAACCTCCAATAGTTTGTATTCCCTTCCTATCGGCATCGGCAAAATAAAAAGACCTTTGCCATATAGGCAAAGGTCTTGCTGAACATGAAATCATGTCAACAAAGCCGATGAATGTTTCCATCCACGTAATGACGACTTTGTTTTAGGGCGAACCCTAACGCTACTCCCCTTTGAAAAGGAAAATCAGTTATTAAATATATTAATAGTATACGCCAGTATTATGAAAATAACAATCTTTTTTTAAAATCAATCAATCTTTTCGTTTCGCTTTGGATATTTTGATCAATTTCATATAATCTTTTCCAAATTCAATCCAGTTCGGTTTACCGGAAAAGTAGTTCCGGAACAATGATAAAAAGCTTGGGTATTTCCCCTCATATGGATACCATTGAATTTCTGTATCCTTTCGACCATTGTCTACCATGATCGCCTTTTCATGGCAAAATATCTTCAGTCCCTGTTCGCCATGATAACGGCCAACGCCACTTTGTTTCGCACCGCCAAATGGTAAATAATGATTGGCAACCGTAATGAGCACATCATTGATCGTCACCGCTCCTGTTACTAACTGTGATGCAATCCGTCTTGCTTTTTCCTTATCGATTGTCCATACGCTTGAATTAAGGCCATATTCACTTTCATTTGCCAGGGCGACCGCTTCCTCCTCGGAATCAAAAGGCATAACGGGCAATACGGGTCCGAATGTTTCTTCTTTCATGATCCTCATGGAGTGGTCGACATTGGACAAAATCACGGGTGGAATGAAATGGGTCCCTCCGGTTTTCCACTCTTTTGGGAGTTTTCCAGCTTCAAGTATCGCTCCCTTATCGAGCGCATCCTCCAAGTGTGCAGCCACAATATCCACCTGGCCCGGAAACGTCATCGAACCGATATCATCCTTTAAATCCGTCCCTTGCCTCATGGCTTCCGTTTTTTCTTTAAGCAGCGCGAGGAATTCCGGATAAACCGGGCGCTCGACATAAACCCTTTCGACACTCATACAGACCTGCCCGCTGTTCGTAAAGGCTCCCCAAAGTGCACCGTTCACTGCCCGTTCCAAGTTCGCATCACGCAGGACGATCATCGGATCCTTCCCCCCAAGCTCGAGAGTGGTGGGTATTAAATGTTTTGCCGCAACTTCGCCAATTATTTTTCCAGTCCTTACAGATCCGGTAAAAAAGATATAATCTGGTTTTTGCTCCGTCAACGCTGCGCCCAATTCCTTCCCACCATGGGCAAATTGGATCGTGTCCTTAGGGAAACCCGCTTCAACAAACAAATTTTCGATGCATACTCCAACCAGTGGAGTTACCTCCGATGGCTTGGCAATGACCGTATTTCCTGCTGCAAGTGCATTAAGAATGGGGACCATCGCCAGCTGGAACGGATAATTCCACGGCGAGATGACAAGCACGGTCCCACGTGGCATGTATTCAATATAAGATTTTTTCCCAATCAACATGAGCGGCGTGGCAGCCTTTTTTCCGGAAAGAGATTTAATCGCATGTTTTTCGATATGCTTGATCGCATCAATGGTTGGCATGATGTCTGCCACCAGTGCTTCAATTTTCAATTTTCCCGTATCTTTGGAAATGATTTCAGCTATCTCATCCATCTTTTCGACCATAAGCAGGCGAAGCTGTCGTAAATAATGCAGTCGTTCACTTATGGAAAGCTTCGACCATGTTTGGAACGAATGTCTTGATTTTGTATAGATAAGTGGAATTGACGACAGTGGCGTCGGTTCGATTTCGGCAATCTTCTCACCTGTTGCCGGGGAAAACACTTCCCACTTGTCATGTATTTCTTCCATAATTACTCCCCTTGCCTTACCTTATTTTAATTTGGTGATCTTCATCATGTTTGTGTTTTAAATAATACTCGACCATGGCAGGGACAGCTTCTTTAAAGCCAGGACAAATGATTCCTGAAGCGATTAAATCCGCTTGCGCTGAAGAGCAGTCAAAACGCCCTTTCCAGGTGAAATAATCAAGAGCCTCTTTTTCCACGCCTAAGAATCTCCGTACCTGACGTATGGATAAAAACCCCTTACTTAGTGACAAAGGGACATGGCCCTTTGGTTTTTTCTTGTACAATTCAGCAACGAAAAGCTCATAAATTTCACTAGCCGTACACGGGTTGGGATCGGTCAGATGATAGGTTTTTCCTGCACCTTCTTTATATAATGCCAGAAATGCAGTTGCCTGTATAATATAATCGATTGGAACAAGGTTCACGACCGTTTCCCTATCCGAAGAGATGTATGGGAAAAAAGGCAGGAAGCTTAAGCGATCAAGAAAATTAAGGATAAAATAGGGGCCATCGAATTTAATCGTTTGCCCTGTCTGAGAATGTCCCTTTACGATACCAGGCCTGATTATCGTGATGGGAATTTCTTTTTTTAGCTCCTCTACCATTAATTCAGCTTCATACTTTGTCTGTTCATAATGGTTCCTGAAGCTCATCGGCAGCTTCAATTCATGCTCGTATAAACACCCTTCCCGCCTCCCCGCTACATAAGCGGTGCTGAAATAGGTGTATCGCTTGAGTGCAATCACCCCTTTGGCCCATTCGTTTACTTGCTTGGTCCCCACAACATTGACAAGCCTGGCCAATTTTTCCGGGACAGCCAGATCGTATATCGCGGCAAGATGGAAAAGATGCGTGACTTGTTGCTGAAGTTCATGGTATACCTCCAATGAAAAACCAAGATGCTCCTTTGTAATATCCCCCATCAAGATTTCAAAGGCGATTTTCATACCATCCAAGTCATCTTCAATCCTTTTGATCTCCTTTTCTGCTTTTGCCCTTTGCTGAGGTAAAACGAGCAAATAAATCTTATTTATCCTTTCATCACGTTGAACTAGCTCCCTGATTAATTGATTACTGATGAAACCTGGAAAACCGGTGAAAAAATAAATGTGCCCCATGAAATCCACCCTCTCATCATTTCAATTGTCTTATGTTCTTCTAGACATAATAGTACTATTAATATGGAATATATAGTAAAATTTTGTTTTCCTAAAGGATTATTCATATTTTCTATCGAAGATAATAGATGTAGGAATGGATATTTTACGAGTAGTTGAAATGAAAATCACTTCCAATTATTCAGATAAAGTGTTTACTATTGTTTCTTGAAGGATAAATTCATGTTACACAATAAAAATTATTATCTATATAACTGATTTTCCGTTACTATATAAGAAGGCGATTTTTTCGCGCATACATATTTGAGGTGAGCGCACAAGTGAAAAGAATAATTAAAGCATACGACTTCCCTATTTTCATTGCTGTCGTATTACTCTGTTTGTTTGGTTTAGTGATGATTTATAGCTCGAGCATGATCACGGCTGTCGCTCGATACAAGGAGCCCATGGATTTCTTCTTTGAGAAACAAAAAATGGCTTTTATCATCTCATTTTTAGCAATGATCGTGACGATGATCCTTCCTTATAAGATGTACAAAAACAAAAACTTCTTGATGCTTATGATGTTGGGAATGGCCGGTATCCTTTTGCTGCTCTTTATCTTTGGCCATACAGCCGGGAATGCCACAAGCTGGTTTAAGATAGGAACAAAATCGATACAGCCAGCAGAATTTTCGAAGCTTGCCATGATCATTTATCTTGCAGCCATTTACGGAAAAAGGCAGGATCGAATCAACAGCATTGATAAAGCCGTCATCCCCCCGATTTTCTTTCTCGTATTCATTTGTTTTTTAATCGGGATACAACCTGACTATGGAACGGCAGCTGTCATTTTCCTGATCTCAAGTACCATGATCATTTCATCTGGCATGTCCTTCAAGAGTATATTCAAGCTTTCTTTGATTACTTCGATATTCGTTGCCATATTTGCATTGGGGATAATTCTGACAGGAAATTTATCATCGGTTTTCTCGGAAAATAAAGTGTCCCGTTTTACAGGGTTTGCAGATCCTTTTGGTCAAGAGGGTGGAAATGGGTACCAACTCGTGAATTCATTGTATGCAATAGGATCAGGCGGCCTTACAGGTGTCGGGCTTGGTGACAGTGTGCAAAAATACGGGTACCTGCCTGAATCCCATACGGATTTCATCATCTCCGTCATTGCAGAAGAGCTTGGAATATTCGGAGTGGGCTTCGTTTTATTGACTTTAGGTTTTATCGTCCTTAGAGGATTCATACTCTCAGCAAAGTGTAAAGACCCATTTGGCAGCCTATTATTGATCGGGATTTCTTCCATGATCGGCATTCAGGTCGGCATCAATATTGGCGGGGCGACTGGACTGATTCCCATCACAGGGATCACGCTTCCATTCATCAGCTATGGCGGTTCATCCCTACTGCTGCTCATGATTTCTATGGGTATATTCCAAAATGTCATCATGCGAATGAATCTACTGGAACAGAAAGAAAAGGTCATCTCCATACCAAAGGATGAGATCGCTTCAACGAAATAAGTGATTCTTCATGAAAAAACAGGCAGTCGCAATCGACCGCCTGTTTTTTCATTTATAGTGGATGCCTACTTTCGTAAAGCCCGAAATCAAACTGAGCAAAGGGCAAATTAAACAAAAGAAGGCAAAGGGCGCATATTCAAGCGTTGGAACACCCAAAACCTTTGTCAGGAATACACCGCAGACTCCCCATGGAACAAGTGGATTCACGACTGTTCCGGCATCTTCAAGTACCCGCCCAAGTGTTTTTGGCTGCAACCCTAGCTCTTCATATTTCTGCTGAAAGGCTTTCCCAGGCAGTATAACTGACAAATACTGTTCCCCCACCAGGAAATTCACACTGATTCCTGCAAATACGGTAGCGGAAATCAATCTTGCCACACTCGTCAAAGAATCCTGGACCGCATGCAGAATAGAAGGGATCACTCCTAATTCAAATAATAGTCCACCCATCGCCAAAGCCAACAACACCATAGAAACGGAGAACATCATACTTTCAATGCCGCCCCGCGATAGGATTGTGTCAAGCTGTGCCATCCCACTCTTCAGCACAAATCCGCCGTATAAAATATCCGCCATTTTTGCAACGGTCATACTTGGCGTTTGGATGAAAGCAATGACAGCCGCCGAAACGATTCCAGCTGACAATGTCGGAATCGCCGACACTTTTTTCAATGCCATGACCAGAATGATGACAAATGGAATCAAACTCCATATGCTAATGTTCGTTTCCATTTCCAAGGCCTTGGTCATGGCTTCTATCTCCTCAACACGAGACAGTTTGACATTCGGTGAAAGGAAGTAAAAAAAGATAAGTGATAGTAAAAAACCTGGAATCGTTGTCCACTGCATATTATTAATATGTTCAAATAGTGGCACTCCCACCGTTCCCGAAGCAAGGTTGGTCGAGTCGGATAATGGAGACATTTTGTCGCCAAGAAAAGCACCGGAAATGATTGCACCGGCTGTAATCGCCAGCGAAAGATCCAACGCCGACGCCATACCTATGAAAGCGACTCCGATCGTGGCTGATGTTGTCAATGAACTGCCGATGCATAGCCCGATTAACGAACACACCAGAAATGTGACCGCGTAGAAATATTTACCAGACATCCAGTCAAATCCATAAAACATGATGGTAGGGATTGTCCCGCTTGCCATCCAGATCGAAATGAGCATTCCAATGAAAAAGAATATATAAATGGCTCCCATACCAGATACTGCACCTTTGACGATGGCCGCCTCCATGATCGAAAATGGCAACTTCTTGATTTTTCCATAAATGAATAAAAAAAGGATGGCTGCAATAATCGGTATATGTGGTACAAGTTCATAATGGATGATTCCTATTGCAATAATTAAGAACAGCATCGCTAAAACACAAATAGCTTCAGGTAAAGAGAGTTTTAGCTTGGCATCGTCGAGACGCATGATGTATTTTCCCCGCTTTCATTTTGTATATTCTTGAGGTTTCTTTAGGTAAGACTGTAATCGATCATTGTCTACTGATACGCTTTTAAGCGTTAAAGTACCAGCTAAATATAAAGGAGTTGCTGCAGTTTGTCAAAGGAATTTTTTAGGAGCATCATTATTCGGATGAGATGGATTTGCCGTGCTGTTTGATTCTATAGTCCACTCCCTAGCTAGCAGAACAATGGAAGAAAGCAAGAAAAGCTCCATAATCAAAAAAAGCCCGTGTATACGACACGGGCTTTCATGATTATTTCAAATCCATGGGATTATATAATTCCACATCAGGATTTTTATCTTGGAACCAACGGAGTGCAAACTCATTTTCAAATAAGAATGCGTATTTATCAAAGCGGTCTTTAACAAGTATGCTTCTTGAGCTATGAAGATTTTCATCAAGCTTTTCGTCTTCGGCCCAGCGTGTAATTTTACTGCCCATGCGTTCCATCAGGACTTCAACATTGTATTCGTTCCTCATTCGATGCTCGAACACTTCGAATTGAAGCTGCCCGACGGCACCAAGGAGATATTCTTCCATTCGGACCGTCTTGAAGAGCTGTATTGCCCCTTCTTGGACCAGTTGGTTAATTCCTTTATGGAAATGTTTTTGTTTCATTACGTTCTTAGCCGTAACCCGCATGAATAGTTCCGGAGTGAACTGTGGTAACCTCTCGAATTGGAACATATCCTTGCTGGTCGTGATCGTGTCGCCGATTTGATAGTTCCCTGTATCATATAAACCGATGATATCACCGCTTACCGCCTCGTTTACCGTATTCCGATCATCAGCCATGAACTGGGTTGAAGAAGAAAGATTGATCGGCTTGCCCGTCCTGCTCAAGTTAACGCTCATTCCGCGCTCGAATTTACCGGAGCAAATGCGCAGGAAAGCGATACGATCACGGTGTTTTGGATTCATATTCGCTTGAATCTTGAAAATGAAGCCTGAAAAATCATTACTGACAGGGCTCATTTCACCAGATGTCGTCATTCGTGCTTGAGGAGCTGGTGCAAATTGAAGATAAGCATCCAAAAACGTCTGGACACCGAAAGTCGTCAAGGCACTTCCGAAGAATACAGGACTCAATTTTCCATTTGCGATGCTTTCTTCAGAGAATTGGTTGCCCGCTTCGGTCAGCAGCATGATTTCTTCCAAAGTTTGCTCATACAACTGGGAATCCTTAAGTGCATGATCGATTTCAAGTTCACCTTCAGCATTCAATGGAAGGAAACGCTCTTCGCCCTCCGTCTTGAACTGTTCAATGCGATTGTTGAATCTATCGTAAATGCCGACGAAGTCTTTTCCCATTCCAATTGGCCAGTTCATTGGATATGTCTCGATGCCCAATACCTCTTCAAGCTCGGCAAGCAACTCAAGAGGCATTTTACCTTGACGGTCCATTTTGTTGATAAACGTGAAAATCGGGATACCCCTCATTCGGCATACTTTGAATAATTTAACCGTCTGATCCTCGATTCCTTTTGCCGAATCGATGATCATCACGGCGCTATCAACAGCCATCAGTGTACGATAGGTGTCTTCACTGAAGTCTTGGTGACCTGGTGTATCAAGAATATTCACACGGAAATCATCATAATCGAATTGCATGACGGAGGATGTAACGGAAATTCCACGTTGTTTTTCAATCTCCATCCAGTCACTTGTTGCATACTTGCCAGTTTTTCTCGCTTTAACTGTTCCGGCATCGCGAATCGCACCGCCAAACAGCAATAATTTTTCGGTCAAAGTCGTTTTCCCGGCATCCGGGTGAGAGATGATTGCGAAGGTCCGACGCGATTGGACCTCATCTTTTAATGTAGTCATAAAATGTTCCTTTCGTTAGTGGAGTCAACAATTTCGAGAAAAATTTATAGGTGAACTTCTTGTATTTTTACATTGGAATGTCAACCTTTCTTTGTATGTAAAAAATCCTGATCATACACAATATATGTTAGGAAAATATATCATAAGGCTAAAGCCTTGGCTACTTGGCATTCATTTCAATCAACCTTACTATTTTAACACGATATGAAGGAAAGATGTAGAGGTGAATGAATCATAGGGTGAGGATTTGTTCGAAGCCAAACAAAAGACGCCTGTTCAGCGCCCTTTCTTATTATTTCTATGGTTTGCTCATTTCGCAACTTATCTTGCAGTTTTCATCGCTTTTTGATTTCGTTTATTTTTCCAGCGCTTCTTTACCTCTTTGAATATGATCGGCGCAGCAAAAATTAAGGCTCTTTTCAAAAGTTTCTTCATTATTCATCAGTCCTTTCTTCGTTAACCTTTACCCGCTTACTTCCTAATGAAAACGTGTTTGAGCTATTGTTTTTTTGAAAAATTCAACATTAGGCACCAAGTTAAGCGCTAATAATGGACGTCCCTCATTATTATTCCCCTGAAAAAAGGTATAAAATACCTTCATTTGTTTTATCCTTTATAAAGGTGGGTATATAGTAAAAACATTGGAAATATACTACATAAGAAAGCCTTCTAGCATTCACTTATTATCAAGCATCTTCCCATATGGATTCCAAGCTTGAGTGAGGGTTCTTGATAATGTGTGAAATGGATTCTTCCATCAAGGAAAAATTTTCACCATTAATTTTTTAACATTTTTAGGAGGATTCACCGAATGACAGTAACTGGCAAGGTAAAATGGTTTAATAGTGACAAAGGGTTTGGATTCATTGAAGTTCCGGACGGAGACGATGTATTCGTTCATTTTTCTGCGATTCAAGGAGATGGTTTCAAAACACTTGATGAAGGACAAGATGTCGAGTTTGAGATTGAAGAAGGTAACCGTGGACCTCAAGCAAAAAACGTCGTAAAACTATAAAGTTTGGAAACATCATCATAGGTCAAATGCAAACAAAGAGGATGCCGCCCACTTTCATGGGGCGGCATCCTCTTTGTTTGAGACAGCCTTGACGTCGACATCTACGTACAGATTTCGTTTCCTTAGCCCTTCATTCATTAAAATGGTCCAAAACGAAATCGGGAACATGGTCGCCGGAAAAACTCTTGATATCCACCTCCCTGCTATCTTTATAATGATAAACAGCTACATATTCACCACTCCAATCAACTTGGGCGTTTGCAATGAGCATATCAATTTCTGAAAGGGTGGTAATTTTCAAGCGATTGGGTTTTTGTTCGATTTGTCGGGCGAGCTCCTCTGCCGAGACCGAATTATAAATTGGCGATTCTGTCTTGGCAATCAGAATATAGGAGATGTCACTAGCCACTAGTCGTGCTTCGTCTGCTTTACCGGTTTGCTCCATCCATTTTGAAAACTGAGTGAAAGAGGAATCCCAATTCATATAAATGATTTTGTTATTACCCAAATATATATCAATCGTGGCATAGTCACCGAAAGAATTCGTCATTTGTGAGAGCGACTGATTTTTGAGGTCCTCGGACAGTGCCTGGACGGCTTCTTGGAGCTGATGGCCATCCTTGATCGTGACGGATTTATCCCCTTGCCCGCTCGCTTTTATCCTTATGTTGGTGACATCTTTAGCTGCCACATTCAGCAATTCATTCACCGTTTTTTTATATTCACTCGATTCATAAATTTTCGCCAGTAACGGCAGGTACGATTCATAGTTTTGCAAATGATACTCTCTCGCTATCCGTTTTCCATCCTTTAGTTGATACATGATGAATACGGATTGGCCGTCATTCCATTCACCCACGGAAACCGTTTTCCCCTTTTCGATAATTTCTTGATGCAATAACGTGACCGCCTCTATGTTTGCCTTCTCTTTAAGGGAAGTGGGACCGATATATGTGGTTTCATCCTCAAAATACAAAGGGGAGTTGCCAATATAGATCTGGCTGATTTCCCTTTTATCCGGAATGTTGGACTTATACCGAATGGGATCTATTTTCAAAATGAGCGCCAACCCAATGATGATCACCGTAAATACTAGATAGCCTTTCAGCTTGAACTTGATTCGCCAAGTCTTTTGCAGGACGATTTCCCCTAAATAATATCCGAACAAAGAGCCGATGATATATCCGAAGAAAATCCAGCCCATTCCACCGGTCGTTTCGCTAAAATAAAATCCTGAAAACAGCAGCATGCAAATCGTCAGACCGAATTTGAATAATGGCTTGAGCTTCGGGAAAACAAAGGCCTGCGAAACATGTTCCAGCTTCCTCCTTTGATAGATGACCAGAGACAGAAACGACAAAAGCAAGGTCAATAAAGCATAGATCAATGTTTGAGAGGAGAAAAATGTGATTTTCTCCATCTCGGTTGCAGCCAACAAGGGAGAAATTCCTGTCAGGTTGGTCCTTAAATAGTAATCCGCAGAAAATCCTGTTAAAAAAAACTTCATATTTGCTGCAAGCAACACAAATAATCCGACAGGCATTGCTAGAAATATATAAGTCAATAAGCCTTGCAGAGCCGATAACCCCGTTATCATTCCTATAAAAACAGCAACGGAAAAGATGACCGCTTCCAAAATGAATGTAATGCCCATCCAGGACCAAATATCCGCCAGCGAAAAAAGTCTTTCAATATCAATAGCAGATTGGAACAAAATCAAAATTGAACCGGTAAATATAATGGGCAAGGCTAAGAACAAAAAGCCCATCCCGACCATATGAAGATATACGGTACGTCTAGTGATGGGTAAACTATGAATAAAGTCCGATGCTTGTTTAATCTGTAAAAAACGAAAGAGAAAGATTGCAAGTAAGACTGGAATAACGATGACCAGGACAAATTGGATCATTTGCTGACTGGAGAAAAGGTTTTCAAATTCCACGAATTCATTTTTTTCATTCAAAATATACGTCAATATTTGCAAAGGGAGTGCAAACATGAGGCCAATTAAATGGAGAAAGCCAATCCAGCCGGTACTTCTGAAAATATAGATGATCAGTTCCCGATTAGGCCAGGGTATTCTGGATGACATAACCTATATCCCCCATTTCATAAATGAATATCTCCTCTAAAGTAAGGGGAAGCATATCGAAGATGTCAGGTTGAAACTGATTGAAGTGCGCTTTGATGCTCGTTTCCTTTCCTTTAACGATGCACACGATCACACTTCCTTGTCTTTGCTTGTCAAGAATTTGGATTCCGCGGTAAATCCCGTGAGGAATTTTATGTTTAAAGGCAATTTGCACTTTGTGTACATCCGCTTTTAAATCAGCCAGATCTTTTTGGATAACAAGCTTGCCGTTATGTAAGATTCCTACATGATCCGCCAAATCTTCAATTTCCCGGAGATTATGGGAAGAAATCAAGATCGTCATGTTCCTTTCTGCAACATCCTGAACCAATAACTGTCTCACATTTTTCCGCATGACCGGATCTAACCCATCAAAAGGCTCGTCCAATATCAGAACTTCAGGCATCGTAGCGAGGGCGAGCCAAAAAGCAACCTGTCTCTGCATCCCCTTTGAAAGTTTATGTATTTTGTATTGGAGGGGTATCGGGAATATTTCCTGCAGTTGATAGAAGCGTTCTTCGTTCCACATACGGTAAACACCCCTGTAAAAAAGGGCCATTTGCAAGATCGTATAGTTAGCCAGGAAATAAGGCGTATCAGGAAGGAAGAAACAACGATTTTTCACTTCACGGTTTTCGAAAACATGTAATCGGTCAATCAGTACCTCACCACTATCCTGAATCAGGTTGCCTGAAAGCATTTTTAAAAGAGTCGTTTTCCCTGCCCCATTGGAACCCAGCAAACCGAATATGGTGCCTTTTCCTATAGCCAAGGTGACGTTCCTGATCGCTTCTTTCCCTTCATATAACTTACTCACCTGCTTTATTTCAATCATGAATCTCCCCCCTTTCTCAATGGACTGATATCTTTTACCAATCGATGGATTTCATGTTTCTCGATGCCGATATACATAGCTTCAGCAAGCACTTTTTCAAGCTCGTTTCTGATTTTCACTTCCTTCAAGGAATTTTTGATGGATTTAGGAGGGGCGACGAAATTCCCTTTTCCGGGCAGTGTATATATATATCCGTCAGATTCAAGCTGTTTGTAAGCTTTCTGAATGGTATTGGGATTGATGGTCAATTCCTGTGCCAATAATCGGATCGATGGAAGCTGATTGTGCTCCAGTAAAACCTCATTGATCATTAGTTCCTTAAATTTATCCATCAATTGCTCATATATGGGTTTCCTGCTTTGAACATCCAACTCGATCATCAGGAGCCTCCCTCTTATATTGGTGTATTACACATACTAATACAGTTCATTATAAAACATTTTCTTCCAATTTAAAACCATTTTTAAACAATACTTTTACGTCTGACATTCATAAACTCTCATTCATTTTGTTTAATAAGACGTATTGTGGGGAACTAATGGTAGTAATCATTAAAAAAGGAGATGTTTACTTTGAAACCACTATATACAGCTACAGTTACCGTACACGGAGGACGAGAAGGACATGTTAAGTCAGAGGACGGAATCCTTGACTTCGATGTCAGATCACCTAAGGAACTAGGCGGTTCCGGTGAAAAGGCAACGAATCCTGAACAATTATTTGCAGCTGGCTATGCTGCCTGCTTTGATAGTGCCTTGAATCTTGTCCTGCAAAAGGAAAAGAAAAAAGCCGATACTTCCGTGACATCAAATGTCACGATCGGTAAAGATGAGGAAGACGGAGGCTTTAAATTGGCTGTAAGGCTGGATATTTCGATTCCTGACCTGAGCAAGGAAGAAGCCCAAGACTTTGTCAAAAAGGCCCATGCGACTTGCCCATACTCAAAAGCAACTCGCGGGAATGTCGACGTTACCCTTAATTTGGTATAAGGACAGATAGATGAAGGGAATGCCCCCCGGTTAAAAGGGGGCATTCCCTTTTTCATTTAACTTCTTCCAATTTCTTCAACTTGAACAAAAAGCCCAGTCCTATGACCGCCATGATGATCAGTGACCCCAATGCCATCCGGCTCGCCAATGTCCCAAGCTCATGAAAAACCAACGTAATCGTTCCATATAATAGAGGGCCAATGATGGAAGAAACCTTTCCAGAGAAAGCAAATAATCCAAAGAATTGACCTCTCTTCTTCTTGGGCGTCAGTTCAATGATATACGTCCTTGAGGTCACCCACATCGAGCCAAGCGAAACGCCAAACATACTTCCTGCAATCCAGAACCAAAGAGCGGTTTGTGCGAATACCGCGATAAATAAAGCGACCAAGAGCAGCATCCCCACATATGTCACAGCAAGCCGAGGTCCCTTCGACTGTGTGATATATCCAAAAAGGAAAGAGCCGGCAATACTCGATATCGTCGATACCAAGTAAAGCAAAATGAACCCGCTTGAGGAAAATCCCACGACAGTCTTGGCATAGACAGCCATCATGCCAATCGTCGTCGCAATGGCGTCGTTTAAAAAGAAATAGGCGATCATGAAAGTGAATATCGAGCGATAGGACCTCATCTCTTTGAATGTTGCCTTGATTTCCTTATAACCGGATATGAACGGTTGTTTTGCTTTTTGCGGTTTTGGCGTCTCCTTAACAAAAATGAATAAGGGAAGGGAAAAAACGAGAAACAAAATGGCTGTAGGCATGAAGGCTTCATGTGAGCTTCCTTTACTGATGAATGGATAAATGGACAGCCCCACTAACGTTCCTAGGTAGCCAACGGCCACGCCAAATCCCGATATAAGCGGCATTTGCTCTTTCGTACCTAAATCGCTCATCATCGTATCATAGAAAACGAGACTGGAATGATAGAAAAACTTAGCGATGACAAATAATAGAATGACAATGGTCAATGAAACGGGAATGCCAAGGAACAGTCGATCAAATGAGGCTCCCCCAAAAACCCCCATGAAAAATGTGCTTATAACGGAAATGAGTGTAAAAATCACGATATATTTTTTCATCTTTCCGGTTCGATCGATCATGACGCCAAACAACGGTGAAAACAAAACAAGAAATAAACTGGCCATCGCATTTGCGTAGGAAATGAAGGTACTGGCAATTTGATCAAGAACAGCATTATCCCCAATTTGCTCCTGAAGGAAAAACGGAAAGAAAATCGTATTGATATTAGAAGAAAAGATCGTATTGGCAAAATCGTATAATGCCCAAGAGAGAACGGGAACCGAAAAATATAAACCAAGATTCCCCTTCCACTTTCCAGGGTTCTTTTTCATCTGCTTCCCCCCTTATTATTCCTTTAACTATATGTATTCCATCACTCATCAATAAATCCTTTTCATTCTCGAATATAGGTTGACATCACTGTAGTAAGATACATGCTTTTTCCTTATCCAACATGTAAAATGATGAAATGAGGCTGCCAATGGACAAACTTATTTTATTTTCTTTAAGCTAGGGTAAAGGATAACCAGGAAGTTTATTTTTGTTACTAAAAGGAGTGTCAATGGTGATTGGATTTTTCTTGATAATTTTGATGATCGTAATTTTCCTCTTCGCCCTTAAGCTGAACGGTTCGAAGAGTGTCTTCCAAGAGAACTTCAATATCCAGCATTCCCCCCTCAAAATCGGACATCGCGGCGCTGCTGGACATTGCCCTGAGAATACGGTCGCTTCTTATAAGAAGGCGATCGAATTGGGAGCTGAAGTGCTTGAGGTGGATATTCATCTTAGTAAGGATGATGTACTTGTGGTTCATCATGACCCGACGCTGGATCGGACGACTAGCGGTAAAGGAAGACTCCGCGATTACACAGCTGCCGAATTAAAGGAATTCGATGCCGGGAGCTGGTATCATTCACGTTTCAAAAACGAGCGGATTCCTTTATTAAGTGAAGTATTCGAAAGATTCCGGACCGAGGCTGGGTTCTTAATCGAAATAAAACACCCATCCCTTTATCCCGGCATTGAAGCAAAGCTAGCGGAAGAGATAAGGAAGTACATCGGAAGCGCATCCTTTAGTAATCCGATCATGGTTCACTCGTTCGATGCGGATTCCATGAGAAGATTTCATTTACTGATGCCTGAAGTACAAGTTGGGGTACTGATAAAGCGGAGGATCAATGACGATGCATTAAAGGAAATAGCGAAGTTCGCTTCATTTTTAAATCCCAAGCAGACGATCCTGGATCCGAAGCTTCAGCTGCGGATTCAAAAGCATGGGATGAAGGTATATACTTGGACAGTCAACAATAAAAAACGGATGCGCATGTTCGAGAAAATGAAAGTAGACGGCATCATTTCAGATTTCCCTGATTATTTCTCGGATTGAAACGCTTGGAGGTCCTCCCCCTCTGTTTGGTTATTAAACAAAAAGGTTACGGAATGGCTGCTTCCGTAACTTTTTTTGTTTTCATTAAGAAATTGTTGCACAATGACCCTCCTGCGGGAATCCATGTCCAAGGAAGAGTCCACAGGCGCAAGCGACGCGCAGGCTCACGGACCGACTCTGGAAAGCTAAGTGCCTGCAGTGAAATGACACGCTCAAAGTCCCATTTCTCCAAAACTATGGATTGTTCGCGCAACTTAAGGCGATTGCTTTTTAAAAGCATTGAAAGGCCTGTATTTCACTTGCGTCGGTTCCATAATAAGACCATCGCTGCTGACTTTTTCTCCATCGGTAGCCCGCTACGGAATTATAGCCGACATAAGTGGGGTAAAACCAAAACGAGCGGCCGTTTCTTAGCCAAACATACGTATTTTGGTATAAGCACCCTTTCATTGAACCTGGATCTAGCGCCTGTAGCATACCTCCAGTAAGCTTTGGAATGAATAAAGGCGGCGCCATATGCGGCGGGCCCCCTCCTTGTGGAGGCCGCGGCGGGCTTGCCTGTCCCCCGCCCTGGTAAGAGCCTGAAGGGCCAGGAGGTCCAGGCATCCTTTCAGCCAATTGTTGATTTTCAATTGTATCTGGTGCTGCCCATAAATCATGAGCAGTGGTTTGTGGGTGTATATTTTGATAAACATCATTTCCAGGTTGGTAATAGTTATTATGTTGATTGAACGAATCGTACGGTTTCATCCATCTTCACCTCATGATTGAACTTCCTTTTATTCTTATGTAGTCGAAGGATCATATGTGCAATGGCCGCATCCATTCCATTCATGCTTCTGGAATATCCTTGGGCCTTTCTCATCAACTTCATCGAAGTGAAAATATTCCCTGTTTATTTTTTGAAAATATCCCTATATTTTTTGGCATTATTGCATTAGAATTTGATATAGTGTTCTTAATGATTTAAACTCAGTATGATCGGATTTGATTTTAGCGGTCAACTGAATGACATTTTCCTATCTTAGACAAAAACGAGGGATTCCTATGTGGGAATTATTATTAGAATTCGATTATCAAACCGTTCGTCATGCGGTATGGGCAGGTTACTTGTTGACCTTTGTCTTTCCACTGGCGGCGTTTTACTTCTTAAATAAAAAGCAATCACACTTGAATGATAAATATCAAGCTTCCGTCCATTCCGATCAAAGTAAATCCCCTGTTCATACAGGCAGCACTTTTGACTGGCGCGGTGCACAGCGCTTTTTCACATTTATCAGGCAAAAGGATTCACCCGATGATTCCGATGAGCCAAGCCTCCTACTTGTTGTTTAAACAAAAACAATTTGAGGAGGAATTATTTTGAAGAAGAAAAGCGTGTTACTTATTACGGTACTGATCCTGGCAACGGTCCTTTTGTCAGGTTGCTCTGCAGCTGCAAGCGGTCCATTTCATACAGGTTTGGTCAATCCAATGACGAAAATGCTTGAATTCAATGCCAATTTATTTAATGGTAACTATGGGTTGAGCATCATCATGATGACATTTTTCATCCGTCTTGTCCTGCTCCCGTTGACTGCCAAGCAATATAAAACACAGCTCAGCATGAAAACGAAGATGAATGGCCTGAAGCCTGAAATGACTGCCATCCAACAGAAGATTAAAGAAACGAAAGATCCGGCTAAACAAAAAGCCCTGCAGCAGGAAATGATGCAGCTTTACCAAAAGCATGGAGTCAACCCGTTAAACATGGGTTGTCTGCCACTATTGATCCAAATGCCGATCTTGATGGGTTTTTATTATGCGATTAAAGGATCCCATGAAATTGCGACACATAACTTCCTTTGGTTCAGCCTTGGCCAGCCGAATATTGCCATGGCGATTATTGCCGGTGTCATTTATTATTTCCAATCGGTCATTTCCATGAGACAAATGCCCGAGGAACAGCAGAAACAAATGAAGCTGATGAGCCTGCTCTCACCAGTGATGATTTTATTCATTTCTTTCTCCGCTCCTGCCGCCTTGCCATTGTATTGGTCAATCGGTGGATTATTCATGATCGCCCAGACGATCGTCCTGCAACGCGTATATAAAAAAGACCACGTCAGTGTCCCTGCCGGGAATGAGACGGTTATCAAAAAAAGCTAATTCATTTTGAAACGTACCCTCGAGGGCAGTTGCTTTAGAACAACTCTGCTTAGAGGGTACGTTTCTCTATAAACAAGCACAAATGAAAGAACGTGCACTCCGCCGGGCGAAATGCACGTTCTTTCATTTTTTTGATAAGCTGTCGCTGGAAACCTTTTGAAAAAACTGCTCGACATATTCGAAATCCGTGTAGAAGAAAAGTAACAGATCTTCTGGTCGAGATGCTTCCCAAGCGTTCATGAATGCATCCAACTCATTCAAAACGACCCTGGCCCGATTCTTATGCAGCCCTGCTTCTTCCGCAGCTTCCTGGAGCAGCCTGGCTACTTCGCATGGCTTCCTTCCCCGTAAATCGTCATCTTCCTTAATGATGAATAAATCGGAATGGACGGCCGCCACCTTGGCAAGCCTGATGAGCTCCTCATCAACACGGTCTCCCGGACCGGCCAGAACGGTGATAAGTCGATTTCTGTTATAGGCACCCACCGTTTCGAATATTGCCTTCAACCCCGCCTCATTATGGGCATAGTCGATGATGATGGTTCGCCCATTCAATTTCTTTAAATTGAAACGTCCTTTTGACAAGCTGGTATCAGGCATAAAAGTCACTGCCTTCTTTCGTAGTTCTTCCATGGATACGCCTTGTGTATGGGCTGCAGCTAATGCCTGAAGCAAATTGGCGATATTATGACGGGCCATCCCCGAAATCGTGATGGGAATCATGGTACAATCCATGAACGGCTGTGTGACACCTGCTGATGAATGCAGTATCATCCCTTGTTCATTTACGAACCAAACCTTTCGGCCAATTTTAATCGCTTCCTTCACTAAAGGCTGATTGGAGTCAGTCGATGTATAAATGACTTCCCCTTCTGTATATGCCCCCATAGCGGCCACCTTCGGATCATCAGCATTCAGGATACAATACCCCGTATCCAGAACGACTTCGGCTATCAGACGCTTTAATTTCACAAGATCCTCCATCGTATCCATTCCATCACAGCCGAGATGATCTTCACTCACATTCGTAATGACACCCACATCACATTGGCGGAAGGCCAGGCCTTCACGCAAGATCCCTCCTCGTGCCGTTTCCAAAACCGCTGCATCGACTTCAGGATGGGACAGCACCATCCTTGCACTGATCGGTCCGCTGCAATCACCTTGATCCAATATGTCTTCACCTATATAGACCCCATCTGAATTGGTCATTCCAACCTTGGTGTCATCATTTGAAAGGAAATAATGAATCATTCTGGTCGTCGTCGTTTTTCCATTCGTTCCCGTCACTGCGATGACCGGTATCGCCGCATCTTCCCGGGACGGGAATAAATAATCGATGATGGCTTTGCCAACATCCCGTTTTTCCCCTTCACTCGGATAATGGTGCATCCGGATACCCGGAGCAGCGTTGACTTCAATGATCGCCGTCCGCGAATCATTAAGCGGCATTGAAATATCCTCACAAATAAAATCAATTCCGGCAATATCCAATCCAATCGCTTTTGCAGCTGCAATCGCCATTTTCTTAATGGTTGGATGGACCTGCTCCGTTACATCGATAGCCTTGCCGCCAGTCGATAGATTTGCGTTGCCGGCAACTTGGACCAGCTCCCCTTGCTTCGGGATCGAGTCGAGTGTCCGATTCGTTTTTTCCAAGTAGCATGTCACGGTATGTGTCAGCGGGATTTTAGACATTGGTTTTTCATGGCCATCGCCCCGCAAAGAATTGCGGTTTTCCTTTTCTATCAATCTGCGTATCGTTTCTTTTCCGTTTCCGATCACATAGGGTGGAAGCCTCAAACTGGTCGCTATAAGCTCCCCATTCACGATAAGCATACGGTAATCATGTCCTTCAATATGCCGTTCGACGATATATTTCTTCACGTACGCTTCCAGGCAATTGATGACATTGAAGAGTTCATCCTTATTCTTGATATGGGTGATGACACCTTGTCCCTGCCTGCCGTTATACGGTTTTATAACGAGCGGAAAACCGATCCTGTCCGCCGTTTCGAATATCTCTTCAATCGAATGGGCTATTTCCCCTTCAGGAACCGGAAGGCCGCACCCTTTTAAGATCGATTTTGTTAAAGATTTATCACAGGCATTTTCGACCGCGATATTCGAGGTTTGACTTGAAATGGTAGCCTGAACGAATTTCTGCCTAGAACCTGTCCCTAAACGCAGCAAACTATCATCGCCAATACGTTCTACTGGGATGTTTTTTTCATATGCAGCCTTAAATATCGCTTCTGTACTTGGTCCCAATTTATTTTTATAATATAAATCTTCTATTTGTTTTACATGGAATTGGACATTTATCTCTTTTTCATCATTGAGGATGGCTTCCACGATTTCCTTTGCTGCCAAGAAGGCTTGGAGACCGGATTCCGGCTCTTGATAGTCAAAGGTAACCTGGTAATGTCCCTTTTTTTCCATCATGATCGTTTTTCCGCGAATGACATCGATTCCTGCCAGGTTTTGTAGCTCGATCGCCATATGCTCCAAAACATGCCCCATCCAAGTACCTTGGCGCAGCCTCTCGGCAAAACCTCCCCGATACCCTTTGGAGCATGTATGGCTTCCGAGATTCGGGAGCGTTTTCAACAGATTTTCATTGAATCCTGGAATGGTATCGGAAGGTTTCTCTTCCAGTTCCTCCAAATCCAATTCAATGCAGATCGTCGGAGTATATGCAAAATAATTGGGTCCTTTTAAGTAACGGACTCTCTTGATTATCATGGTTGGATCCCCTTTTTCATTAACAATTTCCTGGTCACCAGGTCAAAACGATAGCCTCTTGTAAGAGCATGAAGGCAGAATCCCGAGAGAGTCAGCTCTTCACTTCCATTATCGGAGGTCGTGACGTGAATATAATCACTTTTGCTGCCATCAAGCACCAGTACTTCATGTTGCCCATAGACTTCAAAAAGGCCGTCTTTAACTAAAATGGCTGTATTTTCATCGATGCCAATGCCCAGCAATTCCTTGTTTACCGCTATTGCACTTAACAGACGGTCGAACCGGCCGCGCTGGGAAAAATGCTGATCGATTAGCAAACCATCCAGGAACCCGAAACCTATTCCAATCTCGACCTTTAACTTATCATCATTCAGCATCGTGTCGGCAGCGACAATCATATGCTTGCCAATAATGGAAGCACCGGCACTGGTCCCCGCTATCACCATCCCTTGATGCCATGCTTTGGAAAGTGCTTGGTGGAACTTGGATTGACCGATCCGTTCGGATAGCCGGCTTTGGTTGCCTCCCGTTATGAAAAGCGCAGAAAGGGATTCCAGCTGTTCGCACATGAGGGGATCATCTGCCTCTTCCCGCGAATCCAGCTTGATCACTTCAACCCTGTCAACGCCTAAAGCTCTAAAAATCTTGATATACTGTTTGCTCATCTCTTCAGGAATTTCACTCGCTGTAGGCAGGATTCCAATCCCGCCATCGGAACGACGAAGAGCAAGCTCGACAAATTTATTTAACACTTCACCTTCAAGGCACTTATCCTCGGCACCGCCAATGATAAGCAATTCACCACAATTCATTCCTTATAATCACCCTTACTTCATTAATTACTCTGTCAGAACACATAATGACTAGTATGGCATCTTGAGCCAGTATTCATTCATTAAATTGGCAAACTGCAGAATTTTGTTTAACTTTATGAAAAAAGAGGAAAAGTATAAGAGTAAAAAATAAAAGGAGTGTGCGAAGATGAGCCAAAACCAATTAAAAGAAAAAGTATTGAATATCCTCAGTGATTCTAAGACTGGAGTTTTATCATCTGTAGAAAATAACAAACCACATTCACGCTACATGACATTTTTTAACGACGATTTGACTTTATACACACCATCAAGTGCCAAGACGGAAAAAATTGATGAAATCGAAAAAAACCCTAATGTCCATATCCTGATCGGCTATGAAAATGAAGGATTAGGTGATTCTTATTTAGAAATATCCGGAACCTCGAAAGTGAACGATTCACAGGACCTGAAGGATAAATTATGGCATGAGTCGTTTGAACATTGGTTCGAAGGTCCCAATGACCCTAACTATATCATTCTGCAAATCAAGCCGGACAGCATCCGGTTGATGAATAACAATGGTGAGCCGCCACAAGAATTGTCATTATAGAAACGGACGTGTCTATACCCATTTTATTTGCCCACATAAAAGCCCACCTCCTATGAAAGGAGTGTGGGCTTTTTACTGTTTACATCATCTCTGATTCGATATAATGCAGGATCAGATTGGCCGTATGTTTTAATGATGAAAGGTGAGTCCGTTCAAAGGCATGAGATGCATCGATTCCCGGCCCGATCAAACCGTGGACGACATCATGGCCTGCGCGGATGGCAGCGGAAGCATCCGAACCGTAATAGGGGTATATATCGACACGGTAGTCAATCTCATGGGCTTTGGCCAAGGCGACAAGATGCTGACGCAATTGATAATGATACGGACCCGAGGAGTCTTTCGCGCAAATTGAAACGCTGAATTCATCCGTCGCTTGTCCATCACCGATCGCTCCCATATCGACCGCCAGATATTCGACTGTCTGCCCGGGGATATTGGAATTGCCGCCATAGCCGATTTCTTCGTTGTTGGAAATCAGGAAATGGGTCGTATAGGCCAATTTTATCTTCCCTGCAGAAATGAGATCAATGATATGAAGTAGGATTCCCACGCTTGCTTTATCATCCAAATGCCTTGATTTCAAAAATCCTCCATCCGTGACTTCCACTCTTGGCTCGAAGGAGACAAAGTCGCCAACGGAAATGCCTATCGCCTCGGTTTCCGCTTTCGTTTTCACGACAGCATCTATCCGGACTTCCATTGTCTCCTCATCACGCTTGGCGTCCCCGGCATTTTTATAAACATGCACAGAGGTTTGATTGATCAATATGGTCCCGGTGATGATTTTCCCATCAGCGGTATGGATTTTACAATATTCCCCCTCCACTGAATTCCAGCGGAAACCGCCTATCATCGTCAACTTAAGGCGGCCATTCGGCTTGATCTCCTTCACCATCGCTCCCAGCGTATCGACATGAGCCGTCAGCAAGCGATGTTTGTTATCATCTTCACCCTTAATTGAAGCAAGCAATGCCCCTTTATTGGTGATCTCGTATGGAACCTTCCTGTTCTCCATGAATTCGGCCGCGAATTTAATCGCCTCCTCCGTATATCCGGAGGGGCTTGGTATCGTCACTAACTCTTTTATGTATGATACGATTTCTTTTTCGTTGATCATGTATATCTCTCCCTTCCTATTATATTATAGCTTTTCCTGCCAGCTTTTAACATACAAAGGACCGTCAAAAGACGGTCCGATTCCTTCACCTACATATGGGCAAGCACGGGCATGATTGCCAGAACAAATGTCGTAATCCCGTATAAAGCGGTATTTTCCATATTCATTTGCCTTTTTCGCTTATCCCGCCAAACTCTATATCTGCTTCTATCTTCACTTCCCATAAAGAACCCTCCTCGATGGATGATGAAAGTTCACCTTACTATTTTAACTGTCTTTGCTTGTTGGACATTTCCTTCATATATTCCAAGAAGGCTATGCGCTTTTCATCTGGATAGGCAACAATGTCCGCAATGATTTCCTCTTCCAGCGGCTTCAATATTCGGCCAACCGATTCAGTAAACAATATTTCCAGCTCTCTCTTTGTTTCATTAGGATTTCTCACTTCCATCCAAATCACCCTTCCAATTAATTACTATTATCCTTATAACCGTAATGCAGTTCCTTGAAACACAAAAAAATCGGCCGCCCATACAGGCGCCCGATTGGATTCATCGATCATCTTATTTAGTAACGCCAACATTATGCCATTGATATTGGCGTCCTGCTAGAAAATCGTAACCAGTAACACGATCATTCACTCCCGTCAATTGGTAACGGAATAATGTCGGAATGACAGGAACCTCATCATGAATCAGTTCTTGCCACTCATTGTACGTATCGATCCGATATTGATCATCGAAGGCTTCCTCTGAAATTCCTTTCGCCAGAAGCTCGTCATTTTTATCATTCACCCAGCGAGTATAGTTGAATTCTGCAGATCTTGACCAAAGACCGGATGGATCAGGATCGGAAGCGACGCCCCAAGCAGCTTGGTACATATCAACTTCGTCATTATCTTTTTTCAACAGATCATAGAATGAATTGAACTCATGAAGCCTTCCATCGAGCAATTCAACGTCTATGCCCACTTGCTCCCATTGTTGAATATAATATCTTGCTAATGGCTCGGAAACATCGGATCCGCTCATTGATGCAAAGTTAATTTTGAATTCTTTCCCATCTGCATCTTCACGAATGCCATCATTATTTGTATCCACAAATCCTGCTTCATCCAAAAGTTTTTTTGCTTTTTCTGGATTGTATTCATAGGCTTTTAAATCTTTATTGTTATATTTAAAGTTAGGTGTAATGACCGAATTGGCAGGGAAACGGAGCCCCTTGAACATCTTTTCGCCCACTTCTTTGTTATTGATTGCATAGGCCATCGCCTGACGGAGGCGCTTGTCTTTGAATTTTGGATTCTCATCCATGACATTTTCTTCTTTTTCCTTATCATATTGACCGAAATTGAAGCCGATATAAGAATAAGCCAATTCAACTTTCCCCAATAATTCGACATTATCGAGTTCCTTGGCTTGTTCATATTGCTCAGCCAGGACTTCCGCTACATCAATATCACCATTTTCAAGTGATTTAACGACAACGGAAGGATTCACGACTTTCAATGTGACACTGTCCAATTTAGGTGCCCCGCGATAATAATCCTTGTTCGCCTCGAATTCCACGGCTTCACCTTGGACGATTTTCTTCACTTTGAATGGCCCGAACCCGATCGGGTTTTTCCGGATTTTATCCGAAGATTCCAAATCGGCAATCGGAACATCTTTTAAGTATTCTTTGTGAAGCGGATATGTCCATAAGCCAGTCGTTACAGATGGATTTCCTTTCTTGAATGTGAAGGTAATTTTCTTGCCGTCTACTTTAATGCCTGAAATGCTATCCGCTTTTCCGGCATGATACTCTTCCATACCTTCAATTAAGGCCATTTGTTCATCATAGCGCACACCTTTATAGTCCTTGCTTCCGATTACAAGATAGGCATATTCCAAATCGGCTCCAGTTACAGGCTTGCCATCCTGCCAATTAACATTATCTTTAATCGTCAGTGTAACCGTTTTATGATCGTCAGAAATTTCATAGGAAGCGGCGCCATCATTCGTGAATACATAGTTTTCATCCGTATCCAATAAATCTTCATCAAAGAATGAGATAACTTGATTATCAGGATCGCCTTGATAGAAAACTTTATTCAGGATTCCTTCGAACGGTGTATTAGATACCAATCCGTATGTCAGGTGTCCGCCTTTAATCGGCTCTCCCTGATTAGTCGTCTTTGTCGGGAATTTTGAAGTATCGACCTGTTCGACCGCTTTCCCTTTTTTCTCTTTCGTTGACGATTTCTCGGTATCATCCGAACAAGCAGCAAGCAGTAGAGATGAAATTGCCAATGCACTAAGTACTTTAACATAGCCTTTAATCTTCATATCAAACACTCCCCTTTTTTTATCCTCTTCTTTGCCTTGCATCGGCGGCGCGTTTTAACGCTTGGCCAACAAAATTTATACTCAGCATCAGCACTAATATCATGATTGATGCGGGTACCCAAATCCACCACTTATTTTCCAGAACATCTGGATTTTGCGCGTAACTGATGAGCGTTCCAAGACTCGGGGTGCTCTCCGGAAGGCCGAACCCCAAGAAAGTCAAACTGGATTCCAAGCCAATGTTGCCTGCCAGGTTCAAGATGAAGTTCACGATGATCAATGAACTGACATTGGGCAGAAGCTGAAAAAGGATGATCTTCCAATGCGGCGTTCCCAGTGTCTGTGAGGCATGGATATAGTCCAGCTCACGCTCTGACAATGCCTTGGAGCGGATCAGCCTCGCCTTTCCTGTCCATAAAAACATCGTCATGATCAAGATGAAAACATACACATTGAATACCGGAACGATCGTCACCACCACAATGATGAACATCAATTGCGGCAGGGCAATCACGAAATCGATGACACGCATGATCACATTATCGGTGGCTCCGCCGAAGTAACCGGCAAGCAATCCAAATGACAACCCGATGATCGCCGTGAATAAAGTAATGAACAAGCTGATCGTAAATGAATTTCTCGTACCTACGATAAGCTGTCCGAATACATCACGTCCGCCATAATCGGTTCCGAGCCAATTATCGGCAGATGGCTCCAAATAAATGGAGAGAAAATCGACCTTGGCGATTTCTTTCGCATCCATGAATAAAGCCGCGCCGTAAACAAAAATCAATATTGCTGCCAATATAATCAATGAGCCCATCGCAAGCTTATCCCTTTTAATCTCCTGCCAGATGATTTTCATGCCTGAGGGGCTCACATCCTGCACTTGTATGTTCTTTCCTGTTTCCACTTTCATTTCCATACGACTCACCCCGCTCCTATTCTATCCGTATGCGCGGATCGACCGCACTGAGTATGATGTCCGAAAGAAGTGTGCCAAGCAGCGTGGCAAATCCCGTCATCATGACGATGGCCGTGACAACGCTGAAATCCCGCAGACTTACTGAACTGAGGAAAAGCTGCCCAAGACCCGGGTAACTGAAAATGGTCTCGATTATGACAGAGCCCCCGATCAAACCAGTAATTTCGTATCCTAAAAATGCCGCGATCGGCAAAAACGAATTTCTAAGGATATGCCGGGAATATACGTTTGATTCAGGCACTCCCTTTGAACGGGCCGTCCTGACGAAATCCTTAATTTTATTGTCGATGATTTCATTTCGTAAATATTGGATCGTGCTTGTCGTGGCAATTAAAGCCGTACTTAACGCCGGTAGAATCAAATGATTGATCTTACTTACCACATAAGCGAATGTCCCTTCCTCCACCTTGGAATCGACACTGCCTCCAGATGGGAACCAATCCAGGGCAAAACCGAAAATGAACAACATGATCAAGGCAAAGATGAAAATCGGTGTGCCAAACCCTACATAACTATAGCCCGTCACAGATTTGTCGATCCAGGTATCGTTGTACCTGCCGCTCAGTATGCCTAACGGAATCGCCAGCATATATGTAAAGATCAGCGTGACCAGCGCCAGGAATACCGTGTTCCACAGCCTGTCCTCGATAACATCCATGACTGGTGTTTTATGTGTATAGGAAATACCGAAGTCCCCCTGTACAGCATTCGATACCCATCTTCCATATTGTTGGTACCAAGGATCATTCAAGCCCAGCTCTTCCCTGATTCTTTCAAGCTCGGCAGGATTGGCCTTAGGGTTGAGTTCCTGCCCTGACAGGGCATCTCCCGGCATGGCTTTTGCCATCATGAAAACGATGAGGCTCAATAAAAAGAGCTGCGGGATCATAACAAAAAAACGTCTGAGGATAAACTTCCACATATTCCTTCCACCTCCTTATTGTAATGCAACTCTATGGGTCGATGAGATTGGCTTCAAATCATAAGCCCGGCCATTTTCATCGAAAAATGTTGAATAGGAAGACTCGTATTCCGCCGTAAGTTTCTTTCTGAGCTTCACCTTTTCCCCGCGAACTTCCGGCTCTAAATCCGGAATGGCGGCAATCAGCCGTTTCGTATATATATGTTGGGGATTTTCATAGATTTCATCGCTTTTGCCTTCCTCTACCAATCTACCGCGATACATGACACCCATCCGGTCACACATATGCCGGATGACACCTAAATCGTGGCCGACGAATAAATAAGTCAAATTGAATTCCTGCTGAAGGTCCTGAAGGAAATTCAATACCTGTGCCTGTACGGAAACATCCAGCGCCGAAACCGGCTCATCCGCTATGATCAACTTAGGCTTCAATGTCAATGAACGGGCAATCCCGATCCGCTGGCGCTGTCCCCCTGAAAATTCATGCGGATATTTATGGATCGATTCCGGACTGAGTCCTACCTTGTCCAGGAAGTCCTGAACGATCTTCTTTTCCTCCGCCGGTGATAGCCGTTCGAAATTCCTCAGCGGTTCGGCAATGATGTCCAGCACCCGCTTCTTCGGATTCAATGATGAATACGGGTCTTGGAAGATCATTTGAATATCTTTTCGGAATGGTTTAATCTCTTTTCTACTTAAGCCCGCTAAATCCCTGCCTTCAAACAGGATTTGTCCGGATGTCACATCATTCAGCTTGACAACCGCCTTACCTGTCGTCGATTTGCCGCTGCCCGATTCCCCGACCAATCCATATGTTTCCCCTTGCTGCAATTCAAAGGAAACGCCGTCCACTGCCTTTACATGATCGACCACCCTTCGAAAAAAACCGCCCCTAATCGGGAAATGCACTTTCAAGTTATCTACTTTGAGTAATGTCATGGGTCGATTCATCTCCTTCAGCTTGGAAATAAAATTCTTTATAGCAGGTACACCGTACAAAATGGCCCTTGGCCACTTCGTGAAGCTGAGGCCTCTCTTCATGTGCATGCCTTGGAATCCATGGAATCCTGTCTTGGAAACGGCATCCAATCCTATCCATTTTCGCGATGGATGGAACGATTCCCTCAATAACATGCAAACGGTTTTTCTCATGTGATGCCGAAGGAATCGAATTCAATAAAGACCTCGTATACGGATGAAGCGGATTGTTGAATATTTCCTTGACGCTCCCCGTCTCCACTACCTGACCCGCATACATGACAACGATCCTGTCCGCAACCTCTGCCACGACGCTCAAGTCATGTGTAATCAAGATGATTCCCATCCTTGTCCTGCTTTGGATATCCTTCAGCAAATCTAGTATTTGCGCTTGAATCGTGACATCCAGGGCGGTCGTGGGTTCATCGGCAATGACCAGTGCAGGGTTGCAGGCAATGGCAATCGAAATCATCGCCCTTTGCCGCATTCCGCCCGAGAGCTCATGCGGAAATTGCTTGTACGTCCGTTCAGGGTAAGGAATTCCCACCTGGGTTAAAAGTTCGATCGTCCGTTTCTTTTTTTCATCCTTGGACAGTTTAGTATGGTAATCAAGGTTCTCCTCGATTTGTTTACCGATCGTCATGAGCGGATTCAAGGCCGTTAAAGGTTCCTGGAAGATCATCCCCAATTCCTTGCCGCGGACTTTATTCATTTGTGTATCATTCAACTTCAGCAGGTTTTGCCCGTTATAATGTATGGTCCCTTCGGATTTAGTCCTTTGTTTATTATGTAGTTGCATAATGGATAAGGCCAAAGCACTTTTTCCACAACCTGATTCTCCAACCACGGCTACAATTTCGTTTTCATTCACCGTAAACGAAACATCATCCACAGCAGCATGATAGTTGCTTCCGATTCGAAATGAGGTTGTCAGATTTTCTATTTCCAGAATAGCTTTATTCATCCTTGCTCCCCCTAAACTATTTTATCGGGAAAATAATTAATCTTCTGATAATTAGTTAAGATTTTAATCAATTTTTTACATTTACACAATAGTTTTTATACAAAATAATGACAATTTTTTCTCTTTTTATAACTTTAGGAATAATTTTCTGGTATAAAAAATCTTTTCCTTTATAGCTGTTATACAGTAAAGTCATGAAGCTGGTTAAAATGCTGGGCATAACTATTCCCTTCTTCATTATTTTGATATATCAAAAACGAGAATTATTGGTACTATTTGATAGTATTGGACCAAAGGTTATCAATAAAGAAAATAGATGAATATTTTAATATTTCAGAAAAATTAGTGCAAAGGTAGGGTGCTCATAAAATTAGTTTTCTTTCATATATATTTCAGGAGCTTTAAAAAAACACCTAAATTTCCATATGGGCAATGAAACCTTTTTAAAACCCATTCGTAAGTATCGGTAGAAGAATAATGATGAGGTGAAAACATGTATTCACAAACTGTACAAACCTATATGCCATCCGTGATGCGGACCTTCGCATTATCACTGGCCATTTCAGTATTGGGGATGGCCATAGGCACTTTTGTTCCTCCGGCCTTGTTCCTTCCATTAGCGATCCTTGAGATTGCCATGTTGATTGGGGCTTTCATCATGCGGAGGAAAAAAGCGATCGGATACACATTTCTGTATAGCTTCACGTTGATTTCCGGGATTACCACCTATCCGATCATCGCTCATTACTTGGCCGCTGCCGGTGCTAATGTAGTGATTTTAGCCGGTGTAACGACGACAGTCGTATTTGGAGGTTTAGCCATTTATGCTACGACCACCAAAAGGGACCTTTCTTTCCTGGGAGGAATGCTCTTTGCCGCTTTGCTTGCTTTAGTGGTGATCGGTATCTTCAACATTTTCTTTCCTTTAAGCTCTACAGCCATGTTGGTCTTTTCATTTATCGGGATTTTGGTTTTCAGCGGGTATATCCTTTACGATTTCAATCGAATGAAGCATTACGGTGTAACGGCCGAGGAAGTTCCGCTCATGGCCTTGAATCTCTATCTTGATTTCATTAACCTTTTCATAAACATCTTACGCTTTTTTGGTATTTTGGCAAGTGATGACTAGTTCCGACAAAAAAAGACGCTTGGAAGGCAGCCAAGCGTCTTTTGACGTTTAGTCGCCGAATTGGATACCATTTACCTCCATGTTAAAAAGCCCAAATCTCTGTTGATTTGGCATACACGATCGACAAACTAGGTGAAAATCGAGTTTGTCGATCGTCTGTTTTTATGGGTGTGTACCTATTGCCCGTTTGTCTCCCTTGCAGGCATCAGCTTATCCAGGGACGAGCTTTGCTTATGCACACCTCTGAACAAAATCAAGCAGGACATGTGTGAATCTAGAGTCCAATAACATCAAAAAGGCTTCGGAAAGGGACACCTTTCTGAAACCTTTTGTCTGCCTATTGGCCAAATCACTTAATGATTAGTTTCATCCTTATATAATCCTGGATTCGATTGTTCGCTCCACGGCAGCTTCACACCAAAAGTGCTTGCAATAAATTGTGTATCTTCTCTTCTTTTTTTCCTTATTTGAGCCCGTTGTTTTGCCGATTCATTTAAATTGATTTCCATTTCGGTTTCAGGAACCAAATGGGGAACCGGTATAGGTTTACCTTGTTCATTAATGGCGACAAAGGTCAAAAAGGAAATGACACATAAATTGCGATCTCCTGTAACTAAATCCTCAGCAATCACTTTTACGATGATTTCCATCGATGTTCTGCCCGTATAGGTCACGAAGCTTTCCAGACAAACTGCATTTCCTTCGTGGATAGGGTGAAGGAAATCAACCGAATCGGTAGAGGCGGTAACTACGTTGCTCCTCGCATGACGCATGGCGGATATGGCCGCTACGTCATCAATATATGCCATTAGCTTGCCTCCGAACATCGTACCAATATTATTTGTATCGGGAGGGAGGACAAGACTTGTTTTAATGACCAAAGAATCCCGGCAATGCTTTATTTCTTCCATGGTGACTGCACTCCTTCATTCATGTCTGATTTCTCACTAGTCCACTTTATCGAATTCTCGGCTGTAAAGCAATATACAAGCTTATTTTCCTGCTTTTCGTCTAATATTCGAGAAGGGAAATGCTGATTCCGCCTCACTGCCCTCTAGCCTGCTTGCCCTGCTGCAGCTCTCTCAAGGTTAAGCCGAAGGTCATTTGCAGATGAGGGTAGTCCTTGAATCCTGGCCAATCCCCACCCCATTCGAATCCCAGCCCTTTAGCAACGGTGACGACTTCCATCCAATCCGATTTCCCATTATCATTTCCGTCATAGTCCATATCCCAAATGGCCTCGCCTTGTTTGTTGAGGAGGGCGAAATCTATCGCCAAACCGAAATTATGAAGCGACTCGCCGCCTTTTGCATATGTCACGATATCCCCCGTACTTAAACGGCCCTTTTCATATAATTTATTTTGTTCTTCCAAAGAACGATATCCGGCGGTAATGATTATTGGGATGTCTAATTCATTAGCCCGCTGAATGAGCTCATCTTTTTTTTCAGCGACGACCGGATGCAGCTCATCTGCCAGTTCGATATCGTCTAAATCAGGCGGAAGGACATTCTTGTACAAGACAACCGCCAACAATCCGAAAAAAAACAAGACCAGACATGCCTTAACCCAGTTAGCTTTCACAGAACATTCCTTTCTGTCTAAAGTGAAAAACTCAACCAGGTTCGGATGAGTTTTTCTTTTTATTATAAGTTAGATTTTAGCTCTTCGATTTGCAGCAAATGCCTTTTTTCATGCAATCCCACGAACGGTATCCATTGCTTCAAACTTAGATCCTTGAATAACGGATGAGGAAATGACTTTTCCTCAAGGTCCTTTTCATCTGCGCTGTCGACAAGTTGTACCAATGCGGCACGTGATTCGGCCAATTTATCCTTGACTTCTTGCAAGGTTTGGAATGATTCCGACGGAACGACATATGAAGGCGCTTCGACCTTCACTTCACGGTTTACAGTAAGCTCGATCGGTTTGTCCGCCGCAGGAACTCTCTCATCACTGTGCAATTTATCGGCAATGCTCTTTGTGATGGCCCGCTCCATTAAATATAAATGATCCAATACTTGGATAATGCTCCATCGTCCTTCTTCAGGATGGGCATTCAGCTGTTCATCCGAGAAGCCGTTGACTGCATTCAGAAGTTCTTCCCTGGTTTTTTCATTTTGATTCATTATTAGCATCTCCTCATATAATCCGGATTAATCTCCCATAATTATTCCATGTTCTATAGTAATGTGTAAAATCATAATACTTATGAAAAGAAAAGATTTGATAAAAAGAAGAGTAAAATACCTCTTACATGTTCATTCGGTGTTTAACATGTAAGGCAGTTTAGAGTTTGTCTACATTCCATGGCTATCATTTGAAGTCGTAGCTTGCCAGTATCCGATTTGTGATGAGCCTATATCCTTTTTCATTGGGGTGAATTTCATCACTGAAATAATCGGCTTTCTTTTTGTTTTTATATAAATCATCGGTGGGAATGAATACCATCCTTTCGTCCTTTTTCACTACATCCTTGATTGATTGGTTATAATCCTGAATGTGCTTTTCGATCTTTCGGTTGTCAATGATCGGGTTATACAGGCCCACTACCAGGATATCGGCCTTATCATTTTTCTTTAGAAGTGTTGCTGTGATCTTTTTTAGATGCCTGATGTATTCCCGCTTGCCCTCATCGATTTTCCGATCATTTATTTCGGTCAAGTCGCCGCCGTTACTATTGATGAAGTCATTCGTGCCGATATAAACGATGAATGTGTCGGCTTTATCGAGTTTAGTATGGATTCGGTAATCATCGAGCTGTTCGATGACGCCATCCGTTTCCTGCCCTTTAATTCCATAATTCCAAAAGCTTACTTTTTGATCCGACTCAGGATTGTTTAGTTCATCCCTCAAGCCCTTTACATAGCCTTCCCCATGCTTATCTCCCTTACCGTATGTTAAAGAATCGCCAAAAGCCATGACCCGCTGTACACGGTTCGACGCCGCAGCCTGTTGAAATTCATATACGACAAAACAAATAATGAGGACAATCATTAATAAGCCAGTTAATTTTTTCATTCGTTTCTCCTTTTGTTTTATAGCTAAGAAGCATTTTATATGTTACATACCCAAAAATGAGCATAAGTAACAATAAAAATGAATTGGCAGATAACGAGGAGAAAGTGTATGATAATATAAAACTTTCAGATGATTTGGTTATGACCACAATTCACTATCAAATTATGTAATAGGAACTTCTGGATGTTAATAAAAGTAATGGATTGGAGAGTTTATGATGAACGAGTACATACAATTCAGAGAGGCTGAATTATCGGATTTGCCTAAAATTGTGGAAATTTACAATTCCACAATTGCCTCCAGAATGGTCACCGCAGATACGGACCCGATATCTGTACAATCGAGGGTTAAATGGTTTGAGGAGCATAATTCAGAAAGCAGACCGCTATATATCATTACTTTTGAAGGACAAACCGCAGGATGGATGAGCTTTCAATCTTTCTATGGAAGGCCCGCCTACAATTCTACGGCGGAAATCAGCATCTATATTGATGATTATTTCCGGGGAAAAGGAATCGGACGGATTTCGATTCAGAAGGCAATTGAAGTAAGCCCGAAATTAGGGGTGAAGACTCTATTAGGTTTCATATTCGCTCATAATTTACCTAGCATGAAGCTTTTCTCCAAATTTGGTTTTGAAGAATGGGCGCACTTACCGCAAGTTGCCGAGCTCGATGGCATTGAACGGGATTTGGTCATCCTTGGTAAACGTATAGAAGCATGATTATTCAAAAGCTATTGCCTTCAGCAATAGTTTTTTTGTTTACATGGAGAAATTCACCATCATGTGTATATCAGATTCACGATTTCAAGAAAACTAGGAATCCCCTGAATATTCAGCTTTCAAATCCTTTGTTAACGCGTTTAACAGGGTATCCAATTCTTGACTAGCTTGAATCGTCAGAAGACTGTTTATACCAAAAATATTTGCCAATTCCATCATCTCTTTTCTCTTCTCTTCTATTCTTTCTGGGGTAACCTTTTTGGAAAGCAATTTATATACACCTCCCATATATTCAATATTTTTACACTTTCAATCATAATGAAACTCGTAGTTAAAATCAACTATCTCAGAAAGGAAAAATGTGTTTTTTTAGCGGACAAATGTGACAAAATTCCTATAAAATCTTTTAAATATGTATTTTTTGTGACAACAATCTTTCCATATAAAAAAGCATTCACCGATGTACACTGCGAATGCTTCCTTCTATATACATGATCTTTATTGAATGATCGCCTGCTTCTTGCTATGTCATCCATTCTGTAGGAGACTCGCTATCAGACCTATTTATAACGATCTTATATTCATCTTCCAATACTTTTAAAGGGGCATCATAAAGGTGCCTTTCATCAGAGGTTTTGTATACTCCTTTCGCCAATAGCTCTTCTATCAGCAACGCCTTCCTCTGTTCGATCCACTTAAATACTTCTGCCATGTTAATGGCTCCTTTCCTTGTCAGCTTAGAGCCTAAGCTACCTTAACAAGTTTCAATTTCACCAAATTATATATACCTTTTCTATTATGTCCTTAAACACTATTTTACAAAAATAAAAGCCTCTTCAATTAAAGAAGAGGCTGACAGGGTCCGGACGGCTCTTCTTATCTTCCAAGCGATCGCTTGTTGGATGTAGCACAGTTCCCATTATGGGTCTGCTGCCGAGGTTTCATAGGGCCAAGTCCCTCCACCTCTCTGGATAAGAATTCAATTATATAAATGATGTGAACATTATTTTATCCCAATAATTCACAAAAGTCAATTGCCTCGTTCCCCTTTTTTCCACTCTCCTCCCTTTCAAAGGCGGGTTGCATTTTCTTGGCTTTCTGATATGATGTCAGTAATTACATACAATGCACACCACTAGGGGAGTCTTGTCAAGACTGAGATGGAAGTAATTTCCGGACCCTTTGAACCTGAACCGGCTCATACCGGCGGAGGAAAGTGGATGATATCGCCCATTTCGGCTTTATCCATCTGCCCCGTTCCGTTATTCAGGAACGGGTTTTTTTATTGGCTCTAAATAATGATTCTATATAAAGGGGGATGAACATGAAAAATATTAAAACAGAAACCTTCAGTGACAGACTTCATGCACGCGCAAAGGAAATTTGGGAAAGGAACCATTCACATCCCTTTGTCCAAGCTATCGGAACCGGAACGCTTCCTGAACATAAGTTTGCTTATTACTTGAAGCAGGACTATATCTATTTGATGGATTATTCCAAGCTTTTCGCTTTAGGTGTCATTAAAGCGCATAATGTTGAAACCATGGCAAAGTTTGCGGAAATCTTGAATGAAACGATACAGGTCGAAATGGATATCCATAGGCATTATGCCTTGGAATTCGGAATTACTCCAAAGCAATTGGAGGATACGGAACCTACTCCCACTACCCTTGCCTATTCGGGTTACATGCTGAATGCTGCTCAACATGGTACATTGGCAGATTTAATCGCCTGTCTTCTCCCTTGTGCCTGGGATTATTATGAAATCGGTCTGCTTTTAAAAGAACGAAATGGCAAAGATTTGGATAACAATCCCTATGCAAAATGGATTGAATCCTATTCCTCCCCAGAATTCGGTGAAGCACATAAGTGGCTGATTGCTTTATTGGAGGAATTGACGGAAGGAATGCCTGAAAAAGAACTGCAGAGACTGGAAAAGCACTTCTTGGTGACCTCCCGCTACGAATATTTATTCTGGGATATGGTTCAAAATGAGCAGGATTGGCCCTTGTAGGTCATAGACATGATGATCAACACAATCAGAAAAATGACGTTGACGGCAATGATCACGGCCATAACGACTATAACCAGTTCCTTTATATTCATCCCGGTAGGATTTGTGAAAGCTTTTCCCATTCAGCACCTGGCCAATGTCCTGACAGCTGTTTTACTCGGCCCTGCTTATGCGGTTACTCAAGCTTTCCTCGTTTCCATGTTGAGAAATATATCTGGTACGGGGTCACTTTTCGCCTTTCCTGGCAGTATGATCGGTGCACTGCTGGCTGCGTACCTTTATCGTAAAACAAAGCGATTGACTTTCGCCTGTCTAGGGGAAGTGACGGGGACCGGTCTTCTAGGTTCGCTTGCCTGTTATCCGATCGCGGTACTCCTCTTGGGGGAAAAAGCAGCTCTTTTTGGCATTATGCCAGCTTTTATGCTCAGTTCAATGACAGGTGCCATTTTCGCTTTCATTTTACTGAAAATATTATTGAAAAATACTTATATGAAGGGGTTTTTCCATGAAAAAAGCATTAACCATCGCAGGCTCTGACTCAGGCGGCGGCGCCGGGATACAAGCCGATATCAAAACATTTTCTGCACATGGGATCTTCGGGATGTCCGTCATCACGGCCGTCACTGCACAAAACACAAAGGAAGTACGTTCCGTTCAGGCGATAGACACGGATATCATCACTGATCAAATGGCTGCCGTTTTCGAAGATATACACGTCGATGCAGTAAAAATCGGCATGCTTGGTTCAAAAGAAATTGTCGAAACAGTCGCTGAAGCTCTTAATACCTACTTACCGGCCATCGTCATCCTTGACCCAGTCATGATTTCCAAAAGCGGCCACCATTTGCTGGACGGAAAAGCCGTCACTGCCCTAAAAACGAAATTGCTCCCGCTTGCAACGCTCATTACCCCTAATGTACCGGAGGCGGAGGTACTTACTGGTTTATCGATTCGAACGGAGCAAGACTTTTACAAAGCCTGTTTATCCTTGATTGAATTGGGTTCCAATGCCGTTTTACTTAAAGGGGGGCATGCAGAGGGAAACCCAAACGACCTCTTTTATGATGGGAAGAACTTTCACTGGATAAAAGGAGAAAGAATCCATACGAAAAACACTCACGGGACTGGCTGTACCCTATCCTCCGCGATTGCATCCAACTTGGCGAATGGACAATCTTTGCAAGAGTCGATTGAGCAGGCCAAGCTGTATATCTCCGAAGCGATACGCAATAGTTTTTCAATAGGAGGGGGACATGGGCCTGTCCATCATTTTCATTCATTTTCAAAAAAAGAACGGAGTGAATCCATATGAATATAAAGTTTTCGGCAGCTGACTTGTTTGAAAAGGTAAAAGAAAGAAAACCACTTGTACACCAAATCACCAACTTTGTTACGGTCAACGACTGTGCAAATGCCACGCTTGCCATCGGTGGATCACCTGTGATGACATCCAGTCCCAAGGAAGTCGAAGCGATGGTCAAGTTGGCGGATGCACTTGTCCTGAATTTCGGTACGATTGATGAAAAATCCCTGGAAGCCATGGAGATAGCCGGGAGGACGGCAAACTCCAGAAATATCCCGGTCATTTTGGATCCTGTGGGAGTTGGCGCCACACCGTATCGAACAGAGAAAGTTAGTGAGCTTCTAAAGAAGGTCTCCTTCCAGATCATCCGCGGTAATGCGAGCGAGATTCACCGTTTGATCGGCGGCGATATCGTTACACGGGGAGTCGACTCAGAGGAACTGACGATAAGCAATGAGGCTCTTGCTTTTTCTGCAGCAAAAAGGTTGAATAGTGTCGTCGTGGTCAGCGGGGCCATCGACGCTGTTAGCAATGGGAAGCACACATCCCTCATTGATAACGGAAACGTTCTATTAACGAATGTAACAGGCACGGGATGTATGGCCACCGCACTTATCGGCGCCTTTTCCGGAATCACGGACGACTATTATGCTGCAGCAGTTGCCGGGATCTCGACGATGAGCATTTCAGGGGAGATCGCTGCTGAAACCTTGCAAAAGCATGAAGGCACAGGAACCTTTCGGGTGCGCTTAATTGACGCAATATCAAGAATGGATAAGGAAATGTGGATGAATGAGGTGAAAATGAATGAAGAAATCACACATTGATTTAAGCCTATATTTAGTTACGGAAGAGTCGATAGATATTGTAAACTTGACCAAAATCATCTCGGAATCGATTGCTGGTGGCGTTTCGGCTGTACAACTTAGGGAGAAGAACAATTCATCCCTGTCCTTTTATAGAAAAGCTGCGGCCTTAAAGCAGGTATTGAACGAATTGTCCACTCCCCTGATCATTAATGACCGGGTGGATATAGCCCTCGCTATTGGCGCGGACGGGATACATATTGGCCAGGATGACCTCCCTCTTTCCGTCATCAAGCAAATGGTCCCAGAAGAAATGATTATCGGTGTATCCGTTTCGAATCTGAAGGAAGCTCTCGAAGCGGAACGAGATGGTGCGGACTATATCGGCGTTGGTTCGGTTTTCCCTACGAAGACAAAGCAAGATGCAACGCCAATGGCGATCCGCGATTTGGAGGATATCTGCCGAAGCGTATCGATTCCAGCTGTGGCCATCGGGGGTATCAATTCCGATAACATTGCCTCACTTACTGATAGAGGCCTGGCCGGAGCCGCCGTCGTTTCAGCCATCATGAATGCAAAAAATCCGCGGGAGGCTTCCACATCCCTATTAGAAATGATAAAAGTATTCACATGACGCAAAAGAGGGGACTACCATTCAGTCCCCTCCACCTTTATGTCAAAACGGTATTCTTTGTTTCTTTACCGAAGGCTACTGCAATGGCACCCACGAGAATGGCGATTGTAAATATAGTGAAAATCGTCGAAATCGGAGTGCTTGAAGCAACCAAATACCCGACAAGCAATGGTCCGAGGACACCGCCTATCCTGCCGATGCCGGCCGCTAACCCAGTGCCTGTACCTCGAACCGCGGTTGGGTACTGCTCAGGTGTATATGCATAAAGTGCACCCCATGCTCCCAGATTGAAGAATGACAGAAACATTCCAGATGCAATAAGGAGAGCTAACTCTTCGGCCGAGCCAAAGAAATAGGCACTGATGGCCGTACCGATCAAGTATGTGATCAGAACGAATTTACGTCCTGCCTTTTCGATCAGCCATGCTGCCGAAAAATAGCCCGGAAGCTGTGCAAGCGTCATGATCAATACATATTCGAAGCTTTGGATCATGCTAAAGCCCTTTAGGACCATGACACTCGGCAGCCATAAAAACATTCCATAATAGGAAAAGACGACACAAAACCATAATATCCACAATACGATTGTCTGGCGCAAATATTCCTTTTTCCAGACACTTTTCAAATTACTGAATGCAGAGGGCCTCATCTTCTTTTCAAGCTCGTTATATTTGGGTGAATCCGGCAATTTCAAGCGCAGATACAGCGCATATAAAGCAGGAACGGCACTTAAAAGAAGTGCAACCCGCCAGCCATAAGCCGGAATGATGAAAAAGGAAATCAGTGCCGCCAATATCCAGCCAACCGCCCAGAAGCTTTCAAGCAGGACGACGACCCTCCCCCTTTTACTAGCTTCAACACTTTCCGAAACCAATGTCGAGGCAACAGGAAGCTCCCCTCCTAATCCCATTCCGATCAAAAATCGCAAAATCAAGAACAAACTGAGTGTACTGACTGCTGCAGACAAACCACTTGCAATCGAAAATAGTAATAATGTAATGATGAAGACATTCTTCCTTCCAGCCCTATCGGCCATCATCCCAAAGAAAACGGCTCCAACAGCCATCCCGATGGAATTTATGCTTCCTATCCAGCCAACCTGTTCACTGGTTAAGCTCCATTCCTGTTTCAATGCAACAATGATGAAGGAAAGCATACCGACATCAAGTGCATCGAACATCCAACCAAGTCCCGCAACACCAAGCAATTTCCGCTGTGAGATCATTTTCGCATCATTTCCCATATAATCCTCCTGAAACCTTTAGACCTTCTCGTTATTTTATCCTTATTCATTTTACCTATTAACTTTCTTTTTTACCATAGTAAATACAGATGTCATGACAAAAAGTTTTGACAGTTAGAAGCAACGCCTCTAACAGAATCTGGAATCATATAATTTGAATATTCCTTCTTTTTGATTTATGATAATAATTGGCATATAGCGTTAACAAGAAGTCATCATGTTTTGCCCAAGATCATCAAATTCAGGAGGGTAATTAATGACAAATCTAACGTTAGAAGTAAGTGGAAAGCTGCAAAAATTTTTAACCGGGCCAAAAAAGCTTTATATTAATGGCCAATTCGTAGAAAGTGCTTCAAAAAAAACCTTCTCCACGCCCAATCCTGCCACAGGACAAAAACTTGCCGATGTATATGAAGCAGATAAAGAAGACATTGATTTAGCCGTAAAAGCTGCACGCAAGGCATTCGACGAAGGTCCTTGGTCAAGAATGAGCGCAGCAACCCGCAGCAGGCTTATGTATAAACTAGCAGATTTAATGGAAGAAAATAAAACCGAGCTCGCCCAACTGGAAACATTGGATAATGGAAAGCCAATCAGTGAAACCACCAATGCTGACATTCCTTTGGCGATTGAACATATGAGATATTTCGCCGGCTGGTCCACCAAGATTGTCGGACAGACCATTCCCGTAAGCGGAAACTACTTTAATTATACGAAACATGAGCCCGTCGGTGTTGTTGGTCAAATCATCCCTTGGAACTTTCCGCTTCTCATGGCGATGTGGAAGCTTGGGGCGGCACTTGCGACAGGCTGTACGGTCATCTTGAAGCCAGCGGAGCAAACTCCCCTATCCGCCCTTTATTTAGCTGAATTAATCGCGGAAGCCGGTTTCCCGGATGGCGTCGTCAATATCGTTCCTGGTTTTGGTGAAACGGCCGGACAAGCACTTGTCGACCATCCTCAAGTAAACAAAATTGCCTTTACTGGATCGACCGAAGTCGGAAAACTGATCATGCGTTCCGCTTCCTATTCCTTGAAACGCGTCACATTGGAGCTTGGAGGAAAATCTCCAAACATCATCCTTCCCGATGCCGATTTCTCGAAAGCAATCCCCGGAGCCCTTAATGGAGTCATGTTCAACCAAGGGCAGGTATGCTGTGCAGGCTCAAGGGTTTACATTCAAAAGAAACATTATGACAATGTTGTTGCCGATATGGCCAGTCATGCCCAAAACATCAAACAAGGGGCAGGTCTAGATCCCAATACACAAATCGGACCGCTTGTTTCAGCGGAACAGCAAAACCGGGTAATGGGCTATATTGAAAAGGGGAAAAACGAAGGTGCTGAAGTTCTTGTCGGCGGCAATAAACCAGGTGAACAAGGCTACTTTGTCTCCCCTACCATTTTCGCTGGCGTTGAAGAGGAAATGACCATTGCCAAGGAAGAGATTTTCGGGCCGGTCATTGCCGCAATGCCATACGAGGATTTAGACGATGTCATCAATCGTGCAAATGCCAGTGAATATGGCTTGGCTGCCGGCTTATGGACAAGCGACTTGGCCAATGCCCACTATGTTGCCGGAAAACTCCGGGCCGGTACGGTTTGGGTGAACTGTTACAATGCATTTGACGCCGCTTCCCCATTCGGAGGCTACAAACAATCCGGAATTGGACGTGAAATGGGATCGTATGCACTTGAAAACTATTCCGAAGTCAAAAGCGTCTGGATCAATTTGAGTAAGTGATTTTCTTGATTCGGATTTAGAAAGAGGGTCCCAAAGGGGATCCTCTTTTCTTTAGGCCAACAAAATCCAATATTTTATATTATTTCGTTTATTCGAATCTTTTCAATAGTCTTTCCCTCTTTAGGTTTGATAAAATGAAAGATAGAAAAGGAGTTTTTTTCCTATGTATGATATTGCTAGTGTCGGCACAGGGACCGCTGGGGGGAGTGCAGCCACCTTCTCGGAAAATCATGGGAAAACATGCTCCTTGATAACGATGCCAGCATAACCAGGAGGGCCTACGGGAAGCCGGCGATGGTGCCAGAGCGGCCATCAATCTCCTTAGTGATATCAATGTTGAACGTTATGTAGACCATGTTGTATTGAAAGAATGATCCTGCTTCTAAAAAGCAGCTGATTGAATCTGGCTTCTGCCAGGTTTCATGAACCCCTATGTGGAATTGGCTATCAATATTTTCCACAGAATGTCGTAAAAAGTTCCTTTTTTTACTGACAATAAGTACAATTATAAAAAATGGAAAAGGGGTTTTGCAGTGATGAGTGACTTTCAAACGAATTTAGAAAAATACGCTGAACTTGCCGTCAAGGTAGGGGTAAATATCCAACAAGATCAAACGCTAGTCATCAACACCACGTTAGAAGGCGCAGAACTTGTCCGTCTTATCGTAAAAAAGGCATATGAAAGCGGTGCCCGCAATGTCATCGTAAACTGGAATGACGATACCGTTTCACGTACCAAATTTGAAATGGCACCGGATGAAGTTTTCAATGAATATCCGAAATGGCGTGCAGAAGAAACGATTGAACTGGCCGAAAACGGAGCTGCTTATCTTTCCGTCATCTCTTCAAGCCCGGACCTATTGAAAGGTGTTAAGCCTGAAAGGATTGCCAACTTCCAAAAAGCATCAGGGACTGCCCTGAAGAAATGGCGCCAATATATGCAATCCGATAAAGTAAGCTGGTCAATAGTCGCCGTCCCTTCAGAGGCCTGGGCTGCTAAAGTATTTCCAGAAGAGGCGGAAGGAACACGGGTCGCCAAGCTATGGGAAGCCATCTTCAAAGCAGTTCGCGTCGATGTGAAAGATCCTGTAGCTGCCTGGAAAAGCCATGATGACACCCTGCATGAAAAGGTTGATTATCTAAATGAAAAACGTTACCAAAAATTGCATTATACAGCACCAGGAACGGATTTGACCATCGAATTGCCTGACAAGCACCTTTGGGTCGGCGCAGGAAGCGTCAATCAACATGGGCATGAGTTCATGGCCAACATGCCTACCGAAGAAGTATTTACCGTCCCATTAAAAACAGGTGTAAACGGCACGGTTTCAAGCACGAAACCGCTTAGTTACAGCGGAAATATCATCGATAAATTTTCCGTGACTTTTAAAGAAGGACGGATCGTCGAAGTACAAGCCGAAGAAGGGGAAGAAATCCTAAAGCAATTGGTGGCAACGGATGAAGGTTCACATTATCTAGGCGAAGTGGCACTGGTTCCTTTCAACTCACCTATTTCCCAATCGAATGTCTTATTCTTCAATACCCTATTCGATGAAAACGCATCAAACCATCTCGCCATCGGCAGCTCCTATGCGTTCTGTATTGAAGGCGGGAAAAACATGAGTCCAGAAGAACTTGCCGAAAATGGCCTGAATGAAAGCCTTGCACACGTTGATTTCATGATTGGCTCGGAGCACATGAACATCGACGGCATCAAACAGGACGGCACTTCCGAACCTGTCTTCCGTAATGGGGATTGGGCGTTTTAATTAAAGAATTGATATAGATGGGTTTTGAAGGTCTAAAACCTTGAGTGGTCACAAAAATGGTCACATTTCTTTAGATTTAAACAAATTGTCAAGTTCATCAGCCACGTGTTTCTGCATACTGGGAAGCACGTGGCTATATTTGTCTTTATAATTTAGTTTAAAATACACCTTCAATGACTTGTATAATCAAAAAATTCGTTATTTCCTATTTATTTATGATAGAAGGAGCTTATTCCAAGCGCTTAATTTGAAAATGAGTCCTCATTAAATTGAACCTATTTATGTCCAGCTAATCTTACTTTTGTTGTTCATTTTGTATATGTAGTTTTTGATGCTCATAACAAAAAATATTCCCTTTAAACTTCTCCTTATTTATCAAACAGAAGGATTCAACTTTATCAGATACTGCTTTCCCGCAAGTCTTACATGTCGCTACTTTAATTTGATTAGATGCCTTCATTTGTAGCATCTCAATATGCTTTTTTCTAATATCTTGGTCTGATATGTTAGTCTCCTCTATCTTTGTATACATATTTAAAATATTAACATCAGAAAATATAGGTGATTGATGCTGTAATTGTAAAACACTGAGCTTCCTTGTTATGAACTCAGACAACTCCGTGTCATAGACAATCAAATCATTAGACTGTATCTTTCTTAATTCTACATTAACTTTGAATGTACTTCTTTTAGTAAAAGACACTATAGAAACAATTGCCCTATCCTCGACTGTTCCGAGAACTGATTTAATCGCTTGTATGTGACCAAAATTTTGATTAAAAGGATTCATCATAAAGAACTTTCCATTGACATTCCACTTAGGGCTACTCCTATCACCATAAATAGTTCCAGCGTAATTCTTAGTCTCGATAACAAAGATCGCAAATGGAGTAAAGATAACATGGTCAATTTGAGAATAACCAGTCTTTGCTTTAACATTAGGAATTAAAACATCACTAAGATATTTACTATTACTAGGTAGTTGGGCCAGTTGAATGTTGATTTTATATTCACCAAGCTCCCCAATTCTAGTCGAAGTGATCTTAGACTTATTCTCTTTGACAATAGCTATAGAACAACTTTCTTTAGTTGATTTTTTTTTAGTTAATCCCTTAAGTATTTTTAATAACATAATATTGATACTCCTTATCGTTAGCCCAAAAGGTCAAGCTACCATACACTTTTCAAATGATGTATAACTTCATATATAGTTAAAAATATCATATACTCCACTTTTTTCACTGCATTCCATTTATTTATCGTTCACTTGATGACAGTTATAAAGAATAAGAAGGATAATTTAATGAATTCTTCTTGAATCCAAGCTGAGCGAGTTAATCTGATGAACTTTTAAGGCTTTCCCACACTTACTATACACCCTTTCATAATTGGAGCCACATTTTATACATCCAATCCATAAATATCAATTGCTATCGTTATGTTTACGCACCATCTTTATGATTTACATCTTCTTTTAGTTCAGAATCAATGGGTAGTTACTCAATTGCAAAATTCATTCCTTCATGGTCCCTGCTGAAGCATTCCGCTTACTCATGATCTTTTTACTCATAAGTTATCCGCGTATCAAAATGCTCTATCGGATGTGACAGGAAACTGGTCAAAATTCCTCCAATATCAAATCCTGTACATTATCAGTGTTTGGAATATCTTGGACACATTTTTTATATCCAAATATGTTATACTATTAGTAAAGAGGGTGCATAAATTGAAAAGCAATAAGTATAATACTGGCGAAACGGTAACCATTCAGGATACTGATGAATTAGTGACCATTAATAAATGGGCATATGTGAAAAATATGAAAAGATATTCTTATACTGTAAAAGAACATCCGACCACTTTTTTCTTTGAGGAAGAATTAAAAAAGGCCTAATAATGTCGTAAAACCCTACTCGGCTCAAGAGTGGGTTTTTTAATGCTTTTTTCTTTTTTTTCCATAATAAAAAACAGACCCCTATCAAGGGATCTGTTCATATAGGTTACGATTTAATTATAAATTAAGCTTTTTGAACGTTAGCAGCTTGAGCTCCACGAGCACCTTGCTCAACGTCGAAAGTTACTTTTTGACCTTCGTCTAAAGATTTGAAGCCTTCGCTTTGGATAGCTGAGAAATGTACGAATACGTCGTCTCCATTTTCACGCTCGATAAATCCAAAACCTTTTTCTGCGTTAAACCATTTAACTGTACCTTGTTCCATAATTTGTTGCCTCCTAGTGCATAACACACATTGTATTACTATTTTCAATCATTTGGAAAATAACTAGTATCCTCTTCCACAATCAAAAACAATTCTTTATTAGATTAACATGAAATGATTAAGATAGCAAATTATCCAATGATATTTTCAATGTGACCATAGGGAGTCCGTTGTTTATCCTTCATTAATAATTTTCTTTATTTTACTCACCATGATTCAGATGTGGAAGAACGGGTATATCAGAGTATATGAAAAAGTGCGAATAAACATACAAAGTAACAACTTAGGAGGTTAAGCGATGAAATATTACAAAGTATCCAATAGCGGTTTTGATAGTAAGGTCATCGTAGCCAATAGCGGGTATGAAGCACTTGGATATTATTTAATGGAAATTGATGATCAAATTGGGTTTGTTGATGATATTGATGTGGATGAAGTGGATGCTGATGAACGGGTCGAGATTTCCTATACAGGCTATCCCATTTATAAAACACTTCAGGAGATTTACCAAGAAAAAGAATTTTGGGAAGTGCCCCATGTTGTTATCGAAGTCGAATGAAAAAAAAAGAAATCCCCGCCCATTTTCTTGAAAGGGAAGGGAATTCGAGTTTTGACGAAGGAACGTTCACGAACGTATCAACTCTGTCAAATAGTATTTCGTGATCGCCAGATATTCGCGGAAATATGATTTTGGCACGGACACTTTTGGTGTTTTTGCCGGTATTCCCTTTATATTCAGCCCTTCTTTGGTCGCTATTGCAACTGCCCGGTAAATATGAAAATCATTACTGACAATCACGCCGGGTGATGCTTGATCAGGAATGAATTCTTTAGAGAAAACGATATTCTCATAAGTTGTCGTCGATTTGTCTTCCATAATGATACGAGTCCCTTCAATCCCCTTTTCAATCAGCCCCCGCTGCATCGCTTGTGCTTCAGATATGTCCTCACCGTGGCCTTTGCCGCCGGATACGATGGCTACTGTCTGCTTATTCGCCAATAAGTACTCGGACGCTTTATCAATCCGGTATTGTAAAGATAACGATGGAACGGAGCCTTTGACCCTTGCCCCAAGAATAATCAGGTAATCGGCCCCCTCAGGAATCGCCTGGTGCTTGCTTTCCTGGATTTTCATGTGCAGAAAGCCAAAATACACCATAACCAATACAGCAACGATTATGATTGATTTCACTGCCTTCTTCACCGCTTTTGACCGTTTCGATTTACGTTCGTTATACAACATGATTCCCCATACCCTCCTATAAGACAGCGCCATCACCATGGAAGAGGGAGCCGTGCATATAAACTTCTCTCCCCTTTTCCAAGCTGGTGATACACCGGCACAACAGCGATAATTTATTCCGCCATCATATGATCGTAAATCAGCTTGCCAATTTTGCTGATTACTTGCCGGCTTTCTTCCTCTGATTTCATATTTTCAGTAAGAACCGCAGCATAAACAGTTTGAGTCTCCGAGCGAATGATTGCACAATCATGGGAAACGCCCCGAATTCCACCTGTTTTGCTTGCGACCTTCACTCCTCTGCCCATCAGTGATGGAAGTTTATCTCTTAATTGCTGATTGTCAAAAACGCGCAATATTCTTTCCTGGCTTTCTTTCGTTAAAAAGTCCCCTGTATGTATCGCTTTTAGGCAAGTAATGGTATCTTCCGCCGAAATCGTATTGTCCCGCCCCTCTTTTAATGCCTTAAAATCCTGCATCTTCCTTCCAAGGATGGTATTCTTCAAACCCAGCTCCTGGATGCATCGATTGATTTCATCAAATCCCAACAAACTCATCATCATATTCGTCGCTGTATTGTCGGAAACCATTATCATCAAGGTCAATAAGTCCTCAACCGTTAAAAATACTTTATTGGATAATGCATGCAGGACCCCCGATCCCCCAGTCACTGCATTCGGGGGAATGGTCACTGGTTGATTCAAATAGATGTTTTTTCGTTCACTTTGCCGATACCCTTCGATGATCATTGGTATTTTGATCAAACTTGCAGATTGAAACGAGTCTTCCTCTTGATAACCAATCATATCACCAAAACCAGATTCAATTTTATAAGCAATGTTGCCGTCAAATGCATCAACTAATGCCAATATATCATTTTCGATCATTTGTACTGTCATCGAATCCCTCTTCCTCCTTTTTTACCTAAGCCCTCTAATCGTATTCCCTAACTTATTCTACCATGTCAATTGCAGTACCTTCTTCTGCAATATTCCATTTTAGCTAAATTTATATATCAGAACGAAAAAAAGAGCCCTCGCATGAAAGCTCCCTAACACCGATATTCATCTAGCTTTTACAGCCCGGCCCTTTCCTAATGGGAACCGTTTCTTTTCAGTTGTATCCACCTGGGTGATTTCCCCATCGTGGACCGTTATGATCACGGATCCATATTGTAGAGCTTCCAAACTTGAAATGATATGTCTGATTTTCAGTTCTTCTTTCTTTTCCATGTTATCTCCCCTTTACTACTGGTAATAAAGCTCGGACATACCTAATGTCAAAAAGAGATTCCCCTTTACCATGTTTTCTTGAGGAAAACGGTTTACCCATTTTACCTTCATTGATTTTTCGGAAATAAGAATACTCCGATCATAGCCCCTCCCTTGCACTTGAAAAACAAAAGGCGCCCAGCATCTAATCAATTAGATGTAAGGGCGCCTTTAGTTGACTAATCGGCATTATTTAAAGGAATTTCCAAATACAAAATTTTTAAAGCTTATTATTCTTACCAACTAACTTGGTATTTATTAATATAATCCAATCTCTTCCTTTTGTCAAGAACACACTATAATTTTCTGATTAGTCCGTCTTTAACATTTTACTTATTTACCACTTTACCAAACTAAACTGTTTGCGATATACTATACTATATTAGTATAAGTTGTCGGAAATCAAACACACATTGCATTCAAGAAAGGTTCGATTATATATGGTAAATAAAAAATGGGGTTTATTGATCTTAACCACTTTCGTAGTTGGAAATATGGTCGGTGGCGGAATCTTCATGCTACCTGCCCAATTAGCACAGGTATCCAGTCCATTAGGGGCAACATTGGCCTGGATCGTTACAGGACTTGGTGTATTCTTAATAGCGCTCGTATTTGGCAATTTGGCTGTCCGGAAACCGGAGTTGAAGGCTGGTCCTCAAAGCTATGCTCAATCATTGTTTAAATCTCCTGCAAAAGGAAGGATTTCAGGGTATAGCATGGCTTGGGGATATTGGGCGGCAAATTGGGCGGCGACAGCATCCGTCATCATTTCATTTGCTGGATATCTATCGACGTTTTTTCCTGTGATGCATAGTACGAAAGTGATTTATTCAGCGGGTTCCTTCCAACTGGAGCTTGGAAGAGCGCTGACGTTTGCAGTATGTACCATCGTCCTTTGGGGGATTCAGGCAATCCTCGTAAGGAGCTTTAACAGCGCTGGTAAACTGAACCTTTTTGCTACGATTACAAAAGTGATCGGATTCTTGTTTTTCATCATCATCACGATATTCATCTTTGATTCTTCCAACCTAGGAAACGGCGGCGAATTTTATGATAAGGCAGGTACATCGATTTCTTTAGGTGCTCAAGTTAATGCTGCTGCGATTTCAGCTTTATGGGCCTTCATCGGAATTGAAGCGGCCGTCATGCTTTCAAACCGTGCCAAATCACAAACTGATGTAAAAAAAGCGACAATCATCGGTTTGCTTATCGCCGTTTCCATTTATATCGGCATCACTTTATTGACGATGGGTGCCATTTCACAAGAAGAACTGAAGGTTTCACAAAAACCGCTCGTAGACGCATTGCAATCGGTAGTCGGCTCAAGCGGCACCTATTTGATGGCCGCTCTTGCCGTCATCTCGCTATTGGGTTCTACGATCGGATGGATTGTCGTTGCATCTGAAGTTCCATACCAAGCAGCGAAATCAGATCTTTTTCCTGCCTATTTCAGCAAAGCGAACAAAAATGGCACTCCTGTCCGATCCATGACGATAACGAATATCATGACACAGATTTTCTTATTCTCGACCATTTCCGGTACGATTTTGGAAGCCTATAAATTCTCCATGATCGTCGCAACACTTGCCTACTTGATTCCTTATCTTGCATCGGTCCTGTATCAATTGAAGTTGGTCTTGACTGGGGAAACCTATGACATCATGAAGGGTTCAAGGGTTCGCGATGGGGCCATCACCATCCTAGCATTAGTGTACTCCATCTGGGTCGTCAAGACAGGCACAGCCGATATGCACACATTCATACTTGGCATTGCCCTCTACGTACTTGGACTGCTTCTATACCCGCTGTGGATGAGAAAAAAAGCATAACCGCAAACACCTTGGCTTCTGCCAGGGTGTTTTTTCATATCTCCTTCAACACCAGTTTCGTTTTCAGCAAAACTTTTTCCCCTGTTCCCAGCTCCTTCACCCCGGTGAATTCAGCTGACAAATCAAGATTGGGTGCATTCGTTACCCATGTATAGGGTTCAGGGCATACGAACCCATCCTGATTGAACAATACCCAAAATTTATAATGATGGTCGACATGATAAATGACCTGTACGCCGGCCTCTTGATCCGTAAGTATGCATTCATTATTCAGATTGCTTTCCTCATCATAGCTGAATATATCATCAAACAGCCGTCCTTCCAGGCAAAGTCCATTTTGGATTTCTTTTTTATTGGCCGATTCCCCGATTTCACCAGTGGGCAAAGACCGTTCATTCAATTCCCAATGCTTGTTGACAGGAAGAGCTATTTGGCAATTCTCGATTTTGCTATCCGCTCCAAAAGGAAAATTGAATACCGTATGATAACCGGCTCCAAAAGGAAAGGGTTCAAGGCCGTTATTGAGGATTTCCAATTGCACCTCCAATCCATCATCGATTAATATCAATGACATATTGACCACGATATCTTGCGGAAAGCTTTTTTTGAGATAAGGAAAATCCCGGCTAGAAAACTCAGTCTTGATGACGACTTGATTCCCGATTACCTCCCTTTTGATGACGCTCCATGGCTTATCATGCAAAAATCCATGGATGTGATTCGACTTCTCCCTTTCATTGATAGGGAACCTATAAGTTGTGTGCTTATAAGTAAATTGGCCATCTTCGATTCGGTTTGGCGGAAATAAAATGGGCATCCCGTATAATATCGGGAGTTTTTTATAGTCCTCAGAACAATCGGGGGTCCGCAGCACTTGAATATCCTTATGCTTGAGCTTCAATGAAAGAAGATTGCTTCCCAATGCTGGTACAAGTATTCCTTCGACATGTTCATTACCGAATTTTAGGGCCTGTTCCTTAATGAAGGTCGTATCTTCTATGTAACCTGTCACATACTCTCCCCCTTTGGCTTTGCCACATTTCCATCGTACTTCCACCAGACTTTTTTTGCAACAAATGGAACGTAAACCCAGCAGTTTATCAATCTCTCTCATTTTTTCATAGAGTTCTAAACCCACGAAAAAAGGATGCCTTTTCGGCACCCCTTTTTTTATCTATTGCTTTCACTTACCATGGCCACTATGCCTTCTTCATCATCCAGAACGAGTTCAATGCCTGAATAAGGATCTTTATTCATATATTCATCAAGCCATAAACGAAGTGCTTCTATCAGATTGATGGTAATTAACACTTGTTTTCGCCCATCGACGAATGCTTCCGCCGAAAAGCCATAATCATCATCATACATCAATTCCACTTCTACTTCATTGGGTTGTACCTGCTTTTTACGAGCAATGTAAACACAAACGGCATTGATGATATCTTGTTCCGATATCTTTAGCCTCTCCATGGATTTGGATCCTCTTTCTTCTTCTTATCTTTGAAATAAGTGAATATTTTACGGATTACAACCACTAATGCAATGATCGCTAACACATTGACCATTAGGCCAAGAATTGAACCAAGTGCTCCCATATTGGCAAATAGGCCACCGAACAGCAAGCCTGCCAACCCTCCGAGCATGATTCCCTTCATTAAACCGCCTTTAGCAAAAGAACTTCCCGTTTTCGTATTCGTTTTTGCTTTATTTGTAGTCGTAGCATCCGATTTGTTCGTTTGTTTATTTTGGAAATTCGAATTATTATTGTTGTTGCTATTGAAGCTTCTTTTTCCGGATTTGTAGCCCCTTGCATCAACTGACTCCGAGTGGTCCTGGAATACATAAGAACCAACTGGCGAGAATGCTAGTGTAATCGTAAGTAATGCAGCCATTAATTTTTTCATCATGTTTTTTGCCTCCGTTTACTAGTATGGAATAATGCTTCCTTATTTGTTTTTCCGGATTTACTGAAAGTCCACATCACCTATCCTTGTTTTATCTTATAGTATTTACGTTTGATATCAAAATAAGTTTCATTTTTTTTGATATTTTATTAAAAAAAATAAGCAGGTGAGCCTCAGGCCCCCTGCTTATTAAGGAAGATTAGTTTACACGTACCACACGGCCGTTGAATTTATCCGCCCAATATCCGCTTGACATATTGGCGATTGCAACACCTGTAGAACTTTGCGAACCGATGAATTTGCCGCCGCCGACATAAATGCCGACATGCCCATCCGTTTTATACGTATTGAAGAATACTAAATCCCCAGGCTGCATTTGGCTTTTAGAAACTTGAGTTCCCGCGCTTGTCAATGCTCCCGTACTTGCTGGAAGATTCACGCCCGCTTGTTTATAAGCCCATGCAACGAAACCTGAACAATCGAATAATCCGTTAGCAATATCGGATGCCGTTCTTCCGCCACCGAATTTATAAGTCGAGTTACCGATATATTTATAGCCTGCTGTAATGGCAGAGCCTGTATTTGCGCTGCTTGGCTTGCTTACGTTTTCAGTTTTACTGGCTGCTGGCTTGCTGGCTGCAGGTTTGTCAGCAGAACTGCTCTTAGATGAATTAGAAGAAGAAGCTGGTTCTTTAGACGAACTTGATGATCCAGCATTAGATGAACTTGACGACGACGCTTCTCCTTTAGATGAATCATCACTAGAAGAATTCACTTCTTCTGCAGCACGATCAAGATCTGCTTTCTCTGCTGCTTTACGCTCTTCTTCTTTTTTGATATTTTCACGAATCGATGCAATTTGTGCTTCAAGTCCAGCATCTTTATTCTCTAATGCCTGTTTAAGGGCTTCTGCTTCCGATTCTTTCTTTTCACTCTTTGCCTTCATTTCGACCATTTCTTCTTTTTGGTCCTCAATCTGGGATTGCATGCCTTTAAGCTCTAATTCCATATCTTTCAGGTTTTGCAATTTTTTCTCTACAGACGCTTGTTTTTTCTCTAGGTCAGCTTTATCCGCTTCCTGTTCGCTAAGGATTTGCTGGTCAGCTTCCACGATCGTTGCCACCGCGCCAACACGGTTAACGAACTCACCAAAGCTTTTCGAACCTAAAACGACTTCCAGGTAGTCAACGTCCCCGCCGCTCTCTTGGAATGAAACTGCACGTTCTTTCAAAACTTCCTCGCGTTTAGCGATTCTATCTTCCAAAGCTTTAATTTCTTTCTTTAGTGAATCTATCGCTTTTTCAGTATCTTTGATTTCTTGCTTCGTTTCTTTGATTTTCTCGTCATTTGCCTTCATTGCGTTTTCAATCTGGGCAATTTGGGAAATCATTTTCGATTGTTCTTTTTTCAATTCCTTGATGACTTGCTCTGCTTCTGATATGTCTGATTGAATTCCTGTACGCTGTGATTGAATGTCCGAGATTGACTCGGCTTTCACTGACGGTAATGCAAAAGCGCTACCTAAACCGAGCATAATTGTCGTGTTCAATACGATAAGTTTTTTCTTCAAGCTCATTTCCCCTGCTTTCCTCCCCGTGCATTTCCATCGACCCACTTCTTTTTCTCTATGAAAAATCATCAGTCAAAATAAATTGCTGGGAACTCTTCTCTATTTTTTTTACTCATTATGTATTTTTCTATGGTTGTAACAATATGAAATATATTTCTGAAACTCTACTATGTTTTACCTAAGTCGTAGTATATCATCAGATTTTGTCAAATGCGTAATAACAATATTACAATTACATTTCATTTTTAACATAATACACGAAAATTCGACTTTTTCATGTGATAAAGCGTCCATTATTTTACATAACGCGGTGTGGGATTTGATGCAAGACTATTTATCTACTTCTTATAACCAAGGAACCAGTGACCATTGGCAGGTAGAAAACACGATTAAATGGATGCACTTTTCACCTTCCATTCCTGAAAAACGAAAAGTCGGTTTCCTCTCTCCATTTATCCAGAGGATCTGGTAAACGACTCTTCACCTTTCGTCCTTCGGTGACTCCCCTGGCCATGTTTCCCCGCAGGAGTTGGCGCCTTTCCTTACAATCCGCTCTGCATGAATACTCTGCTAGAGACCCATTTGCCTATAGTCTTCCAGGTTTTAGAATAGTAAGTTGCGGAGCCATGAATCGTTTGCTATGCAAATACGAGCCTCTCTTGTTCGTCTTCAATAAAAAATCGAGTCACTGGGAAAGAACAATACAGGAAGCCCCGATCGAGAAAGTTGGAAAACGGAACCCGTCGCTACAGATACAGCATACAAATCAAAAAGGTTTCGGAAAGACAAGCTTTCCGAAACCTTCGTTTTTCGACATTTGCTTAAATTCCAGCCATATAGTCGACAAAGACTTTCAGCTCTTTTGGCCTGACAAACACTTTTGCGCCTTTTCTTAATCCAAGCTGAATATAATGCTCTTTGGTCAGCTCGACTTCAAGCGGTTCGTTCGTATCCTCGCGGATCACTTCGATGCGGACGATGGCTCCCATCGTATGAATATGATCGATGATGGAGGCTATCGAATCCTTTCCTGACGCTTCTGTTTCGATAATGAAATTATGCGCCCTCACATACCCTGTGCTGACGCCATCTTCACTGTCAGGCGCATTCATTTCCACATTCCCCGTTACCAATTTCCCTTGTTGGACGTTCCCCTTGAAAAGATTGACACTTCCAAGAAAATCATAAACAAATGGATTGATCGGGTGATCATATACTTCTTCGGGCGTTCCGACCTGTTCAATCTTCCCTTCATTCATGATGACCACCCTGTCGGCGACATCCATCGCTTCTTCTTGGTCATGCGTCACGAACACACTCGTCACATTGAATTCATCATGAAGCCTTCTCAACCAGCGCCTGAGTTCTTTGCGAACCTTCGCATCCAATGCCCCAAATGGTTCATCAAGCAAAAGTATGTTAGGTTCGACCGCAAGGGCCCTTGCCAAGGCTACACGCTGGCGCTGGCCGCCGGATAGCTGGGATGGGTACCGATCTTTATATCCTTCCAACTTGACGAGCTGAAGCAATTCGATCACTTTTTGTTCAATCTCTTTTTTACCTGGTCTTATTTTTCTGGGGCGGACCTTTAAACCGTAAGCAATATTATCGAATATGGTCATATTGCGAAAAAGGGCATAATGCTGGAAGACGAATCCAACATTTCGATCCTTTACATGCTTATGTGTGTAATTTTCCTCATTGAATAGGATACTCCCATTCTCTGCCTGCTCAAGCCCCGCTATGATGCGCAATAATGATGTTTTCCCAGATCCGGATGGGCCAAGAAGAGCGATGAGTTCCCCGCTCTTAATTTCCAAATTGATGTTGGTAAGAGCTTGATATGATCCATAATATTTTGTAATGTTTTCAACGATGATACTCATTTCTTCCCCTCCTAGCTCGCTTTTGTCGATTTGAAGTCCGTTTTCCATTCAATGAAGCTTTTGATGATCAAGGTGATGATGGCAAATATGGACATCAGGGATGCAACGGCAAACGCTGCTGAAAATTGATATTCATTGTATAAGATCTCAATATGAAGCGGCATCGTGTTCGTCATTCCCCTTATATGGCCGGATACGACCGATACCGCGCCGAATTCCCCTATCGTCCTTGCGTTGCACAGGATGACGCCATATAAAAGGCCCCATTTAATATTAGGAAGCGTGACATACCAAAAAGTCTTGAACCCTCCTGCACCTAGTGTCAATGATGCCTCTTCCTCGGAAGTTCCCTGGCTTTGCATGAGCGGGATCAACTCACGCGCAATGAACGGGAAAGTGATGAAAATCGAGGCGATGACAATCCCCGGTATCGAGAAAATCACTTTGAGGCCAAGCGTTTGCAGCACCGGACCAAGTGCCCCATGTAAGCCGAATAGAAGGACAAAAATCAAACCGGCGATGACAGGAGAGACCGAAAAAGGTAAATCTATCAGCGTTATCAGGAAGTTTTTCCCCTTAAAATCATATTTAGTTATCGTCCACGCAGCCACTACCCCAAAAACGGCATTGAGTGGCACCGTGATGAGGACGACGATCAATGTTAACTTGATTGCCGCCAATGAATCCGGATGGGCTATAGCCGCCAAATAAGCATCTGCTCCTTTTTCAAACGCCTTTACAAAAATGGCGATTAATGGGACGACTAAAAACAACGTCAAAAACAGCAAGACAATGGAAATAAGGATCCATTGTATCGATTTTGGCTCTTTTATTGCGTTTTTCGTGATTTTGACAGGTCCATTCGTTTTTGCAACAACTGAATGATCATGTTCCACTATGCTCCCTCCTACTTCCCTGAGTATCTTTTGCCTGTCCACCACTGCAGGACATTGATGGTGAACAAGATCAGAAATGTAATGACGAGCATCACTGCCGCTACCGCCGTGGCACCCTCATAATCATACTGTTCGAGCTTTGTCATGATGATCAGCGGCGAAATCTCCGTTTTAAATGGCATGTTTCCGGCAATGAAGACTACGGATCCATACTCTCCCAGTGCCCTTGCAAATGAAAGCGCAAAGCCAGTCAGAATTGCTGGAATCAATTCGGGGAAAATTATTTTTATGAATGTTTGCATGCGATTCGCCCCAAGGGAAGCCGAGGCTTCTTCCATTCCTTTTTCGATATTCTCAAGCACCGGTTGAACCATCCGGACCACGAATGGAAGGCCGATGAATATGAGGGCTATGATGATCCCTGCAGGGGTGAATGCAATTTTAAAGCTGAAGAATTGGCCGATCCACCCATTCGGTGAATACAAGGTCGTCAATGTTATCCCTGCGACAGCAGTCGGGAGGGCAAAAGGCAAATCAACCAATCCATCGATGATCCGTTTACCCGGAAACTCATAGCGAGTGAGCACCCAGGCAATTAAAACACCAAAAACCGCGTTCACGAATGCCGCAGTTAACGCTGTCATAAAACTCAATTTATACGAGGCGACTACCCTTGGTTCTGTTATGGTCGCCCAGAACTCCTGTAATCCCATCGAAAACGTATTCAGAAAAACCATCGATAACGGGATCAAAACGATGATGGTAAGATACAGCAGCGTAAAACCCATCGTCAATCCAAAACCGGGTATGGTCCTTTTATTCTTCCGTTTTCCTTCTGTCATTATAGTCATCGTTTCGCCCCAGTTCTTTCTTATTGTGTATGAGGGAGAAGATGCGAACACACCTTCTCCCTCATGGCTTATTTGGGTTGATAAATCTCGTCGAATGTACCGCCGTCATTGAAGTGTGTTTCTTGGGCTTTTTTCCATCCGCCAAACTTGCCATCCACCGTCACCATATCGATCTTGGCAAATTGGTCTTGATATTTGGCGAGCACCTTCTCATCCCTAGGACGATAGAAGTTTTTCGCGGCAATTTCCTGTCCGGCATCTGTATAAAGGTATTTCAAATACGCTTCAGCCACTTTTTTTGTTCCTTTTTTCTTGACCACTTCATCGACAACAGCTACTGGAGGCTCAGCTAGAATACTGATTGACGGATTGACGATTTCATATTTATCATCACCGAACTCCTTAAGCGTCAAATAGGCTTCATTCTCCCAAGCAATCAGGACGTCGCCGATTCCCCGCTCCACAAATGTGGTCGTAGCACCGCGTGCTCCAGAATCCAAAACCTCAACATTTTGATAAAGTTTCTTCATGAAATCCTTTACTTTTGCTTCGTCATTATCGTATTTCTTCTCGGCAAAAGCCCAAGCAGCCAGGTAGTTCCACCTTGCTCCCCCGCTAGTCTTTGGATTTGGTGTAATGACCGAAACATCCTTCTTGATTAAATCATCCCAATCTTTAATTCCTTTTGGATTATCTTTTTTCACCAAAAACACGATCGTTGATGTATATGGCGTCGAGTTTTCCGGTAAGCGTTTTTGCCAATCTTTCGCTAATAGGTTACTAGCTTCATGAATGGCATCAATATCATAAGCAAGTGCCAATGTTACGACATCCGCTTCCAAGCCATCAATGACAGCCCTGCCTTGTTTCCCGGAACCGCCATGGGATTGTTGAATCGTAACGTCCTGTCCGGACTCTTCTTTCCAATGCTTCGCAAACGCCTCATTGAATTCCTGATACAATTCCCGTGTCGGATCATATGACACATTCAATAGCTCAACCGTTTTTGATTTTCCGTCTCCCTCCGTTTTTTCCGACGAATTGCATCCCGCAAGTATACCGAAGGCTAAAATTACACTTGACCACACCATCAACTTTTTCATGGACTTCCCCCTATTTTTCGCTTTTAGCAACAAAAAAGGCAGACCATCCCCCTCAATCATTCTATTCAAGGAGATAGCATGCCTTCAGTTCTCTGATCAGCAAATATTCTGAATTTACGTATAACTACCATAAAGCAAAGTATACCAAGTTGTCAACTGCGTTTTTTACACAAGGATATGGAACTGCAATTTTTCTGATCCCTTTCCAATTAAAATGGGTGATTGATACGGAATAACGAGACTCCGGCTTTTGGAAAGAGAGACACCCGAGGGCAGACCGCCTCTAGAAAGCTTAGCGCCTGCAGTCGAATGAACGCATAAAGTACAAACCTTTTCTTTCGGGATTTCGGAGGTTCACCCGTAATTTTCCCCACTTTACTCGCCAGTTCGGCACTTTTGCCCGCGAAATTATCGGCTTTACTCGCGAGTTTAGGCTTTACCTCGAATTTGAGGCTGTTTCTCGCCATCTGCATGTGGATAATCGGGATTCACTCTTCGTCTTCACAAAAAGTGAAAGGAAACGGTCTAAGTACAAATCCTCCTAAACCGCGTGCACTAGCCGTTCTACCTTTCTCCTAATGCAAAGTGAATCGGAGAAAAACAATAGCAGCAAGCTCACTACGAAGCGTTTTTTTTTCTTATTATAAGCAAAAGCACTCTATGGGATGGACTTTATTCAAGTGTCCAACCCATAGGGTGCTTTTTAAGGAAAAATCGAGGCCCATACATCCAAACATTTAAGGCATGGTATCTTTTCGATACAGCTTCTTATCCAAAATATATTGATAACACCGATCAGGCAGCAAATATCTTGGCTCTCCCCCCATCGAGAATTCATCCCTTATATAGGTAGAACTGATTTCCATGGAAAGGCCTTTATCAATAAGGTGAAAGGTATTTCCATCATCATAATTCCTAAGCAACGGACTCTTGGAAATGATTTTCAGCATGTCTATCCCATCACGTGCCATGACGATGAATTTATGATTGGCAATCAATTTTTCCCTGAATTTCCATCGTAAGTGCACCGGCTGATCCTGATTATCCATATCATCCAGTAAATCGGCACCCATGATGAAAAACACTTCGTCACTTGGATACTGCGATTTAAAGAATTCCATCGTATACCAGGTGTATTGTTTCCCCGTACCTGCACGTTCATTGATTTCATAATCACTCACTTCGAAAAGCGGGTTATCCTCTATGGCCATGCCAAGCATTTCCCAACGATGTTCATTACTCGTTTTCATTTGTTTATCGATGCGCCCATTTGCACAAGGTAAAAAAATCACCTTGTCCAGCTTTGCACGATGCGCAATCGTCGATGCTGTCCATAAATGAACATTTGTGACTGGATCGAAGGAAGAACCATAAATTCCGATCTTACCCATAGCATACCCCTCCCCTTCATCACTTTCTCTTGATTTTCAGCATGAATGAGTAAACGATGCAAAGAAAAATCAACCACGGCACACCAAACTGGAGAACGATTTTAAATGGGCCAGTAAACCAAGTGGATACCGTCAAAGCAAGCAAAAGCAGGGCGCCAAGTATCGTTAAATATGGAAAACCGTGCATTCTTATCGGTAATTTACGCCCGCCTGATTTTTCCCAGCTCTTCCTGAAATATAAATGCGAGATGAAAACCATGAACCAGGTCAAGATGGCACCGAACATCGATATGCCCATCATGAACGCATAGGAGGTATCAGGAAGAAGGACTTTTACACCTGCAGCAAGGAAAATCCCCAAGGTAGATATGAGCAAGGCCCTTATCGGAACTCCATTTTGTCTAACTTTCCGAAAAAATGCCGGGGCCTGCCTTTGCTCGGATAAAGAAAATATCATTCTGGTGGAGGCGTATAATTGGCTATTCATTGCTGATAAAGCTGCCGTTAAAATAATGAAATTCATGATTCCCGATGCACCGGGTATATTCAGGATTTCCATCACCCTGACAAAAGGACTTTTATCCATGCCAGCATCTTGCCACGGTACAATCATTAACATGATTCCGATTGTCAGTACATAAAATGTTGCGAGTCGGAAAACAGTCGCCTTTAAAGCTTTCGGTACGGCAATATCAGGGTCCTTTGCTTCCCCTGCGGTCACGGCAATCAGCTCTGTCCCTAAAAAGCTGAAGAGAGATATGAAGATGGCCACCCAAAGGCCCCAGAACCCGAATGGCAAAAACCCATCGTGATTGGTATAGTTCTCCACTCCGATTCCACTTGCAGGCTCGGCACCGATGACCACATACGCTCCCAGTAAAATGAAGATGACGATGGCGCTTATTTTAATCATCGAAAACAGATACTCGAAATTTCCGAATGTATTGACGCTTGTTGCATTTACATAGATCAGCAGGGCCGCGAAAAGAATGATCCAAATAATCCCAGGCACATCAGGAAACCAATACTTCATATATACTGCTACGGCACTCACTTCAACCCCAATTGCCAGGACATTCGCGATCCAATACGAATACCTCACAACAAAACCAGCAAATGGACTGATATATTTTTCGGCAATCGTGCCAAAGGATCCCGATGTTGGATAGGCTACCGTCATTTCTGCCAAACAGCCCATTAAAAGAAGGACAATGAAGGCACCTATTGCATAGCTGATCAAGACACTGGGGCCTGCTGTCGAAATCGCAAGGCCGCTGCCCAGAAATAAGCCCGTGCCTATTGCACAACCCATTGCAATCATGGTGATTTGATTTGATGATAATTCACGACGCAGTTTATTCTTTTCCATATGTTGCTCCCATCTTAGGCAATGATTCCCTTCTTATTTTCAAGGATGTTCGTATAACCAAGGATCGGCTGCTTCCAGCCATCAAAAAAATCTTCACGATGTTCCACAGCATTTTCCTGCATCGACATTGTTCATTTGTAGATTTCTGCGCCTTCCCATGCCAACCTTATCATTCTATGAGGATCTTTTTCAATATAATCTCTTTTATCAAAAATCATCGTGTAACGATTGGCTTCATTGTATTTCGGCCAAATTTCCCCCTCAGGCGGATTTGGATCTCCATATTTCGCAAAATTAACCCAATGGTTCTTTATCCTGTCTGTTACCTTATGTGATGACTTGAAACGGTCGGAACGGATCCGCCTCACAAATGTGGCATTGAAATTCCGGAATGCAAAAGGGTGTTCCAAACCAGGAAGTTCCCCCCATTCGCTTATACGATTGACAGCCGTTTTACAATCAAAGTGATACATCCAGGTTTTTTCAAAACGGCTGTATACCTCCGCATACCAAACGGAAGGAATATGGTATATCGGAAGACCGCCTTTACCCAGCTTCATTTCCTTTTCTGGGAACGCCCCATAGGCATTTCCAATCCGCCCCTTTGCCCCTGGATCAGTGTTTTCAAACATTTTTTCGACCACCTCTGCATTTGCCGGGATGAAAGGGGATTCGATTTGGCCGAGTAATGACACACCGTCTCGAGTTGTTCCTATAAGCAAGGGGATGCCCTCGGTGCTTTTCGAGCGTATCGACTCAAGTGGATCCTCAGGCAAAACATCACCATCGACGACAGGTCCAAATGGCAGCGTGCCGGGCAAGGCTTGTGAATTTTCCTGTAGTAACCGCGAGGACGCGGCGAGGATGTCTGCAACGGGGAGTGACTTTAATCGATGTAATTCATTCTTGCCGATTCCCAAAATTTGAAGGAACCTTTCACTGACTTGTTGTGCGATTTCTCTTCCATATACAGATGTCGGGGTGGGGCTTAGGGCAATGGCCTTTTGAAAAAGTCCTCTTGCCGATGGTACAGTCAGTAAGGTCGTTACGGCGTTGCCTCCAGACAATTCCCCAAAAATCGTAACATTTTCAGGATCGCCGCCAAAAACCTCTATATTTTCCTTGACCCATCTTAACGATGCCACTTGGTCGCGTAAACCTAAATTGGTTTCGAATGTTTCACCCCTATCAACAAAATCGGTTAAATCCACATATCCCAATGCCCCTACCCGATAATTGATGCTAACAACGACAACATCTCCATTCTTAGCCAATGAATGCCCATTATACTGATCGATGGACCCTGCTCCAAAAATGTTTGCCCCACCTGGAATCCATACAATGACGGGTCGCTTTTTATCATCCGCTCTCGGTGACCATATATTAAGGTATAGGCAATCTTCATCCATTTTTCCTATGCCTGCCCAGTCGTTCGGCTGTGGTGGAATCGGACCGAACTCCACCGCATCCACTACACCGCCCCATTTCTCGACCGGCTCCGGTGAGCGGAAACGCAAGGCAGAAACTGGCGCCTTCGCATACCTGACTCCACGCCAAACATATATATCGTTTTCCATCGTCCCTTGAAGATGCCCTTTTGCTGTCGTTACGATTGATCCTATCATCCACTCTCACCTCTCCATATAGTTTCGATTACTTAAGTTCTTCTTTTTTGATTCCGTTATATCCTTCATCTTTACAAAAAAAAGAAATTTAAAGGAAGGCAACAAATGAGACTATCTGATAGACGACAAAAAAAAGACCCATTCGGGTCTTAAACAAGCTTAAGCAAGCATGGCAATGATGCTCAATAAAGAGCTGCTTCTAACGGAAAGCTGCTTTACGGCAAACGAGACCTGCTGTTCATCGAGCTGGTTGAGCAAAGGCTTTAATTCCATCAATTCATTTTCCAGCTCCTTAAGGTCTGCAGACAATTTGTCCACCATCAAGAGCACTTGCTCAGAATCGACGGTGGTTTGCTTCCAGACCTGCAATCGTTCCTTGATTTCATTCAGAGGCATATTCTGTTCTTTATACCGATTGATCATTTGAAGACGGTTTAGTGCATCTTCCGTGTAATATCGGTATCTGGACCCAGTTTTTTCATAGTTCAGCATTCCTAGTTGTGTGTAATAATCAATGGTTCTCCTCGAGACATTTGCAAGTTCAGCGAGCTGGCCAATCCGATAAATATTCACCCAGATAGTCACCTTCTTTTAAAATCTACTGTTAACGATACTATAACATAACATTCCAAAAAGGGACTTCCAGGATGAATCAATTAGACTACTTTATCCGCACTTCCATTCAATTGCTTTTTCGCAAAATAGAGGGCATCTTCCCTGGATTTGAAAAAATGCTGTTTTTCGATTTTATGATACAGTCCCGTGCTGAGAAGCAATTCCTTCGGTTGTTGCTGGATTCCGGAAATGATCAGTTTTCCTTTGTATTTTCCGATGCGATTAACGATCGCCAATAGTGCAGCCTCTGCTGAGGTATCCATATAGGTTACCCGCCGCATGCTTAATACCAATATCTTCGTCTTATTATCCAAATTTGCCAATATCGAAGACTCCAATACATCTATCGATCCAAAGAATAACGGCCCCTCCAAGTTATACACATTGATCTTTGAACCCGAATCATCGGTTGAGACGATTTCCGTGATATCATCTTTCCTTTCCCTGACCTTTAACGTATGGCTCATTTTCTTAATGAAGGTGATGAACGCAATCAATAAGCCAATGCCGACTCCCATGATTAAATCAGTGAAGACCGTGACGAGAAAAGTCACTAATAAAACAGCTGAATCGGTCGTCTTCGTTTTCAATACATGAGCGAATTCCTTCCTTTCACTCATATTCCAGGCTACAAACATCAATATCGGTGCCATGCTGGCCAATGGTATATGCGCTGCAAAAGGAGAAAGTACGAGCAAAACCAACAAAACGACGATTCCATGAATGACTCCAGACATAGGGGAAACTGCCCCGCTTTTTATGTTTGTCGCAGTCCTCGCAATGGCACCCGTTGCCGGTATCCCGCCAAAGAATGGGGTGGCCATATTCGCAATCCCTTGTCCAACCAATTCCTTATTGCTATCATGCTTGGTTCCTCCCATGTTATCGGCCACCGTGGCGGATAACAATGACTCAACGCCGCCTAACAAGGCAATCGTAAAGGCAACTGGGAGGAGTGTGATGATGGTTTCCACTGATAACTCCGGTACATTGAATTCGGGGAACCCTTTCGGAATGGCTCCATACGTCGATCCGATGGTGGCTACCTTATCCGGAAATAAAAAGTAGGCTGCCAATGTCGAGACAAGCAGACCCAGCAGAGGTCCTGGCACTCGTGGCAGAATTCTTGGTGCCAGCAGGATGACGATGAAGCATATACACGCAACAGCAATACTATATAAACTGATCGTATCCGCTTTTATCACGAGCTCCTTCATGTTATCTATAAACGCTTCATGCTTTTCCACTTTCATTCCCAGGAAGCTGGCAATCTGTCCCGAAAAGATGATGATGGCAATGCCTGTCGTAAAGCCGATGATGACTGGACGGGGGATGAACTTCATCAAATTGCCCAGCTTTAGCAGGCCCATCAAGACTAACATCAGTCCCGCCAAAAATCCGGCAATAAGCAAGCTTTCATAGCCATATTGCATAACGATGCCGAATAATAAGGGAACGAATGCACCTGTAGGTCCCCCAATTTGATATTTAGATCCCCCCAAAATGGAAATGAGAATCCCCGCTATGATCGTCGTATATAATCCGTATATCGGTTCTACGCCTGAAGCAATTGCAAATGCCAGTCCTAGAGGAATGGCTACGACGCCTACAACCAATCCTGCCGTTACGTCTTTTTGAAAACCCTTCATGTTATATCCTTGAAATCTAGTATCTTTTATCATTCTTTTCATTCTCACATCCTTGGTTTTTTTTTGGTTAACATCCACCATCGCCAGTGGGAAAGTCGAAAAGCATTAACATTGTTTAATTAAAGATTTTTACAGGGGAAACGTTTTTTTAAACCTTCAGAATAATCATCATGTGCACTCTCCTTTGTTAAGTTATTTGACATGCTTCAACATTATACAGTAATACGTAAAACTGTACATTATTAGAAATGTAAATATTTGTTTACAACTTCACACGAACTTTTACACCTATATTACAAACCAGGACCATACTTCCAGACTGGTTATTTTGAATCTGGAGATATTGACTATGAATCAGGAAAATAGAACGCTCGACCATTTCCCCATACTGCTCAGGGAGTTTGACCTCACTACTAAAAGAAAAAACATGTTTTTAGAAAATGGCGTTGAAAACAAGCCCTTTCCTTATGAACATAAAAAAAACCTTCCTCCGATGAAGGAGGAAAGTTTTTTCATGAGCGCGTTACTTTTACGGACTTGATATATTCAGCCTTGATTACTTCCCAATCGAGTTCGTTCGTTGCATCTACCTGATAATCGGATTTGAAAAGGGTATTGCCCACTCCTACAGCAAACATTTCGCTTGCCTTGATCGAGTCGATGCCTGCAGATGCATCTTCAATACCAATTGAACGTTTTGGGTTTGCCTCAAGCTGGTTACATGCAGTTAGGAAAATTTCCGGATCGGGTTTTGACTTTTTCACTTTTGAAGCATCGACAACATAATCAAAAGTATCCTCTAACTGAAGTGCCTTCAATACAGTGCTTGCATTTCTGGAAACGGAAGCAAGGCCAATAGGGACTCCTTCACTTTTGATGGCGGTTATCAGCTCGATGATTCCCGGCAGTATATCATGAGGCGTCAACTGCTTCAAAAACTGACAATAATGTTGATTCTTCTTTTCAGCCATTTCTTCTTTTTCACTTAGCGAAAAGTCATTTTGTCGATTGCCTTCCTGTAGAATCAGTTCAAGTGAAGCCATGCGGCTTACACCCTTTAACCTCTCGTTAAACATTTCGTCAATATCGATGTTTATCTCACGAGCGAGGTCCCGCCAAGCCAGGAAATGATAATGCGCTGTATCCGTTATGACACCATCAAGGTCGAATACTACAGCATCGATAAATTTTTCATCCATTGGAATCATCCCTTTCATTTCGAAGCAATGCTGCGACATTTCGAGATGTTCTCTCGATATTTGCAAATGCACCGCTTAGAATGTTTTCAATTGGCAGCATGGCAGGAATGGTGGGGAAGATCGCATCAAAGCCATGATCATAAAGAGCCTCCGAGCCTTCACCCACACTTCCGCAAATCGCTATCACCTTCGCTTTTCGCGGCGCACATTTCGCTACGCCAGCAGGTGCTTTTCCATTTATTGTTTGGCTATCTATTTTTCCTTCGCCGACGATCACGATATCAGCATCTTGGCAGATTTCTTTCATCTTTAAATGCTCCAGCACGAGATCGATGCCCTTCTTTATTTGAGCTCCTGTGAATAACAGAAGACCTGCCCCCATCCCTCCGCCTGCACCGCTTCCCGGCAAGGAGGAGACATCCGTTCCCATATAGCTGCCTGCGATTTGATGAAACCTGCCCATGGCTTGATCCATCTCATTCAACATCTCTTTAGGCAGCCCTTTTTGCGGTCCATAGATATACGTAGCACCATTCCTGCCCGTTAAGGGGTTATCGACATCTGCCGCCACTATTATTTTTACAGTATCCAAACGCCGATCACGGTTGCGATCAGACAATGTAGTTATATGAAATAGATCCTTGCCGATACCCTCTACCTGCTTTCCTTGTTCATCGAAAAATTCATAACCAAGCGCGGATGCCATGCCCACACCGCCATCATTCGTTGAACTCCCGCCCACTCCAATGATTAGTTCCGCAGCTCCATGATTCAGCGCATGAAGCATCAGTTCTCCCACACCAAAGGAAGTGGTATGTAACGGATTTCGCCGATCCATCGGAACAAGGTGTAATCCGCAAGCCTCCGCCATTTCGATAAAAGCTGTCTTGCCATCATTCGAGAATGCTATTTTCGCTTCTACCGGAATTCCAAGCGGACCTGTAACGAATACGCTTTCGATGCTTCCCTTATGTGCGGATACCAATGCCTGTACCGTACCTTCACCGCCATCTGCAATTGGCAGCAAGTGATACTCCGCTTGCGGGAAAATGGACAGAAATCCAGCTTGAATGGCTCTTGCCACTTCGTCTGCTGGTAAACTCTCTTTAAATGAATCTGGTGCAATGACTACTTTCATGTTTGCCTCCAATTTTTTTAATGATCGCTTGCAAGAACGAATGCTTTTTCCAATAGTGAAATGGGCGATTATGTATTCTCTTTTATTGAAGGTCCATTGCAAATTTGTCCGATACGAGATATTCAGTCCCATTTAGTTCGATACATACGTCATCACCCGAAACCTTCGTTATGGCGGCTTGGTTGTGGGTTAGGGCAATATGTAAGCGAGACCCTTGGAAATTGAGCGGGAAAGCAAGTTCTGACCATCCTGATGGCAGCTTAGGGTCCAGACTTAACCGCTGATTCTTGATCGAGACATTTGCAAAACCGAACATTGCAGCCATCCAGATGGCACCGAGGGACGCAGCATGAAGTCCCTCATCAGAGGATTGCGGATTCGGGCCCAAGTCGATTAAACAGCTCTCCTGGAAAAATTCGTATGCCTTTTCGATTTCCCCCGCCCTTGCTGCAACTATGGCATGAATCGCTTTGCTCAATGAAGAGTCGTGGATGGTATGCTCCTCATAATAATGCAGATTTTCAGAGATTATATCACTTGGAAATAAATCCGGTAATAAGTAGAGCAGCATGACGACATCCGCCTGTTTCAGGATTTGCATCTCATTCACTTCTTGACGTGAATAATCCATAAGGATGCCCTGACTGCCCTGAGCTTGTTTGTACCGTGAAAGGTCGATCTCAGGTTTGCTCAGGAACGTATCATCTTGGGGGATGATTTTATCATCATTGGCCTTAGGCAGATATAGGCGCTTCAAAAACTCATGGCCCCGATCCTTTAATCGACGATCATCATCCCCGTATTTATCCATAAAAAACAGCGCCTGCTCGACATTGTACCAAGCCATATAATTGGTAAAGGCATTATTATCGATATGCTCCGTGTACTCATCCGGTCCGATGACATCTTTGATAACCAGCTGGTCATTTTCTTCCACGGCCCGGCTGATCCAAAACCGGCTCGTTTCCTTAAGAAGCTCCAGCCCTTCTTTTTTCATGAACGAGTCATCCCATGTATTTTGGTAGTATTTCACTACAGTATAGGCAATGTCCGCAACAATATGGTGCTCCGCCAAAGCGGAGGCCACCTTCTGACGCTTCCCGGTTTTAATGTTGATGGCTGCAAATTCAGGTGTTTCTTCTTCACCAGTGAATGCACTTTCCCAAGGGAACAAAGCCCCTTCATAGCCATTCGATGCAGCTTTTTCCAGCGCCTGCTTCAGCCTCAAGTAACGGTAACGCAAAAGCTTTCTCGCTTTTTCCGGCTCCGTATACAGATGAAACGGTGTTATGAATATTTCCGTATCCCAAAACACATGTCCTTTATATCCTTCTCCCGTCAAACCCTTTGCACCTACGCTAAACCGTTCATCATGGGCAGGTGTCATGACCTCCAGTTGATATAGGGAAAAATCGATGGCAAGCTGGTCAAAATTCCTCGTCGATGCCACTTTGATGCGCTTTTCCATCCAAAATTGCGCCCACTCCCCTGCCGATTTATGCAGCAAAGTATCATATCCAGCAGCAGAGCAGCTTCTTAGGACCGCTTCACTTGCTTCTTCAGGGCTTTCCCCCCTTAAATCACCATCCAGGGACGTAAAAATGACACCCATTTTTTCAAGAACGAAAGGGGTATCAGCCAGAAGGTCCTGATTAATGGCGGATAGCAGCTGCCTATTTTTAGCAGTGTGGGCCATCTCGCCTTTGACTGAACCAGTACAACATGTTGCAATTGCGATGGTATGCCCCGATTCGGTTGTTTTATAGATTCCCTGAAGCAAGTCCCCTTCCGCAACACGAACCTTTTCTTCAATAAGATGCTGTCTTCCAAAATTCGTTTGCTGTGCATCGATTCCAGTCACGATTTTCATTTGAGCAGGTTTATCCAAAGACGTAACCGTTAATTTAGTTGCCAGAACATGGCGGTCGTTTTTTGCGGCAAAACGCTGAAACGTAAGGCGGAAGCGTGAACCGGTTCTGCTTTTCCATAATATATCACGTCGCAGTTCCCCGTTTTCAAGGTTCAACTGGCGTTTGTAGGAAAGGATCTCTCCTGTTAATAGGGAAAAGACCTCTCCATCAAGCTCAATATTCATGCCCGCCACATCTGGCAAATTGACTAAATCGGACGGTTCATTGGCTGTAGCTTTATTATAAATCCCTGCCACATACATTCCTCTTGTTTGATTTACATAATTTTCTTCATGGGAAGCACGCAGGCCGAAATATCCGTTGCCTACAGTCATTAAACTAGCGAATTTATTTATATAACGCGGATCGAAACTATTTTCATCTAATTTTTTCATATCGTTATGCTTTCACCTTTTTCAGCAGATTGATAGAGAGCTTCGACGAGTTGCATGATCAAGTATCCTTCTCTTCCATCAGCCACCATGACCTCTTTGCCTAGGCATTTATCAACAAAGGCTGCCATTCCTTTCTGTAGCCTGTCTGGATCGGCTGTCTTCCTATCCAATATCGTCACCAATTCCCCTTTGCGATCGGAATAAATATGGGCAGGAAACAGGGTTGCACCCGCCTCGTCCCCAAGGAATTCCACATTCATGATGGCTGTTTCTTTTATATTCAGAGCAAATGAAGTCTCGATTTGGAGCAAGCACCCGCCTTCAAGCTCTATGAATCCAAATAGGGAATCCTCCACTTCATACTTGTTTGGATCCCATTCACCAAAAGATCCGTGCGATTTTTTCGTGCCGATTTTTTGAAACATTTTTGCCGTTACCTTTTCGACTTTTGGATAACCTAAAACATGGAGGGCGGCATCGAGCATGTGGACACCCAAATCTATCAGGGGCCCCCCGCCCTGCGCTTCTTTGTTAGTGAAATTCCCCCAACCAGGTACACCGCTTCGGCGCAGCGCCTTCGCTTTTACGACATAAACATCCCCAAGCACGCCTTCCGCCACTTTTTGCTGCATGATTTCAACGTCTTCGGCAAAGCGATGGTGAAAATTATAAGCGAGAATTAATTTTTTTTCTTTAGCCACTTCTTGCATCTGCCTTGCTTCTAGGCTTGAAATGGAAGGCGGCTTCTCGCAGAGAACATCACAGCCATGCTCCAAAGCCTTCATGACATGCTCATGATGGTATTTATTCGGTGTGCAGACACTGACGATGTCCGGGTGTTCCGCTTGAAACATTTCCTCTACATCCGTATAGTATCGGGCGATTCCATTCCGTTCCGCAAACTCTTTTGTCCGTTCGAAATTTGAGCCGACAACTGCGACAATTTCAACCTCATTCCTGGTACGGTAGTATGAAACATGGACCTTTTCCGCCATTTGCCCTCCACCAATTATCGCAATTCTCTTCTTCATCTTCAGTCAGCCCCTTTAGCCTAGTGATTGCTTTAGGTAATGTAACGCTTTCATATATTCCGCTTTCGGATCAATTCCCCTTACACGGCATTCCAGTGTTAAAAAACCAGCATATCCATCTTCTTTAAGCTGATTAAAGTGTCGTTTGAAGTCCAGTGAACCGCTGCCTGGCTGAAAACGGTGGTTATCCGCCAGATGGATGTGCCGCACCAAATCCTGATTCAGATGAAGTGCCTCGGATATATCATCTTCTTCAATGTTCATATGATAGAAATCCGCGATGATTTTCACGTTGCCCAACTCATTTGCTTCTATATAACTCCTTGCATCTGCCAGCGTATTGATCATATGATCTTGATAGCGATTCAAAGGTTCAAGAAATATCGTTGTCCCGGTTTCCTTTGCAATTGTCTCCAAGTAAAGCAGGGAATCGGTAATGGCCTTCCTATCTGCCTCCTGGCTTCTGGGAGAATCCATTGGAGGCAAGCGGTACGTGAACATGCCCCAGGCAGCTGGAACGACAATCCCTTTCCCGCCCACTTCTTTGAGCGCCTCAAGGATTTTTTTGATTTCAGCTAATCCGTTCAGCCTGCGTTCCTCGTCGAAGTCACCGATCCAACCGGTGTAGCCTCCGCAGGCAGTCGTTACTGGAAGCCCCGTCTCCTCAATGGCATCCTTCACTTCTTCCAAATGGTCGACAAGGAGTTTGCCATCGATTTCATATCCTTCAAAGCCTGCTTCTTTTAAGAAAAGGAATTTTTCTTTCATATCCCTCGGAAAAAACGCTTGATCCTGTGTACCGATTTTCATTAATAAAGCCCCCATTCACAAGTACTCATCATTAAACATCGCCCGCTAAAGACTCATTTTTTATAGTCAATTCCCATTTTGATACTTAATTCGGGATGCTGATCGACATATTCCATATAGGCTTCTGCACTTTGTTCAAACGTAACGATGGGTTCGATGATATCCTCGCAATTTAAATAACCATTCATTAGTAACTCCCAGCAGGTCTCTTCGATGCGCTTTCTGTTCCAGCGTGGATAATCTGGATTAGGCTCGCTTGCTGCGCGGGAGAACACGATTTTGGCATTATTGAAATGGGCTTCCCTTCCAAAGTTCAAACCTTCCGGAAAGGCTTTCCCAAAGGCCACATATGAAATGATGCCGCCATAAGCAATGCCCTTCAGTGCCGCTTGAAGAGCTGCCGCATTTCCACTTGTTTCAATGATTGAATCCGCCCCTATTTTGTTTGTCAGCTTTTTCACTTCAAAACCAACATCATCGATGGTCGGATCAAAACAAACATCCGCCCCGTTACGCCGTGCGATCTCCCTGCGTTGACTCAAGGGATCAACACCGACAACGATACTCGCACCCGCTTTTTTTGCCAGCTGGATGGCCAATTGTCCAATTGCTCCAAGCCCCACCACTACGACATAATCACCTGCGCGTACATTGGCATCACGTACACCGCTCATGGCAAATTGGGCGGGATCATAGCACACGGCATTTTGCCATTTAGCTCCCTCAGGCATTTTACGTAATCGGTGGTTATCCACAGCATTCACAATGACCGTTTCCATGATGGGCCCGTATGTACAAACCGTATCCCCCACCTGGTATCCCGTTACATCGCTTCCTTTTTCAATGATTTGTCCTACAACCATATTCCCAAGCTGGAAATCGCCAAATACGATCCCTTTAGTCGAGCCTTCTTCCCTTGGCCTGAACATCCGCCACTCTTCAGAAAAATCCTCATCCATGAAAGGTGTCATCCCGCGAAAGTCAATCACCTCCGTACCATGTTTAGGCGAGGCGAACTGTACATCTATTTTCACTTCATTCGGCTTGATGGCACTTTCTTCGTAATCGACCAATGCCGCTACTCTTGGTTTTACTGCAACTAATTTTTTCATCCTATATACCTTCTCTCGTTTATTTGATTTTTCCCGATTATCCTTTCACTCCGCCTTCGGTCATGTTCCCTTTTATGAAGTGCTCGGAGATTGCGTACATCCCTACAACAGGCAATGCCGTTATAAGCGAAGCTGCCATCATTCTTCCCCATATATAATCAGGTGTACTGAACAAGGCATTCAAGCCGATGGGAAGCGTGAAATTTGCCGAATCCGATAGGAATATCGATGCAAACAAGTAATCATTCCAGGCGACCATAAAGGAATATACAAAAACAGATATGATCCCTGATAGAGCTAGAGGGATGATAATATAGAAAATGATCTGGATTCGGTTTAATCCATCGATCATCGCTGCTTCCTCCAAGTCATCCGGAATGGTGTCAAAATAACTTTTTAACATGAAAATCGAAGTGGGAAGCGTTTGAACGATCATGGTGATGATCAGGGCCGTTTTCGTATCATACAAACCAAGGCCGGAAATGATCTTGAATAACGGCACGACAAGCAAAATCCCAGACAGCATATACACGGTATAAAAGCTGGCATTAATGGTCGTCTTTCCGATAAAGTTCAATTTCGAAAGGGCATAGGCCCCGAAAATGCCGATTAAAACCGACAGCAGCGCTGCAGTGAGAGCCACAGTTAAGCTGTTCTTAAAATAAGATAAAAAAGGGAAGATATCCGGATTGAAGATATCAACATAATGCTGGAATGTCCAATGCTTCGGAAAAAAGGTTGGTTCGGTAGCAACCGCTTCCTTAGAGGTCTTGAAGGAAGTCATCAGCATGATGAAAAATGGGAATAGGGAAACGATCAATAAGGCGATCAACCCGGTATAAAACCCGATCTTCCTTGCTGCTTTATTCTTCTTACTGCTAGCCATTGCCATTGAATTTCACCCGCTTTCTTGATGCTATTATTACGATGGAAAGGATAATGAAAAGAATGACAGAAATGGATGCGGCCTTACCAAGATCATTAAAGGCAAATGCCGTTTCGTATAAGTAAATCCCGATGATGTTCACTTTGTTCGTTAACAGATATACATCTGTGAACATATAGAACAACCAGATGGAACGAAGGGTTATTATCGTTATCAGCACAGGCATGATCGCCGGGATGGTCACATTCTTGAACTTCTCCCACGTTGACGCCCCATCGATTTCCGCCGCTTCATATAAACTGGAATCCACTGTCTGCAAGATTGCCAGAAACGAGATGAATGCATATGGGAAGTATCTCCATATTGCAAAAAGCACGACAAGTATGAAACTGCTGACAGGATTGTCAAACCATAGGGGCGCCTTATCGAATAAATGGAACACGTCCACTCCTAGATGATTTATGACACCATATCCATTATTGAACATGTATTTCCACGCAAATACCAAGGAAATCGAAGGGGTTACATAAGACAGGATAATTAAGGATCGGGCTGCTTTACGGAATTTGAAGGGGCGATTAAAAAAGATCGCCACGGCCAATCCCAATGCCGTACTCCCTGCCACTGCCAGTATCATGTATAAAACTGTAATTCCTAATGATTTAATGAATTCGACATCCGTCAGTATGTCCGTATAGTTTTTTAACCCGACAAAGGTCGCATCTAGCCGTGGATTGATTGGCAGATCAAAAAAACTAATCTTTATGTTGGATATCATTGGATATGCAACAAGCAAAAGCACTAAAAAGACACTTGGGAAAAGCAGTACCAATGCCAACTTCATATCCGATTTCCCTCTGTTTTTCATGTTCATGACCCCCTGAATACATACCGTTTTCCCCTATGAGATGTCCAAGACCCTATTTTCGACGAGGGATCTTGCTTCCCTCTTCATTAGGTATAGAGCTTGGACATACTCACTAAAATAGAGGATCTTGCCGGATGTTTTTGCCTTTCCTTGAATCTTATTTACTCAAGACATCTTTAATTTTCTTTTCAGCGATTTCAAGTTCACCATCGACGCTTTTTCCGCCAACTGTAATTTCATTCACTAATTTCGAAATGGCGCCTGAGCTCGTTATATCTCCCATTTTCGTGTAGTTTTTCCCGCCGACCAGACCAAAGACTTGGATATCGTTAAAGGATGTGGCAATTTCCGTAGATAAATCCCCGAAGGATTTCACCACTTCATTGGCCTGATATGCAGCGTTTTCCGTAACCGCTTTATTGACAGGCTGTGCACCGCCTGGTGACATCAATACCCACTCTGTCATATTTTCCGGCTCTGACAAAAACGCCGTGAATTTTTCTGCCGCCTCTTTTTGTGCATCTTCCAAACCAGAGGAAATGGTGATAGCCGATACCGTACCATACACGGCTTTTGTTTTTTGTTCAGGAATCGCAAAACCAATATTGTCTGCATCGCCTTCAGCATGAACCGAAGGGAGGATATACGTCGAATATAGAGCCATTGGCGTCGTTCCATTCATGAATGCATCTTTTACCTCAGTGGTATCATTTGATCCCGGCATCGTATATTGGGCCAGTTCTTTATAATAGGTTAGCGCGTCCTTCATTGCTTTTTTATTCATATCCAGCTTTCCATTGACATCCAGTACATTGGCATTGTTCGATAGCGCAAATTGAGAGAATGCTTGCTCCGAGAATCCTCCTTCGATGGTCGGCAAGCCGATGCCGTACTTTTTACTGCCGCTGTCCGTAAATGCCTTTGCGACCTTCAGTACATCCTCCCAGTTTTTCGGCTCTTCAAAACCTTTGGAGGCCAGCATATCTTTATTGAACCAAATTCCTTGTACCCAGCCACTAATCGGAATTCCGGTATAACCCTTCCCATCTTCTGGTGTCATTAATTTTAAAGCGCCGTCATAGAAGTCTTTTTCACCCGCTTTCTCAAGCGTTTCGGTAACGGCCTCTTTATCGATAAGCTGCTCTTTATCCATTACCTTTGCGTAGTCCTGGCCAACTTCTAGGACTGCAGGAAGCTTTCCGGCGCTCGCTAACGTGATGATCTTTGTGTTATATGCATCTTCTTGAACCGGAACTTGCTTAATTTTTATGGCCGGGTTTTCTTTCTCGAATTTATCCACCAGCTTGTTGATCACCGCCAGACGCTCTTGTTCAACGGAAGAATGCATGAATTCGATCGTTATGATCTCATCTGTGCCTGTTTTGTTGCTTCCGCTGCAGGCTGATAATACAACGCTTAAAACGAAGATCAACGCTACACTCATGATTTTGAGTTTCATCGGTTTGCCTCCTAGTTACTTGATTTCAACCAAAGGAATTGATAGGGATCCAGTGTTATAGTTTCGGCGAAAGTCACTTCTTCCCCAGTGATCAAATTGACATATTCTCCCGATAATTCGAAACCAACCGGTTCATTCGCAATATTATGAATAATGGTAAGGCTTTCACCGGAGTCGGTGCCCCTCTTGAGTGCAAATATCTTTTCTCCTTTTTCCAAAACCTCCATAGGCACATCCGGATGGAATAAGGCTTCCGCTTTTCTTACTTGAATGATGGTCGTTAATTCGCGATATATCTTGCTTCGCAACGTACCAGGTTTTGTCAGCTCAGCTTCGATTTCTTCCAAACTATACTTTTGACGGTTAATGGAACGGTTCATTCCTGTTTTGGCAACACCATCATAATCATTTCTGGATCCTAATATACTTTGGATGTATATCGCCGGCACTCCTTGAAGTGATAATAAAATGGAATGTGCCGATAAGAACCGTTTCATCCTTAATTCATCATCATCCGCGCGTTTATTTAACGCGTCCAAGTAAGTCACGTTTATTTCGTATGGACTTTGTGTGCCATCAGGATTTTTTTTATAGTTTACCTTTGCTCCTTCTTCTTTAAGATCGGATACGAGCGCAAGAATTTCTTCTTCCGGGATGATGCCGCGAATCGGATTCAAGCCGATGCCGTCGTGAGAAGCGAGGAAATTAAAGAAGGTTGTCTCGTCGCCTGCCGGCTGCAGATTTCTTGCCCAGTTTGTGAGAGCGCTCCCATTGCCCCGGTTGATTGTATATAGCACAAGTGGCGGTAGGGGAAATTGATAAACCATATGTGCTTCATCGCTTCCATTGCCGAAATATGAAATATTATCTTTATGAGGTACATTTGTTTCCGTGATGATGACCGTTCCTTTCGCTACTTCCTCAACAATATCACGGAATAGTTTGATGATTTGATGTGTTTTTTCAAGATGGATGCACGTACTTCCAACTTCCTTCCACATGAATCCTACCGCATCGAGCCGGATATATTCCGCACCGTGCTCAATATAGAATAATAGGACATCGATCATACTCAATAAAACATTTGGGTTTTTGAAGTTCAAATCAATTTGGTCTTCACTGAACGTCGTCCAAATATATTTTTCTGCTCCATCTTCCATTTCGAACTTGGTGAGAACTGGAGTGGATCTTGGTCTCGTTACTGCACTCAGATCTGTGTCAGGTTCCATTTCCGTAAAAAAGTGAGCATATTCTGGATTGCCTTTTATGTATTCTTTAAACCATTCACTCTTTGCCGAAATATGATTGCACACATAATCGAACATGATTCTCGTTTTCTTGGATAGGTTTTCTACATCTCCCCAATCACCTGCTATTGGATTGACCTTCTTATAATCGATGACCGAAAAACCATCATCCGACGAATAGGGATAAAAAGGAAGCAAGTGGACAATTTCGAATTGGTCTGCCAAATAACGATCAAACACCTTCTCGAATGTCGCCAATGCTGGCTTTCCTTCCTCCCGGAATTGATCTGAATACGTAATTAATACCAGATCTTTTTCATCCCATCTTTGCTTTCGTTCTTTATAATGTGTTTGTTTTGCTTTCAATAACTTTTCTTTCAAGCTAGTCCATATATTTTGTGCATCAGATTCCCCATATATTGCAGACAGCCTCTGTTTGATATATTCCATATACGCCTCCTCCTTGGAACCGTTTCCATAAATTGATAGATTGATATTTTGTTCGTGGTACCGCTCCCACAAACAAAATATAATACAGTAAGCGCTTTCTGTCAACGAAAACCAAAAGAGGAATTCCTGATTTTTTTCAATTTTCGCATACTGGCTAAACAGGGCTTTCCCTGCCTGCTCCCTTCCGGTTTTAAAATTTCTATTGCCAGCATTACGATTCACCCATATAATTTACCCTATGAAACCGCTCTCTTTAACATTCATGCACCACATTAACTATTGAACCTTTAAAATTCAGAAGAAAAGATCATACAGAACCATACCAGGAGGGGGAGAACATATTGGGACACACCATTTACGATATTGCCCGTGTTGCAATGGTTTCAAAATCCACCGTGTCACGCGTTCTCAACAATCAAAGCAATATCTCTGAAGAATCGCGTGAACGTGTGTTAAAGGCAATTGAACAACTTAACTATCATCCCAGCAAACTAGCCAGGGCCCTTTCCTCAGGATTTGATGCCATCATGGTACTATCTCGTTCCACCAAAACTACCGCTAATAATCCATTTTTCTCTGATATTATCCATGCCATATCAACCAATGCCGAAGATAAAAACTTCGATGTTATATTACAAACGGCAAAAAACAGCCAGGACGAGCTTCAAAAATGCATCAGGAAAATAAAAGAGAAATTCATAAAAGGGATTATCATGCTAAGTTCCCCTGCAGATGAGAACTTTTTCCAGCAGATAGATCCCTTTAATATCCCTATAGTAGTCATTGGAAAGGTTGAGGGAGATTATAAAAATGTTTTTTCTGTAGATACGAATAACTTTATGGACAGTTATGATTTGACACAGTACTTGATCGATAAAGGACATAGCGATATCGCCTGCCTGCATTCTCCATTGGATTATCATGTATCCATCGATCGCTTGGAAGGATTTAAATCATGCATGATTGCAAATGGCCTCCCGTTAAAGGATGAATGGATCGTGAATAGCGGTTACACCATTGATGCCGCCCATCAATCAGCAAAAAAAATGCTGGGAAATAACCCGCCAACGGCCATTTTTGCCACGGATGATCTTAAAGTGATGAGTATCTATAAGATGGCCGCCGAAAATGGTATTTCCATTCCGGAAGATCTATCCATTGTAGGATACAGCAATTCAAATTTACATCCATTCCTTTCTCCATCTTTGACCTGTAAAGAGATTCCCGTGAGGAAATTAGGAGATGTAGCAACACAAATACTTTTTGCAAAAATCCAGAACAATCCAAACATGAAGCCACATACGATCATTCCAACTGAAAACATCATTCAAAATTCCGTAGCTGAGATTTGAATAATGGCGTTTTCAGGAAGAATCCAAGTAAAATGTGATTACATAAAAAAAAACCGTCCTCCAATGAATGGAGGACGGTTCTTTTCACTCTTGATTTTCATATTCAATCCACGACCGGGAGCCAACCCTTGACCCCAATTAGCTTTTCCCAGAGCGGATCGGGAATGACCAGTTCGGCCTGATCTTCTTTGGAAAGCGTCGTTCGTATTTCCATTTCTTTTCCTGACCTGATTTTTTCGATCCAATGCGGCTCCATCAGTAGCTCCCGGCCAAGGGCGATAAAAGGGACACCCGTTTCCATAGCTTCTGCCACTTCATCGGGAGTATGCAGCTCCCCTACACCGACGACCGGGATGCGGTTACCCACTTTGTCGTATATTTTAACGATTCGTGACTTGGTCCTGTCACTCTCACGGAAGGAACCATTCCAGAAATGGCCTACCGAGATATGCAAGTAATCAAGATTTTGATTCGCCAATCTATCAACAAGCTGCAGCGTATCATCCAAAGTAATTCCGGGATTGCTGCCTTCTTCAGGGGATAAGCGGTAGCCGATGATAAATGGCTTGTTGGCATGCTCAGCAACTGTTTTTTCTACTTCATTCACAACTGTGAGCGGGAAAATCAGCCGTTTGCCTAATGTCCCTCCCCATTTATCGGTACGGCGATTCGAGTGGGGCGAGAAGAACTGTTGGAGCAAGTATGTATTGGCGCCATGGATTTCCACACCATCGAATCCTGCTTCAATCGCCCTTCTTGTCGCTTCTCCAAATGCGGTAATGACTTCTTGTATGTCGTCTTCACTCATTTCCCGCGGTACCGGTGCATCCTCTTTGGAAGCAACGGCGCTGGCTGAAACTGGCTGGTTATCAGGCAATAATTCCGGAGGGCTTTGGCGACCGCCATGATAGATTTGTAAAATGGCTTTTGATCCGTTGGATTGAATCGTTTCCGCCAATTTTTTTAACGATGGGATAAAGGAATCGTCATCTGCACTTAATTGGCCCGGAAACCCTTTTCCGCTTGCCGTGACATAAGCACACGCCGTAATCACTGCGCCTACGCCTGCAGAACGATCGGCGTAGTAAGCCAATTCCGCATCGGTCACTACCCCATGATCATCTGAAGAATAGGTGGTCATCGGGGCCATCATGATCCGGTTGTTCACTTCGACCCCTGATGAAAATTTATATGGTTGAAAAATCTTTTCGTATTTTTGATTCATGCCAATTGTCCCCCTTCACATTCTAATGTTACTGGTGATGATGATGCCCATTCGGTTCTTTAGAAGGATTAGTAATTTCAAAACCTTCTTCAGGTACGTAAAAATATTTGATCCAGACACCGTCAAGAAATTCCTCACGTGAGTCCAGCAAAATATCAATATCTTTATCTGTTTTGACGATTTCATCATGCTCAGCGGGTGTATCCAGCTTCATGTCATAATGAGCATGGTCGCCATGCATATGGGTGATATACACACGGACCATTTTTCCTTTTGCTTCATCCGTGTTCAGCATATTATGTAGAACCTTTGCTGCATTCCGATTAATTTTGCATTTCATATCCATTCCTCCAGCAATAAAATTGTCCGTGTACTCAATTGTACCCAACTTAAGGTAATCCTTAACATCCATTTATACCCTTCCTACTTGAGGCTATACTCATTAAAGGCTTATGATCGGTCTGCCGGGAAGACGATACCGATTTGACGTCTTGCTTCATCCATGATTTCCATCGTCGATAGTGAGTGGGAGAAAGAATTTATATCGGACTCCATTTTCCCCTGCTGTATCAATCCAACGAATTCTTCCGCTTCATAATACATCGACGGCATATCCTGAGTTACCGTAATATTTTCAGCGGTTCCGTCGCGGTACTGGATACTTGCAGCAACCGGTCCTGAAATTTTCTGTATCAGGATGCTTCCAAGTTCCCCCTGAATTTCAGTTGGCTGATCGGATTGGGTGATCTTCGAATACATGACGACTGCTTCCATATCATCGTAAGAAAGCAAGATCGATCCCTGCCCATCAACTCCTGATTCAAGCATCGTTCCTGTTGCCTGCACCTTATTCGGTTTACCGAATAGAACAACAAGCGGATACAGGACATAAATCCCCAAATCCATTAATGAACCACTCGAAAATTCCGGATTGAATGCATTCAGCACTGTACCCTGTTTATACGCATCATAGCGGGAGGAATATTGACAAAAGCTTGCCGTAAAACGGCGTACTTCGCCGATTTTCGCGATATTTTCCTGCACGCTTAGGAAATTTGGCATGATCGTTGATTTCATCGCTTCCATCAATAGCACGCCATTTTGTTGGGCGGCCTCGATCATTTGCTTCACCTCGGCCGCATTTGAGGCCATTGGTTTTTCACATAATACATGCTTCTTAGCTTGTAAAAATAATACTGCCTGCCTGCAATGATGAGAGTTGGGGCTGGCTATATAGACAGCATCGATCGCATCGCTTGCGGCCATTTCCTCCAAATTCGTAAAAATCGTCGACACTCCATATTTCCCGGCAAATTCCTTTGCCTTCTCTTCCGTCCGTGAATATACCGCCGTTAACGATAGATCCGCTACATGCTTTGCACCCTCCAAAAATCGTTCCGTGATCCAATTTGTTCCTATTACCCCTATTCGTATCAACAGCCTATCCCCTTTCAAGCTAACTTATTATGTACTCAATATACCGACAATTCATAAAAAAACAAAACATAATGATTAACGGCAACGGTTCAAATTGGATTTTTCAGGCAATATTCGTATATAATTTCCTATATTACCACTGCCATGAAGTTTCTACATACTCCCTAAAGGGGAAAGAAAACTAAAAAAGGAGCGTGTGAAGGTTATGTCAGATTTAATGAAAAATAAGGTGGCCATCATTACCGGCGGAGGATCGGGAATTGGCCGGGGGGCAGCACTGAAGCTAGCTGAAAACGGTGCGAACATCATCTTTTTCGATCGCACCGTGGAAAAGGCTGAAAAGGTGAAGGAAGAGGTTGAAAATCTCGGACGGGAAGCGTTAATCATTAAAACCGATGTATCAAAGCCGGAGCAAGTGGAACATGCCTTCAAGGCTGCCTATGACCATTTCGGGAAAATTGACTTCGTATTCGCTAATGCAGGCATCAACGGTGTGATTGCCCCAATTGAAGACATCAAACCAGAAGATTGGGATCAAACGCACACCATTAACCTAAAAGGTACCTTTCTCACCATCAAATACGCCATTCCATATATGAAAGAAACGGGCGGCAGCATCGTCATCAACAGCTCCATCAATGGTAATCGATTTTTCAAGAACTTTGGTTTTTCCGCCTATAGCGCCTCCAAAGCTGGACAGGTCGCGTTCGGTAAAATGGCAGCTCTCGAATTGGCAAAATATAAAATCAGGGTCAATACCATTTGCCCAGGGTCAATTGATACGAATATCCACGACAATACTTTCCCTGAAGATGAACACTTAGAGAAAATCAGGATACCCATCGAATATCCTCAGGGCTCACAGCCGTTAGCCAATAAAGCGGGAACCACCGAGCAGGCTGGTGACCTTGTATTATTTTTAGCTTCTGACATGTCCTCCCACGTCACTGGCACGGAAGTTTATATCGACGGAGCAGAATCGCTATTATAATCCATGAAACCTTAACAAAAAGAGCTGAAATCCCACCAAGGGACTTCAGCTCTTTAGCTGTTTTAAGCGACCTGTCTTAAGCCGCGGCGTGCAAGAATTAAGTAAGCGAGCATGGCGATCGCATGACAGCTTACCATCACAATTCCCATAGGCAGGGGTGATTCGCCAGAACCCAATCCCACCAAAGGAGCCATGAGTGAGCCCAGTATGAAAGGCAGCAATCCAATCAAGGCCGATGCACTGCCTGCCGTTTTTTTCTGATTTTGCATCGCTAACGAAAAACTCGTCGTACCGACGATGCCGACGCTTGAAACCGAGAGGAACAGAGCGATTAGAATCCCTGCTAACCCTATCTCGAAAAGTACTGAGGCAATAAGGAAAACCCCGCCAAACAGGGCAAGACATAATCCGATTTGAAGGAGTTTTTCTTCTTTCACCCTTCCTGCCAGCTTTCCTGCCACTTGAGAGGCAATGATGATTCCCACTCCATTCATTGCAAAAATCAAGCTGAATGTCTGTGGGGAAACGCCATATATGTTCTGGAGGACAAAGGGAGAACCGGAAATATAAGCGAACATGGCAGCACTTATGAAGCCTTGTGAAAGGGCATAGCCCATAAACACACGGTCACCCACTAAATTCCCAAAAGTCCTGAGTGTGTCATATATACCCCCGGCGCTCCTGAGATTAGGCGATAAAGTTTCCTTTATCCCGAAAAAGGCAGCGGCAACCATCAGGACACCTAATATCGCAATCACCAGGAAAACGCCGCGCCAAGAAGTGAACTGTAAAAGCTGTCCCCCAAACACAGGAGCCAAAATCGGCGCCGCCCCATTAACCAGCATGAGCATGGAGAAGAATTTGGTCAAATCCGTTCCTGAAAATAAATCACGGACGATGGCCCTTGAAATGACGATGCCCCCCGCTCCCGCAACGCCTTGGATAAAACGTAATAATAATAGCAACTCTATCGTTGGAGCAAAGGCACATAACAAAGATGAAAGGCCATAAACCGATAAAGAAATGATTAACGGTGTGCGCCTTCCTTTCGCATCGCTTAGCGGCCCCAAATAAATTTGGCCAAGTGCCAACCCTAACAAGCAGGCAGTCAAACTCAGCTGTGCCAGGGAGGTACTGCTTTTCAGATCATCCGCCAGTGTAGGGAGACCTGGTAAATACATATCCAGTGACAGCGGTCCAATCGCTGCAAAAGAACCTAGCATAAGTGCCAAAAGCAGCCTTTTGGATTTAGTCATTTCGTCACCTGTCGATATCGTTTCCTTCATTTCAATCATTCGTTAACCTATCCCTTTCAACTAATTGTTTTTCGCTATCTTCATTTTACAAAAGATCGGAACAATTTACGATAAGTATGCCTCCCTTGATCTGGAATTCTCCCGATGTGGTTGCCTATCGCTTGTCTACCTTTGCTGCAAAACTGCGAAATTCATCTGAAATATACTTCGCCCAAATCCCTAATTGGAATATAAATCCATTTCAGTGTATTTTTCAGTACTGGCCTTAAAAAATGACCCCATTTTGGAGTCATTTCAGATGATAAACTGCCTACACAGCATTTTTCAAAGGCCGTTCTCCGATTTTTCCGACCTTCCCCGCACTTTTTACGTCCGTCCGCTGATTATGCTTTATTCAACAATACTAAATTCCGGGGGGTGTCTCCCGCCAATCCATCCGCCAGATTTTGCACAGCCAGGGCTGCCATTTTCAGTCTTGTGGCAATGCTGGCACTCCCGATATGCGGTAATGTAACCAGATTGGACAATGTTAGCAGCGGGTGATCGACAGGAACGGGTTCATCTTCAAATACATCCAGCCCTGCTGCCCAGATTTCACGATTCTTCAAGGCATGATATAATGCCTTTTCATCAATGATCCCGCCTCTTGCGGTATTTATGAGCACACTCGTCTCCTTCATTAATTTCAGCTGCTCCTTGCCAATCATATAAGCGGTATCCTGTGTAAGCGGGAGCATGACACACACAAAATCGGATACTTGAAGCAGCTTTTCAAGCGGGAGATAGTCCATGCCCAACTTCTTTTCCTGTTCATATTTACGGCTTCGATTAAAATAAACCAAATTCATATCAAAGCCCTTCGCTCTTTTGGCCAGTGCTTCCCCTATCCTTCCCAAGCCAATGATTCCCAATGTTGCACCGTGTACATCTTGCCCAGTCAGCTGCATGGGAGACCATGTTTCCCATTTTCCGCTTCTTAAATAATCGGCTGCCTCCATCATCCTTCTTGCCGTCGCCAGCAGCAAACCAAAGGTTAGGTCAGCTGTCGTTTCCGTCAATACCCCAGGTGTGTTCGTTACCATGATGCCCCGTTCCGTGGCACTGTGCACATCGATATTATTGTGGCCGACTGCCATATTGGCGATTATTTTCAACTTAACCGCCCGATCGATCAGTGACTTATCAATTTGTTCCGTCAACAGGCAAAGCAGCCCATCCACTTCCTTCACTTCTTCTTCAAGGACTTCCCTTGGTACCGGTATCTCCTCTTCCTCCCACATCCTGATATCATGATCCCTTCTTAAACCTTCGATGATTTGTTCCGGCAATTTCCTTGTAATATAGATTTTCGGCCTCACTTGATAACCTCCTATACTGATTCATTCGATTCACCCATAAAAATCCATAATCGGACAGTTCATCCAGATCATATGGGAGCTTCTTCTTGACAGTTTCCTTTCAATCAACTAATCATAGAATAACAAAGTCTTAATATTTCGTCATTTCACTAGTTTGCCAATTTGTTTATCTTTAGGAGGATACCGTACGTTCATGAAAACGAATGCAGATTTTGAAATTCATCCAATCATCGCTCCAAGCGCTTTATCTTTAAAAAGCATAAACTTTTACTTAGTGAAAAAGGAAGAAGCTTTAACATTGATCGATGCAGGCATGAATGATGATACTTGCTGGAATGCATTGCAGCACACATTGAAGGAAAATGATTTGAACATTGGGGATATCACGGATATCTGGTTGACCCACCATCATGGAGATCATGTTGGTTTGGTCAATAAGATTACTGAGCGCTACCCGATTCCCGTATATGCCCATCCTAAAGCCGTTCCTCGCCTAAAACGAGATCCCGATTTCTTAAGCATGCGAATTGAATTTTATAAACAGCTTTATCTGGAGATGGGCTGTGGTGAACTTGGCGATAAACAGGTGGCTTACCTTTTCAACGCGGTCGACCATAATAAAGATCAAAAGTTGAATGGCGACATCATTGGAATCACTGAAAAGCACTTGTTTGACTTTGAGGTGATCGAATTTCCCGGGCATGCCCCGGACCAAATCGCCTTTCTTGATCCAAAAGGAAATCGACTGCTTTCCGGTGATTTATTGATCGAGCATATTTCAAGTAACGCCTTGATCGAACCTGATGATAAGGGCAATAGAATGCTGACTCTTGTCGAACATATCGACTCTTTGAAGCGATGTTTGGCATTACAGGTCGATCTCCTCCTGCCTGGCCACGGGAATATCATCGAACAACCAAGTCGTTTGATTGAAAAAAGGCTCAAGGGCATCGAAAGGAAATCACAAAAGATCTTGTCCATGATAGAAAGCGGTATATCTTCAGGAAATGAGCTGGCAAAGGCATTTTACAGGCAAAAGTATGTATCCCAATTCCCGCTTGTCATGTCAGAAATCATCGGTCACTTGGATTATTTGGAATACCAGGGGAAAATCACGAAGAAAGTCATCGGAAAAGTGGTTCATTATCAAGCGATGTAATCATCAAAAAGGCTGAAATCCATTAAAGATTTCAGCCTTCTTTTTTTGCACTCTCACACGCACACTACAACCTGTCTCGAGAAAATCCCCTTCCTCGCTACACAACGATCGGCAATTTCAAACCCTGCTTCACCAATCATCTGATCCATCGTGTCAATCGTCACGACAACGACTTTGTCAGCGAAACGTCTTGCATGTTTAAGGATCGAGAGCTGATCCTCCGGTGTCGCATGCGTATATAAATTGTAGGGCATATCAATGATCGCCACATCATAGTTACTGGTAACCTCTGAAATCGGACCTGTGGTTACTTCGCCCTCAAGTCCAAAATAGGCAATATTCTCCCTTGAGCCGTCTGTAACAAGCGGATTGATATCTCGCCCAACAATATTTATCCCCATTGATAGCGCTTCTACCAATACGGTACCAATCCCGCAGCATGGATCGATGGCCTTCACTCCATCAGGATGTGGAACGGCTATGTTCGCAATGGCCCTTGCCACCCTCGTGCTAAGGGCAGTTGAATATTCCCGAGGCTTCTTCATATGATGTAACCAAATTGCATCAGGTTTGACATACTCGCCAAAATACCAACGCCCGCCGAGGGGCACGATTCCGAAGACCTGATCAGGATTGCGTACATCCGCCTCCGCTTGGATGTGCCAGCCAATCTCTCGTTCGATTTCACGCTGCCCACCATAATCTATTTTTTCTTCTTCATTTAAATCATTGATTTTTACGAATAGCACTTTGAACGTTGAATCCGGCAAATGAATGGTCTTTACTTGCTCAACGATTTCGGAGATGCTCTCCCCTTCGAACATGACATCCACACGCCCTTTTATAAAAGGACTTCTGCTCGGTTCAATTTTTATATCGCTTTTCAAAATGTTTCCTTCCGTTTCAAAACCAAAGAACGAGCGCATCTCCATTTTGGATAATGAGCGTTCGTCAGGGGTGCACGTAAACGTATATATATAGGCCGGTATCCGGCTATGATTAGTCAATCCATTCCCATCCTTCATTTTCTTTAGATTATATCTTTCTATCAAACATAGCCGTAATGGTATAGAAAAGCAAATGGAATCGCACAAAAAAACTTGAAGGCTCCATGGTGTTTTTGCCCAATTTCATTCAACATCTAAAGAAAAGGGAACGTTCAATCCAATTTATGCAGCTGGCCATTGATATATTTGGCACGATTCTCTATGAATTTCAGGATGAAATCAGGCTCATTATCAAAAATATCCTGATTATCTTTAATATATGGATCTTTCGGGACATATGGGCTTATTTGGTCATGCAACCCGATAATGATGGGTTTCATATGACCTACGTTAAATCGCGTGTCCATAATCTCTTTTAGAAGACTTTGATATTGAAGACGAAATGCCCTTATATCGAGGATTCTGGCAGTCAATGTATTAAACCCCCCGATGCCCACATAGTCCTCTTCCATCACTTCCCCATTGACATCCCTTCCCCACGTCGCATCATAATCCCACGGGATGATTTCAAACAGTCCTGTAGCACCATTTCGGTACAAGGCATAGTTATGAACGAATCCATCATAGTTTTGCGTGAAGATGACGCCTGCCAGCCAGCGCAAGTACTTTTCCACATCGATATATTTTACGATTTCCTTTTCAAAATCCACTCTTGAAATGGTATTGATTTGGATGAGCAATTCCTGTAAATATAATTCATCTTTTGCAGTGCCGCATTTTTTTTGATAGCCCATCTCCAAAGATTTTTTGATTCCTTTATCCAAATCGCTCATTAAGGAAAAATTGGCATCGCCGTCCACTGCATAGAAGATGGAACCTTCCGGAAGATTCCTTTGCTTCAAGTAATATTCATCCACGGACTCCAGTTCCAGATATATCCCCTCATCCCGCCCGTTAAGATTCAAGTGTACGAACTGGGATTTAGGCGCCAAGGTTCCGATATCCGCAAAAAAGTCCAGCGATAATTTATTTCTCAGTAACGATTTATCGTTATATTCAGCATTCAAATGAATCTCTTTTGCTCCCTTGAATATATGTGGTTTATAAAAAACTACATGATAGGACTTTTTCCGAAATTCCCGGATATGCGAGCCACGGTAAACAATATCAATATCCAGCTTCTTTTTGTTGATGGTTAGCTTTGCAGGCAGCGGATCATTGCACCATATATCCCTGCGCAGTTCCATTAAATTAACAGGTGGAATAAACAGCTGATACATAGGCAGCTTCTTGTCAGCATTCATATAACCCTTCCCTTTCACTTTCCTATTAAAATATGGAAAAAAGTGAAGGACGTCACCAAAATGCAACTATTTTTTTACAGGCTGTGCGATTATCTTTAGCACATTACGTACAAGCAGCATAGTTTATCGTATGGAAAGGGGGATTATTATTATGTCAAACTTCATTCGTGATATACAAAATGCTGTTGATAGGGCCAATTCGATGGGATTGGGCGATTTCATGTTCAAGGACCCACGCTCAAAAGGGCGCTCGTCACGTAAAAACGATAAAAAAAGACGTTCTACTTGCAGCACTAAGCGTTGCACAAGCAGGAAACGGTCCACTTGCGGCACGAAACGCCGCTCTAGCAAGAAACGGTCAACACGCAACACACAAAGACGTTCTTGCTGGAAACGGAGCTCAACTCGCGGCACGCAAAGGCGCTCAAGCAGAAACAGGAAATCAACAGGCTGCAAAAAAAGGAACACTTGCAGGAAACGGTGTTCCTCCCACAAGCGCGGATGCCACGGCAGCGGCAGCATTAAGTTCAAGAAAAAATGGAAATGGAACTTCTAGTTTCATGACGTCTTCTCGTGTAATTGGACAATGTTAAAAGAAGAAGAGACGTGTTCTTTAACGTCTCTTTTTTTGATTCCATGTACAATTGGGTTTTCAATAAATAAAAAAGATGCTGCCGACTTCATGTTTCGGCAGCATCCTTCCTTTTTCCTTATTTGTCGGAGACCAGTGCGAACTGTGCATACACATCCTTCAGACCTGCTTGGATGGCTTGACCAGCCTTCCCGCGATAATGCATTTGTACACGATCGATCAATTCCTCGATACCATCTTTCAGGCAATAACCACGCAGCAGCTGCCGAATGAATTCCCTGCCATGCTCTGTAGCGAGCGTGCAGGACGCCTCGACGATGACACCATATTTAAAGTCCAGCTCCAATGTGATCGTGATGGAATCATATAAATTTCTCGCTGCCATCCCTTGTGGAAGTTTTGCATGCCCTGCAATGAAATATGTGTTCATCTCTGGTCTCCTCTATCTATATTTAATGTACGGAAGCTTTCTCGAAGGGCCATGCAGGCAATTTCTTACGAAGCTCTTTATCCTGTCTGTAGCCTAGTGCGTATTCACCCTGCATCATCGTATGGATTTCACGGGTTCCCTCGTAAATGACCGGAGCTTTCGAATTCCGCAAAAAGCGTTCGACCGGGTATTCATCGGAATAGCCATAGGCACCGTGGATTTGAACGGCATCATTGGCAGCTTCGTTAGCTGCATTGCATGAAATCCACTTAGCAAGGGATGTTTCCTTCGTATTCCGTTTTCCTTGGTTTTTCAACGTACCCGCTTTAAAGACCAGTAATCGGGAAATCTCCAAATTTGCCGTCATCTTGGCAATCATTTGTTGGACAAGCTGATGCCTGCCGATCTCCTTGCCGAATGTACTGCGTTCATGGCAATACTTCAAGCTTGCTTCGAGGCTTGCTTCGATTAATCCTACAGCACCCGCGGCCACCGTAAAACGGCCGCTGTCCAAAGCCGACATGGATATTTTAAAGCCCTCGCCTTCTTCCCCAAGCCTATTCGCTGCCGGAACTTTTACATCCGTTAAAAAGACTTCCCCTGTATTTCCCGCGCGAATTCCCAGTTTTCCCTTGATGGCCTTGGATTCCACTCCCTCAAAAGTCCGTTCCACGATAAATGCCGTAATGCCTTTTGAGCCAAGATCATGATCAGTCTTGGCAAAAATGAGGAAATGATCGGCATAATCACAGAGGGAAATCCATGTTTTCGATCCGTTCAAAATATAATGATCACCTACACGTCTGGCAGTAGATTTCATTGCGGCCACATCAGACCCTGCATTCGGTTCAGTCAGGCCAAAAGCGCCAATCTTCGTCCCTTTTGCCTGCGGAACTAAATATTTCCGTTTTTGTTCTTCGGAACCCCATTGCAGCAGCGTCATGCTATTCAACCCTGTATGTACCGATACCGCGGTTCTGTACGCCGTATCGCCCCGCTCCAGCTCTTCGCAAACGATGGCCAAGGTATTATAATCCATACCCACCCCGCCATACTCTTCGGGGATGCAAACGCCCATCAACTGTAATTCCGCCAATCGTTTTAAGATATGTGGCTGAAATTGACCTTGCCTATCCCACTCTTGGATATATGGGATGATTTCCTTATCCACGAATTTCCTGACCACTTTTTTTACACTTTGCTGCTCTTCTGTTAATTCGAAATTCATCATCAAGATTCCTCCTAGATAATTTTATTTTGCTTGAATTTGTCGATTTGACCGGGATCATACCCCAGTTGAGTCAAAATGACATCGGTATGCTCACCATACAGCGGCGGATGCTTCCTCATCGTGACCGGCGTTTTGGATAGGTTCAGGGGCGATCCGACCATCCTCAGGCCGTCGATGGTCGGATGCTCCATTTCCACAAGCATGCCTCTGGCACTGATTTGTGGATCCTCAAACATCTCTGCGATATCATAAATCGGACCATTCGGTATCCCAGCAGCATCAAACAGCTCTTTCCACTCTTTTTTTGTCTTTGTTTTCAATGACTCTTCCAAAATCGGCACTAATTCTTCCTTGTTCAGCAAGCGCTTTTCATTATGCTTAAACCGCTGCTGTTCCGCTAACTCAGGTCTGCCAATAACAGCCGCGAATCGCCTGAACTGCTCGTCATTCCCCACCGCCACGACAAGCTCTCCATCACTTGTAGGAAACGTTTGATATGGAACGATATTGGGATGCTGGTTCCCCATTCGTCGTGGAGTCAGCCCGTTGAATAAATAGTTGCTCGCGACATTCACTAGCGAAGAAACCTGACAATCCATTAGCGAAATATCAATCTCCTGCCCTTGCCCCGATTCATTCCTATGATGCAGGGCTGATAAAATGCCAATGCATGTATACAAGCCAGTCAAGATGTCTGCTATGGCCACACCGACTTTCACGGGACTTCCATCCTTTTCCCCGGTTATGCTCATCAACCCGCTCATCGCCTGAATGATATAATCATAGCCCGGTAACCCCTTATAAGGACCGGTTAAGCCAAACCCCGTGATCGAGGCCATGATCAGTTTGGGATTGCATTCCTTTAACTCCCTATAACCTAAGCCCATCTTCTCCAATGTACCGGTCTTGAAATTTTGAACCACAATATCCCCGGACGAGATCAGCTTTTGAAAAATCTCTTTCCCTTGCTCAGATTTCAAATTCAAAGTCACGCTCTGCTTATTTCGATTGGCGCATAAATAGTAGGCGCTTTCCCCGCCTGAGAATGGGGGTCCCCATCCTCTTGTTTCATCACCTGATTCATGATGTTCAATTTTAATTACTTCCGCTCCCAAATCACCAAGGATCATCGAACAAAACGGCCCTGCCAAAACACGGGAAACATCAATGATCCTGACTCCATCCAAAGCACCGCTCATACCATCACCCCTTTCAAATTTTTCCCGGATACACAAAAGAGCCAGTAAAACAAACAATGCCATCACATTGTACGTTTCACTGACCCTTATCCACGCACTGTCTTCCTGCAAAGGAAGATCAAGTGAACCAAGTCAATTTTTATAAATTCCAGTTTTAGGACAAGCCGGCCATGCAGCAAGGTAGGAAGCTTGCTGTCATCGGTTTGGTAAATTAAGTATAAGATAATTATTTGAATTTTTCAATAATAATGAATTTCTTTTTGTCGGATGACGCATGCATCAAAAGTTATTGTGATTGAAATTGCCTTTACCCTTGAAGAGTGTGATGATATTGGTATGAACGAACGCCTCGAAAGGAGATGGCAAAATGGAAAAGATAAAAAGCGAAATAGTGGAAACCATCAAGAAATATTCGACCATCATCATACATCGCCATGTTGATCCGGACCCGGATGCCCTGGGGGCACAAGTCGGCATAAAGCATTTATTGAAGCACTCCTTCCCGTCTAAGGAAATCTTTGTGGTAGGCGAGGAAGTCGATAAGCTTCTTTTCATCGGAAAAATGGATATCATTCCTGATAATATATACGAAGGCGCCTTAGTGATTGTTTGTGATACTGCCAACCTTTCGAGGATCAGTGATTCCCGCTTTCGTTTAGGTGACATGCTGATTAAAATCGACCACCACCCCGATTACGAGCCATTTGGCGACCTCTCTTGGGTCGACGCTTCCTATAGCTCTGCAAGTGAAATGCTGACGGATTTGTCCTTGGAATTTCCAGATGATTTTGCAATGAATAAAGAAACGGCTAAATCCTTTTATACAGGGATACTTAGTGATACAGGTAATTTCATGAATGGAAAAATCACTCCACGAACATTAAATTTGGTTTCTCGATTGAGAGCTTATGATTTTCAACCGGAACGAATTCACAACTTTCTCCAGGTAAAGTCGAAAAACTCTTCCAGGCTTCAAAAAGACATCCTCATGAGCTTCAAGGTTTCTGATAAAGGAGTTGCTTACTTCATCATTACCGAGGATTTGCTGAAATTGTATAACATGGACCGAAACGAAGCTTCGAATTTAGTTAATACGCTATCAAGTGTCAGGGCCAACAAGATTTGGGTATTTTTCATTGAATATCCTGGGAAAATCCGTGTCAGGATCCGTTCACGCACCACCCCCATTGACTCGGTGGCTCGGCAATTCAATGGCGGAGGACATCCGCTGGCCTCTGGTGCCTCCATTGATTCCTGGGAGGAAGTAGATCAGGTGATTCAAGCATTGAATCAAGTTTGTCCATGACAGGCAATTATTTCGGCGTAATTTCAAATAATTCGTCCTGTACTGAAATTGATTCGTCCTGCATCGTAATTATTCGAACGAATTTCGTTTAATCCGTCCTGGATTGGAAGCAATTCGTCCTACAACGGATAAATCCAGCTTTTATATGCGTACAAAAAACCTCTTTACAAGCCAGCCTATTTGATGCAATTAGAAAATCCTGCTTCCATACAGTTTATCCTTCATCTTTTGCGTTCTTTCATGCAATGGCTTTTTCAGAATGATGCCAAACCCTATGGTCAGTATTAAATAGATGAATAAGATGAATATATCCCTGCCGGCGACACTCCACGTTATCCCGCCAACGGATTCACGAAGTAAACCGACAGCATAGGTGAATGGCAAGAAAGGGTTGATATGTTGAAAAAATGGCGGAGTTACTTGAATGGGGAAAGTTCCTCCCGAACCTGATATTTGAAGTACCATCAGAACAACGCTTATCCCTTTCCCGACATTCCCCAGAACCGAGACGAAGGTGTAGACCATTAATGTAAACACCGTACTTATCAAGACCGAAAAAATGACGTACTCGAATTTATCCACTGCATATACATCAATCAGAAAAAGATTGCCGATGGAAACGGCTAAAGCCTGGATCAATCCAATGATGAAAAATATTAGGTATCTGCCAATATAAATTTGATATGGACTGTAGCCCTTTTGCGAGACGCTCACGCTAAGCATGGAAATCAGTATGGTCCCGCCCACCCAGAGGGACAGTGCCGTGAAAAAGGGAGACATGGCAGATCCATAGTTCGGAATCGGAAATAAACTGTGTTTATTGAGCAGTACCGGCTCCGAGAAAAATTCACTTTCTTGTTCGATATCATTTTTCAGGAAATCAATGACTTCTTCCATATTGTAAGACTTATCAATTTCTCTCATTTTAGAAGCCAGCGCCTTGATTTTTGCTTCGATTTCCGGAAACCTATCCTGTAACTTATCGATATCCCCCATGCGAGCCCCAAGCGTTCGATCAGTGTCATTCAATAGTGCCTTCACTTCAGGAAGAGCCTGGCTGCCCTCTTCGATCGAAAGCTGGGCTTTTTGTAATATGGAATTCGCTTCCGTCCAGATTTCATTTATTTTTGATCCTGTTTGCTTTGAAAAGGTATCCTGGAAGCTCTCCAAGACTTGATCATTATTTTCACCAAGAACCCTGAGTGAATCGAAGGAATGGTCATTCAGAGCTTGAAGCCGGCCCGAAGCATTATCCCGTAAACCATCCACTAGCATCATTTCTGGCTGAAGGCGGTCTTTTTCACTAAATTGATTTACGCTCACCAATAAGTCATACATACTGTCCAAAAGGTAGAGCTCTTTATTTAACCGCGTTCTCCCTTGTTCAACTAGCTGATTGACCTCATCGCTAGGCAAATTCTGATCTGTTACCCTACTTGCAAGCACTAAGATCGTTTCATTATCGCTCCTGATTTTCGCAATATCATTCTTCAAGAGTGGCTGGATTTCTTCGAATGCCTGCTTGGTCGAGTCTACATAACGAGAAACGCCTGACACCAATTTATCTTTTTGCGACGTTATCCCCTCTATTGATTCCAGGCCTTCATTGACCTTGTTAATGATCTCTTCTGCCCTCTTTACATGTGTTTGTACGATTTTCAAGTTTTGTTCAAGCTCTGGAAGTTCCCCCTCCAATACATACACCATATTCTTCATCTTCTGAATGGTCGGCAATTCATTTTGCAACGTGATCCCCAGTTCATTAAAGATTTCCAGGATACTCCCGCTAGCTGACTTAATAAAGCTTTTGCTTACATTATCGACGATGGTGTTGGCTCCAGCTGCCGTAATTTTTGGGGCGATGGAATTGATTTTTTCATTAACATAGTAATCAATTTCCGCTTTCATAGGTTCATCGGTCATGATGGTCGCAATATGCTCGGAAAAATTTTCAGGGATGATGAGTGTCGCGTAATAATCCCCTTTCTTCACCTTTGCAACCGCATCCTTTTCCGATGTGAATCTCCAGCCTAAATCTTTATTCCCCTTTAACCCCTCTATGACCTCATTGCCTAAGTTGACAGCTTTGCCATTCAACTCGGCACCTTTATCATTATTGGAAACACCGACTAGGATTCCTTCCGTGTTGGCATAAGGGTCCCAAGAGGCGACAATATTGAACCACGCATAAATGGACGGGATGAGCATAAGGAAAACAACCACGATGCAAACAAAGAAATTTTTATAAATGCTTTTTAAATCGTCCATGAAGATCTCCCGAATATTTCTCAAAATATACCCCCGTGCATAAGTATTTTGATACTATTATTCGGAAAACCTCCATATTCGATACTAAGTAAACATATCCATGGAATTTCCCACTTTCACCTATCGATTAGCACTTCCTGTGAAATTTTCCTAACAACTGCGGGCACTCGCTTTCCGTTCCAATTCACTCTGTGCGAAGAATATGTTAAAATCCAGAGTTGCCCTTATCGGTCGTTGCATGAACATCGGGACTTTTCATAAAGAAAAAACGGAAGGCAAAACCCGCTTTCGGGTTTTGCCTTCCGTTCGATTGGCCTTTTCATCAAAATTGCATCAACGTTTTTCTATCACCGTTATCAATTCCCTTAAGTAATCCGGCAGATCAGGCGGGCGTCTGCTTGATACTAGGTTTCCATCGACTACGACAGCTTCGTCAATCCAGGTTGCTCCGGCGTTTTCCATATCATCCTTAATGCCAGGCGTACTTGTTACATTCTTGCCAGCTAGAATTTTTGCGGAGATCAGCACCCAGCCAGCATGGCAAATTTGCCCGATCGGTTTTTTAGATTCTTCCATGCTTTGGATTAGTGAAATCACTTCAGGGAACCGACGGATTTTGTCAGGGGCCCAACCGCCCGGTACGAGAATCGCATCATAATCTTCCGCTTCGATGCTCCCGTAATCATAATCGGATACGGCGGGTACACCATATTTGCCAATGTATGTTTCATTCGCCTTCTCTCCAGCAAGATGAACGATCGCACCCTCTTCTTTCAATCGTAAGATCGGATACCAGAGCTCTAAATCTTCAAAATCATGGTGCACAAGACTGATAATTTTCTTTCCGGCTAACCTCATGAAAATCTCCCCTTCCTTCGTGCTATTCAACTTTACCATTCTTCCCTGTTTCTTCACTTTTTCAACCATTTTCTCCAGACAACCAGTCCAGCCATATCCTGTCTAAAAATCAACCTTTACTAAATGCAGCCCGGCGGCATCCGCCATACGGCCCGTTTGGACTCTTGCCTTCGACTCCAGAATGCCCGGGATTTGCTCAGCGTCTATTTCACCAAGACCGACCTCTATCAGCGTTCCGACCATCTTTCTAACCATATTATAAAGAAAACCATCCCCACGCACACTAATTTCGATGAAGCCGGCATTTTCCACTATATCAATCACATATATTTCACGCACCATTGATTTTTTCTTGGACTTTGCATTTGAAAAAGCAGTGAAATCATGTGCACCTATAAAATATTGACACGCCCTTTTCATCCTTTCTATATCCAGCTTTTCCTCAACATGCATACTGTACTTTCTCATGAACGGATTCGTATATCTCTCGTTCCAGATCTTATATAAATAGGTTTTGTCCTTAGCATTATAACGGGCATGAAAACGATCAGGAACTAACATGACCTCTATGATGCTTATATCTTGGGGCAAATATCTATTTAAATAGTTCATTATTTCTGATTCTGTCAAATTTCCAGCAATCTTGAAATTGGCAATCTGGGCAAAAGCATGCACACCGGCATCCGTTCTGCTGCATCCAATGATTTCGATTTTCTCCCCTGCCATTTCCGTTAATACATTTTCTATTTTCCCTTGAATCGTATCGTCACTATCGCCCAGCCGTTGCCAGCCCCTATAGCGTCCGCCATCATATTGAATGGTCAGCTTATAATTGTTCATTGCTTCCTCCTACTGTAAAGCTATCCAGACAAAAAACCTGATAAAATATAAGCCCCCATACACGCCTGCTGTATGAGGGAACATATGATTTTTCCTTAGAAACGCTTCTTTACATATTTAAGTTTTCATCATTGTCATTTATTATGTGCCCCGAAAACGAAATACCACAATGCAAATCGGAACGTAATATTTCCCAATCAAAGAATAATGCACTTCTGCATAGTGTACCAAAGAGGCTGATGCCCTGCAACGGACGAGCCACCGTCACAAATCACTTTTTTGCGCTTTCCCCTGTCAAAACCACCGCTCTGGTTCTTTATCATTCAATAAAACACTGACACATAGGCGATTATCACTCGCCCATACTTTCCGGTTCTATGGTGATTGTTAAATAAAAAAAGATTTGGAAGTTGATATTTTTAGGCAAATACTCCTAAAGGCAAAGAAAAAATAAGCTATAATAAGGATATTAAAAGTGGATAAATCAATAAGAAGAGTATCACCGGGATCATTTGTTTTCCCATATACTCTAGGAGGTACGTTTTGAAAGAATCTACATTGAATAAAGGATGGTTAAGTTTAGGTGCAATCGGGTTTTTTTTCCTAGGGAAAATAAAGTGGTTGCTTGCGCTATTGAAAGTAGCAAAAGTGGGTTCTCTCTTATCTATTTTCGTTTCACTGGGAGCGTATGCGTTGGTTTACGGTTGGAAATTTGCTGCAGCCTTAGTCTACCTTATTTATATCCATGAAATGGGCCATTTACTTGCGGCTAAGCGAAAGGGCATCAAAACATCCAGTGCCATTTTCATCCCGTTTGTCGGAGCGTTAATTGCCCTTAAAGAAGAACCGAAGAATGCTAACCAAGAAGCTTATCTTGCATTTGGAGGACCATTGTTAGGTACAGTAGCATTCTTACCAGCCATCCCCTTATTTTTGGTGACGGAAAATCCGTTTTGGCTTTTGGTCATTACCCTTGGAGCCATGATTAATCTGTTCAATCTAATGCCTGTGCATCCTCTTGATGGGGGACGTATTGTAGGAGTCATCTCTGCAAAACTTTGGGTAGTCGGGATTATCGGAATGGTCGTATATATGTTCTTCCGCCCCAATCCGTTATTAATTCTTTTCTTAATATTAGGAATCTCTAAATGGTGGAACGAATTCCGCAGCGAGATAACCATAAATCAAAGAGATAGCGTAATCGAATCCAATCAATTTGGTATAGAACAGCTAGAGGAATTTGCAGCTGCAACAGAAGAAGAAAAAATTCGCCTCTTCAATATTTGGAATATGGAATTAAGTCGGCTGCATGGAAAGCTTAACAAAATGAAGAGTTGGCATATCCCGCTATTCGATGATGATAAGCTAAAAGAAAAACAACGGACCGAGGTAAAATTAACCATTTATAGATCCTTACTTGATGCTGCTAATTCGAATGAATACCAGTACGGACCGACCGATTTTGAAAATATAGGCACCTATGAACGAATTGCAGCAACGTTTTTTAAAGATGTGCAAGAACAAACGGAAATCAGGGACAAAGAGAAATCCTATTACTCATCAAGTCTCAAAACAAAAGTGATCTGGTTCTCCTTATACCTTGGACTTGCCATTTTCTTAATGTTAACGAGCTTATATGCAGGTGATTTAATGGAACAATATAAAACTTCATTACCTTAACGCATTTTGAAAAAGGGACCTCAATAATGAGCGTCCCTTTTGTTTGCCGAAGTCCGATCCCCAAATGAATCCCTCTGCAAGTAACCCCTAAGCATTTTTGGCATGTTACGCCCAAAGGTGTCAATTAGGCAAGAAAAAAAGGGCTAAAACACGTATAATCTATCCACTTCATCCTGTAAACCCAATTTAATCATTTCATGAATGACCATTTCCTTTAACGCTATCTCATTTGTAATTAAATAAGTGAATTGGACATCTCTGATGAAAGCCAGTTTACTTTCTGTTGTTGCAGAATAAAAAAAGGCTTTCATTTCTGCCAAGTCAATCGTCATATCTTTTTCAAGTTTATATAGGATATGGCTGCTCGTCACGTTATCTACAGGTATGATGCCTAACCCATCAAGAGTGGGAAAAATGGTTTGTTGTGCTCGTTGTTCCCTTACTTTTATCTCTACATAATGATAGACATCCTCGATTGGTTCGCTTCCAAACGCGGCTATTATCTTCTCCACTACATATTTTGCTTCTTCTTCAAATTCCTTATCTTCAGGTTTTACTTGATTTTGTTCTTGAAGATATTGAATATACTGTTCTTCTTCTTCGAAGATATTAAAGTTAGATATACTTAAGGCACCCTTCATCGTACAAACCAAGCTAAGAAACTCCCTAATATTCCTTGCTACAATCTTGATATGTGTATCAAAATCCATGGGACTAATACAAACGACGAACGCATTCTCTAAATCAGATACTGTACCGAAATCGGTTAGAAATCCGAAATGTATGCCGTCAACGCCTGTACTGGCAAAAGTAATGACATCATAGGGAGTAGTTTCATAAGGGGAGAAATCAAATTCTAAATATAGCGATAAATCACTTAAGGAGTAGCCTTTTTTTTCAATTTCCTTCTCTAATGTATGGAGCTTGTCAATTGTTGGCGGCATGTTCAAATACTTTCCGAGATAACTCATGATTTTCTCCTTCAATATTGTGCCTTGTTAGTTGATTCAAGAATAACTCGCATGTCAAATACTTACAATATTTAATTATCCTAAGTATTCTCCACCCTCATAAGGAATGAATGGGAAACATACAAAAAAAGACCCAAATCCTTGTTATATCAAGGATTTGAGCCTTTGTTAGTTGATGACCTGTGAGGGATTCGAACCCACGACCCCTTCCCTGTCAATTTTGTTTCATATAATCAAACTGGTTTAACAGAATTAAATAAGTGTAAAGAAGGTTGATTTCTCAATGTTTTGTAAGGCCTTTATATCAGCTCAATAAAATAAATAAAGCTCAATGAAATAATTATGTTAGCAAATGTGTGAGCAGGTGGTCTGTAGAGTTAAGTTTAAAAATGACCGTCTAAAGTGGGACGGTCATTTTCTTATAAATTTTTACGGCATTCATTTCTGTATAAATGATCAGCTCGAAGAACGGTATCCGTTTCAATTCTCTAATCATTCATTGCATTCATCTGGCTGATTATTAAAACCACATAATAAAGAGATTAACATTTCTATTAGAGAAAATAATACAAATTATGTAATAAAAATCTCTAGGCCAATTGAGAGACCACCGATTTATCAGATATTGAAACTTTCTATTTTCTCGAAGGTGACTTTACTTTCTTAATTTGAGATGTTGTAATCGTAGTTAGGTGAATTGATTATTTATTTTCTCCTTGTGGAATCCATAATCAGTATGTGTAGACTGTAATTGACAACACAATAGATGTTGGTGGATTTAACAGAAATCATACTAAAAACATCATTTTAATTTTTACAGGGTTAATGGTAAAAACTATGTCACAACTAATTTCCTTGTTAGAGAGGGGATATCAGTCCTAATTATAATTTGTATTTATTTAATAAAACCTATATGTTCCTTTCACTTCACAACAGTTTCATAGGGAGAGGAATTCTAAAATGTAGCATAATCACTTTATTATAAAAGTTTTTCTACATTACTTTAAAGTTATCTTAAAATACATATACAGTAATTTTAAAAGGGAGTAATAATTATATTATGCGTATTACAGAAGCAATGCTGCGTGGTTATTTATTAGAAGAAGCATTATCTAAATTAGTTGAAAATAGTGGTTATAATTTGATTACTACAAATGTCTTAAATAACCCCAATTTGAATCCTGAATTCACTTTACGTGGAAATGGTCTAAATATTAAAGGTCGTGGGGGAATACATCAAGCTGATGTTTTAGGACAATTTTCATTTTCATTACCTTTCACATATCCAGTTCGTCTATTTTTAGAAGCTAAATTTAAGAGTAATAAAACAGGAATCGATGTTGTTCGATCTGGGATTGGAATTCTACAAGATCTAAATTCTAATTATCAAACTATAGACTTAAATGGTGAAGACTTATTAGCACAACGATATAACTATCAATACGCTATTTTTTCAACAAGCGGGTTTACAAACAATGCTATTAAACTAGCTATTGCACACAAAATTCATTTAATAGATTTAAGCGGATATGAATATGAAGGTTTACGAAATGTGATTAGCGAAACTGCATCTAGAATTAACAGAGAATTTAATAATTATCCATTAAATGAAATAAGACAAATCATTCGTAAAGAATTCTTTCGGTTAAATCTAAATAGAAGAGAAGTGCAAGATCGAAAAATGCGTAATATACTAGACAATTATTTTATGTTTATTCGTAATTTTGGCGATCTATATTTAGCTTCTACAAATTCACCTTTTACTATTTTATTAAAGCCATTTTCTAGTGAAGACTTTAAATATTTATTATCAAAAACTAGAAAAACAACATTTGATGTAAATATCACTTGGAATTATGCCGAAAATAAAAATTACTGGTATATTACTATTGATGATACTATTGATTATATAACCTTTTCATTCGTCCTACCAACACTATTAGCCGAATATATTTTTAATCAACAAACTAGAAACCTTCAACTCTCATCAGCTTTAAATGCTAAAAAACGATATTTTAATAACATAATTTTTTATTTGAAGGATATGGAGCAATTTATTACTTTAAAATATATAATGCCAGATTTAAATCAGCAGAATTCATAGAACTTAATTAACCTGTATAATTCAATATGAAAATCTCTAATAGAATATATAATATCCTATGGAAATTTAAAAAAGGAAAAATTCAACTTCAGTATATCCTCTAAAATAGGGCATACTGAAGTACGACGTGTTTATAAAATAATTGATAACACAGATGATGTTTTGGTTATAATAATTAAACTTCATAATCATCCCTTAAAATTCTATATTTTCCTTTCGTCTGCATTTTGAATTAATTGTTTTTTTGGTTGCTATTATTGCATCGGAAATTTAATTTTTAATCTTTAAACACTATTATGCCGTCAATTCCAATCGATAAATTTTCACTTTCAATATTATTTAATAGGTTTAAGTCATCTAGTTCTTTATTAATTTTATTATTTATTCCCTCAAGAGATTTACTTGTTACTTTCTTTCCTTTAAAAGATTCGTAAACAATATCAAAAACCTTTTCACTAATTCCTACAAAACAACCAAGCTTTTTATATTCAACAACCTTAAATTTAATACCAGATTTAGTGGATGGTATAATGGTTTCGTTAGCGATAAGATTCATTATCCCGAGATAATGTTTATATACAGTTTCATCTCCGTTAACTTCTACTACATTATCTTGCCCATTTGTTGGATCAACAATATGTTGAGTAATCTCCCCATTATCATTTGGGTGAGTAGCAACAACTAATTTTTCTAAATTTGACAACGAACTATTAAAGATTTGTGGTTTAGCTCCCGCTGAACTTTTATAATTTATTTGAGTTACTACTCCAAGTTGTCTTGCAGCTTTATCAACATTTTCATCGTTGAAATAAGTACTTCTTGTTGTGGATCCTTTAGCCTCTACTAAAAAACTTTTGGGTGAGGGTGGGGTTTTGCTTGTGATTAAAGTTGTACTAATCCCCCATAAATCTGGGTTCATCTTTCTTGTTGTTCTTTTAGAAACTTTTATTCCAGAATTTCTTAGATGCTCTAAATGTCTAAGTCCATAGTGAGTTTGCATATATATTTGAGAAAATACCATTCCTAGAAAATAGGCAACGTTAACTTTTTCACTAGTTTCTAAATGAGTTATATTTTTCATAGTAAGTGGAGAAGTAGAAAATTCTATGAATGCATTAACAGTAGCTAATTTCCATTCAGCAACCTCTTTAGGTATACTTAAATATTCTTTAGGAGCCAAACCTACAGTTAAAGCACCCCGTAAAACTGTAAATTTACTACAAAAGTACGTTCCGCTTGAAGCCACTACTCTATCCATATAATCTGTTTTACTATTATAATAACTCGAATTTATACCCATAATCCCCTCCAAATCCTTGTTCGCTTACTCTAGGTACTATATCTTTAAAATTTTGATACAGTAAAACTCCACTTTTCGACTTATCTTGTATATTTCCCTCCTATGACTTTTCTCTATCTTTAAACATTAAATGGTTCTTTGCTATTTTCATCTCACCTTCAACTGTTTTGTGTATGGAGTGTAATTGACGACACAAGAGATGTTGACCGGTTAATCAACTTCCTATTAGCTAAAAAGATTAAGATTTCACACTAGTGGTATAATATTTGTCATTATCTAAATAGAGTAAACAGCTACAATTTTATAGCATCATCAATATCCCACTAATATTTTTTATATCCATTACTTAATGTTTGTGGATGTAATCATTTCTTCATTAACATAAATAAAATCTATGATATTTGTTTTAACTTTAATCTTTTCATAATTAAGAACAGCAATATTGTATCCTCCATTAAATCGAACACTAGGATAACGTATGGCTTCAAACCCAGCAGACATTGCTACATCTGCGACAAACCTTGTAAAAACATAATGTGGTTTAAACAAACCATCTCCTTCATCTGGTGAACTCAGTAAGGATGAAAGCTTTATCGCTTGAATAATGCTATTTCCCTCCAAATTAACATCCAATAAGTTAAGAATTTTCAAAGGTTCCGTAATTTCGATTTTTGCGAGCATAATCCCGTCTTTAGGGTTTCTCATTTCAAAAAAACAAGTTGATTCATCCTCTGCTAAATAGAGCACCTGCCTGCCTGCGTGGTTGTACCTTCCTTCTTTTATATCTTTCTTATTTGGAGCTAAGAAGTCACCTTCATTATAAGAATTTCCTCTTTTGTAGACTCTCGCTCGAAATAAAGGGTTGCTAAGCTTTGAATTATTAATTGTTTTTGATAACTCACTTATTTCGTTATAGACTTGCTTAGCGAAGGGGTGACTTAACAATAGGAAAGGTGTCTTATCTGCAAGTAAAGCAATATCATTTAAATAATTATTAAAATTATCCGGGACATCAAAACTCATATCGTAAGGCCATATATTACCTGAAACTTTATCGCCACAATTTGGACATTCCATATCTCTAAGTAGATCTAAAAACTCTTCTTTTGTGAAAAAATCATTTAAACGGCTACCGTCATAAAATGTATCAAGTGGTATGGAATTTCTCTGAAAATTCTCATCCCAGCTATATATACCTGGCCACTGTCTTATAAAATCATCAACACAATTGTCACAATAGAAAGTACTTGAGTTAAACCAAGAATCCAAATCGCGATAGAAAAGTTCATCTAGAGCGTCAAGTAGCTCAACTCTTGTTAGTCCATCTTTCCAAACAACCATTTTCCTAATCCCCTTTTATTTTTATAATATTCTGTAATTAACCATCACAAATTCTCTCACAAGATTGATTTCAATCTAATCCTAAGAGAAAACGTTATGAAAGGAGCTCAGCTGAATCATTTGATAAGCTTTTTCATTGGAAATGTCTACGAATACATTCCAAGCAATCGCGTACCATTTTTGGCAAATGACTTGTTAATATTATATACCATTGATGAAATAGCAGTGGACTATTATTTACCTTAAAACATAAAATGTAATTTTAATATATTTAATTGTAAATATTGTTTATTAACCCAATATTATTAAATATTTGATATACTTAGTAAAGCTCTGAAAATATTGAGGTGATAATTTTGTTAGGAAATAATTGGGATAAAATAGAACTTTACATAATATCACTGTGGCTACTTTTTTTATTAATACTTATAGTTACTATAAATATACCAATTTGTTTTGAAGATAATTGTAGTTTTATAGGGTTTAAAAAAATTCTTGCTTTAAATTGGATTCCCATTGTTGCACTGTGCTTTTTGGTTTTTGGGATTCTTTGTGTTTTTAGATTCAAATATAAAATTTCTGGTAGTGAGCAAACTCCGATTACAATTAATAATATTGAAAATAAAAATTATGAACATTTAACGTTTTTGTCAACTTATATTATTCCTTTAATTGCATTTGATTTAACCAAGCCAAGATATTTAGTTGTTTTGTTAGTCTTACTTCTGGCTATTGGAATTATTTATTTAAAAACAAATCTATTTTATTCAAATCCAACATTAGCTATACTTGGATACCGCATCTACAAAGCTGATGCAAAATTCAGGATCGAAAATCGATCTAATATAATTTTAATATCTAGGGAAGATCTTGAAGTTGATCAAAGAGTGAGTTATAGAAAAATTGATGAAAATATTTATTTTGTGAGGGCTATCAGATGAATAAATCAGAGTTATTAAATATTATTAAAACCTTTATAGACAATCAAAATGAATTTGTAGCAGAAATATTTTTTGTTTTAAAGAATCCAGCAGGAGATATTTTAAAGAGAGCAGATATAGAAAGACCTGCCCAAACTAATTTGAAAAATGAATTTATTTTAAATCTTAATGAAAAAATAATCAACAACGAAGAACTAAGTGTATTACCTATTTCAAATTTTGATGAAAGAAAAAATGTATTATTTGAATATGATTTAGATCAAATTCCAGTAGGGTTGAAAATCTTAGAAGAACTCCAAAGAACAGAGGATTTCCCTCTTTTTTCGTTTAATAATGATCGTTTAGATGATATTACTGGAATAATATTTCTTATACATTATAACGACAGTACATTAATATCCTATAAAAGAAACTATCCAATAAATTTATATAAAAGAGATAGAAATGGTATTCCTTTAATAAAATGGGGAAATGAAACTCGATTTAAAGAAATGCCGGATGACATTTTAAGAATATATCCAGATTTTGATCTCTTTCGTTTAAATGATGAGTTATTTATAAGAAATATTAATATGTTAGAGAAATTTTTTAGTTTTCACGAGATTATAAAGTCCACTGCGATTAGGGCATTAAGTGAAATTGACTCTGCAAATTTAATCGAAGATATTGATTCACTTGGAGAAATGATAGAAGACATTACTTTTGCTCGTAAACTTACTAAAATCGGCTCACATTCTCCAGTTCTTAATAGAATTCCTTCTAATACGATTATTGAATTTGTTAAAACCTATCCAACATTAAAAGGTAAATTTGAATTTAATGATGATAATTCAAGGATTAAATTATCAACAAAAAAATCAAAAAAACTATTTTTAAAATTACTAAATGATGACTTTCTTCAATCTCGATTAACTGAACTTCACTATGATAGTCTAGCAAAAGAAGCAGTTGAGATATAGTTATTAACAACTTTTTCACTAAAAAAGCCTTGATAATATTCAAGGCTTTTAAATATTTCATTTTGTTAGGTTAAATGAAAGGACTAATTTTATATTAATATTTTTTTTCTTCATTTACTATATCCATACTTTTAATTGTTTTGAGTAATCGGTATTTGATGTAGATAATAAAGAGACAACTAAGATTTGTTGTCTCTAGAAATAATTACGCCCCTTCAAACTCCTCCGAATTATTAATCATATCAATAACCCGTAAAATTCCACGTACATTATCTAGGTTATCATTAAATAATTCAGTTACACTTCCCAGAGCACGGAATGGATCTTCTTGTAATACTTCTTTTCAAGTGTTCCGTTTTTCACAACATAATCGATGATAAGTTTGACAACGAAGTTCGTTAAGTTTCTCTTCGTTTAGAAAAAGTTCCTATCAAAAAAATTAAAAGTGGGTTTTCCCACTTTATTAAATAGACTCCAATCATAGGTTATATTAGGATAAAATAATTATTTATATGTTGGAAGAATAATCTTTAAAAAACATTCCTTCTTCTCCTAAGGTTCTAACCTTCCACCATATCATTTCTTTTATATCAATATTTCGTTCCAAACAAATTACAAGCTCTTGAATGGTCATTAGAACGATATTTACATTTCTTCCTTTATCAAAGGTAGTAAGTGCTTCCTTGGTATATCCTGCATAGCTAATAAATAATCCTCTTGTAAACCTAGATTTAGATCCTACTTTATCATTAAAATTTACTAGATCCGGCTTAGCTATTCGCTTATCAGTCCATTTTGCCTCTAAAAGGTAAACCTCATTATACAAAGTAAAACTACCATCAATTTGTTCTCCTTCTAATTTAAAACTGCCTCGAGGGTCCATTCCACATTCTAAAAATAAATTTTCCAAATATTTTTCAAAAGCAAATCCTCTTTTTTGAGGATTGGAATAAGATATAAGTTTAATTAATTCTTTTAAAAATCTTTCTCTATCAAATATTTTTTTTGATAGCGGGCGATCATTTTTATTATAATTTTCTTTAGGTTTTGTTGATTGATATTTAATAGATTTTCCAATTAATCTATTACCTATTTCAGCACATTTTCTAAAGGTTTCTTCATTTTCGCTAGTTATCATTTTTTTAAAACGCATATAACTAAGTAATTGTAATAGCAATTTTCCGACGATGTTATTATCGTAAATGCTAATAATTTCCCTAAGTATTTTAGCTTTGGATAATCCTGAATGGGTTTTATATATATCAATTTGAATAGCTTCATATACGAATTCCTGAAATTGTCTATTAGTAAAGTCTAAAACATAGCCCGACTCCATATTAAACAAATCTTCAAAATAACTTTTTTCAAAATAATTTAAGGTAGACATTATTACCTCCATCGTTTGTAATTAACACTCAAAATCAATGTGTATATTATACCATCACTTATATATTTTTACACTTTTTGTAGTTATTTAACAGTTGACAATGGGTATTTTCAATAGACCCCTTTCATCAAATATTTCGTCGTATTGAAACTTCACCAGCTATCTTTCTATAATATATGTCTGTGAGAACAACCGAGGCAGAAGTACTAAATAGGAGTTTAATGAAGTTAGAGCGAGCAACATTAAGACATAAAATAAAGATAACAAAAGGATACCCGAAGTCAGTAAGCTAAAATACACCTAATCGTCATTCGTTACAAAAAGGAGTATCCTTGCACCTTTTCCGTCTAGACCACCAGAAAAGCTTTGAACAACGTCACGACCAACAGAATTATTTACAGCATACCTTTTAGCTTGAACATATATATTATCTAGACCTAACTTATCTGTTTTTAATTACTCCGTCCAGCCCTTCGACATTAGTTCTTTTTGTGACTTTACCGTCTCCATACCCCATTACAGTCAACAGTTCAACCACTATTTCTTCAAATTTCATCCAATGGACATTTCTTAATTGCTTTAATAAATTATCTGCCATTATTTAATTCTTCTAACTTTTGTTTATCGACAGTTAGAGCATCTACTACTTTCTCTAATTCTTCAATTTCCTCTACGATTTCACCTTTGCCTTCATTAAGGAGATCAAGACCATCATTTGTAATTTGGTAGGTTAGCTTATTGATCTCCTCAATATGTTTTCTTTTTTCAAGCTATATCTGATACATCGCACTCTAGAAAGAAATACTATGTCCGAATTTTCATACATCTTTAGTCGCTGCTCTTCAGTTAGTTTATAGAAGTTTACTAGTTTTTCTGTAATTTGATTAGCTGAATATGCTTCTCCATCTTTTATCATTTCTAAATAAGGAATCATCATTTCTCAAGCAAAAGGTATAGTACTTTTTAATATTTTCATCATAATCTTTATGTACTCGATTAATCTTGTGCATTCCTATTAGAATTTGCTCTTCTTTTTCAGATTTAGATATTCCTTCTTATTAATTATCAGTAATTTTTGGTATAGTTATACCAGCTTCGTTCAATTTTTTAGAAATTTCATTATTCTTAACGACTCCATCATATACATAACTTTATTTCCATTAACATTTATCGGTAAAATGTTTAACCCATCTTCTACCATTTACTTTAGACCAACCAACTATCTCAGATATTTTTATTTTTGTTAATAATATATTATTCACTATTTATCCCCAAGCCTTTCTTGTTAACCGTAATTCATTGTTCAGGAAGGTTAAAGTTAGTATTCTATTTTAAATGAATATTTCTCTCCCCCTTTATTCAATTTCTTAATATATATAGGCAATACTTACAATCGTAGATTAATTTAAATAATAATTTACAAATAAAAAGCTTATCTTTATAGATAAGCTTCTATTTTTAGTTCAATCTATTTGCCCTAATTACTGCTACTTCATCTCAATAATAACCGGCTCTTCTTTAGCATTGGCCGATGACTCTGTAATAAAAAGCTTATGAGCTACTTTCCCTATGGTGTTTGTAGACAGTGCATCAACCGTTCCACCAAATAAACCTCCTGCCAAAGGGACCATCTTCCCTAAGTTAATAACTCCCTTTTCGCCGAATTTCGTCAATAGACGGAATCCTACTGCCTGGTTAATCTTTTTTATAACCTCAAAAGGTATTCTTTTTATACCGGTGAATGCAAGCTTTTTCCCAATTTGGATTCCTGCATTTTTAAGAATATCTTTAGCCCCATTTCCTGCTAAACAAGCATAAACAAAAGACCTTACTTGATCATCTTTTAAATTATATCCTCCCATATGAGCGATAGCCGCTACCATTCTAACTTGTACCAAGATTACACTAGCTATATTCGCTGGAATGGCAATTGGTAACGTAATGATTCCACCTACTCCTGATAAAAAACCACTTGTGGCACTTTTTGTATTTTGCCAAAGAATTAAGGCTTTAACTTTTTCATCTAATGTTCCACTCTTTTGTAAGTAATTATCTGCTAACTCTATGGCAGTATCCATTCCGGGGATACCTCCGTTAACCGCTTTATCATATGACCAATCTAATGCTTTCATTATTGTATCGTGCGTTAAAGATTTTTTCTCCCTTGCCACTTTACCCTCACCTTTCTTTCACTCGTTGATGGTAATATTATACTTTAACACTATCAGATATCATAATTAATTTGCAACTCACCCATTCGCAATACCGTTATAACTTTATAGTCTCTTTAAAATGGCACAGACAAACTTGTTATAGGTATGTATTGTTATTATGTCCCCTAATGAACTTAACCCATATTATTTTAAAAATTTGACCAAAAAAAAATCCAAACCATCAAGGTTCAGATTTTAGTTTACTTATTTAAAATTTTTGAATTGGCCAAATGGATAATAAAACTATGTCTTCTTTAATACCCTCTTCCTCCACAATCATCGCAAGAAACCTTTTCTCCACCAATAATTGTATTCACAACTACATACCAGTACAATCACAAGTCTCACAGTCTTTTACAGACATTTTTTTCCTCCTCACTTATATTCATACAATGAATAATATTTTCTTATTGTCCTTTATATTCCTTCTTAAATAGGTTCCCGGAGCCGTATTCATTCTGTCAGGCCATACCTGTGAAAGGTCACAGCCCTATTAAATAAAAATCGATCACCTTATCTATGGTTTTCTTTTGGGAAAATCCCTTCAAAGTCTAACCTAAATCTCAGCATCCTTTTCCTTTTTCTTTTCATTATCAACTAGTGTTTTTATATACCTAAGATACGTAAACTGTTCAATCACGGTTAGCGGATTTATAATACCACCTGTCCGGAATATTTCCCAGACTTTCTCTTACTTTGTGCTTTAATTCTCCGGAAATCATCGATGCACCTCATTCAAAATAAAAATCATACGAATAAAAAATTTTACATTCTTAAACCAAGTTGAAAATAAAACTATTAAATAGCCTTATGTAATTCTTACTCTTTCTTCAGCAATGAATATCTTAAAAAAATTTCATCTTTTTCTTTAGAGTATTGTTTTATAGAAACTTTAACAAATATAATTCGTTTGTAAAAATTCAAGACAAGAAAATTGTAAATAATTAGACGAATAAGATAGTTTCTTAATCCCACTGATTATTTTCCTACTTATTAAATTTAAACAAACAAAGGAGATTACATAATTGAAAGTTATTCGTTGCTACGCTTCAGCAAAAAATGTAGTTAATGCACAAATGATCATCCAGGATCCCCTAGTAGCAGAACTAGATGGCTTAATAAATACTAACCAGCCAAAAGTAAATAAAGAACTTCCTAATCAGAGTAAAGGTGGTGAGAGTGATTGATTTTTAATAATTCAACCAAGGAGATATTCACAAGTACGTTACATCCTGATCAGCCTGAAAGATTTTCAACTACTCATTCCTTAAGACATTCTACAAACTTAGTTGAGAAAATTAAGAAGCTTGAATTAGAAGGGCATTTGTCACCATTCCTGGTTCATAGTTTCCTAGAACATCTACAAAGGAGCGACGATTATGAAAGAAAAGGAGCGTGAGGATTTTCCTGGACAGGAAAAGGGGATAATTAAAATTTTCATCAAGAATTCAGAGGAAGAAGAATCTGTTCAATTACGATTTGAATTAGATTCAGAGGAACGTAATTCCAATACATAAGGAGATAAATGAATACATTTTGTATAAAATACACCTCCTAACGTCAATGCTGAAAAACGGAGGTGTACATTTATGCGTAGAAAAATTAATTTACATACCGGATCAGATGTTAATTCTGTTACGGATGTATGGTTTGAACATCTTATTCGACGGATCATTGTAGAGCAATTAGATGTTCCTTATCGTCTTAAAGCTAAATTGCTCCATCAAACATTACTAAAAAAAAGTGAGGGTAAGTAAATTGCTTCAAAATAAATATAAAGTTTTTTTTAGAAGAGTAAGTTCAATTAGTCAAGATTTAGCTATGCAACAATCTGCGGATGCTATATACCGTAAACAATATCTTTCCAAAGAGATCGTCATTATTGATGAACACGCAATGTCTGCTAACAAATTATCAGTGGTAAATCGGCCAAATATGATGAAAATCATCCATATGATTGAAAATAACCAAGTTGATATAATTTATGCCTTTGACCGAACACGTTTATTCCGTGACTATTATGAAGCAAATTACTTCGTATCGTTATGTAGAAAGAAAGAAGTTCAAATTATCTATACTTCTACCGGTAATGGTCATCAACAGTCCACAGGTAACATTGTCTTAGAGGGAGTAATGAACATTGTAGGAGATTTTGAAGGGAAAAATATCGCTAGAAGATCGGAGGAAGCAAGAAGAAGATATCCGGCTCAAAAGTTAGGCTATGTTAAAGATAAACAAACAAAACAATTTCATAAGGATCCAATAAAAAGAGAGACCCTTATTCATTTCTTCTTAGATCTCTCAAAAGTACAAACATATATCGAGTTGGAAAAGTTATTGAAGACTTATCAAAAAAAACTTGGAACAAAAAAAACTCAACTCCTTAGGGTTGCCAGGGATCCATTTTATGCCGGTTACGATCTTAGCAAAGGAAAAAATAAACTAAGTCACGTTGAGCCCTACTTAACTTTAAGTGAATTTAGTGATTTACAAGATAAAAATGCGATTGTAGAAAAGTATTTGGAGAAGGATCAACACCTTCAAGAACAAAATATTTTTCAGGTTAACTGCGGAATATGCGGAAAATCACTTATTTTTCATTGGGATATAGTAAAAGGAGCTGCTTGGTATTCTTGTGCAAGAAAACATCCAAAAATTCATATCTTCGCTGAAAGTCTTACTTCTATTATTTATTGCACCCTTGAACAGATTGTTAACCATCTTGACATAAATCGGCTATTGTTTGATTCATCGATTTATTTTCGGAATATTAGACAATCATTTTTACATAACCTTGACATTCTTAAAAAAGATAAGAATCAAATTCTTCAGAATATCATTATGGAGGATAATACCTTACTGAATTGGCGGGAGCATCCTCTTTATGAAGAGCTTTCTATTTTAGAAGAAAAACAGGAGCAATTATCAGCTGAAATTCTTCTTAAAGAAGAACTCTTATTAGGTAATAAGCAGCTATCAAAGCTGGTAAAGGAATATCTGAATAGTACACGTAATGCAAATCCATTTTTTCTTAGTTCAATACTCATCCAAAACCTATATATTTATCCAAACGAGGTAAATATTGAAGTCAACAAATTTGATTATATTCAAGATATTCAAACTCATTTTATATTTGAAGGAGAGGATTTTCAATGAGGTTAGCCTTTGGCTACATCCGGCGTTCTTCCTATAAGCAACAAAACAATAATAGTGTAGAAATTCAAAAACAACATATTCTAGAATTTGCGAAACGAAACAAACTCAATGTACCAGATGAATTTATCTTTATTGAAGATGTTACAAGTGCATTCTCCAAACGAGCCAACCAACGTAAAGAACTAATGCGACTTGGACAAAAATGCTTGAAATGCAGGTGCCAATTCTCATTTTTTACGATGTATCTCGAATGGATCGGACAGGCTACTCATTTACCATTGATTTTTATCGACCTATGCTTGAAAAATTACCAAATCTTGAGGTCTATACAACGGAATCCAATACGCCAATAAACCCTGAAGATATGAATATGAAAATCAGTTTTCTCTTGCAACAATATGAATCAGTACTGAAGTCAGAACGAGCGATAGGTAGTTTAATTACTGATTTGGAACAGGAAACCAAAATACGTCCCGGCTCTCGAACTCCATACGGTTATAACCAAATAAATAAGCAATTAACTCCAAACGAAAATGCTGAAATTGTCTCGCTTATCTTCTTTTTATATAGCTGGGGGCAATCTTTAAAAAAGATTGCTTTTCTGTTAAATGAAGCAAATATCCCTTCACCTAAAGGTAAGGAATGGCGTTCTAGTACCATTGAAAACATTTTGAAAAACCCTGTTTACACGGGAGATTTAAATTGGACCGTTCATAAAGGAGAAAGAGGTCCAAAAACATTTTTGTTTAAAGAGACTCACGATCCAATTATTAATGAATTTCAGCTTCTATTTCATAAACAGAACAAACACCTTTTGGAGTCATTTGGACGATTTGATACACCTTTTTTATTTCTTAACAAAATCAAATGTTGCAATTGCCAAAAGATCTTAGTCACACAAAATGGTTCAACCAAACGCAATGGGCTGTCTTACCAATACCATTACTATGTTTGTAAGATTTGTCATTACAAAGTTAACACAGATGAAGTGCACGAAAAGCTTTTCCCCAACATCTTAAAACGTGTTCAACAGCTTATTTCAACAGAACAAACAAAACTACAAACTATTCAATACTTAAATCAAATGACCAACACTATGGAAGAACTCATCTCGAAGGTAGGAAATATATTCAAGGCACTCAAGATATTGACGTAATGTTTGCCGGTGGCTTTCAAGAAATTCTGCTATTTGAAGTTCTAATTCACGATCACCATTGTCTTTTGCGATTGTTAACTTTTTAGTGAAAACTTCGATCATACCAATTCGGATGCTTTACCGAAAAATTATTATTAGTATGGACAAACTACCGAAAATTATACATACCCCAACCATAACTTTAAAGAGCAGAATCTTATTATATAACCGTGATCTCTACACTTAATTGGTAAACTAACTTGGTTAGATTTTTTGATTCTAACAAAGACATTACCCCAATAAAGTGTTACTTAATTTTTTTTTAATCAACTACGCTCTATACTATTTACCTGATTTGAATATGTATATTAGCTTCATCCTCTTTACCCGCAATTAGTGCCTCTTTATTCTTTTCGATTTCTTTAGCTCTTCTTTTTTATTAAGCAGATCATTAATTTCTTTTTGAAAGACATCTTTCATAATATATGACCTCCTTGATTATAGGCAGTGCACTTACTACTACTTTATATCATTTTATTGCTCATCAATTTGATATTCGTCTAAAATAGGTTTCAACTGATTATAATAGTCACTCTTTTAATTAAAGCATTTTATGATTTTCTGGCATAGAGAATACCACCCTGCGCCCGTTAGTTTAAGTAGAAACCTTCATAATCTCAATAGAGTAAAGCCTATTGGTACATAATCAAATCACCTCATTTCTACATTAGAATTTAAAATGTCTCATAAGACTTGTGTCAAAATGCTTAGCGTTGTAAATCCGCACTTTCCTGACGACACCCCTACTTGGGGTGCCTCCTGCCGGGACCCCCAAAATGACTAATGAAGAACTTCATCAAAAACACGAAAAACACCCTGGAAGCATCCAGAGTGTTTTCAGTGTTTTTGATCATATTGAAATCTTTTTTAAGCTTCTTATACCGTTAAAATCTATCAATCTTTTTATATCCTTTTTGCAGATCCATATAAATGTCCATTTTTACTTCCACCTACATATGTTTCAACTGTTCCTGATTTCATTGTAACCCCTGCCCACTTTATTCCAAATACAGCTTCGTAATACAAGCGTGAGTAAACTTCAGAATATGTCTGACTTCCAACAACTTCTTTTCTTGCTTTACCCAAAGTAGGTTTCGTGATATTTAAAGTCGATCCCCAGAAATGTCTATTATAATCTCCATCTTGAGTAGCTACAGAAACACTTTTACCATTGTAATTAAATGAACCTTGGGCCCATAGAGTAAACATTTTGCCTCCAAATGCGTTATAAGCAATCCCAGTAGTTCTTTCTTTCTTTGTCACTTTTTGGGCAGCAGCAAGTGCACCAATTTTAGAAGTCATTGATAAAGCGTTATTATTTTCATCGATAGTTTTCGTTTCTAAAATAAATACACCACCAGTTTCACCGACATAGACATCAACTTCACCTTTGTTATGTTTAAATTTAATGAAGTTATCTTCATCGTTCTGTGTAACTTCTTTTTCTTTTTCACTCATAAACTCATTAAGATTAAGTGTACCTTCAATTTCTTCTACTTGATCTGGAAACACATCTTCTAAAGATAAATCTTTATCTTTTATAATTTCTTTTGGAGCTGGGTTTTTTTTATAATATTTATCAATTGTCTTTTCTACATTTTCTAAAGTAGGATTTACTTTTTGTAAATCTTCAAGAAGATTTATAGTTTCCTCCTTACTTTTTAGGATATACTCTCTAGCTTCATCGATCTTGTCATTTTTTGGTTCAGGGGTCTCAGCATTAGCAAAAGAAGCAGAAACACCACCTACCATAACAAGGGTCATCATTGACATACATACTTTTTTAAACATAAATAGCCTCCTAGTTTTTAACATACTATTATAGTATAAATCAAAGAACTAAAAAAATCTTACTTTAATGTAAAATAAAGTAAGATTTAGATGGATGATGTACTATTTTGTTATTAATTGTTTTGTTGTTTTTTTGTGTAATAATAATAAGCAAGATAACCAATTAAAAAGATTAGTGCTGCTAATGCTCCAAGGAAGATTGCTGGTAATAAAAAAGATGTTTTCTCAATTACAAAATAAAGAATAAAAGCACTTATAAAATACAGGGAAAGAAAAATCATAATTTTTCGATACATTTAAGTTCCTCCTTTGGTCAAAAGATTTTAGAATGAAATTTATTATTTTAATGGAGGTTTTATCTTTTATAAACCAACCTACCATAGCCTTAAAATCCACAATAAAATCCCTTTCATTTACAATTTTAATTAATTCTTACTATAACACAACTTCTAATAGGAGTCCTACCATATGACCGAGTCCAAAATTTCGTTCTGGGGGTACTACATAACTTTAAATTGATGGCAATGTGGGTAGGGACCCCTATAATAAATTTTCTTCTTTTACTTTTAATCTTTTCAATATCTTGTTTGTATTATTTTGTTGTAAAAAATGATTCTTGACAAATGTATATTATATACAAATCCAGTTGGCATAATCACTCTTTAAGAAACCCTAAAACCCCTTGGTGGCCAAGAGGTTTTATTCGCCTATGCTGCAGGTTTGAAACAAAGTTTAATCATTTTTGTGTTCCTTAATGAACTAAGGCACCCGATAGTTGAAGAAGAAAAATTCATTTTTCAAATCTAACTAACGTTTTTTCGGGAATTTTAATCTGGTCAATATCAAAGTTATTGATTAGGAGGGTTATCTCACCATCTCGCTTTTCAGCTTCTTCTCCCACCCAACAACTATAAAGTTCAAAAAAATCGCCTTTTTCAAGATACCAATTTGGATGCTTTACCGAAAAATTATTATTGGTATGGACCTACCGAAAATTATACATCCCCCGAAAGTGCACTTTTACTAATTACTTTATATCCTTTTACTGCTCGACTTATTTTCACCGATAAATTTTACCAATTGTTCCAGTATTGGTTGAAACAACAAATAACCTCCGTCTTTATTCGCCTTTATAGGTAAAGCTCTTATTGGATTAAATTTCGAGATCCATTGGTATATTATCGATTACGAGTCACACTAATTCGATTACCAGAAAGGGGGGCATAGTAAGTTGATTTGCGAGAAAAGCCCCCTTTCCGACACCAGGTGGTTTTTCTGAACCAAGAGGCAATATACCTTTTTTAAGGGTTATAATGGTACTAATCTTATTATGAGCCATCCTAATAAACTATCAAATCCTTAGCAACTTCCTAAATCCGCTTTTATTTTTAACATTATCTAAAAGCAAATGAGATAGCTTCCCTAACATTTCTGTTAATTCGATTTCAAATTCAATGGTGTTATCATCTGTTCCTGTAAATGCGTGCACAAGTTCGTGTATAAGTGTGCCGGCAAATGCTTGTATACTGCTCAGTTGGCTTCGTTTAATAAGAATTCGTTTATTGGATTCGTCCCATAAACCCAAGGCGTCTCCACCACTATAATTATCCGGCCGCATCGTTTCAGAAATCACTATACTCTTCAGAACACCCTTTTTGTTGGGGAACCAACCCACAATGGTATCTTTATAAGCGAATATTTCTTTCTCTTTTTTGCTCAAATTTTTAACATCCACAATTTGAAACTCGAAATTTTCATTCCATTCTACCGCATAGGTTTCTAAATTTCTAAAAGTATTTCCATTTAAATCTTTATTACTCTGTAATTTGGTGGCCAGGTTGTCAGGGATAGTAACAATTCGCATTCCTTCATCTTTTGCATAACTGAGGTATTTGCCTCCATCCATCAAATCATATGCTGTTAAAAACATTACTTTTTCCTGACTGTTTAATATTTTACAAGCGTGTAGCTGAACGTCAACCCATTGCAATTCGTCGTGAGCATTTCCCGTTTGGATCCTTTGCAAATCATCCACTAATTTCCCCGCAGAAACCGGACTGGAGCATTCTAATAAAATTGATTTCACTCGATCAGAGTACGCACTTCTTCCTACATTTGTCCGCTCTCTATTCAGGGACTGGAGCAGCTTCTTCGTCATAGAGGTAATATTATAAGAAAACAACCAATTATCTTCTTCTGCTACACATATTCCGTTCACATAAATTCTAGCCGGTTTCTCTTTATTTTCGATGAGAGAACCATACTTTGTTTCTTCTATAACTTTCTCTCCTGAATACAATAAAAAGAAATCTTTGGCCTTTTCAATATCATCATCCTCAAGTCCCATAAATATAAAATCTGTTCCTATTGCGTTTGGGATTGATGGTTCATTAACAATAGCGTGTAGGGTAACTACATCATCAAAATCACCTTTAGGTAACTTTTTGATCGTAATATCACTGAATTTAGATTGAATGATGATCTCTATTTTTCTTCTATCGAACGTAGCCAGAGCATCTTTTAATCCCACTCCAAACTTCCCTATTACTTTATTAGGGTTTTGGGTTTTCTCTATATTTTCATTTTGAGTTAAATGCTCATACTTTAAACCTCTTCCAAAGTCTTTGATATGCCACTTACCTTCTTCATCTTTGAAAATAATGGGTTCCTCAGTTCCGGACAGATTCGATTCATCTAAAGCATTTGCAATGATCTCCCGCAATGCGTGCGGAACGGTCCAGTGCTCCAAAACCTTTTCAATATTTAGGTCGAATTTTTTCATTGGTATAGAACCCCCTTTATAAAAAATAGATAAATTTGTGTTTAATTGAATTTTAAACCATTTTAATAAATAAATAAAAAGAATCTTTTCAATTGTATGTATACATCTTTATGCCCATATTTGAATTGCATACCTAGTATTGAAAAAACGGTAAATCCCGTATAAGATATTTTGTTGTTGAATGAAGTTTTATTATGTTTAGTGCATTAAAAAAGAGCAACTCATAATAAAATTGCTCTTCATTCCACTATCTTGGCTATTCGAACAGCTCTTTGAGATGTACTTGTTAGTTCAACAATAGGTGATTGGGATTACAGTGATTCTAATCCTCCAATTTTAAATATTCTTGAATTTCTTAGAATGAAATTCATTTTTTTGTGTATTGCGTTAACTGACTCTTCTATATCTTCCTTCCTTCAAATAAAGTGCTTACCAATTTTTTTACTTCCTTCCCTATCTCTTCTGTTTCTATCCTGAATTGTTCGCTCATTTCCTATCCTCCCTTTTATAACTTAAACTACATATATTAGATTCGAGAGGTTAGTGTTTTAGAACAAACAAATTAGTTTATCTAAAAGGACATCATTCAATCAATACATATTTAACGACATTCTAATTTAATTTTCAGGTCGGTTGGAAAGTAATCGCAATAAGGTTACATAATAAGCTGCACTTTGCGGTTTATAAACAAAAGTATTAAAGTCATTTTAAACTTCATCAGCCCTCTTAAAAAATTTCATTTTATCTTTTAAAGCTTTTTGAGATGGATAATATCTTTTTTCTTTTGGTAAATTTATTTTCTTTCCATTTAATGATTTATAGTAATCAGATTTTAGTAGAGAACTCACTCGCACTATATAATTTTCATCAATGATTATATAACCATCATCAAATAATTTATGTATATCAGCTCTGAGCAATAAACCATTCTGAATATGATTGCTTTCTTCCTTAATGTAAGGTTGTATGTGACACCCTTCTAGGACACCGGAAAAACTTTCATCTGTGATTACACATTTATCATAAATCTTGATTAACGAATCCTTAAAAGCAGGACCATCAATTCTTTTCTTTCTTTCAATTGTTTCAACATCACTTTTATCGTTCTCTACTAATTCAAAATCTTTAACTTTATAATCCACTAACTCCCCATATAAATCCTTAACATCTTCACTATTTATATTGTCTGTTACACCTTTATATATCCCTTTATAGTGATTTACGTTAAATCTCTCGGCCACTTTAGACCAATGATCCTTATGATTAAATTTTTCCACCGGAACGTTATTCGCCGCACTAATATCGACTGCCAATTTTACCATTCCACTGTATCGTAATGTAGCAGGAGTTACTTTACTATATTTAAAAACTTCTTTTATGATAGCTACCTTTCTGGATACTAAAAATTTACGATATCTATCCTTTATTTCTACATTTCTTAATCCAGTATCTACACCTCTTATAACATAGTCACTTTCTATAAGTGGACGTTTTTTAATATACCCTTTAGATTTACCATTCTTATCAAAATAATTTTTTTCCTTGATTGCTCTTTTTAACAAATCTATACACTTTCCAGATACTTTTAATTCTCTTTCGCCTACTCCATCGTTTAAATACAGTGAATTTTTTTCCCAATTAATATCATTTTCTTTCAAATTTAACAATTCGCTATATGCAGGTCCTTCACCTTTCCATAAGCCTTCAAATAGTAACCTAAAAGTAAGTGCGTCCTGAGCATTAACACACTGCTCTATAATTTTATCTAGCTCTGATTCTGTTAAAATACTTCGTTCAGTTTTATCAACAAACTGCTCGTGCCAATTAGGTTCAACCAATAAAAAAGGATTGCTTTTGTCTGCCCTAAAATGTTTATAAAAATTAATATAGTTAAACATCACATAATATTTAGTTCTAGAAGCATTCACAGTTGTTGTACCCATTTGTCCCATTAATTTACCTAAATCGACTAAATTGAAATCATACAAATCCTTTCCCAATTCTTCTTCCATATGAGAACTGGCAGCAAAAATACTACGACTTTGCCCTCCATAACTATTTTTCATATGCTCTATAAAATCCGTTTTACCTTTGTCGTTATAAAACATCAAATCCCCCCAATTTTAATTCTTCATTACAACTAAAAGGCTCCCAACCATAAAGTAAACACAGACTTTCGAACCATTGGTTTGCTTTACAGAGTATTTACCAGCCTTACTATACCTTGTCTGTTTCAATCTTTTCATATCATTCATATGGTGAAAATTATACTTTCCGGACCTGAAGCGATCATACATAAAATTTCATTCAATCGATTCTTTCACCGTTTAAAGTTTTTTTGATAAATGCCATCATATAAGCTCCTTACCCTTGGTTTAGCATTGCAAATAAGGCTTGAACAATTTCAGGTAACCAACGATATTGCTGATAAGCAATAACAAAAAGGCTCGCCGCACAAACAACTAAAGCACCTACCTTGATTTGTTCCAGTAACTCGGGAGCAATATTTAATTTCTTCAATAAAACCAGCTCCCTATTCCCTTTATTTAAATATTTTAACAAATATTATAAAATTAAAGCAGTGCGTTAAAAAAGAGATTGGGGGCAGCATCCCGGTCTATCTTTTTACGCAAATCCAAACCCTTTCTTAGATAAATAGTCCATAAAACCCATTATATGACGTACCAATCCGAAGTATAATAGGTTAGAAGAATCACGACTATTTTACAATAAGAAGAAAATGCCAACCATAACTAAGTGATTATACCCAAAATGGATAATTTCATTTCGGTTTTAACGATTTCAAAGAAATGCAGGATAATTAATTCTTTTTTACTAGTTAGAAAATGAAGTAGCTGAGGATGAAAAAAGACTCTTGCCAATAGACTTTGGAATCGCTTATCGGTTAAGGATTGGATCTACAGGAGGGTCTTAAAAAATGAAGAGGATATTGTATTGCCTGATCGGTCTTGTTGTTCTTATTATTCTTTTGGTGCCAACTAGCGGTATGGCGGTAGCAGATACCACAAAGCCAACGATTTCAGGTGCTGTCAATACTACGGTTTATTTGAATCAAACTTTCAATCCTAAAAAAGAAGTCACGGCCAAGGATAATGTTGATGGAAACATCACCAGTTTGATTGGAATTTCAGGTAAGGTGGATACAAAAAAAACAGGGAAATACACGCTGACTTATAAAGTTAGCGACACAGCGAGGAATACCGTTACCGTAAAGCGGGTTGTGACTGTCAAAAAGGATACTACCAAGCCAAACATCACTGGGATAACTAATAAAACAGCCTATCTTGGATATTCCTTTGACACGAAATCCGGTGTGAAGGCGACGGATAACGCAGACGGTAATATTACTTCAAAAATCAAGATTACCGGACAGGTCAACGTAAAAAAAGAAGGATCCTACAAGCTGACTTATTCAGTGACGGACAAAGGAAAAAATACAAGAACGGTAACTCGTGTCATTACCGTTAAAAAGGATAAAGAAAAACCAAAAATCACTGGTGCTACAAACAAAACAGTTTTTATGGGATATTCATTTGGCCCCAAAAAAAGTGTAATAGCTACAGACAATGTTGATGGAAACATTACGAGCAAAATCACTATTAGCGGCAAGGTCGATGTTAACGATGTGGGGATTTACAAGCTTCAGTATACCACAAAAGACAAAACCGGGAATAAGACAACAGTGACGCGTACCATTACGGTGAAAAAAGATATTACGAAACCGCAAATTACCGGTGCTGGTGATAAGATTGTTAATTATGGAACGTCCTTTGATCCGAAATCGGGTGTGAAAGCTACCGACAATATAGATGGAACTATAACCAGTAAGATGACGATAACGGGTAGTGTAAATGTCCGAAAGGTCGGGACGTACAAACTTGTTTACAGTGTTAAGGACAAAACAAATAATAAAACAACTGTTACACGCACGATTAACGTAGTCGATAAAGTAAAGCCTACGTTGACGGGAACTGGACTTAACGATAGAACGTTTGCAATCGGCATTTATGATAATTTTCCCCCTTTATACGGAATCACAGCTTATGACAATGCTGACGGTAACCTTACCTCGGAAATCAAAGTAGAGGGTACAGTGAACGTAGATAAGGCTGGAATCTATACTTTAATTTATTCTGTCACTGATAAATCAGGGAACAAAACGACCGCTGAACGGAAGATAACGGTCATAGACAATATCGCTCCAAAAATTAGTGGGGTCGATGACCGAAGAGTCCAATATTTTGATCCTTTCGATCCGATGGAAGGGGTCACTTCTTCAGATAATAATGATGGAGACCTCACCTCTAAAGTGGTTGTTAAAGCTATCGGAGAGAAGTTAAATACTTCAGATTTATCTCTATCAGGCACATTCACATATGAGTACTCCGTGTCTGATGAAGCCGGCAATACTACAACCGTAAAGCGTCAGGTAACTTTAACTTATCGAGAAGCAAATTTTTTTGGAATAGGTGATGTAAAAATAAATTTAGGAGAAACATTCGATCCATTAGAAGGGGTAACTGCAAAAGATTTTAGTAATGGAGAAGATGCCACCTCTTTTATTGAAGTGAATGGAGATGTAGATGTAAACTCCCTAGGTACCTATACATTAACATACAGAATTTTAAGTAAAGGAATCAGATCGGGAGTTCAACGCAAAGTAACGGTCGTTGATGGCACCCCTCCGGTTATCACTGGAGTAAAAGATATGACGGCTGGTCAAAATAATTTTCTTCCTGATTTACTTAAAGGAGTAGAGGCAACGGACAACATTGATGGGGATTTAACAAGAAAAATCTTTGTTAATACTGAAAACGTGGATAGAACAACCGAAGGAGAATATGTTATTACGTATTCTGTAACCGATCGAGCAGGAAATAAGACAGAAGTTCAATCTACCTTAACTGTTAAGAAGGTTCCGGTGACAAAGATAGAGGTTTTTTCTGATACAGATTTTAGAATCGTAAAACCGGGAGAAACATTTGAAGTGCATACCAATGCCTACCCATTTAACCCTAGCTTTCCAGAAGTTACTTCTTGGGAGTCTTCTGATGAAACTGTTGCGACTGTTGATGAAAAAGGTGTCGTAAAAGCCTTGGCGGACGGAACGGTTACATTTACAGCTACAGTCGATGGTGTCAAAGGCTCAGTCACAATTACCGTTTCCGGAAAACCCGACCTCCGTTTCGATTCCTGGGGATGGGGACCTGATTATAGCACGAAGTTTATGAGAGTGGGTGAAGTGGATTTCGAGCTCATTAATAAAGACAAGGAGACAGTGGCTATAGATAGCGTGAAAGTTTTTGATGCGGATGGTTCAGTTTTTCAAACCTACTCACCAGTTGACTTAGTTAAGATGGGCGTTGTAACTAGTATTGGACCTTCATCCTCAATGAAGATGAAAATTGACTTTGAAGACGGGAAAGGTCCGATTGTAAGCGGCAGTAGGCTTTCTGTTTTTGCTACAATACCAAACGGCAATACCTATGAATATTCAATAAAATTCACAGAATAAATGTAAAAGCATTTCAACTAGTAGGAGCAGCAGATTGTATATCTGTTGTTCCTTTTTATTGTTTGGACCTACTGCACAATGGGGACGCTACAACAAGTAGGTTAGAAGAGACCCGTTTATAACGATGGAGCGGTTTTTGAGAATGAGCTTCTTTCATTAATTTTATAATCGATAACGTTGGCCAAAAAAGCACCGGAATGTTCGTTGCCCGAGGTAAAGGACCTTATGGTTGAAGTTAATAAAAAATAATCGTTTATTCAAATGACTAATTAGATAAAATATATATATATGTTAATATTGGAAATACATTGAATAAGGTGGTGTGCATATATGAGTAATAAAGAAGCGGATCAATATAAAATTAAAAAAATTGCATTGGATAGAGCAGGTCTAAGAGCTTTTATGGGAAATCCTGAGGACCTCGAACTTTCTTTTTACGGAGTATTTATAGCTTGCATCCCCATTCTCATATTTGTAGGTGTAGTTTGGTACAATTGGTAATTAGTAAGTTTTCAACATTCAAATGGCCCCCAATTTAGGTGGCCTTTTGAATTGATTAAAGTACCCATTAGACCAACAAATACAGGTTCTGATTTTTTTTATTTCTTTTTTTGCATTGAGTCCAATTTTTCTTCAATATGGTCTAATTGATCTTATTTCTTGTTCAACAAATCTGCCAGCAAGTTGAACAAAAAAAAGATTGCCGCAGCAACCCTTATTTACGTTTCACTATTATTAAATGGCGAGGTGATTACCCTTTTTTGATTGTAGGGTGTTAAATCTATCTCTTTAGCAATTCGTTTAAATATCACCCGATTATCCTCGATACGATCCCATTTAAAAATACCAACAAATTGATACTTATAAGTACCGAATACAGGGTCTTTAACCTTCATAAAAGTAATTCGATCTCTTTTCGTACCCTCAGAGAGATGATAAGGTGTATAATCACTTTCCATTCTTCTTTCTTCAATTTCCGTCCAATTTTGATTAAAAACGTTAATCCAACCCCGAGCATTTGAAACTTTCCCTTTCCCAGTATCAAAAGATAGCTGGGGGAACCACACCATATACTGCTCATTAAACTTCCAATAAGCTCTTTGTATAGCCTTATAATTCTTTCCTAGGCAACGCATTGCCTCAGTAATTGTACGGAACGTGTAGTCATCATAAATAGACAATGCCCCATTCTTGACCGCTAACTCTGCATAATCTACATCTTCTGACCAAGGAATAATTTTTCTGTTAGAAGCCATTTTATTGATAAGTTGAACAATCTCTTCAATTTGTGTATGTATCGCTTCGATTGATTCGGTAGCATCTATTCGCTCGATCCTAATTTCATTTTCCTTAACTGCTTGAAACATTTTTCCAATCTCTAATGTCCGTATTTCATCATTAAGTTCATTACTTTTGTGATGTCCCTCATCACATTCTATCCCTAAATGAATCTGTGGGAAATAAAGATCAAGTAAGGCGTATTTGCCATCAGCTCGTTTCACATATTGTTGAGTGACAGGCTTTAAATCTAGCCGATTTAACCGATTCCAAATCCGGTTTAAAATATAATTCTCGTAGTCTTTCCTTTTAGTTCTGGAAAATGTTCGAACTAAATATTCTCTTTTCGCAACCATCATTTTCCCCCACGTTGTTCATTCTAGTTTGTATCAGACACTTCCTAAATTGTACACCGTTTAAAAATAAAAGAGATCTTTTACCGGCATCATATCACCACATAATACACTCTCCCTTTAGGTCCATCAGAATAAAGAACCTTAACAGATGCAAATATTGAAGAAAAGTCTACAAGAAATGGCCATCTTTATTCTAAATGATTGTTTTTTTAGAATATCAGTCATTCTTCAACTATTCTGTTCCCTTAGTTTAATAGAAAAATCTACAGCATTCTTTTACAAAGCCGTACAAAAATAAAATGGACTGAGCTACAATCGTTCACGAAAAAGAAAAACCACCCCGCGTCGCAAGCATAGGTGGTTAATCTCGCTAAAGTCTTTAGTTTTATTATATCCTATTTTCCCCCACGCTATAAACTAACTGTTTTAAGAAGCTGTAGTACGGATTTTCCATCTTTATGAGGAGATAGCTACACCACCTACCTTATTACTTCGCTCGATATATTTTTCCCTTCCAACTCATAACATTAATACCATCTTATTAACTTTTTTCGGATAACCCTTGAAAAAAAATATAATATCTCTGAATTAAATAAGTTTATTCAAATAAATGACTATTAAACTAATAATTTCAAATTAAGAAGTATTCCTAAAAAATATCGAAGAATTTTAAATACCGTACACTTATCTTTTATCTATATTCCGAGACAATTGTCGGCAGTTTTTTTTTATTTTTAACTTTTTTATTTTTTTCGAGTCTCCCCTTGAAAACGATTGGTTTTTAAAAATATAATGTGTCCGAATTAAATAAGTTAATTCTAATTAATCACTATTAAACTAATAAATTAAAATTAAGAGGAGAAATAAAGTATGCCTAAAAACATCGAAGATTATCCAATGATCCTAACAGCCGTACATTTATCTGAAATTTTAATGGTATCTAAGCCAACCGCTTATGAGTTAATGGAACAAAAATCATTTCCACTTATTAAATTAGGTCGCAGCAAACGCGTGCTCCGTGATGAATTTTTTAACTGGCTGACGCAGCAACAAGTGAGCAGCTTATAAAACCGGAAGTTCGTAGTGGTCATATCAATGAACTACTTACTTCCCTTACATAATTATTATCAAACATTTACGGTGGTTAGCATAATGAGAGGTAGCTCAAAAAAGAGAGGAAACTCTTGGACATATAGGAGATTTTGAGAAAAACTCGCTAACAGGTGAATGTAGACAAAAAATAAAAAGCAGATTCATACGCCAAAAAGATACACAAGCAATACTTTTCAAGCTGCAATCTGAAAACTAGAGGAAAAGAGCGGCTTATAGAACGGAAAGTAAGTGGTCAAACTGATACTAGACCACTTGCTTTCCATTGTTCTAACACGAACTATAATAGGATATGGGGGCAAGCAAAATGAAAGGCACTGTTAAACAAAGAGGAAATACTTGGACATATATTATGGATATAGGCCGAGACCCTATTACGGGTAAACGAAGGCAAAAAACAAAAGGCGGGTTCTCTCGAAAAAAAGATGCACAAGCTGCTCTTCGAAAGATTCAGACTGAACTTGATGAAGATCGATTTGTCGATCCGAGCAAAGAATCCTTTTCATCATATATGGAATTTTGGTTTAAGTCCCATTATCAAAAAAGGATTAAAGAAACAACAGCCTCAAGCAGAAAGTATTTAATGGATAAGCACTTAATACGAGAAAATCCTTTTGCCAACAAAATGCTTTCAAAAATTACGACCGAAGATATCGATGCTTTTTATAACCTCAAATTAGATGAGGAGTATAGTACAAGTACCATACGAAAATTACACCAGTTGTTAAATCAGGCCTTCGGTCAATCTGTAAAGTGGAAAAAGATTAGTTTCAATCCGGTGATCAATGCTGATCCACCCTCGGTGAAAAAAGAAGAAATGAAGATATGGTCCTTTGGTGAGATTGAATCGTTCCTTAATCAATGCAAGGGAGAACGACATTATCTAACCTTCTTAATCGCCATTTATACGGGTATGAGGAAAGGTGAGCTCCTTGGGTTAAAATGGAGCGATATTGACTTTGCAAAAAAAATCATCCGGATACAACGGTCCCTTTCTCACATCCCGAATAAAGGGTATCGTTTATCTACGCTGAAAACGAAAAAATCCAAACGGCAAGTTCCGATTCCTGATTTCCTGGTCAAGGCATTAAAGGCTCATAGGGACCGTCAAGAAACACAGAGAAAAAGGCTTGGGGAACATTATCAAGACCAAGACTTAGTCATTTGTACGGAGACCGGCACCTTTCAAGATCCACGGAACGTGTTACGTGTAATGAAGCGTGTCAGTGAAGCGGCAAACGTAACACCCATTCGGTTTCACGATATCCGGCACACCCACGCTTCAATCTTGATTTCTGAAGGGGTAGATATCGTCAAAGTACAAACTCGTTTAGGACATTCGAAACCTAGCATCACGTTAGAGCATTACGCCCATATGATGCCCAACCAAGATGATGAAGTGGCTGATATTTTCCACAACGCCCTTCAGAACTCTCGTTAGCAAAATGTGAGCAAATCACTATCGTTGATCTAAACGCATCAAGTAAGACAAAATAAAAAAAGACCCAAATCCTTGTTATATCAAGGATTTGAGCCTTTGTTAGTTGATGACCTGTGAGGGATTCGAACCCACGACCCCTTCCCTGTCAAGGAAGTGCTCTCCCACTGAGCTAACAAGTCGTATGTATAAGCTTGCGTGTGAATTACTTAAGTACATAATTTATTATAAGTTTTTTTGGTGAAAAGTCAACGCATTATATTAAAAAAGTTTTAATTTTATTTCATTTTTCACAAAAACGAACGAATGTTCCTTTTTCACTTGCATAAAAAACGTACGTTCGCATATAATGATAAAAACCAAGTAAGTTAGCAAAGGGGCGATCGGGAATGAAATATATCCTTCGCAAGCATATGGAAGAAAAGGTTCCTCTGGAAATCATTTATCTCTCGGAGCAAGGAAAGATTACACAACGGAAAATCCAGGTTCTAGAAATATATCCAGGCCATATTCATGCTTTCTGTTTTCTGAGGCAGACGAAACGGACGTTCAAAATGAATAATATCCTTTCTGCCCGCCTCATCAAGGCAAAATACGATCGATCCGGATGAGTCCGCATGACCCATAGGATTCATCCGATTAACTCTTCTTCTTCCTGGATGTCCTTTTCACGTTCTGTCAACGATTCTTCTTCATCCCTCAGGCGATGGGCCAATCTTGAGGCGGCACTCGCGGCAATGCTTGCAACGATATCATCCAGGAAGGTATGGACAACTCCTTCTTGCTTCTTATCGAGCTCGTGGATGACGCCTATTTTATTTTTATCCAAGTGGCCAAATGTCGTGACAGCAATGCTTCCGTATCCGAGGACTGCACCGAACGCGATGGTTTCATCGACGCCGAACAAGCCTTCATCGGATTCAACGATGGATTGAAGAGGTTCGGAAAGCTTCTTTTGCTCTGCCAGTTTATCAAGCTCCACACCGACTAGAATCGCATGCTGTATTTCCCTTTTCAATAAGACACGCTCGACGCTGCGGATGCATTCCTCCAATTCGAGATCGGCTTTGTATGGAATCTGCAATTCATAAACGATTTTCGCTATGGCTTCCACACTGACGCCGCGTTCCAATAAGAGGCGCTTAGCCGCCTTTGTTACTTCCCTGCTGTGTACGTGTACATCTGCCATTTAATTCCCCACCTTTTTTATAGTATGATGGATAGATATCCTTGTATTATAGCATTAAATTTTCTAAATTTTTAGAAAATATAAAGAAAATTTTTTATTCCAAATTCTTGGGACGGGAAAAACTCGCAAGGCTATGCTAAAATAACTAAGTAATAAGTATTTCATTATTAGTGATCATCGAGGTGCGGGAAATGAGTTTACGCAAAGGCACAATTAAAGAGTACATGTTTAAAAGTGAAGCGCTGGCGGAGGAATTGGAACTGCTTGTTTACTTGCCTGCTAATTATTCACCATTGTATAAATATTCGCTTGTAATCGCTCAGGATGGACGTGATTATTTTCAAATGGGCCGAATCGGCCGTGTAGCCGATGAATTATTGGGTAACGATGAAATCGAAAATATAATCGTTGTGGGCATTCCCTATAAAGATCGTTTTGACCGCAGAAGCAAATATCATCCAGACGGGGAACAGCACCTTGCATACATACGTTTCCTTGCCCATGAACTTGTCCCGTTTCTGGATGAAGAATTTCCGACCTATCAAATGGGACATGGCCGCGCCCTGATAGGCGACTCGCTTGGCGGTACTGTTTCATTATTGGCCGCCCTGAAGTATCCGCACACATTCGGGAAGTGCATCATGCAGTCGCCCCTGGCCAATGAAGCCGTGATGGAGGCTGTACGCAACTTTGAGGATCCGCATCTACTCGAACTTTATCATGTAATCGGGACTGATGAAATCGACGTACCAACGACTGATGGGAATCGGGCAAATTTCATAGAGCCCAACAGGAAATTGCATCAATTATTGAACCAAAAAGGATTTCCGTGCTTCTATGAAGAATTTGAAGGTAATCATACCTGGAAATATTGGCAGGCAGATTTAAAAAGAGCACTGCTGGAAATGTTCTAACCTGTAAAAGGTTTCTCCACAACATATCCAGCCACCATACAACCATTATAAATATCAGGAGGTTTTATTTATGAAATACGGTGTTGCCATTTTCCCTACAAAGAAACTTCAAGACTTAGCTAACTCCTATCGAAAGAGATATGATACGAAGTATGCGTTCATTCCACCGCACCTGACGCTTAAGTCAACGTTTGAAGCGACGGACATGGAAATTTCGGCGATTGCTGACCAAATAAAAGACATTGCCCAAAAGTGCAGGCCTTTTACGATGAATGTGACGAAAGCGAAGTCCTTCCAACCGGTAAGCAATACGATCTATTTCAAGGTGGAGCTATCCGAGGGGCTTCAGGAACTGCATGATGCGCTGAACGATGAGAGTTTCATAAAAAGTGAAAATGAATATGCTTTCGTGCCGCACATCACCATCGCCCAAGATTTATCCGATAATGAACATTCCGATGTTTTAGGTCAGCTAAGCATGCTTGATGTCAGCCATGAAGAAGAAGTGAAGCGGGTTCATCTGTTGTATCAGCTAGAGGACGGTGCCTGGACGGTATACGAAACATTTAGGTTAGGAGCTGAATAAAGCCGTGTTTGTAAAAATTGCCAAAAACAGCCAAGAGCGTGAAAAAGCGTATATGATTCGAAGGCAAGTATTCGTTCAAGAACAAAATGTGCCGATTGAAGAAGAAATCGATCAATACGAAGACGTTTCCACGCATTTCGTCTTATATAATGAGCAGGAACAGCCAGTCGGTGCAGGCCGCTTAAGGGACATCGACAACATCGGTAAAGTCCAACGCATCTGTGTCCTGGCAACAGGCAGGAAAAATGGGGCCGGTGCCATGATCATGAACGCAATCGAGGAATACGCCATCCAGCAGGGAATGCATCAATTGAAGCTTGATGCGCAAGTTCACGCCATACCGTTTTATTCCAAATTAGGATATGAGATTGTGTCCGATGAATTCATGGATGCTGGCATTCCTCATAAAACGATGATAAAAACTTTATCATGATACCAAAACGCTGTCCCTTCAGTCATCTGATGGACAGCGTTTTTTTATTTATTTCATCTTCCTTGATTATCGTTTTATAAAAAACCCTTTCCGTTCAATGGCAATCTCCGCAAAAATACATAGTCTATATATAGAAAGCAACAAGGAGGGATAATTTTATGGGTAACAATGAATTTAACCTGGAGGAGTCGCAAAAAAGATTAATGGAGCTACTTGTTTCAAGGACAATGAGAAAGCATGGTTTCAAAAAGGAGAAAGTTGATCTAACTGAAAAAGAGAGAAACAACTTAAAAGAAACCATTCGCTATTTACAGGAGCAATCGCAAATTCTCATAAACCAGGAAAAAAACATCACGGAACATGATGTTAATCCAGTTACGAATTCCATTCATAATAAATTCACGGATTCCAAAAAAAAATGATTGACCATATCAGCTAATCAAACCTTACTTGCTGGCGAGAATTAAATTAACCAAGACATAGCAGCACTTACACTTCATTCTGAAACTCCAGCTTCTTTATCATTCATCCCCACACATCGATACTTTTCCGAAATATTTAAAAAAATAGACGAATTAATTGATTTATTCGTCCAACCAGAATAATCATCGAAGCATATTTTAATAGGGAATAAAACCTAAGGAGGAAAAAACGACATGAACCAAAATGTATACCGTAGCAACTGTAACACACATGAAAGCTGTGACAGATCTTGGTCAGCTCTAGATTCTGCTTCCAACCACCCCCTGACAGGATTTTGTAACGGCAACGATGACACAAGGATTGACCAAGAGGCAAGACAGGATAATAATCAAGTTCAGCTTTCCGAAGAACTTATTTACATTAAAGATTCCTGTAATGTAAATGTCACTTCAACAGATGTTAAAGCTGCCCTTTCTCTTCAAGCTGCATTGCAAGCTGCAATTGCGGTCATCGTAAGCATTTCCATCGCAGATGCAGATAATGCCGAAAGAATCACTCAAGAATTGATCCAATCCTCTAATGTCAAACAAATCACGCGTCAAAAAACAATTGTTGAAAACAGCCGTGATATCGACATTACGACAACCGATGCACAAATCGCTCTTAACATCCAACTATTACTACAACTATTGTTAGCTCTAATCGTTGAAATAGACATCCTTTAAGAAATCAACACAAAAAGGACACTCACGTGTCCTCTTTTGTATTTCTTGGCATTCTAGACCATAACGTTTAAGTATACTCCCTTTCCCGTCATTGCAGCAGTCAGCTGGTTGCTGGCCTGCATGGCCAATTGCTTTTTATACGTGCCCGCTTCTGCCGTCCTTTCATGGGTACGCTGATGAACTTGACTGAATCCCTCAAAACTCCCCATTTCTTCCTCTAATACCTGAGTGAAACGGATGGGTTGAATGGGCGTCGTGCCTTTAACAATTCTTACTTTCTCTGCAGCTTCGACCGTCCTGTTGGCATATTGAATATAATCAAATTGTGTTACCGGCGCTATGTATCCCATGGTTTACCCTCCTTTTCATGTACGTATGCTGTCATTTAAATACCCGCCCAGGGTGAGAGGTAAACACCATTTCCACATTCTTTTTTCCTCATCTTCTGGTATGATGGGTATTGCCGATATTTTTAATAGATTAGAGGTATCCATTTATATGAATCAAGCAAAATCTGGCAATGAAATTGTACATATACATACCGTTTCAGCTGGTGAGCTGCAGACACTATTCGAAAAAGGGAAACGTGATCAGCTTTCTTGCATCGTTTGTCAAAAGCCCGTTAAATTATTCATTGGCATTCATGAAACGCCCTATTTTTATCATAGTGACCCATCGCAGGCACCCTGTGTAATGCCATATTCCGAACCAATGAATCAGGACAAGCCATTAGAATATATGGAACAGAATGGATTTAAGATCCCCAAGTCTCGAACCATAACCGAAACAAAAACCATTACGGAGCCTTTCCTTAGAAGCCGGCAGGTAACGGGAAATCCGCAATATTCATATAAAACCGCCTCCCTGGCACAATTAGAGGAACCATATTTCCAGGAATTATCCTCTTGCGGGGTCGTACTAGATGCAGAGCAGCTTAAAGCCGTAAAAACGATCGAAGGACCCATTCTCGTCCTTTCAGGAGCAGGCAGCGGGAAAACCCGGGTATTAACGGTCCGTACTGCCTACATGCTTACGGTGAAGAAAATCGATCCAAGAAGCATCATGCTCGTGACATTTACCGCAAAGTCAGCTAAGGAGATGCAGCAGCGTCTGCTCAGTTATCCTAATATGACGCCCTCCCTCGTTTCCCAAGTTGTGAGCGGGACCTTTCATAGCATTTTTTATAAAATCCTGATTTTTCACGAACCATCCAAATGGCAGCGCGATTTGCTATTGAAATGGGAATGGGAAAAAGAAAAGATCTTGAAACAGGCTGGTCGGGAAATGGAACTTGATGATAAGGAATTTGCATACGATCAAGCACTCCAGCAAATCGGGCTCTGGAAAAACTCATTGGCTTTCCCCGAAGATATTCAACCTGATGACGAGTGGGAGAAATCCTGTTTATTCTTATATAAGAGATATGAAGAGTATAAAAAGCAAACAGGAAAATATGACTTTGATGATATGCTTGTCGGCTGCTATGTCTTCTTAAAAAATCACCCCGATTTTTTAAAGAAATACCAGCAACGATTTCAGTATTTCTTGGTGGATGAATTTCAGGATATCAATAAAGTTCAATATGAATTGATAAAACTCCTTTCTTCCGAATCAAAAAATGTGTGTGCGGTTGGAGATGATGATCAATCGATCTATTCCTTCAGGGGGAGCGATCCGAAATACATCCTGAATTTCAATCATGACTTCCCTCGATCCCAAGTTGTAAAGCTAACCGAAAATTATCGCTCTTCCCATCAAATCGTCGCCACTGCGAATCGATTGATCAAGCGCAACCAGAATCGGATGGAGAAGCAAATGCGGGCACAGCATGATTCAGGAAATCCGCCCGTATTATTTTATCCATATGATGAGGAATTGGAAGCAACGATGATCGTTAATGATATTCAAGAAAAAATCGCCAAAGGAGCAAATCCCGGGGACTTTGCCGTATTATACAGGACACACACAATGTCCAGGGCCATATTTGAAAGACTGGCCGCTTCCAACCTGCCATTTGTAATCGAGAAAGATGCAGATTCCTTTTATCAGCGCAGGGTCATACGCGGCATGCTGGCCTTCATGCGCTTAAGTTTGTTTCCTCATGATAGCAAGGCAGCAGCGGATGTTCTTTCCTCATTATTTTTAAGGCAAAGCATTTTGCAGGAATTAAAAGCACAAACCATATTGCAGGACTGTGATTATATCGATGCATTTGCTTACATCAAGACAGGTCATGCTTTCCAAGAAAAAAAATTAAAAACGATTCCAGGGCAAATCCGTTCTTTAAAGATTATGTCGCCACTGGTTGCTTTGGAAATCATCGAAAAGGACTTGGGCTACCAGGATTATGTTAAAAAACGGGGCAACGAAGCGAATCTGGAAAAAGGCTCCGATGACATTCGTGACCTAAAGGTGGCAGCCAACCGTTTTCCCACAGTCGCCGCTTTCCTTGAGCATGTCGACCATATGACAGCCATGGTCCAAGAAATTAAACAGCTCTCGAAACATTTCAAGGATGCCATACAGCTTACCACCGTACACCGTTCCAAAGGGCTTGAATATAAGACCGTATATGTACTTGCTGCAGTCGATGGCAGCATTCCACATGATTTCGCACTTGAATCCTATCGAAAAGGGGAGCTTGCCCCTCTTGAGGAGGAACGACGACTGCTTTATGTTGCAGCGACAAGAGCCAAAACGGATCTTTACCTTTCCATCCTGCAAACAAGACGCGGACGGACCGCACATCCATCACGCTTCCTCAAGCTCTGACCTTACCTTGTTTTCATGGCAGAAGGCAGGATTCAGCCATATGAAAAAGGCCTGCATCTATAGCAGGCCTTGATTCATTATTTTTTATTTATCATATTGGAAATCGTCCCAAAGTCGAGTTTATTGCCTTCAGCTACGATGGAATGGACGATTTTGTCTTCCGTTTCCTTATTGACCGGTTTGTTCGCTATTTTTGAAACGCGTTTAATGACATTCCTGACGGTTGTTTCATCTTTGAAGTTGGCCCCTTGTAGAGAGTTTGCCAATTCTAATACATCTTTCATATTCACGCCCGTTTTACCTTCTATGTTTTTAAAAAAGTTATTATCCATACCTAAGCCCCTCCCTTTTCTGTACCTATCCTATGGTTTAAACAGAAAATGGTGCAAGGCCGATAAAATAAAAAGAAATGGAATAGGCTTCTTCTGCCTATTCCATTTACTTTAGCAGAAAGAAGCCCCTACAATGATCAATAGGATAAACAACACAACGATTATCGCGAACGTAGAACCGCCACCACCGTAGCCTCCGCCATAACTGCCGCCATATCCATAACCGCTGTTGCCACAGCAACCGTAGCCACCGAAACCAAACATACTATATCACCTCGCTTTCGCTAAAAGCTTACTGATAACATATGTAGGTCTGGACAATATGTATAGGCCATGTCCTAGTCCAGGCTGCCCATTTCCGATCCTATCCCTTTGGCCTGAAAACCAAAGCCCCGATAAATCCGAAGATGATGGCTGCCGAGATACCGGAGCTCGTGATTTCAAACATTCCTGTTAGTACGCCGACGATGCCATGTTTTTCGGATTCCATCATCGCACCGTTCACAAGGGAATTCCCAAATGAAACGATCGGTATCGTTGCTCCTGCGCCTGCAAAGTCAACAAGCGGTTCATATAAGTCAAACCCGCCAAGAACCGCCCCTATTACAACGAACAAACTTAGCGTATGTGCTGGTGTCAGCTTAGCAACATCAAAAAGAAGCTGGCCGACTACACAAATCAATCCACCGATGACAAAGGCCCAAAAAAACATCGCTAACATCCAAATCTCTCCTTTTTCATGAATTCATCCCATACTCGATGGATACCGCATGAGCAATGCACGGAATCGTTTCCTTTTGCTGGACCGATAATGGCGACAATAATGCCCCAGTAGCAACCAGCAGGATTTTTTTATAATGACCTGAAATCATTTGATTGAGGATATGTCCATATAAAACCACCGCTGAACATCCTGCGCCGCTGCCACCCGCTAAAACGGGCTGGTCCTTTTTAAAAATCATCAAGCCGCAATCTTTGAATTTCTCCTGATTGATTTGACATCCTTTTTGCTTTAACAAATCCATGGCGGTCTCCCTGCCTATTTGCCCTAAATCACCCGTAATGATCAAATCATAATCCTCCGGGCCCAATCCCGTATCTTGGAAATGGGCAAGGATCGTATCGACGGCAGCCGGGGCCATCGCTCCACCCATATTGAACGGATCCTTCAGCCCCATGTCAATCACCTTGCCGATCGTGGCAGAAACGACTTGGGGGTATTCGCCTTGCCTGCTTCCACTCGGGGCGACCAACGCCACACCTGCCCCTGTTATCGTCCACTGTGCGGTAGGAGGCTTTTGACCACCATACTCAGTTGGATAGCGGAATTGCTTTTCAACGGCTGCATTGTGGCTCGAGGCCCCTGTCAGCACGTAATTCGCCCCGCCATAATTTGTGATGAAGGCAGCCAATGCAAGCCCCTCCATTGAAGTGGAGCACGCCCCAAACAACCCGAAGTAGGGGATGCCATGCGTTCTTGCCGCAAAACTTGTTGGGGTAATCTGGTTGATTAAATCACCCGCCAAGAAAAACTGCACCTGCTCCTTTTCTATTTCTCCTTTTTCCAATGCAAGTTCCACGGCCTTCTCCATCAAATGGCGATGGGCCTTCTCATACGAATCCTGCTCCATCCACAAATCCCCGTACAAAATATCGAAGTCGCCCGCGATTTCGCCATTTGCTTCAAACGGCCCGCCTGTTACTCCTGTTTCCAAAATGACTGGTTTATTGGCGAACATCCATGTTTGTTTTCCTTTTAACACCGTTTAGCCCCCGATCATCAAATAAATCGTTTTAATCAACGCCACGACAAAGGCTGAAAATACACCAAATAAAATGACCGAGCCTGCCAATTTGAACATATTCGATCCGACCCCTAACACAAACCCCTCGGTCCTATGTTCAATGGCCGCTGAAATGACTGCATTACCAAACCCGGTAACCGGGACTGCACTTCCTGCCCCAGCGAACTGCCCAATGCGATCGTAGAAGCCGAAGCCTGTCATCAATAGGGCCAGGAATACCATGGTCGCAGTGGTTGGACTTCCAGCTGTCTGTTCCGTAAAGTTGAAAAAGTAAATATAAAAGTAAGAAATCGCTTGTCCCACCATGCAGAAGATCCCTCCTACCAAAAAAGCCTTCAAACAATTCTTCACTATCGGTCTTTTAATTTCATGCTTTCCTTGAAGCTGTTTATATGCATCCTGTTGGGGACTCGTTTTCTCCTTGCCGCTCATCATTCTGAACCTCGCTTTCTAAATCAATTCTTTTTGAAGTTCTTCAATTTCCTTGAACTTCTTCCGTGCCTTTTTCTCAGGAACGTCTTCTTTCTTAAGGAACTCATTCAACCTTAAAGATTCCAAAAAGATTTTATAATCACTCGATACGATGAAATCATACTTCGGGAATCTTTCCTCCAGGTGTTGGGTCACATTCTTTTCAATCTTCTTCATATGGAAACGTTGTAAATGTTTGACTTTATAAGCGACGATAATCTTTTTTTCATTTTTCACCACGATAACGTCATAAATCGTATCTTCATTAGCTACCGATTCCTTCACCTTTGAGATCAGGCCTTTTTCATCTTCTTCATCCATCCCATTGATGATATCCATCGGCTTTGGATTCGTCCGTTTAATCAGAGCCAGATTCTCCGTTTTCCCGTCTCCTTGACTGCTGCAGGCTGTCAGCAAACACAAAGCAACCAAAAGGAGCATCCAGCTGCGATATACATATTTTCTTTTCCTGAACAAAAGAATCACATCCTAATTAATCGTTCTATTAGTATTTTCTTATTTAATGGTTTTTTTATGAATGGTAGGATTAGGAAATAAAAAAAAACCTTCCCTAAACGGAAAGGTTTTTCTACTCAGTAATAGCCTTTATTTTTATTATTATTACAGCCACAGTCTTTCTTGATTTTGATTGGCTGATCCTTTTTCACCGGTTTGGCATAAGTCCATGGGCTCTGCTTCTTATTCAAGTTATGACGCCTCCTTTAAAGTCTATAACTTACTATATGAATGAAGAGACAAGTTGTTTCCAATCAAATGTCCATAATTTTACTGATTATGACCTCAATGATCGCTCCTACGGCCGCTACGGCAAGAATCAACACCACTATGTCCCCTATGAACCAACTTTGCAGGTGCAGGAATACCAAAAAAAGGCTGACCCAGACACCCACGCACCAAAAACAGCTAAGCAACTGCCCTCCCCAGCCAAGTAATCCCTTTTCTTTGGGTAGCAAATATATTTCCACTTCGCCTTCTTCATTCTTTTCCTCTATTTCGTTAAAAAATGGGCGGCGCAGCGGCTCCATGATTTTATCGAATACAATCAATCGAGTCAGCCTGAAGGAGGCCAATCCTAATAATACAAACAAGGTGAACTCATTTTGCGGGAGAAACATTGTCTATTGCCCCCTTCACTTCGGTTCTTCAATTATTTTGGCATCGATGATATCAGGAAGAGCGACGAAGTGAATACGGTTGCCCCTTTTAATCTTCACCGATTCCCCCTTTATCCCCAATACGTGGAACCGAAGCGTTTCTCCGTTCATTACCGCTTCACACAATGGCTTCGGGAAACCTTGATGTTGGGATAATCGCGTTATGATATCGCGAGAAGATTCTTTTTTCTCGATTTTTTTCCGCTTTTTCTTTGCTGGCTTTACCGTTTCCTTTTCTGCTTGTTGAGGGGGCTCCGTCTGCTCGGGTGGCGTTTGCACAGGAATATATTGATTGGTTATGTTCCTGATCGCGGTCATTTCCGTTTCGATTTCCTTCATGGCATCATATACACCGAATTCACGCTTAACTTCTTCTATTTTTTCTTCCTTTTGACCTTCCTCCCCATGCTGTTCTTCCTGAAGCTCTGGCTCAATGGTATCAGGAGCGGTACTCTTTTTCGTGCGGAAATCCGTTTGCATATTTCCCCGCTGATCGGATACCTTTGATGAATCGACATATAAAAGCGGCTTGGATTGTTTATCGTCATTCCTCTCTGCCATGCTCTTCCTCCTTAATATTTCAGAATATCGACAGACTGCAGCTGCTTCATATCGTATTGAACAACCTTTTTCCCAAATTTATGCCTTATATACAAATCGGATTTCTTTTTATATTCCAATTTCCCAAATAATGTACGGCCATTGATGATGAATTTACAAACGGGCTTGGGTGCAAAGGCTGGGAGTCGGGACAATAGCTCCACCAATTCCTCGGCACTATATGACGTGCTGATATTTTTTTCATTAAATGGCTTATGGCCCTTCATGTCATATACGGTCCGTTTCCCGACAGCACAAGGCAGATCGACTTTCTTCACGTCCATATGATGCCCCTCCTCCTTTTTCATTGGCCCGAATAGGGCTGAAAGCAGGTTTAAGCTGATTGTGTCTAGACAATGGAATATCTGCTCTATGTATCATTTATATGAAAATAAGCTTTTTTTATGCGTAAGATGTGACAGCGGAATAATCGGTTTCAGCCAAGCTTAGGACGTCGGGATAATAATTTTTAACATTGACTTAATTGAAAATGAAGACTAAACTTTAATTGTTATTGATTATCATTCTCATTTATATGGACAAACATTTTCTGGAGAAAGGAAACCTTCGGCAGGATCCACTAACCCTGGCGATAAAAAATCAACAAGGCAAAAAATATTTTAATATAAGGAGAACTTCATTTTGAAAAAAATACTTTTACCAATCGTCTTCATCTTTACGCTTTTAGTCAGTGCCTGCGGCAATGCAGCCACTGAAAAAACATCGAGCGAAAAAAACAAAAAAGATACGATTACCTATCAGTCGGAAAATGGTGCGATTGAAGTCCCCGCAAACCCAAAACGGGTTATCGTTTTAGCATCTTATGCGGGAGATGTCATGTCACTTGGAGTAAATTTAGTTGGTGTAGAACCTTGGTCCAAAATGAACCCAAGATTCGAAAAAAAATTAAAAGATGTACAATCGGTATCAGAAGATGAATTGGAAAAAATAATCGAATTGGATCCAGATTTGATCATCGGTGCAAGCACTACCAAAAATTTGGATAAGTTGAAGGAAATTGCTCCTACTGTAACTTATACATACGGTAAAGTGGATTATTTATCACAGCATTTGGAAATCGGTAAGCTGCTGAACAAGGAAAAAGAAGCACAAGCTTGGATTGATGATTATAAATCACGTGCGGCGGCAGCCGGAAAGCGAATTAAAGAAAAAATAGGGGAAGATGCTACCGTTACAGTTGTGGAAAGCTATGATAAGCAGCTTGCTGTGTTTGGAGATAATTGGGGCAGGGGCACCGAGGTCCTCTATCAAGAAATGGGATTAAAAATGCCCGACAAAGTAAAGGAAATGGTCCATAAGGAAGGCTATTATTCGATTTCCTTGGAAGTACTGCCCCAATATGTCGGGGACTACTTGATCATTAGCAAATATAGGGATCAAGATAACTCTTTCCAATCCACCGATGTTTACAAACAAATGCCTGCAGTGAAAGAAAATCATGTATTCGAAGCAAATGGTAACGAGTTTATATTCAATGACCCTCTAACATTGGACTATCAATTGGAATTTTTCCAATCACATTTCTTGGATTAAATAAGAGGCTGCGCAGGGAGAATTCATCTTCCCTGCTTTTTATGGTTTAATGAAAAATAAGCTGAAGCCCCGTATGCTCACATATTGACGGAATAGGACTACGACCGTTTCTTGCCACAACAGCGACTCCTATATTAAGGCCACGTCCGGCCACGGCAGTGGGGGTTTCCTTTGGTCCCGCATTCTCTTGCGGGGGAGTATCTCGCTCCCTTTTCCTTATTGTGGTTGCAACACCAACTTCATCAAGGAGCCAAGTTCAAGCGGACTTTTTAGAGCGGTTTGATATAAGATAGCCCCAGCTAAAATGCTTGAGAAAAATCAAAAAGGGATTCGGAATGTTTTCATTCCGAATCCCTTTTTGGATTTGCTGTCATTACCCCATAATGTGATATCCAGAATCGACATGGATATTTTCGCCGGTAATGCCGCGGGACATATCACTTAATAAAAAGAGGGCCGTATCGCCGACTTCTTCAGGAGTCGTTGTGCGGCGAAGAGGTGCCTCTTCCTCAATCTTCTTCAGGATGCTATTGAAGTCACGGACCCCTTTGGCCGATAACGTACGGATCGGGCCGGCCGAAATGGCATTAACACGGATGTTATCTTTGCCAAGATCGCTTGATAGGTAACGGACATTGGCTTCAAGCGAAGCCTTAGCCACACCCATTACATTATAGTTCGGCATGACGCGTTCACCGCCAAGGTACGTCATCGTGACTATGCTGCCGCCTTCAGGCATGAGATCTTTCGCTGCTTTGGCTACAGCCGTTAAAGAGAAAGAACTGATATTGTGGGCAAGCAAGAATCCTTCACGGCTTGTGTTGACGAACTCTCCGTCCAGTTCTTCCTTGTTGGCAAAAGCGACGGAATGGGCGACACCGTGGATGATGCCTACCTTTTCCTTAATGGCTGCAAAGCATTCCTCAATAGACTCGTCCTTCGTTACATCACATTGTAATATGATGGAAGGCTCGCCTTCCAACGTGGAAGATAGTTCGATTACGCTTTTTTCCGTACGCTCTTTTCCATATGTGAATATCAGTTTTGCACCTGCTTTATGTAAGGAACGGGCAACTCCCCATGCAATACTTCTTTTATTCGCTACACCCATTATGATAAACGTTTTTCCTTCTAGTGAAAAAGTCATCTTGTGACCTCCTATTTTTAATACAAGTTATTAGTACCTGCTACTAATGACAGTATATCAAATTTTCATTAATAAAAACACCGTTTTCTCACCGAGGCCTGCATCCCGCAGGTTACAGTAAATAGCCCATGAACAATGTCGCCAATCCGAAATAAATCAGGATGCTGATCAGATCGTTGATCGTCGTAATGAAGGGTCCGGAAGCTACAGCTGGGTCGATCTTCATTTTATGCATGAGAAGCGGGACGATCGAACCTGCAAGCGTGGCTACGATCAGCGTGATGAAAATCGAAATGCCCACCAATAATCCAAGCATTATATCATGCTGCCAAAAATAGACGATGAAAATGATGGATATTCCGCATGTAAGTCCGATGATGAGCCCGGTTCCAGCCTCTCGGAGCACCAGCTTCCATTTGCTTTCCTGTTCCAAATCCCCTGTTGCGATCCCTCTAACGGCTACTGCCAGTGCTTGTGTACCGGTATTACCGGCCATACCGCCAATCAATGGAATAAAAACGGCCAAAATCGCTTTTTGGCTGAGCGTCTCCTCGAATCGGCCAATTAAACTTGCGGTCAATAAGCCTAAAAACAATAAGATCACCAACCATGGTAACCGTTTCTTCGCAGCAGAGAACGGACTTTTATCAACATGGTCCAAATCTGAAATTCCTGCCAATTTAGAATAATCATCGGATGCTTCTTCATCCATTACATCAATGATGTCGTCTACCGTAATGATTCCTAACAGATGATTTTGAAAATCGACGACTGGTACGGCGAGGAAATTATAATCCCGTATTTTACGGGCCACCTCTTCTTGATCCTCCGAGACAGGTACGGATACGACCCGGTCATCCATCAAATCGCTGATCAAAGCATCTTCATCAGCGATAATCAATGTACGGAGCGATAACACCCCCAACAGTCTCTTTTCTTCATCTATGACGAATACATAATAGATCGTTTCTGCTTGGGGGGCTTCCCTTTTTAAAATCTGCAATGCCGAACGAGCCGTTTCATTCGCCTCAATGGCGATGAACTCCGTCGTCATTATGCTTCCTGCCGTAGATTCCTCATAATTTAAAAGCTCCTGGATTTCACTGGCTGCTTCATCATCCATGATCGTCAAATAGCTGACGGCCTGTTCATCATTGATCTCATTCAACACATCTGCAGCGTCATCGGCATACATATGCGAAAGCATATCGGCTACATAGGAAGGATTCATTTCTGCAAGCAGACTTTCGTAATCCTCTTCCTCTATTTCAATATTTTCAAAAAGGTCCGCCATTTCTTCAGGTGACAAATACCTGTAAACGATGGATCTTGATTCTTCCGACAAGCTTGTATAAAATTGAGCCTGATCATATGGATGCATGTCAAGGAACTCCGTACGGAACCTATCCAAATTCTCCGTTTCAAGAGCTTCATGCAAAAGATCATGATTCGTTTGTTTACTTTCTTTTTCCAGTTCCTTCATCTCCTCCATACCCATACACCTCCTAAAACGCACTTTTTAATTTCTTCGTTTATATTTTATTTTTTTTATTAATACTATACTAATACCATAAACATATACAAAACAAACAAAGGATGTGACTAATGAACATCGATATCATCGGGGACATTCACGGATGCTTCCCCGAATTCAAGCAGCTGACAAAAAATATGGGCTATACTTGGGAAACCGGGATACCAATCCATCCTTCCGGCAGGATCCTTGGCTTTGTAGGGGATTTAGCCGACCGCGGCCCAAACTCCCTCCAGGTGATCGAGGTTGTCCATGAGCTGGTCATAAATCAAAAACTTGCAAAATATGCCCCAGGTAATCATTGCAATAAGCTGTATCGTTATTTGTCAGGCAATAAGGTCCAAGTATCACATGGATTGGAGACTACAGTAGCTGAATATCAATCCCGGAGCATTCGGGAACAAAAGAAGATCCGCAAAAAATTCATGGAATTATATGAACGCTCCCCCCTCTATCAACACCTGGATGATGGCCGTTTGATCATTGCGCATGCCGGCATCCGGAGGGAGTATATCGGGCAATATGGCAGTAAGGTAAAAACCTTCGTTCTCTATGGTGATATCAACGGCTCCAAACATCCAGACGGTTCTCCGATAAGAAAGGATTGGGCCCGGTCCTATGAAGGAGATGCCTGGATCGTGTATGGACATACACCAGTCCCAAATGCCCGACAAGTCAATCGTACATACAACATTGATACCGGCTGCGTCTTCGGCGGCAAATTGACAGCGATCCGTTATCCTGAAATGGAACTTCAAGATGTACCTTCTTCCATGCCCTACCTAGCAGAAAAATTCAGGACTTCTTTCGATTAATCAAAAAAACTCGCCAACTTGGTGAGTTTTTTTGCTTCTATGAATGTTTTTCATTCGCTTGTTTTCGATTTCTCCAGCACTGTCCTGATGAAAGGAATCCCATTTCTCACTTCACTTCGAGCAAATTCTTCATATCTTCGGGCAGCTCTTCCTGAAACAACATCATCCTCTTCGTGAAGGGATGCAAAAATTTCAATTCAAAGCAATGAAGGGCTTGGCGGTTGATTTCCGTCCTGCTTCCTCCATATAAATCATCACCTGCCAGGGGATGCCCGATATGAGCCATATGCACCCTGATTTGGTGCGTCCGCCCGGTTTGGAGTTCCAACTTGAGGAATGTATGGGAAGCAGTGTGTGCCAATACCTGGAATAACGTACGGGCATGCCTGCCATCGTTGCGGACCTCCCGTTCAATAATGCTCGTGGATTTCCTTCCGATAGGCGCGTCGATCACACCTCCAGGCCCGGAAACAAGCCCTTCGGAAATGGCTTGGTATCTCCTTTTCACCTGGCCCATTTTTTGTTGTTCACTCAAAAGGTGATGGATATGCCGATGCTTGGCAATTAAAACAAGTCCTGACGTATCCCTATCCAGCCTTGTAACGATATGGATCGTTGCCTGTATTCCCGTTTTCTTATAATAGCCTGCCAAGCCATTTGCCAGACTGCCATTTGGATGCTCCCGTGACGGGATGGTATTCATGGAAGGCGGCTTGACCACCACCAATACGAATTCATCTTCATACTTGACATCCAAGGGGATCGGTTCCGGCAAAAGTCCTCCGCTTGCCAGCTCTGGGGGAAATATGACCGTCACGACATCCCCAGCTTCAATACGTTCCCTGACGGTGACGATATTGCCGTTCACCAAGATAGAACCGCCTTTAAACTTAATATCCGTTAATGCCCGCTTTGAAATATCGCATTTGCCGAGAAACTCTCGCAATAAAGATCCGGAATCCTCTTCAAGAACCGACCAAGTCAAAGAAAAATTTTGATTTGACATGAGATGAGTTTATCTCCTTAATTAGCAATGAATGAATCATGCACTCTTTTCCAGAATGGAAAAGGGCGGAATCTGGCAAAGCGGATCTTTTCATCAGCCACTCGGCACTGAATCGATTTTACATCCTCTTGAAGAAGGGTTAAATGATCGATGGTAATTTGAAAATTGACCGCATTCACTGGCCTGAACATACACGTATGGTGCGCCGGCAGCAATAGCGGCGAACCGACAGTCCTGAACACACGATTATTGATGGATGCCAATTCGGTGATCTGGATGGCATCGATGGATGGGTGGACGATGGCTCCTCCAAGAGCCTTATTATATGCCGTGCTGCCCGATGGGGTCGCGATGCACAGGCCATCCCCGCGGAACGTTTCGAAATGCTGGCCGCGTATCTCGACATCCATCACGAGCGTGCCTTCAACGCTTTTGACTGTCGATTCATTCAAAGCCAAAAACCTGGCCTCACGTCCTCCATGCTGATAGCGGACAATCGTTTCCAGCAAAGGATATTCCACAATTTGAAAGGGGGTTTTTGCTAGCGCTATCACCAATTTTTCTATTTCATCCGGCGTCCAATCCGCGTAAAAACCCAGATGTCCAGTATGCACACCAACAAAGGCCGTTTTGTCCAAACGATTCTTGTAACGGTGGAAAGCATATAATAATGTGCCATCACCGCCGACCGAAATGACAATATCCGGCTGATCCTCGTCATAGTCCAACTGAAAGTCCTGAAGATACGTTCGCATCCTTTGCATCAAGGTATTCGATTTTGCATCCCCTTTTGACGTAATCGCAAATTTCATGTAATCCCACCTTACCTTTAGATAACTTTGTATTTACTATTTCATGCGTTCAAGAATCTTTCTTCCTTGAAAAAAGGCGCTGTGCTTCCTGGATTTCCGTCCGGATCTGCGACATCTCTGCATCAAGCAAAAAAGCCGCTTCAGCCGCACGTTTCAGCCGCAGTTGAATATCTTCAGGAAAAATGCCTTTATATTTATAATTTAACGAATGTTCAATCGTCGCCCAAAAATTCATTGCGAGTGTCCTGATTTGAATTTCGGCAAGGATATTTTTTTCGCCATGTATCGTCTGGACCGGATAACGTATGACCACATGATAAGAACGGTAGCCGCTTGCTTTTTTATGGGAAATATAATTCCTTTCCTCAACGATCTCGAAATCATTACGGGTACGTAAAAGTTCAACCACTTGTTCGATATCATCCACAAACTGGCACATCATCCTAAGACCTGCAATATCCTGAATCTCGGTTCCCAATTTATCAATCGGAATGTCCTTCTGGCTTGCCTTATCCAAAATGCTGACAATCGGCTTTACCCTGCCCGTAACAAATTCGATGGGGGAGTGAATATTCTCACGCTCAAACTGCTTCCTTAATCCCTTTAGCTTAACCTTCAATTCTTCGACAGCCTGTGTATAAGGCGCCAAGAAATCGTCCCAACTCTCCATTGCCACACCACCTATATCTATCTAAAAAGCGCCTGTTCAACTCTGGTATGGGCAGGACGCTCTCTCCTTATCCAGCGGTTATAGGACACATTGCCTTCAACCCTGAATCCGATGAAATCTTTCACTGATAAAAAATATGTATGAGTTCTCTTTTTATGGAATCCACATCATGTGTTCAACGTTTATATTTTATCATAACCTGCAATTGATTCCTAAATATTCAAGTACAATAGCAAAAATTTATGCCTTCCATTTGACAGCTGGACTGGTTCTTATATGATTAATTTAAATTAAAGATCAGAAAGGGAGAAACACATGGACCAGCATATAGAAATCGAGTTTAAAAACCTTTTGGACGAAAAAGAATTCCGGCAGCTGATCGATCATTTCGAGATCGATGCCGCCGATTTTACATCACAGCATAATCATTATTTCGATACATCTGAATTCGAATTGAAAAAACGCAGCTCTGCGCTCCGGATTCGGGAGAAAAACAATCGTTATGAATTGACTTTAAAGCAGCCCGCTACAGAGGGACTATTGGAAACCAACCAAGACATCACCGCCGAAGCTGCCACAGCGTTTCTGAAGCATGGCACTTTCCCTGAAGGGATGATCTTACGGCTCCTCACGGCAGAGGGATTCGCCCCGGGAGCCTTTTCCTGCTTCGGGACTCTCCAGACGGATAGGTTTGAATTCCCATACAAGCAGGGGTTGCTCGTCTTGGATCATAGCTCATATCTAAATCAAGAGGACTTTGAGCTTGAATACGAAGTGACGGACGCAAAGGCGGGAAAAAATATTTTCCTAACCCTGCTTCAATCCCTTCAAATTCCTGAAAGAAAAACCGAAAATAAAGTTAAGAGGTTTTATCGTGCCAAATTCAGTGATTAATCCTGCTTGAACCACAACCGGAGGTGAGGAGTTTGAAAGTACAGGATTTCAAAACTTTTATTGAATTGCAGGCCCTACAGCAATTTACAAATAAAAACCATACAAATATGCCTTCATCGCAATCGATTTTTCAGGATATGCTGTCTGAACTGGTATCGGGTGATACGCTAGACGGCGCGTCGCAAAGATTGGGTTCGTTATTATCCACTGTGGAAACGGAAGCGAACTCCATCCTTCAATCGAGGGACGCAGCATCGATGGTCCCCATCACCCCTGTCTCCCCTGCCCCGGCAGGAGGGGAGATGAGCGAAAACGGATCAAATTACGATGAAATCATCAGCCAGGCAGCCACTTTGTATAAGCTCCCGGAAAAGCTGATTAAGTCGGTCATTAAACAGGAATCCAACTTTGACCCTAAAGCGGTCAGTTACGCTGGCGCGGCCGGGCTTATGCAGCTAATGCCCGCAACAGCCAGAAGCCTTGGAGTGAATGATGCCACGGATCCCGAACAAAACATCATGGGCGGAAGTAAATATTTAAGCCAGATGATGACCCGTTATGACGGAAACATCCAACTCGCCCTTGCGGCTTATAACGCAGGACCGGGAAATGTGGATAAATATAACGGCATTCCACCATTCAAAGAAACAAAGAATTATGTGCAAAACGTTTACGGGACATTTTTAAGTTAATGATAACTGACCCTTCTAGTATTCGGGGGTCAGTTTTTTCATGTTCACTCACTCCCTCCGGCAGTGCAACCCAGATCCGGCATTCCCCCTTCTCCCGCTGTGTCATACTACAGATGTAAAATTTTCTTCAAGCTATATATTTGTTATATCACGACGTCATTGATAAAATATGAATAAATATCAACCATTTTTCTTTAAAAGGAGTAATCAACATGATGCAGGGAAACCCTACACCATATGAAATAATTGGAGAAGGGCAATTACACAGGTTAATTGATGTGTTTTACTCCAACGTTAGTCAACATCCTGATTTGAAGCCGATTTTCCCTCACGATCTAACGGAAACGGTCCGTAAACAAAAACAATTCATGACTCAATATCTAGGCGGTCCGTCTTTATATACCGAAGAACATGGTCATCCCATGTTGCGGGCAAGACATATGCCTTTTGAAATTACACCAGAACGTGCCAAGGCATGGTTATCATGCATGTATCATGCCATGGACGAAGTGGGACTTAAGGGTGAAATGAGGGAATTTTTCTATCACCGCCTCTATTTGACGGCACAGCATATGATCAATACATCCGGTATGGACGGGAAAGGAGAAGGCAGTTGAGCGCACATAAACCAGTTTTCAATATTTCCGATTGGATTAAAACACAGCATTGCTATGATATAGGAAAAAAGCCAATTGAAATTTATGTTTTTGTTGATCCGCTTTGCCCCGAATGCTGGGGCTTAGAACCAATTATTAGAAAATTACAGATAGAATATGGTCAGTTATTCAGCTTACGCCATGTTTTAAGCGGTAAAATTGATTCTCTTAATATGGGGAAAAATAAAAATTATGAAAACCTTGCTCAAGTTTGGGAAAAGACAGCCAGCCGATCGGGAATGTCCTGTGACGGAAGCCTCTGGTCCGAAAACCCAATCTCTTCTCCATATACTGCTTCCATCGCCATAAAAGCAGCTGAATTACAGGGCCGGAAATTGGCCATTCGCTTCTTAAGACAGCTTCAAGAATATGTATTCATCGGGAAAAAGGATATTTCCAATATCGATGTTTTGACGGAGTGTGCCGAAATGGTTGGATTGGATGTCGAGGAATTCCTATACGACATCAACTCGTCAAGCGCTGCCAAGGGCTTTCAATGTGATCTCAAAATCACAAGTGAAATGGAAGTGACGGAAATCCCTTCACTTGTCTTCTTCAATCAAAATATCGAGGAAGAAGGAATCAAGGTTTCGGGCGTCTATTCTTACGAGGTATATGTTCAAATTTTAGAAGATATGCTGAATGGCCTTCCGGCACCTGCCAAACCGCCCTCTCTTGAAGATTTCTTAAGCTGCTTCAAACTCGTGGCGACCAAGGAAATCGAAACAGTTTACAATATGAACAAAACCAACGTCGAACTGGAAATGAAGAAGCTTGTATTAAAACAGCTGGCCGAGAAAATTCCAGCTAAATATGGGACGTTCTGGAGATATACAAAGAAGCAATCATGAAAAGGGAAAAACCATGCATTCGAAACGATTGCATGGTTTTTTATATAAGAAATAGGGGATGGGAGAAATTTTTCACGATCAAACAAAGGGGTATAAGTTTGTATGTGATTCACTTCACAATAGTAACTATAACAGATAACCCATCCATGTATCAAGTCCTTGTGTAACATTTCACAATTTGTTCACATAATCAATGTTTATCTTCACGCATCCTTGCGATAACAAGTTTTTTGTTATGATTTCATTTATTTACACCTATAAAAAAACTAGCTCTAATTTGTGAAATTAATCACATTCATATGCATTTTAAAACTTTTACTTTTCAGTAATGGTTGCCTCTTTTACTTATATCGCCCAATTATTAAGCAATTTAACAAAAAAAACCCGACAAATCGTAAAATCTGTCAGGGTTTTTCCTATTTATACGAATAAAGGGGATGGGAGAAATTTCACGACTTTCAAACAAAGGGGTATATGTTTGGGATGTGAGAACTTCTATATCTGTACTATAGCAGGTTATGCACGATAATTGCAAGAACTTTGTGCGACATTTCACATTTTTGTCATATTCTTAGAATACTGCTTATACCAAGACATAAAATCTACTATAGGAGCAGAGGCCTTTTTTCTGCATCAGGTTGGAGGTGCCATTTTGAAAGGCGTTATTTTACTGATACTCTTGATAGGATCGTTATTTGTCCAGCTACTCGGAATCATGGACCTCATACCCCTTTATTTCTCCTCCCCCATTTTATTTTTTGTTTTTTTCATCATCCTTCACAGCAGAAATCAGAGGAATCGGTTTAAAGGGTTATAACGGACATCCCAAAAAGGACCCGGAGCTTGCCGGGTCCCTTCTGTATCCTATTGATTCAATAGTTCTTCCAATTCATTTAACTTCTCTTCGAATACATTCATGGCTTCTTGTACAGGCTCGGCTTTTGTCATATCGACTCCAGCCTTTTTGAGTACTTCGATTGGATAGTCGGAGCTGCCCGATTTCAAGAATTCCAAATACCTTGTGACTGCTGGTTCGCCTTCTTCAAGGATCTGCTTGCTTAGGGCTGTTGCTGCACTGATTCCTGTCGCATATTGATAAACATAATAATTGTAGTAGAAATGTGGGATGCGTGCCCATTCCAACCCGATTTCCTCATCAATGGTCACATTCTCGCCAAAGTATTTCTTATTCAGCTCATAATATTCCTTCGTGAGCATATCGGCTGTCAACGCTTCCCCATTCTGCGCTTTTAAGTGGATCGTATGTTCAAACTCCGCAAACATCGTTTGACGGAACAATGTTCCACGGAAGCCTTCAAGATAATGATTCAATAAATAAATGCGTTTCTTTTCATCTTCGATTGTATTTAATAAGTAATCATTCAATAAGTTTTCATTGCAAGTCGAGGCGACCTCCGCAACAAATATCGAGTAGTTCCCATATGGATATGGCTGACATTTGCGTGTATAGTAGCTATGGACTGAATGCCCAAACTCATGAACGAGCGTGAATAGGTTATTGACGTTGTTTTGCCAATTCATTAAGATGTATGGATTCGTGCCATATGTACCGGAGGAATAGGCGCCGCTTCGTTTCCCCTTGTTTTCATGTACATCGACCCAACGGTTTTCAAACCCTTCTTTCAACACATTTAAATAATCCTCGCCTAGCGGGGCAAGACCCTTAAGGACATAATCTTTTGCCTCCTCATATGTCACTTCCATCTTCACTTCTTTTACGAGCGGAGTGAATAGATCATACATATGAAGTTCATCCAAAGCGAGCACCTTTTTACGCAATTCAAGGTAACGGTGCAGCAGCGGCAGATTGTCATTAACCGTTTTGACAAGATTATCGTATACGGTCTCCGGAATGTTATTGCTGCTTAAAGCGGCATGCCGTGCTGAATCATATTTGCGAACCGTTGCATTGAAGTTATGATTCTTGACCTCTCCAGACAGGGTAGATGCAAAGGTATTGCGGAACTCTCCATACTTGCTGTATACCCCTTTGAAGGCCTCCTCACGTACACGGCGGTCTTCACTTTCAAGAAAACGGATATACCGTCCGTGCGTGATCTCCACTTCATTTCCCTCTTCATCCTTGATCGTCGGGAATTTCAAGTCGGCATTGTTAAGCATGCCGAATGTATTGCCTGATGCATCGAGCACCTCTGATGCCTGTGCCAATAATTCTTCCTGCTCTGCCGTTAGGATATGGGGCCTTTGAAGACTTATTTCCTCTAATGAATGTTTATAGAGTTTCAGTTCTTCTTTTTCTTCCAAAAATCCCGCCACTTTGCTTTCATCGATGCTCAACAGTTCCGGAACCATATAGGAAAATGCGGCGGCTGCCTGGGCATATAAAGCTTTTGCCCGGTCTTCCATCCCTTGGTAAAAAGGATTGGCCGTATCTTGATCATTGCGCATATGTGAATAAGAATACACTTTACCCAGGTTTTCGAACACTTCATCTTGAAGTTGAAGAGCGGCAAATAACTTTTCTGCACTCTCGCCAAGCGTCCCTTTATGTGCATCCGCTTTTTTGAGATCCTCTTTCACTGCTTTAAAGGCAGCTTCCCAATCTTCTTCGGTTGCGAAGATATCCTCAAGTCTCCAAGTATCTTCAGCAGCTATTTCGTTTCTTGCCGGTAACGTATTCACTTTTGTTTCCTGCACCATAAAAAAATCCCTCTCCATTCTATAGAAAACTTGCCACTCGGCCAATCAAATTACACCGGATCAACACTTCAGTCGGTACTAGGGCATCCATGCTTTGTTCGAGTTATAATCCCCAGTCTTATTACTATTTCTCCATTAACGAAAATAATCCTGCCCTTTCTCCTCAATTCAAGGACAAAAGAGTATCACCCCTCATTATACTGGATATTTCCCTTTTCAATCATCAACTTATGCTCATGATAGAAAGTTTCTTCCAGCATCTGTCCTTCTTCGCTATTCGAGGGAATGGACATGCGTTTCTCAACGGTGAATTCACCTTCGGCCACCTTCATGATGTAGCCCATGTTCTCCAATAGTAGAAGATGTTGCCTTAATGGATATTCCGCAGACTTATCATGAAGCAATGGTAACGTCCTGAATTTTATTTTTCCAGTCCTTGCATGATTCCGGAAGTGACGGATAACATCCTTCATGTAAATCATTTCCCCAGGTCTTTTCTTTCCAAACACATCCATGTAAATCCATGCTTGCCATTCAACCGCCGCAGTCTTGATCAATAACATCCCCTTAACGGGAAGCCCTATTTCAACGGGAATGGTTGCAGCCGCCAAACGGTGTAGGTAGAGCCCTTTAAGAAAAGGGTCGCCTTTGCGTGCGTTTTTCACGACATGCAGGCACCAATTCTTTCGTTTTTGTCTCCAAGCAGGAAGGAAAGGGAAGCTGGAGCATTTTCGAGGTAATAATTTATGAGGGGAAAGGAACTTCAAAGGAGCAGTCGTCAATTCGGCAAAGACGGTTCTGGGGGAAAAAGGGGTTAAGTTCTTTAATGCTGATAATCGGTTGGATTCCGGACAGAACATCCACAGGAAAGGGTGCTGGCAACTGCCAGTGACAAAAAGCCATTGAAAATCGGATAACTGGAATTCATGCTTATTTTTCCTTTTTAAGCAATTTGCCGCAAGAATCCAAATCGGCTTGATGCCCATGCTTCGATAGGCTTCTGTTCGGTTAATGAATTCGATCTCGGGGATGGTCGAGCATTGGAATTCGATTGCATAGCGGATGCCTCCTACCGTTGCCAAAACATCGGTCCTTTTCTTAATGTCAGGAAGGTAGGCCTCCAGTTCGACTTGATAATCATGTGACAAAAACCATTGAAACAATTTTCGTTTACCGCTTAAATGATAGGCGGATTCCGGTTCCGAGGATGCATGGCAGGAATGATTATTTTTGTGGGCAAAATGGGGGATTCTGACCTCTCCGGCTTTTATCGACATTTCCGATTTACAGCATGGACAGTAATATTTCCCCGACCTCCTCAATTGCTTCAGCAAGTTAGCTGGCATCTTTTCCGGAAGGGTAATCCATGTTCCATCTTTTTTTATCGCAGTCAGCATAAATCTCCTCCTCCCCCATAACATTCGCTTGCACCGCCATCAATCCCTTTCGATTCAAAAAAAAAATGCCTGATCGGCATATAAGGGAAGCGGCTTTAAAGAAGCGGTGAAAGTAATCGGCAGGTGGATTCAAGTATTTTCAATCCAAAGTTCCGCTTGGAAAACGTATCCATTTCCACCTCTTGAGAAACCTTCAAATCCTCCACAAAATCATTAACAAGCTGTTGGGTGCTCTCCGTTCTGTAGAGAAAGGCATTGACCTCGAAATTCAAATGAAAGCTTCTCATATCCATATTGGTTGTCCCGATCGAAGCCAACTGACCATCAACAATGATGATTTTACTATGCATGAAACCCTCACTATATTGGAATATGCGCACCCCCGAAGCAAGCATTTCCGGAAAATAGGTTCTCGAAGCATGGTATACGATCCGTTTGTCAGGGTTCATCGGCACTAGCAGTCTGACATCCAGACCACTTAAAGCGGCTACCTTCAACGCTTGAAGGATATCGTCATCAGGAACGAAATAGGGGGAAGCAATCCAGACAGACTTTTCTGCCGAAGTGATCATCTTGAAAAAAATGCTTTTGATGACCGTCCACTCACTGTCCGGACCGCCGGCAATCAATTGGACTCCGCCATGATCATCAAGGGGCGGCATGTCGGCCATAAGATATTCATCCGTTAAAAAGCTATGGTTGGTGCTGTAATACCAATCCTGTAAAAAAATGAGCTGTAAGGTCCGGACCGCTTCTCCTTTTACGATAAGATGAGTATCACGCCAATAACCAAATTTTGAATCGTGACCCAAATATTCATCTCCGATATTGAGGCCGCCCACGAATCCGACAGAACCATCAATCACAATGATCTTTCGATGGTTACGAAAATTGAACGTATTGTTTAAAAAAGGAAGCTGCAAAGGTCCAAAAGCGACCATCTCGACTCCAGCCTGCTTAAGGTCATCGATATAGGAACGAGCCAGCCGCCAGGAACCAACCGCATCATAGAGAAAACGGATTTCCACCCCTTCACTCGCCTTTTGCAGCAAAACATCCTTTAACGTACAGCCGATGCCGTCATCCCTAACGATGTAATATTCCAAATGAATATGATGTCTCGCCTTTTTTAATTGTTCGATAATATTGAAAAATGTCTCTTGACCGTTCCTTAAAATCCGCGTTTCAGTTGCAAATGAAATGGGACTATTCCCCAGCCTATTCGCAAGGGTGATTAACTGCTGTGAGCTTTCGCCCATTTCCTTTATCCGTTCGTTATGTTCCGCTTCGCCGCTTATTTTCACGAAAGATTGCTTATTCAAGAAATACTTCTTGCGAAATATCCTGTCTTTCCTGAAATTACGGCCAAACAAAAAGTAAAAAATGCAGCCGAGAAATGGAAAAGCTCCAAAAACAACAAGCCATGTAATCGTTTGGGATGGATTCCTATTTTCAAGGAAAATGACAAATCCAATTATCGTCAAAAAAAGGGTCAAAGTAAGGCTTGAATAAAAAACAAATCCGCCATTGGCTTCATTCATAAGGAAAAACCAAGGGCAGACCAACAAGAGGAAAAGCAGGGTGATGCCCACTATATTCTTCACATAAGCTACCTCCAATTAACTAACGCAGGCACATAGGTGGAAAAGGCCGATTTCAACTGAAATCGGCCTCAACATTTAGGCGAAATATTTATCGACCGTTGAGAATACATCATTTTCAATAACTATTTTCCCGTACTCTTCAAGCATATGCACCGTTATTGGTGACTCCTGGCTGTATTCCAATAAAAGGCTTAGAACATTATCGATTTCTTCCTCGTCGATTTCCGCCTCGGAAAACTCGATATATAGATAATATTTATTTTGATAAACATAAAGTTTCGTTGTCCAGTCATCCAAGCCATGACGCTTGCTTAATGAAATGACATCTTCGAAATCTTCGAAAGTTGTAATGAACTCAATCATACCGTCTTCGAATGTCATGCCGCTTTCTTCATCCTTACCATGAAAATGTTGATCAAGAAGCGTATCCATCTTATCCGATACATTCAAATCCTTTAACTTATCATCTGAAAGAGGCAGCTCGAGTTTTTGACCATCCTTGGCAAGCTGGGCTTTTGTGACCAATACTTCCAAGCCTTTTTCAAGAGCTTGAACCTGAATCCATAAAGGTCCTTCAATCATGAATTCTTCTTCTTGATGCACTTCATCCATCATTTCCCAAAAAAGTTCCTCACTTCTCTCACGGCTGTACCAAATTTCTTCGCGATCGAAGCCTCTTTCCTCAATATCTATATAGGAAATATAAAATTTAACTGTATCGTCATTAATGCGTTCGATTTCCATGATTCCCCTCTCCCTTCCTTTCTCATTTTGAAGGGATAATAACCCCCAAGCGAAAATTGCCCTTAAAGCTCTTTACCCGTAAGTGAATACTCTAAATCATGTTAGTCAGTTGAACAGACTATTTTACATCATTTTATGACAAAACCTTGAAGAAGGGAAATAAAAAACATTACTTATCTAAAAAACAATTGTTTGCCTAATATTCCATTCATTCTATAAAAAAATTCATCGGCATGCAACTCTCACCGTGCACCCCGTCATTTTCCCGCACTGCCTTATGATGCCCAATATATACAAGATGAGGTGCACCTCATTCATCTTTTATCTTTAAATGAAGACTGAATATAGGATATGCCCGGAAACACCAAACATCCACTTTTGACTAAGAATCGATAATTGTACCCGATTACAAAGGGAAAAAGCGAAAAAGAATCGATTATGTATAAAGAAAAAGCCCTGCACAATTCCTGGCAGAGCTTGAAAGACCTTTTTATTAGTTGACCATGCGCTGTGCTTCACGCAACTGGAAAGTACGGACTTTACGCGGTAAAAAGCGTCTTATCTCATCTTCGTTGTAACCAACTTGAAGCCTTTTTTCGTCAAGGATAATCGGACGTCTCAGCAGCCCAGGATTTTCCTTGATCAATTTATATAATTCTTGAAGAGGCAGGCTCTCTAAATTCACATTTAACTTTTGAAAGGTTTTTGACCGTGTTGAAATGATTTCGTCGGTGCCATCTTCAGTCATTCGAAGTATTTCTTTGATCTCATCGATCGTTAACGGTTCTGAAAAAATATTCCGTTCTTTATATCCAATCTCATGTTCCTCTAACCATGCTTTTGCTTTTCTGCATGAAGTACAACTAGGTGATGTATATAATGTTACCATGTTTACTCACACTCCCTAAATATAGAATCGGTGATCTATGAGGGGAAATCTACTATTAGTATTCATAAGTACCACTCTAATTTGAAATAATTTTAAATAAGTATTTCATAAACCTTATTATACACTATTTTATTTAAAATGAATACCCTTTTTGATATTTGAAAAAACCCTTTAAATCTTCTCGTTTTGCCTGTACTATAGCTTTTTCTGATTTTTATGTAATACATTATCAATCCATTTTCCTAATTGAAAATACCAGGCTGTCATTCTCATTTAACTCTCAATTCGGCCCTCATATTTTTTACTTTCCCTTTACTTTTATCTACCCCCTTTCCCTTTCAATAAACAAAAGCCTTTAAATATATTTTCTTTAATGATGACCAAATCCCTGCTTTCATGTAAAAAACGCTTCTTTTAGCACACACTCTTCAAAAAGTAAAAAAAAGGAATTCGAAAGCCCCAGAAGGCAGCGACATATCCATCCGAGAAGCTATACATATTCCATTCTTTATAAAAAATGACAGTGGCTGCAGAAAAAAAACCTTGTTTCCTGATATCCGCTCCCTTTCCGCTTAATTTTTCGGCCGGCTTCCCTCTTTTTTTACAAATCAAAGGGCCGGTGAATGACCGGCCCTTGTCTTTATACTTCCATCTCTTTAAAAATATTCGTTTCCTGCTTGGCATTCAGGCTCAGAACGTCCTCGACATTTTGATAAGACTTGCCGTAAAGGTCGTCATCTTTGTAGGTATGGATTTCAGAATAGATTTCTTTCATGAAATCGAATACGTCTTCCTCTCCAACTGAGGGATCTGACGGCCAATATAGGATTTCCATCGGGGTATTCTCCATGGTGGCAAGCGATTTCCTGCTGTAGGTGATCGAGGAGGCGTGTTCGAATCCTTCCCTTTTATAAAACCGCAGCCTTTTAAAGGAATCGTCATCATTTTCTTGGATAGGCTCCACTTCCAATAAAATCGTTTTTTCTTTCGCTTGCAGTTTTTGAATCAATTTCCTTCCCAAGCCCTGCCCCCGTGAATTCTTGGATACAAATAGATAATCGATGAATATAAACTCTTCTCCTTCAACATATAATAAAACATGGTCAGGCCCTTCATCTTTTATATATATTTCTTTCTTATCCTTCAATAGGACGTCTATATGCTCTTTGGACTTCATTTCCTCGATAGGGAAATATTGATTTAATTTTTCATACCAATTCATGATTCCATCTCCTTTTCACTTGTTTTTACTTTCAATGCTTTCTCTTATCCACTACAATAGAATCAATAACAACTTGAAAATATTAGGAGGGATGTAATGATCAGTTACTTTACGGACTTTATTTTGGTCGCCGCTTGCGTTATTGGCATTACGGCAGTGAATGGCGTTGTGACGAATGCTGTCGGCGAAAAATGGTTTGGCGGGAAACGTCACTCTCATATTTTCGATCAATCGAAACGAATTCAGTCAGGGTGGAATAAAGTTGGCGGGAATAAAAAGCGGTAATCCAGAGAGAAAAAGGATGACCGAAATGCTTTTCTTCCGGTCATCCAATTTTCATGGGGTATAGTCGACTCCCTTTGTATAGCGGTTTGCTGCATTCCACAATAGATATTCATTAATCCCGTTATCGTTCAACGCTTTTATTTGGGCTTCGACTTCTTCCTTGCCATACTTTTGATAATTTCCCTCTCCTAAATAGGAAGCGGTGAAATCTTGAAGCCACGGCCTTGAAGTAGGTGGGGTTTTCAATTCCTTCAGCTTCCCTTTCTCCAATTTCGCATATTCCTTAACGAGGTCATAAGGCTCCAGGTCAGGTTTATCTATGCCAAAATAAGATGTCCAATGACTTGGATAGATCATTGAGGAGATGACATCTACATTCTCGGAAATTTTCGTGAAGTTTTGGCCGATACCTGGTGCTTCAGGCAGGGTAGCGGTATACCCGAAAATATCCACCGATACCTTCACTCCATATGGCTCCAAACGCTTCTTCGCATAACTTACGAAATCCGTCACGGCCTGAACACGTTTAGCTGTATGATCCACTTTCGCCTCATCATATTCACCCATATCATACTTCAAGTCGTCTTCCTTATTCTCGAACCCTTCGGGAAACCGGACATAATCGAATTGGATTTCCTTAAAGCCCATCTTTGCCGCTTCAATGGCAATGCCGACATTATAATCCCATACCTCTTTTAGGAAAGGATTAACGAAGGCCTCGCCCCGGCCATTTTTCCATACCTCTTCACCATCTTGAAAGGACCATTCGGGCTTCTCTTTAGCCAAAAGGGAATCCTTGAAGACAACGACCCTGGCAATCGGATATATTTTTTCATCCTCAAATTTCTTCAGCATTGCCTTTGGATCTTTTATGTAGTCTTTACCAATTCCAGCATATGGAGAATCGGAATCTTTGGCTTTATACGTAATGTTACCCCAGTCATCCTTAATATCAACGACCATCGCATTCAAATCGGTTTCATCTACATATTTAATAAGTTCGTTCAGTTTACTGCCGCCCGCTGCCGGTCCGGTGACATATATTCCTCGCACTGCATCCGGATAATCGAATTTCAAACCCGAATCAAAAACAAAACGAGGTGCATCCACAGGCAGTTCTTTCGTTTCTAATGCCACCTGCCTCGTTTCATTCACGCTTTGTGCATGGACAGGCTGTTGAACCAGGAAAAGGCAAACACCTGTCATCAACCATTTACTCATTGTTTTCATATCCTCCACCTCACTCGCCATCAATCTCAATTTTCTACAAAAACAAAAGACCCCTTTCTTTAATACCACAATGATTCAACATTACTCCTCTATATTATAAAAAATTAATAAAACTCTGCCACACAAAATTACCCGCCTATAAAAACCCAGCCCTCCACAGGATGGAAACTTCGCATGAAATGCGTTCTCTTGTGTGTAGCCTTCCCTAAAATCATCCTGACATTGTGCAATACAGAAAACGGTTTGATTTTCCTTTAATTCTGCCATTTATCAAATCGAAATAGGATGAGCATAAATTAAAACTAAAATCATTTGTCATGATACTTCTTGCCGATTGGATTATACATTTACTATGAATAAATGCTAAAATACAGGTATAGTGGACATTTCGTATTCTCAGAAATAGCATCGATACAGGCCTAATGGCCCTCCACGAGATTTAAATGATCGTTTACCTTCATGGACGGCCATTTCTTTCAAAGAAAAGTGGATTCATTTTCTATTTATCCTTACAATAATGAAGAGCGAATATCCATTTATCAATAAACGCAATTAGAGGAGTGACTAGCAGTTGAAAAGGATTTTCTCCGGCATACAGCCATCAGGTTCGGTAACGTTAGGTAACTACATCGGAGCCATGAAACAATTCGTGAAACTACAAAATGAATATGAGTGTTTCTTTTGTATAGTTGACCAGCATGCCATAACCGTTCCACAAGATCGCCTGAAATTAAGGCAAAGCATTAAAACATTAGCTGCTTTATACTTGGCCATCGGCCTTGATCCTGAAAAGAATACGATCTTCATTCAATCAGAGGTGCCAGCACATGCTCAGGCAGGCTGGATTTTGCAAAGCATTTCCTATATCGGGGAACTGGAGAGAATGACACAATTCAAGGATAAATCATCTGGCAAGGAAGGGGTATCGGCTGCACTGCTTACATACCCGCCACTGATGGCTGCCGACATTCTCCTTTATGGTACCGATGTTGTTCCGGTCGGAGAAGATCAAAGACAGCATCTTGAATTGACAAGGGATTTGGCTGAAAGATTCAACAAAAAGCACAACGAGATTTTCAAGATCCCTGAAATAAGCCTGCCTACAGAAGGGGCAAGAATCATGTCGCTTCAAGAGCCATCCAAGAAAATGAGCAAATCCGATGCCAATAAAAAGGCTACAATTGCCTTATTGGATGATCCGAAGCAAATCGAAAAAAATATTAAGAGCGCAGTTACCGATTCCGAAGGTATTGTCCGCTATGATAAAGAAAACAAAGCAGGAGTTTCCAACTTGATGTCGATTTACTCCATCTTCAGCGGGAAAAGCTATGCAGAGATTGAAGGGATGTATGAAGGGAAAGGGTATGGCGACTTTAAAAGCGATTTGGCTGAAGTGGTTCTCGCCGAGATCCTTCCCATCCAAGAACGTTTTAATGAATTGATCGATTCACCTGAATTGGATGAAATCCTTGATCGCGGAGCAGAAAAAGCGAACAAGGAAGCCAATAAAATGATCAGAAAAATGTATAATGGCATGGGACTTGGCAGAAAAAGATAAAAGAACAAGACGAACGTCCCTGTCTGTAGACGAAAAGGTTTCGGAATGATATCATTCCGAAACCTTTTTGTTCTTATTGGAAATAAAGCATTTAGAGACGGTTGATCACACACATGGTGATCCTTTCGAAGAACCCTTCATTTGTTCAAAGCTGTGAATTGGGGGGCTGATCCAGCTTGAATGGAAAGGCAACAGCTTTGAAATTCCAGGATTCCCAGTCACCTGTTCTACAAAAAAGAGATGCTCATCATGTGTAATTCTAGATGTTACTAACTACACTAACCCGTTGCTGTTTAGTAACGCATGTAATCAAAAAGCGCGTGCCCCCTGCCTAGAAATGAGGGTCTACGTGGGCCCCCGCAGGCGATAAATACGCCGAGGAGGCTCACGGGCCGCCTCTGGAAAAGGAGTGCCTGCAGTGCATGAAACGCATGATACAAGTCCTCAAAACTGTGGGAAATTTAAGCGTATTCACGCATAGTGGAATGGAACGCAAGGCGCGAGACTCCTGCGGGACATGCGCGTCTACGTGAGACCCCGCAGGCAAAAAGCCGAGGAGGCCTCACGGACCGCCCGCGGAAAGCGAGCAACTGCAGTGCAATGAAACGTTCATGATACAAGTCCTCAAAACTGTGGGAAATTTAAGCGTATTCACGCATAGTGGAATGGAACGCAAGGCGCGAGACTCCTGCGGGACATGCGCGTCTACGTGAGACCCCGCAGGGCTGAAAGCCGAGGAGGCTCACGGACCGCCCGCGGAAAGCGAGCAACTGCAGTGCAATGAAACGTTCATTATACAAATCACTAAAATTGTAGGCAATGACAATACTAGCTTAGTGTTCACTCAAAGTGCAATAAAAAAAAGACGATCCGCACCGGATCGTCTTTTCTTGAAGTATTTCTATAAAATCGATGGGCTATCGCCAGCCTCCACTTGCCAAAGCTTTTCAAAAAAAGGCTGCCCCTTCACCAAGTTTTCGCACAGTTGAAGGTGCTTATCCGACCAGCCCTCCTTCATTTCTTCATATAACTCAAGCCAAGCTAGTTGAAACTCCATCTCTTGAATGCTCTCATATTTTTCAGGAGCCCATTCTGTATACCAATAACGAATTTCAGCGGTGTTTTTCGCCGTAAATAATTGATCCATCGCCATGAAAAGTAATTGTTTCAGCTGTCTTTCCTTTCTAGTCAAACCATTCATGAATAAAGGTGACGGCGATAAAATGTGATATTCTTTTTCAGATGTAGGTTTTTCAGTAAATGTGTAATCCAGGACATCATGATTTTCTATCATGTCATAAACAATTTGTTCCTGGCGGGGAATAATTCTGCTTTTCCTGATCGGAATATGATAACCTATCGTATCAACAGCTAGAATCCCATTTCCATCAGTTACGATAAAACAATAGTCAAGCTGAATTCGTTCATGATTTTTTCTTGCATATGCTTTTTGATACACATCATTCAGCAACGGCTTAGGCAATTCTGACAAGTCATTTTCTATGTAGTCGAACAATGTTGCCGACACTTTCAACAAAGGAACTTGATCTAACAGTTCAATCCCATCATCCTTCCTCCATTCGTGAAAATGGCAAATGTTATAGCCGTTTTCTTCTCCTTCAAACCAGTTAACCCATACATCATGAAGATATAGCATCATTCATCCCTCACTTAAACAAATTTCTGTTTGTCACTCAGTATAGGCAGGAATCATACAATTTATTCCTATTCCAAAAAAACAGCTTAAAGAAAAAAGAACGGATAGATTCGTTCTTTATAAGAATTCTTCAGATTGAACGATGAATGATTTTTTCACAGAAAGTTTTTCGGATTTCCCCACTAAATGAAAGCCGCTGCAGTATCCTAGCATATGCGGGTATCCTTTTTGGCCAAGCAGAAGGATATCATGCAGGGGGTCCGTGCGCTTTATCGTGTGTTTCCCTTCCAGATGCTTGCTCCAAAACTCTTGCAGTTTATCTTCCTGATATAACTTGGTCCATCTAGCTAGATATTTGGCACCCAAATATCTCTCGACTGTTCGTTCAGCGAGCCCTTCCATGATCATCGTGTCGAGAAGCGTAAATTCTTTCTGTTCCTTCTCTAAATGATGCAATCGGCAGATATGATGATATTCATGAATCAATACAGCCTCCATTTCCTTGTCGTCTATATCTAGGTCATAAAAAAGAAACAATTTATCTTCAAATGCCAACCCTGATTTCGTTTCATTCTTTTTCTTCCACATCCCGGAAGACATCAGCGGAAAAATATATATGGGCACATCTGGCCCTCCCCAGATCTTCTTATAAGATGTAAATAGATTTTGAGTTTTTTCCCACGAATCATTATCTTGTAAAAATTCCCAAGTTAATTTAGTCCTTTGATTCGGAGAATACATGCCGTGCTTCAATAAGTGCTGATAAATCACCTCTCCATCAATCGAATTGCGGAACGTACTTTTAAGTCTTTCCATCATCTGTACCGGGCGGTTGAAATCCTTCCTCAGCCATTCATCTGTTGAAATAACTCCCATTTTCCTGCACCCCGCTTTTTTGACTATCTTATGATTTCAAAAAACGGTTGACACCCCTTCGCATTTACGACTGCATAAAAAAAGAGCAGATCTAAAAAGATCCGCTCCACTTCAATTATTGATATTTCTTGAAAAGAATCGTGGCGTTATGTCCACCAAATCCAAGGGAATTACTGATTGCAGCATTAATTTCGCCTTTTCTTGCTTCATTCGGAATATAGTCCAAATCACATTCCGGGTCTGGCGTTACTATGTTGATGGTTGGCGGCAGAATGCTATCCCTGATCGCTTGAATCGTGAATATTGCCTCCACTCCACCTGCTGCCCCTAACATATGGCCCGTCATGGACTTTGTTGAGCTGATCGCAAGCTTATAAGCGTGATCGCCAAAGACTTCCTTGACTGCCATCGTTTCATATTTATCATTATACGGTGTACTCGTTCCATGGGCATTCACGTATTGGATGTCTTCCGGGTTCAAACCTGCATCATCAATCGCAATTTTCATCGCTCTTGCCCCGCCTTCTCCACCAGGTGCCGGAGCCGTAATATGGAAGGCATCCCCAGTGGAACCATAGCCCGCTATCTCGGCATAAATCTTCGCCCCTCTGTTCAAGGCATGCTCCAAATCTTCCAGGACGATAATGCCTGCTCCTTCACCGATTACGAATCCATCACGATTCGCATCGAATGGACGGCTAGCCGTTTGCGGATCAGGATTGGTCGATAACGCTGTGTTTGCACAGAAGCCTGCAACCGACATCTTCGTGATTGGCGCTTCCGCTCCACCCGTGATCATTGCATCGGCATCGCCCCGCTGGATGGCCTTAAATGCATCACCAATCGAGTTCGTTCCGGTTGCACAGGCTGTTACCGTACATGAATTGATTCCTTTTGCTCCAAGCAGGATAGATACCTGGCCAGCCGCCATATCCGGGATCATCATTGGTACGAAGAAGGGGCTGACACGCTTATACCCCCTGTTTATAAAGTTTTCATGCTGTGTTTCCAATGTCTCCAGTCCGCCGATGCCAGAACCGATCCATACCCCTATACGTGCAGCATTTTCATCGGTTATTTCTAGCTTACTATCATTATAAGCCATTACGGATGCGGCAATGGCATAGTGCGTGAACCGATCCATCTTGCGCGCTTCTTTACGGTTAATATATGTCTCGATATCAAAGTCCTTGATTTCCGCTGCCACTTTAACGGGGAAATCATCAGCGTTCAAGCGTGTTAATGGCCCTACACCCGATTTTCCCTCGATTATATTCTTCCAGCCTGTTTCTGCATCATTACCAACTGGAGAAATGGCTCCAATACCTGTTACTACTACACGACGATTAGTCATTCGAAATGGCTCCTTCCAATATTAAAAAGTTCGTACGTTTATTTGTCTTTTATTTACCCCATCTAAGGGCGATCGCTCCCCAAGTTAGGCCTCCGCCAAAACCGACCATGATGATCAGGTCATTGTCCTTGATCCTTCCCGCTTCCATTTCTTCCACAAGGGCAATCGGAATGGACGCCGAAGAGGTATTTCCATATTTATGAACCGTTTTTGTCATTTTTTCAACCGGAAGTCCAAGGCGTTCCCTTGAAGCTTCCATAATGCGGATGTTCGCTTGATGAGGGACAAGTAAATCTACATCCTCTTTTGTCAATCCCGCTTTATCCAGTACATTCAGGCTGGATTCCCCCATTTGGCGCACAGCGAATTTAAACACTTCACGGCCATTCATGCTGAGGAATTCTCCTTCCTGCATTAGGTACTTCCCGCCAGATCCATCTGCTCCTAATTCGAAGGAAAGGATCCCTTTTCCTTCTGACACAGGTCCAACTACAGCTGCACCTGAACCATCACCAAAGAGAACGGCCGTATTGCGGTCTTCCCAATTGGTTATTTTCGAAAGCTTCTCGACTCCCACGATCAGCACATGCTTGTATGCACCTGTTTGAATGAATTGCTGTGCCATAATCATTCCATACATAAAGCCCGCACATGCAGCACTTACATCCATGGCAGCTGCCTTTTTCGCTCCTAATTTCTCTTGGATCATGCAAGCGACAGTAGGGAACGATTGATCCGGCGTCACTGTAGCTACAAGAATCAAATCTATATCTTCAGCTGAAATTTCCGCATTTTCCAATGCAGCTTTTGCCGCTTCATAAGCCATATCAGAAGTATTTATATCATCATTGGCAATTCTTCTTTCCTCGATACCCGTCCTTGTCCGGATCCACTCGTCAGAAGTGTCCATCATTTTCTCTAAATCCGCATTTGTTAAGATTTTTTCGGGTAAGTAGCGGCCAAGCCCTAATATTCCAGCGTTCATATTGCCATCCCCTTATATTTAATGAGTTATTATAATCATCTATTATTACCTGGTACTAATTTTATATAAAAAATCACTTCCTTGCAAGAGCTAACAGTTTGAAAGTATAAAAGAAACGGATTCCGAGTTCGGTTATGAGCCTATTCCAAGGCGATTTGGGGACATACATTAATAATGGATGGCTCATTTCGTAAAGAATGTTGTTTTTAAACGAATCGATCTTAGGTTGATTGAAGGAGAAACCAACCACACCGCTTTACTTGGTGAAAAGCAACAAAGGATGCGAAAACAGCCTTAAATAATTAATCTGGAAAGGGGGTAATGATCATGGATATCTTCAACCGCAACAATCACAGGACCGAGGATGATCATTTTTCGAATTTGATGTTCGGCAGCAGGAAAGCAGAACCGGAGAAAGATGAATTCGAAGAAGGTGAATCCAGTGTTGATTACATGAAATTGATGCAAAGCGTCGAAACATTGATGGGCTTATACGGGCAATACAAGCCAGTCATCGAGAAACTGAACCTGAGTCCAATGATCGACAAATTCTTGAAAAAGGAATAAAAAAAGCAAGGCTGCCGGTAAATCCGGACAGCCTGCCTTTTTAATTAACGTTGGGCATCTTGCTTGCCAAGCTCATAGGCCTCTTGCATGACGCTTTTGAAAAGCTCCATGAACGGCTCAGCCATCTCCATTGAGAAGGGAATCCCGCTCGCTTCAAGTTTCGCTTTAGCCTCAGGGAAGTACTTCATTGCTATCCCCATAAATTCAAGTGTTTTGTCTGAACTCATTTCCGTTTCCTCCTTACTATTAAAAAATTCACCATTGATCGTTGTGATGCCTAAAGAAAGCTCAATATTATCATAATTCGCCATGTCCCTTTCGTAAAGGGCGTAAATTAAATATCAAAAAAATAGAAGTTCATGGATAAGCTATCCATGAACTTCTATGGTACTCGACAAAAAGGCATGAGGCAAATAAACCGTTTGTTCCGACGCATAATGAAAGCCTTCGCCTCCGGGAATCGCTTTAACACTTCATTCCGCTTTTCTCCACTTTTTAAGTAAGCTTAATCGTTTATTATGTTTTCTTTGTAAGGCCACGCCTTCCTGCGGATCCGTGTTGCATTGCACCTCAACTATGCTGCCTTTGTTGATTTTTGGCGTTGGGGCAAATGATGAAGCGATTTCTTCATCAAAAACATGCGCCGCACATTTATACCAGTGATCGGCTATATTGCTTGATAATTGAATGCTCCTATCCGAAGAAGCAAGTACTCCTTCCAAAGCATTCACGAGATCAGAAACGAAGAGGGCATCCCCCGTATATTCTTTAGCAATGGCCGCTTCGATGACAGACGGTCCTTGTTGATTGATTCCCACTTCAAAACTCATTGCTTCCGATTGCCAAGGTCCATAAACCGTCGGTAAATATATGATTTTGGCAGAATCGATGCCTTCTATCGCGGATATGATGGATTGAAACAAACTCTCTTCTGCTACTGGCATGAACAGAACGATATTTGGCGTTTCGCTCAGGTCTTTCTTTTTGCATTTTTCAATGAACGAACCGATTTCACTTAACAGCAATTCAGTATTACCAAATTTCCCGTGATAAATATCGTAACAAGATATGAACACCGTGTCCTGACGAGCGATATCCAATAACTTAAGTTTATTTACCGGAAAGTATATATAGTTGGCGCTTCTGCCTATTTCAAGTTCCTTTTCTTCCATAATATATGGGCTGTCATCCTTATCAGCCCAATCTATCCCAATGACCTCTTCACCTTGGTTCAAAAAATATTGAGTCACATAGAAACCTATGAATTGATAAGTGCCTATCACAATATATGTCTGCATCAATACAGCCTCCTCATATGCCATCATTCTCGCTTCATCCGGCACGTCTAGTTTTTTTAGATGCTGTATCGTATGCAAACCATTGTGTAAATATATCCAAACTTACAAATACTCTTCATTTTGATTGAAAAATTTTTGGATTTGAGATGGGATTTTATAACGTTTTTCGGGCAATAAATACGTTAGCTGCAAGTCGGCCTTTCTGGCCAGCTGTATTTGTCTGTAAAGGGAGGCTTGCTCTTTCCGCATGCTTCCAAAAACCTGAATTACCTTCACCGGGATTTTCTCCGCGATTACCGGTTCTTCGGATTTCAAAATATAGCGTTCACATTCTGCTGGCTCGAGCTCATATGCAGCTGCCACCTCGGACAGCCATTTTTTATAGAAAAATTTATTTTCCTTTTCTTTTTCAAGCTGCGCTTTCAAGGAGAAAACCGGATCGATCAATACGACAGATCGGATATTATTGCCAAGTTCATTCATTAGCTTCAAAGCGAGGAGCGCGCCTGCACCCTCTGCCAATACATGAACCCTTTTATTGGCTATTTCCTTTTTCATGAAAAGTATATATAAGTTAAGGGAAAGATCCATTGCTTTAGGGCTGCCCCAGTTGGCTCCATATAGATTGGATGAAAATAACGTGTATCCGAATCCCTTTAAATATTCCAATATTTGCAGCCTGCCGGGGTGCTGAAGCCAAAAGCTGCTGTCTTTTTCGACAAAATGACTGCGATCTCCAATAACCAAAACGGAAAAACCACTGGGCCGCTCTGGATAATAGATGATATTCCATTGGTCGTCAATTTGAAAAGTTCGTTGTTCCATCGGTCTAACTCCTTTAAGGAATATTACTACTACTATATTAATTTATGACGTAAAATAGAAAGGGTCAGTGGAAACGCCTAACTTCTTATCTTAAATTAACCAAGCAGGGAGGATTTTTTCATCCATGGACCGCAATGATTTCCGTGATGACCTTTGATATCGACCCGCTTGGGCTGGAAGGTTCCTATCTGTGAATGCACTGAATTATTTAACGGGTATTATTAAAAACCCGTTTTAACTGCATATTAATTATGGTAAGATAAAAATGAATGTAGTGGAATGAGGTGAAATTTCGATGCGTTATGCTTGGACAATTTTTTGGACATTCTTATTAGTGCATATGACTGTATATGTTGTTTCTTCCATGATGGGAGTTTCATACGATGCTGCACAGGGAACGATTCTAGGAATAGCAGCTTCTATCCTGATCTTGATCATCCCTGCTATTTTGCCTGCTGGGCCAACAGAAGAAGACTCCCATCAGCATTAAGAAGCAAAAGAGGACATCCTATTAGGATGTCCTTTTTGTTATACCGCCCTTTTCTTTCGATTAAACTGAATTTCATATATTTAAAGGAGAACCAATTCATCATCATTAAGATCGATCGTTATCCCTTCTTTTAGACCGTCCGTCCCGGCTATGATTTGACGGGCGATTTTTGTTTCCAGATGCTTTTGGATGAATCGTTTCAAAGGCCTTGCACCATATACCGGATCATATCCTTGTTCGGCAATGAATTCCTTTGCGGCTTCAGTGACATTCAATCGAATATTCTGCTCGGTTAATCTCACTTGCAATTGCTGAACCATTTTTTCTACGATTTCAACGATTTCCTGTTTTGTAAGAGGTTTGAATAATACGATGTCGTCTACGCGATTCAAAAATTCCGGGCGGAAATGCCCTCTTAATTCTTTGAACACTTGATCTTTAATTTCCTCTTCGATGCCGCCATCATTCCTGCTGGACTGCAACAAGAAATGGGAACCTATATTTGAGGTCATGATGATCACCGTATTTTTACAGTTGATGGTTCTACCTTGGGAATCGGTAATCCTTCCATCATCGAGCAGTTGCAGCAAAATATTGAATACCTCAGGATGTGCCTTTTCGATTTCGTCCAATAATACGACTGAATATGGATTTCTCCTGATAGCCTCTGTTAGCTGGCCGCCTTCCTCAAAACCGACATATCCAGGAGGGGCTCCAACAAGACGGGAAGCGGAATGTTTCTCCATATATTCGGACATATCGATTCTAATCATATGTTCTTCACTATCGAATAACGTTTCTGCCAGTGCTTTTACCAATTCGGTTTTTCCCACACCGGTCGGTCCGAGGAAAATGAACGAGCCGATGGGCCTGTTTGGATCCTTGATTCCTGCCCTTGCCCTTAGAACTGCGTCAGAAACTAGTTCAACCGCTTCCCCTTGACCAATTACACGTTCATGGAGGATATCCGATAGACGAAGCAGTTTCTCCCTTTCGCTTTCCACCAGCTTGCTGACAGGAATGCCCGTCCACCTTGCCACGATCGAAGCAATTTCTTCTTCCGTTACTTCTTGACGAAGTAATCGTGACTCCTGTTTTTCTTGTTCCAATTCATCCTCCATCGCTTCCAATTCTTTTTGAAGCTCGGGAATCCTCCCGTGCCGGAGCTCCGCTGCCCGATTAAGGTCATAATCATTCTCAGCCTGCTCCAATTCATGACGCAGCTTCTCCAGCTCTTCACGTTGGTCCTGAACCTTTTGAAGTGCTGACTTCTCCATTTGCCATTTGGATTTCATTCCATTCGCCTGATCTTGAAGTTCCGAAAGTTCTTTTTGCAGCACTTCCAGCCTTGCGATACTTTGGGGATCTTCTTCATTCTTCAAGGCCGCTTCTTCAATCTCTAGCTGCATGATCTTTCTCGTGATTTCATCCAGCTCCGATGGCATTGAATCGATTTCCATCCGGATCATGGCACAAGCTTCATCAACAAGATCGATTGCTTTATCCGGCAAGAACCGCTCCGTTATATATCGGTTGGAGAGAACGGAGGCTGCCACGATCGCCCGGTCATGAATCCTGACCCCATGGTGAATTTCAAACCGTTCCTTCAGCCCCCGCAAGATGGAAATGGTATCTTCCACATCGGGCTCTGTCACGAGTACCTGCTGGAAACGACGCTCCAGAGCTGGGTCCTTTTCGATATATTTTCGATATTCATCCAAGGTAGTTGCCCCGATGCAATGAAGCTCGCCACGCGCAAGCATAGGCTTCAGCATATTACCGGCATCCAATGCCCCATCCGTTCTGCCTGCGCCGACGATGGTATGCAATTCATCTATGAATAACAAAATTTTACCATCACTTTTTTTAATTTCATTCAATACGGCTTTTAGACGTTCCTCAAATTCGCCACGGAATTTTGCGCCTGCGACAAGCGCGCTCATGTCCAGTGAAAAAACGGTCTTGTCCTTCAATCCTTCCGGGACGTCCTTCCTGACGATCCTTTGGGCCAGCCCCTCGACAATCGCGGTTTTTCCAACCCCAGGCTCACCTATCAATACGGGGTTGTTTTTTGTTTTACGTGAAAGGATTCGAATGACGTTTCGAATTTCCGTATCACGTCCTATGACAGGATCGACCTTCCCCGTTTTAACTTCAGCAACGAGGTCTCTGCCGTATTTTTTCAATACTTCATATGTGCTTTCAGGATTTTGACTAGTCACTCGCTGATTCCCCCTTATATCCTGTATGATCATTTTCGCTTTATCGTAATCCATTCCAAATGATGAAAAAAGCTTGATAACATTCGCTTTACTGCCTTTCAATACTGCAAGCAGGATATGTTCGACTGATAAATATTCATCCTCCCACACCAGCATTTCCTTTTCGGCGGCTGTCACGATCTGCTGAAGTGAAGGTGACATGTAAATCTGGGAATCACCCCCGCTTACTTCCGGCAAACGATCGAGCTCCTTATTCAGCTCCATTTCGAATTGATCAAGCGATTTATCGGATTCCGATAAAATCCTGACCAATATACTATCATCCTGCCCCAGGAGATTCTTCAATAAATGAAGCTCCGTCAACTCCGGATTCCCTCTTTCGCTGGCTAGCTCTTGTCCCCCGATGAATGCTTGCTGGGTTCTTTCGGTCATTCTATTCATATCCATCCTAAAAACCTCCCATCTATTACATGAACGATTTAAGTTTGACCAATTTTGACCTTTATACTTTTATTATACTTCTAATTTTCCCCATGTAAAGGAAAGTTAACATGAATCCACAATGTAAGTTAAGAAAAAGGAAAAAACCTTTCTTCATGACGAAGAAAGGTCAGACTATAGACAAACTCGATGAAAATCGAATTTGTCATTGGTTATGAGTTGTACAATGTGGCCGTTGCATTCCTCTTTAAGCACACGCTTTCAACGGGCGTTCCGGGAGCCTCTTCGGCATTCAGCCTGCGGGGTCTCCCGTGATGCGCATTTCCCGCAGGAGTCCCGTACCGTCCGTTCCAATCAACTTTGTTTTACCTTCTAGATAGAACATGTTTGCCTATGAGGTGATGAGGATGCAGCGAGACCCATGGAAACGTTACATTCCCTCACGGAAATTGCATGAGGTGACATCAGAATTTCCTAACCAATCCTATATCCCCTCACCAACACGCCTCACGCGGTTTTCAAGGTAGCCGATTTTATCGATTTCGATCTTGACCACATCACCATCTTTCAAAAACACTTGCGGGCTGCGCGCAAATCCCACTCCACCAGGCGTTCCAGTGAGCACGATGTCTCCTGGTTCGAGGGTCATTAAATTCGATAAAAATTCAATTAAATATTTCACATCAAATACGAAGTTGGATGTATTCGTTTTTTGCCGTTCTTCTCCATTCACCGTTAATCGAACATGTAAACCGGATGGTTCGGGCAGCTCGTCGGAAGTCACCAACCAAGGTCCCATCGGAGCACTTCCATCTACCGTTTTGCCTTGAAGCCACTCAATTGTACGCCGTTGGATGTCGCGATACGTAACATCATTGGCAATCGTGTAACCTGCTACATAATCAAGAGCATCTTCTTGTGACACTTGGCGTGTCCTTTGTCCGATGACAAATGCGAATTCAGCTTCATAATCAAGCTGTTCAGAGATCGGGAAGAAGGGGATGTCATCCTGGGGTCCGATCACTGCATTCGTGTACTTGGCGAATACAACGGGAAAAAGTGGCAATTCACGCCCCATTTCTGCAATATGCTCACGATAGTTTTGGCCAACACAGATGATTTTTCCTGGATTTTGGACGGGTGCCTCAAGTTTTATATCCTCCATTGCATGTATCAATTTATGTCGAAATGATTCACGATTATCGATAGCATAGTCAGCCGCCTTCTTGGCAATGGCCATGCTTTCCTTGCCCCCCTGTAAAAAATCGACCATCGATGCGGGGACATACGCGTTTGCAATTTGTTCACTGCGCAGCTTCCCTTCACTTTCAAGAAATGCTTGATAAGCATAATTCAAGTCCACTATTTCATCATTGGGGTAAAGCGCTCCAATCCGTTTAAACCCTTCATTACTGAAAGTCACTAATTTCATATCCCATTCTCCTTTACTAATCACTTTTATTGGTGGTTGCTCATGGACGCAGCCAAGCCCACTTCATTTGTTTATGTATAAATGATTCAATATTCGGAAATTCGCTTATTTTCTATATCATTATAAAACTCCCATAATCCACATGGCAAATGGATGATATGCAAGACTATCAATCTTTTTATTCGGGAATAAAAACAAGGCAGGGAAATTGCTGAGTCAAATCATATTAAGAAGATAAGGAAAAGGAGTATTCCCTCCTTTTCCCTGCTTTAAGTTTTTTCAAGGCTTCCGCTGATAAGTCCATATCCGGTTATGATTGGATGTTTCAGGAAAGGAATCTCCTGCATCGAGTTTTACCATTTTCGGATTAACAACCGTACTGCCCGTTTCACCGATCTCTACGTAGGTCCCATTATTAGGTGCCTTCTGACCTGGCTTGAATTGACGATTTTGCCCCATAGATTTCACCCCTTTACATGCTTTCCTTGTTATTATTGCCAGGATTTTTCCTTTCATGTCTGAAAAATTAAGGACAAAAAGGAAATCCGCAGATAAAAAAGGCGTCCGCTCAGTGAGCGGACACCTCATAGGTTAAGACATTAAATCCACTAAAACCGCTTTCTGCGCATGAAGACGATTACCAGCTTGATGGAAAACGACGGAATTAGGTCCATCGATGACTTCACCGGTTACTTCCTCTCCCCTATGTGCAGGAAGGCAATGCATGAATAAATAGTCGTCTTTAGCCAGTTTGACTAGTTCGTTGTTGATTTGATGATCCTTAAACGCTTCCAAGCGGATTCCATTCTCGATTTCCTGCCCCATGGACGTCCAGACATCGGAATAAACGATGTCCGCATTTTGTATCGCTTCCTGGGCTGATGTCGTCACAACAATATTGCTTCCCGTCTTTTCTGCCACTTTTTGCGCATAGCTGACGACTTTTTCATCAGGCTTGTAGGCCTCGGGGCATCCAATGGAAAAGTCCACACCCATTTTTGCACAGCCGACCATCAAGGAATTCGCGACATTATTGCCATCTCCGATATAACTCATCTTCAAACCTTTTAGCTTCCCTTTAATCTCGATGATGGTCAAAAAGTCAGCCAGCACCTGACACGGATGTGCAAGATCTGTTAGTCCATTGATGACTGGAATGGACGCATTTCCCGCCAATTCCAGGATTTTTTCATGTTCGAACGTACGGATCATGATGCCATCAATATACTCCGAAAGAACTTTAGCCGTATCGGAAATGGTTTCACCGCGACCTATTTGCAGATCATTTCCACTTAAGAACAAGGCGTGTCCGCCAAGCTGCATCATGCCCACTTCAAAAGATACACGGGTTCTGGTCGATGATTTTTCAAAAATCATCCCAAGTGTCTTTCCTTTTAAAGGTGTATATTCCTCGCCAACCTGTAATTTACCCTTAATCTCCTGAGCCAGCTTTAACAGTTCTGCTATCTCTGTAGGTTCAGACTCTTTCATCGTCAAAAAATCTTTTCCATTTAAAATCTTGGCGCGTTCCGGTACTATAATCGGGCTCATGCGTGTGACACTCCTTTCGAATAGGTTACAAGCCAATCCTGAAGCGAGGTTACTTCTAGGTCAGCATTACCTGCAGATTGCAGATATGCCTTGAAGGTCTCTTCTTCCGTAAACGCAAGCAACCGGTATTTTGCGGCCATAAGTCTTAGCTTCTTATCTTCTGCCGTTGTTCCATAAGCCAACACGATCGCGGCATTCCCGTCCTTCAGCCATTTTTCAAAGTCCGTGTCACACAGGATCAAACCGGCTTCCGTGATTTGCTCAAGCAATCCTGAACTTAGTTGGACTGAGTTGGATTGGTAAACACCTGAAGCATGTTTGGCTTTTTGAGCATGGAATACTTTAGCCAAAGCTTCTTTTACCGTTTTACCAACGGCGATTCCCTCACCTGTCGATTTCATTTCCGGACCTACCTTGGAGTCAAGCCCACTTAAGGCAAACGTTGAGAATACTGGGTATTTGACGACTTTATACGGAATGTCTTCCATTAATCCCGTTTTTTCGAATACATTCGACAATAAATATTTCCCAAGCAATATTTTTGTTGCGACTTGCACTAAAGATACATCTGTGACTTTACTGATGATCGGAATGGTCCGGCTTGCACGCGGATTTACTTCCAATACATATACGCTGCTTCCTTCAATCACGTATTGGATGTTCATAAGTCCTTTATAGCCTAGCTCTGTAACTAGCTTTTGGGCATAAAGGGTCATTTTCGCTTTCATTTCATCACTTAAGGTTTGTGCCGGCAATAAGGCCATGCTATCTCCTGAATGGACGCCTGCCTTTTCAACATGTTCAGCAATGATTGGAATATATAGATCCACTCCATCCGCAATCAAATCAATTTCCGCTTCTTTCCCTGGTATATAGGAATCGATCAGCACGGGGTAAACGAGTGCGGCCCCATTTTTCATCCTTTGGATCAAGCCTTCCTTCGAACGGATTATTTCCATCCCTTGGCCGCCAATTACATAGGATGGACGCAATAGGACTGGAAAGCCGATTGCCTCGGAACGCTCCATTAACTGCCGTTCATCATTCGCCATCGAACCTGGGACATGCGGGATCTCCAACTTTTGCAGAAGTTGATAAAAACGATCGCGATCCTCCAATTGATCAAGTGTATCGAATGTGGTGCCCAACAAGTTCACACCGTAATCTTCAAGACCCTTTGCCAAGTTTATCGCGGTCTGTCCTCCAAATTGGACGATAACATCATCGATATCCTCCACTTCAATTACATTAAGCACATACTCCAATGTTAACGGCTCGAAGTAAAGGCGGTCTGCTGTGGCAAAATCGGTACTTACCGTTTCCGGATTATTGTTGATCATGATGGTTTCAACATTTTCATCCTGGAGTGCATAAACTCCATGCACGGAACAGTAATCGAATTCAATTCCCTGTCCGATCCGGATAGGACCGCTGCCGATCATCAAGACCTTCTTTTTATTGGTTTTCTTCTGCTCATTCTCACCGAAATATGTCGAATAATGATAGTTCGTATGTGAACTGAACTCAGCTGCACAAGTATCGACCGTTTTGTATACAGCGGTAACTCCGAGCGCTTTTCGATGTGTCCTCACTTCCATTTCACTTACATTCCACACGGACGCAAGGTAACGATCGGAAAACCCCTTTTCTTTGAATAACTGAAGTTCTTCTTTTGTTACCGATTCGATTGACTTGGACGTGATTTCAGTTTCCTTGGCGATAAGCGAAGCGAAGGAATGAAGGAAGAAATAATCAATGATCGTCGCTTCATGGATTTCTTCAACGGTCACACCTTTACGAAGCATTTCAAATATGATGAAAATCCGTTCGTCGGATTTTTCGGCAAGTTTGCCCCAAAGTTCGGGAACGGATTTATCCCTCAATGATAAAAGCTGCAGGCCATTCGTTTTTAGTTCCAATGAATCGACAGCCTTTTGAACCCCGCCCTCAAAGCTGCGGTGTAAAGCCATCACTTCACCCGTTGCCTTCATTTGTGTTCCCAATTTTCTGTTTGCGGCCGTGAATTTATCGAATGGCCACCTTGGGAACTTCACGGCTACATAGTCAAGGGCAGGCTCAAAGCTTGAATATGTACTTTTCGTTACAGGATTGATTAATTCGGATAAATGATAGCCGACGGCGAGCTTTGCGGCGATGCGGGCAATTGGATATCCGGTTGCCTTGGAAGCCAATGCCGATGAACGGCTGACGCGCGGATTCACTTCTATCAGATAATATTGTTTGCTATGTGGATCAAGTGCGAATTGAATGTTACAACCCCCGATGATGCCTAAAGCAGAGATGATCTTGATCGATGCGGCACGCAGCATCTGAAACTCATCGTCCGACAAGGTCTGAGAAGGTGCCACGACGATGGAATCGCCTGTATGGATACCGACGGGATCGATATTTTCCATATTGCAGATGGTGATGCACGTATTGTTGCCATCGCGCATGACCTCATATTCGACTTCTTTATATCCAGCTATGCTTCTTTCAATCAAGCATTGTGTAATCGGGCTTTCTTGGAGACCGCCCCGAACTAGTTCCTTGAATGTCTCCAAAGAATCAGCAATTCCGCCACCTGTGCCGCCAAGTGTATAGGCAGGCCGAACGATGATGGGAAAACCGATTTTTTCCGCGAAAGCTTGCGCCTCTTCCAATGTATGAACGATTGTACTGTCCGGAACAGGCTCATCAATTTCAAGCATCAGCTCCCGGAACAATTCACGATCTTCACCCTTTTTGATCGAGTCGATCGGTGTACCTAATAGTTTCACATCATACTGCTTGAGTACACCTGCATCATCCAATTGATAGGCAAGATTCAAACCTGTTTGGCCCCCTAAAGTAGCGAGCAGGCCATCAGGCTTTTCTTTGGCAATGATTTTTTCCAGCACATCCACTGTCAACGGTTCAAAATAGACAGCATCCGCATTCATGTCATCCGTCATGATCGTTGCCGGGTTATTGTTCACAAGAATGACCTTATATCCTTCTTCTTTTAAAGCTAGGCAGGCTTGTGTACCTGCATAATCGAATTCGGCAGCCTGCCCGATGACAATCGGCCCCGAACCAATCACTAAAATCGTCTGTATCGTGTTGTCCTTAGGCATAGGCTTTTTCTCTCCCGCTATAGTCATTTATCATTTGTAAAAAGTCATTGAATAGTTGTGAACTCTCGTTTGGTCCTGGATTTGCCTCAGGGTGGTACTGGGTAGTGAAAATTGGCAGGTCTTCATGCATAAGGCCCTCAACCGTGCTATCATTGACATTCCTGAAACGAACTTGAAGCGATGTCCCCTGCAAGCTTGGTTCATCCACCTCATAACTATGATTTTGAGAACTCATATACACCTTTTTCGTTTTCAAATCGACCACGGGCTGATTCGCACCGCGATGTCCAAACAGCATTTTTTTTGTATTCCCACCGAAGGCAAGGGCCGTTAATTGATGACCGAGGCAGATGCCCATCGTCGGGAATTTCGTAATGATCTTTTTTAAGTTCCCTAAAAGATATTCCAGCTGTTTTGGATCCCCAGGCCCATTTGAAAGCAAAATCCCATCCGGCTGCAGCTCCTTGATCTGTTCGAATCCAGTGTCAAATGGTACGACCGAGACTCTGCAGCCTTGCTCAACCAACGAGTCCAAAATGGATTTCTTATATCCGAAGTCCATCATCACTACGTGCTTGTCACCTTCTCCAAAGCTCTCTACCACCTTTGTGGATACTTCGGCGACATGGGCTGCCAAATCATTCTGGCTTGGTTTGACCGTGAATCCTTCTTCCGCTGTGATGACGGCCTGCATCGAGCCTTCCTGTCTAATCTTTTTAACGACCGCCCGTGTATCAACATGGCTTAACAGCGGAATTGCCCATTTTTCTAAATATTCCCCAAGTGAATATTTTGCCTGATAATGGGAATGGCTCATATTCCCTTCGTAAACAATGACGCCGGCAACATGCGGCTTTTTGCTTTCAAAATCATTTTCATTGATTCCATAGTTTCCAATGAGGGGATATGTGAAAATGACAATTTGGTCCTTATAGGAGGGATCGGTCAATACCTCTTGATATCCGGTCATTCCCGTAAAAAAGACAATCTCTCCACAGGTTGCTTTTTCAGTGGGTCCAGTAAGCAATTCCCCTTCAAAAACGGAACCATTCTCTAAATATAGATAGTTTTTCATGTTCTTCACCTCTGTAGTGGACTGCGTATATTTATATATACAATAGCATAATTATTCATTTTACTCTATAAAAATTCAATCAATTTAGATTGTTTGCTTTATTGACAATATTTCTTCTATTTTCACGACCGCCATATCTATTTCTGACTCGGTGACTGTAAGCGAGGGGAGCAGCCGGAGAACCTTAGGTCCTGCGCTCAATACAAGTAAACCTTCTTCTTGAAGCTCAGCCAGGAATTCCTGAACTTCTTGTTCACATTCAATCCCGATCATCATTCCAAGCCCGCGGATCTCCTTCACTTTGACGGAATTCTTCAACGCCTTTGCCAATGCACTCCTAAGATATTCAGCTTTATTCACGATTTCTTTTAAAAACCCTTCTTTGAAAATTTCCTTTAAAACAGCTTCCGCTGCCGAGATGCTAACAGGGTTGCCGCCAAAAGTTGAGCCATGGCTTCCCGGATTGAAATGCTCCGAAAGCATTTCACGTCCGATCATCGCTCCGATCGGCAGGCCATTTCCAAGACCCTTTGCCGAGGTGATGATATCCGGTTGGACATTATAATGCTGAAAGGCAAATGGTTTTCCCGTCCGTCCTATCCCAGTCTGTATTTCATCAATGATTAATAGAGCCCCATGTTTTTTGCAGTGCGTCTGGATCGTGTCCAAATACGATTGGTTTATGACATGGATACCACCCTCTCCCTGAACGATTTCAATCATGACAGCGGCTGTCTTCTCATCAATCGCAGCTACCATGGCATCATTGTCATTAAACGGGACATATTCAAAGCACTCAAGCATCGGCCCGAATCCAGTCTTGATTTTTTCCTGTCCCGTTGCTGCCATCGTTGCAAATGTCCGTCCGTGGAAAGACTGCTGGCATGTGATGATTTTACTTTTCCCGGTAGCTTTACGTGCCAGTTTGATGGCAGCCTCATTCGCTTCCGCACCGCTGTTGGCAAAAAACACCTGACTTAAACCGGAGGCATCCGTCAGCATTTTTGCCGTGCGCTCCTGAATCGAACTCTGAAACATATTCGATACATGCCAATATTTATTTAGCTGTTCCGTGACGGCCAACTTTATCGACTCATGGCAATGCCCAAGATTCAAAACCCCGATTCCCGACGTAAAGTCCAGGTACTCTTTACCTGTCGTACTTGTAATCTTCATTCCTATCGCTGTATCCGGCTCAATGTTCCACCTTGCATATGTAGGAAATAAATAACTCATTGAATGACCCCCTCTTCCTGAAGAAATTTCGTGCCGATGAACTGTCCAGCTTCATAAAAATGATCTTTCCCGCTAACGATCATCACTTCCCCAACCCCCTTATTGAGCACCGACAGTGCTGTATTGACCTTCGGGATCATTCCGCCATGGATGCTCCCATCCAAGATCAAGCCCAATGTTTCCGTTTCAGTCAAACTCTCAATGATTTGCTCATCCTTTAAAACCCCTTTTACATCGGTCACAAATAAACACATTTCTGCAGAGAGTGCCTTCGCTACAGAGCCTGCAGCCATATCGGCATTCACATTCATTTTGGTGCCCTCACCCGTTATCGAGATTGGTGTCAATACCGGACAATATCCCTTTTCCAATAAAATCCCCAGCAATTCCGGATTGACTTGCTGTATCTCTCCAACAGCTCCCAGTTTTTGTTCATCGATAAACCCGCCTGTAAGAATCCCGCCATCAGATCCATTCAAGCCCACTGCCCGAATTCCGTGCGTTTCCAGTTTATGAACGAGACTTCGGTTCGATTTGCCAGCCAGCATGAGTTCGACGATTCCCAATACTTCCGCGGTCGTCTTTCTTAACCCGTCCTCAAAGATTGGCTCGATCTCGAATTTTTCCATCATCGAATTGATATCAGGACCGCCGCCATGAACAAAGACAATATGATAGCCGCGATCCTGCAGCTGATTGACACTATGGAAAAAAGACTCCGATAACTCATTAATGATGCTGCCCCCGCACTTGATGACCAATATATTCATCCTTGTCAACACCCCTTAAGAACGATAGCTTCCGTTTATTTTTACGTAGTCATATGTTAAATCACAGCCCCATGCCGTTCCTATTTCCTGCCCATCCTTCAAAAAGACATGAATGATGATATTTTCATTTTCAAGGTAGGCCTTTGCTTCTTCCTCAGAAAATAGGACCGGTTCACCATCTTTAAGTACGACAATATCACCAAATACGATCGTTGCTTGATCAGGCTGGAATTCCACTCCGCTTCTTCCCATCGCCGCTATGATTCGTCCCCAGTTCGCATCAGCGCCAAACGCTGCCGTTTTCACTAGATTCGAACCCACGATCGTCTTCGCCATCATCTGGCAATCTTGCTTTGTATGCATCCCATGGACATTCACTTCTATCAGCTTCGTGGCCCCTTCCCCGTCTTTGGCGATTTGTTTGGCCAGATTTTCGGAAGTTTGTTTCAGTAATTCCAAGAAAATGGACCATTGATGATGTGTGGGTGTCAAAGGTTCATTATTCGCCTCTCCATTCGCCAGCACCAATACCATGTCATTCGTGGAACAATCGCCATCGACCGTGATTTGATTGAAGGTATCATTCGTAATTGAGGACAAGGCAAGCTGTAAGTCCGCAGATTCGATGACAGCGTCCGTTGTTATGAAACCGAGCATGGTGGCCATGTTTGGATGAATCATTCCCGACCCTTTCGCCGCTCCGCCCATTTTCACGGTTTTGCCGTCGATGACCGTTTCATAGCCGCAGCTCTTGGTTACGATATCCGTTGTTAAAATGGCAGTTCCAAAATCTTCAGCAGCCCCGGGTGTATGATTTGGCTGCAATACGTCTATGCCTTTTTTCACTTTTTCCATTTCCATGTATTCTCCGATGACACCGGTAGAAGCGACTGCGAATGCATGATCCTCCAAGCCGAATTTTTGCGCCGCCAGCTTTCTCATTTCCTTTGCATCCTTTATGCCTTGTTCTCCAGTACAAGCATTCGCACATGCACTATTGACCACGATACCGTGAAGTTTCCCTGTAGCCGCAATGCTATCCTTGGTTACATCGATTGGAGCCGCTTGAACTAAATTTTGGGTATAAACCGCAGCGGCTGAAGCTGGTGTCTCGGTAAAAATGATGCCAACGTCTTTTTTTGAGTACCGCAATCCAGCATGGACCCCTGATGCCTTGAAGCCTTGTGCAATTAAGATGTTTCCGTCTTTAATCTGTTTGATTTCTTCAACTGTCTGTAATGTATTCATTTTTCTCCTCCATATTTTAAGGATAAAGGGGACTGTTCCAAAGCCCTGCCGTTTCTTCCAGTCCCATTAATAGATTGGCATTTTGAATGGCCTGGCCTGCAGCACCCTTCATTAAATTATCAATGACCGAAACCACCGTTACTTTACCAGTTCTTTCATCATGGGCGACACCGACATCACAGAAATTCGATCCGTACACCTGTTTCGTGGATGGAAATTGAGCGAGCGGCTGTACCCGGACAAATGGATGATCCTCGTAAACTGTTTTGTATAAGTCGACCAATTCCTCCGATGAGGTTTGACGATCCACCTTTATATACATCGTTGCCATTATCCCCCTAGTCATCGGGACGAGATGGGTATTGAAGGTAATGGGTTGTATAGGCTGCATACCCTGCGACCATCGTCCAAGCTGCTGTTCGATTTCCGGTATATGTTGATGCTGATTCACTTTATATATTTTGAAGTTCTCATTCATCTCGCTAAAATGTGTAACGGCTGAAGGGGTTTTACCCGCTCCGGAAACTCCGGATTTCGCGTCGATCACCACATCTGAAGCTGCGCCAGCCAACCCTTCCGTATATAAAGGAGCAAGCCCTAGAAGTGATGCCGTAGGGTAGCACCCTGGATTGGCAACAATATTCGATTTCTTTATCGCTTTTGCATTCCATTCAGACAATCCGTATACGGCTTCTTCAATGATGGGCTTTGGCGCTGCCGGTTTCTTATACCAGTATTCATATTCACCCGGGATTTGAAGCCTAAGATCACCGGATAAATCAATCACCTTAATATCAAGGTCTGAAAATTCCGAAATCAACTGCGAAGATACACCTGAAGGGGTGGCAAGGAATACAATATCCGAGTTTTTAGCAATCGCCTCCGGATCAATTTTTTCCAATTTGTCTTTCATATGCATTAAATGTGCATTTTCTTCATGTAAACTTCGACCAAATTGGGATGAAGTATGTAATGATTTGATTTTGAATTGCGGATGATTATTCAAAATCCTGATTAATTCCAGCCCTCCATAACCTGTGGCGCCTACAATTGATACAAACACATTAACCAACTCCTGTATTTTTTTGTCCCTGTCATTATTTGATTCTATTATTATATGACTGAATAAAAATAAAATCAAATGTATTTTTATAAAATTTCAGTCTTTAATTTCAATAGGCAATTCCTCTTCAACCAAATTCTACATTTAACCAAATATGTTGACCGCTAGGGAGTTTTCCGTTTAAATCAAAGGTAGTAATTGGATATCCCTTTACTTGAAAGGTGGTTATTAACATGAATGGATTAGCGTTATCAAACCGGTTGCATGCCCTTTTAGATAATAGACGGCACATTAAACATATGGAAAAAGGATGCTTCCTTTTTCAGGAAAGCACCCCCGCAAATGATTTATATTACATATTGAGCGGCAAAGTGGAGCTGAGCAAGGTTGTTCCGGACGGTCGGGATTTAACTTTGCGCATTTGTTCGGAGAATGACTTGGTTGGAGAAACCATCCTTTTTTCTCTAAATCCAAAATATATGATGAACGCAAAAATGTTGGAGGATGGCAATTTGGCGGTTATATCAAAAGAAGCGCTGGAACAGAAAATTTCCTCCGATAGCAGCCTTGCAATCGAGATGATAACTTGGTTGTCCGCTCAAAATCGCAAAAATCAAGCGAAATTCCGCGATATGCTCCTGCACGGAAAAAAAGGAGCATTTTATTCTACCCTCATCCGTTTATCAAATAGCTATGGTAAGGAAGTTGCAGAAGGCAAAGTCATCAATTTTCCCTTTACAAACCAAGAACTCGCCAATTTTTGCGGGTCATCACGTGAGGTGGTCAATCGATTGCTCTCTCATTTAAGGAAAAATGATGTCGTCTCCATCAAAAAGGGGATCATTACGATTCTTGACATTGATTATTTAAAACAAGAGATCGATTGTGAAAACTGTCCAATCGAAATCTGCACGATCGATTGAAGCCGCCTCCCTAAAAGAGACAATGCATAATGCCATACTCATACATCCCCACCGGGACCATGGCCTTATTTTCCTTGCTGCGGGTTCGTTAACAACATCTTTCCCCATCAAAAAAAGTTGCATAAAAATCGTATAAAAAAAGATGAATGCTGTTGCACTCATCCTCGGTGTTTACACATATACAGATTAAAATCGGGATGGCAATCGGTTAACCTCCGATGAATGACATCTCGATTTTTTCCTGTCCTTTCAAGGTTCCCGCTGCCCGTTCATCTGAATAGCGGTCATCCCTATCATTCCACAATGAAAGGATGAACTCGGTCAATTCTTCATCCGCCATGTCAGAACGGAGCACGGACTTCAAATCGTGGCCCTTTCCATTAAACAGGCAAGTATATAAACTTCCATTGGCAGATAAGCGGGCACGTGTACAACTGGAACAAAAAGACTCGGAAACGGATGTTATGAAGCCCACTTCAGCATTCGTCCCTTTATGGCGGAAGCGTTTTGCGACTTCTCCATAATATTCTTCTTCCACAGGCTCCAGGTCGAATTCAGTTTGAAGCATCTCAAGCAATTCCATTTTCGTTATCACATTCTTCAATTGCCAGCCATTTGTATGACCGACATCCATGAATTCGATAAACCGTAAGGTAATGCCCTCTTCTTTACAAAAACGGGTCATGGGAAGGATTTGAGATTCATTGGTTCCTTTTTTCACTACCATATTCACTTTAACGCCAAGACCGGCTTCTTTGGCAGCTCTAATGCCACAAATAACCGGCTCGATCCCGATCCCCCTGCCATTCATCTGCTTAAACAGTTCATCATCGAGGCTGTCCAAGCTGACATTCACTCTCTGTAAACCAGCCATCATCAACTTCTCGGCATGTTTTTTCAAATATACGCCATTCGTGGTCAATCCAATATCTTCTATCCCTTCAATGTTAACGAGCGCAGCTATCAGTGTAGGAAGATCCTTCCGCAACAGTGGTTCCCCGCCCGTCAATCTGAGCTTTTTAACTCCTAAGTCAGCAAATATCTGCGAAACCCTCACGATTTCCTCATAAGATAACAGTTCACTTTTTGGGAGGAATTGAAACGAATCATCAAAAATTTCTGCTGGCATGCAGTATTGACAGCGGAAGTTACACCGATCGATGACGGATATCCTTAGATCCCTCAATGGTCTGCTCAATGAATCTTTTATAGGTTTATTCAATTAACCACTCCTAACCCAGCGTATCAGAAAAAACCAGCCCACAAAAAGTTTCACCCTTATGAAGGATTCACTATGCGACTGGTTTCCCATTTTTATTCCTTGTCGATTATTTGATTCCCAATGCGATTTTGGCATATCTGGACATTTTGTCTCTGGTCCATGGCGGACTCCAGACAATCTTCACATCTGTTTCCTTGACCTCCGGGATATCTTCAAGAACCAACTTCACTTGATCGACTATCGTCCCAGCTAGCGGACAGCCCATTGCGGTCAACGTCATCGTAACTGTAGTCAGACCTGCTTCATCCATGTCCACATCATACACCAAACCTAAATTCACGATATCTATACCAAGCTCAGGGTCAATGACCTGCTCCAAAGCTCCAAGAATAACGTCTTTTGTATCTTGATCCACACCAATCACTCCTTCTATGAAAAATCTCTTCGTTTCTAAAATTTATCGGTTTCATCGCAAACTGTCCCGATTTAGACTTTACACTGCGTCTGTATTAGAATCATAACAGATTTTGCGTGAGTACTTAAGCTTTTTGCACAGTTGGCAGCAAATGTTTCTCGAACCAGCCTGCTGTCATAAGCACTCCTTCTCTTGTGACCTTATGGCCAGCCTTTGGGTCGAGGATGAACTCGATTTTACCTTCTGTCCCATCATACCCGGCTTTGACTCCTTCAAAAAAGCGATATGCATGCTGATAAGGGACGATCGGATCTTTAGCTCCATGCCAAAAAAGAAGCGGGCGGCTGGCAAGCCTGTCTGGATTGAGACTCAAGTCGTACGGTTTAAGATGTTCAATCACTTTGCCGGCTTCCTCATCCGTTACAAAGTGCAATTTTCTTTTCTTAATTTCTTCGATTTGGAGCTCTGCATACGCGACATATGATGGATTCCCCATGAGACTGACTCCGGCCGTTATCCATTCATAAGCAGCAAGTGCCCCGTTCGTCACGATCCCCCCCATTGATGTACCCGCTACACCAATCCTGTCAGGGTCAATTAATTTTCTCCTTAATAATTCATCCTTCATCACAGATAATTCTTTTATCGTTTGTAAAACCATTTCCCAGAAAAGGGGCATCATTTCGGAATCGCTTAAACCAGAATCCCTTTCCCCATGATGATTCACATCGGGAAGAAGCACCCGGAAGCCCTTTTCAGCCAATAAATAGGCATAGTGAAGATTATGTTCTTTCGCACTTTGAAAGCCATGTATAAAAATGATGAGCGGCAATTCCTGATGGAATGTAGTCTGCTCACTCAAGTGTAAGGCAGGAATTTGTCCTATTTGTTCTTTTTCGATTATTATCAAGTTAACCCCTCCGAATATTTTCACCCTAAAATGATTCCCGTTGTCTCCATACTCGCTCTAAGTATTATAATCCTGGATATAGTAATATCATACAGGAATGCATAAAGAATGAAAAAGATTTACATTTACTTTAAAATAGGCTTAACAATATTTGCATATAATGAAATCAAAAAGAACAGAAGGTGTGTACATGGCTGAGAAACATTTAATCGTATTGGATCTTGATGGAACTTTACTTACCGATAAAAAAACCATTTCTGCAAAGACTAAACAAACATTGCTTAAATTAAAAGAAGATGGACACGAAATCATGATTGCCACCGGTCGGCCGTTTCGTTCAAGCGAACTGTATTACCGCGAATTGGGCTTGACTACACCAATTGTCAATTTCAATGGAGCTTTCGTCCATCATCCATTACAGACAAGTTGGGGGGTATATCACTCTCCGCTTGATATAAGCGTTGCGAAAGATATCGTGGAGGCTTGTGATCAATTTAAATACCATAACATCATCGCTGAAGTCCGTGATGACGTCTACGTCCATCATCATGACCAGAAATTGATGGACATGTTCAATTTAGGCAATCCAACCATGACGACGGGTGACTTGCGCAATTTCCTTCAGGATTCCCCCACATCGATGCTCATCCATACAGACAGTGAATATGTAGGATCGATTCGCCAGCATTTATCCGATGTGCATGCAGAATTGGTCGATCATCGTCGCTGGGCGGAGCCTTTCCATATCATCGAAATCATTAAAAGCGGGTTAAGCAAGGCGGTCGGCCTAAAACGCGTTTCCAACTATCTAGGAATCCCCCAAGACCGGATCATTGCATTCGGGGATGAGGACAACGACTTGGAAATGCTTGATTATGCAGGAACCGGCGTTGCTATGGGAAATGCCATCTCGCCTGTTAAGACGGTGGCAAATATGACGACTTTGACGAATGAAGAAGATGGAATAGCTGTCTTCCTTGAAGAAAAATTCAATATAAAGTTCTGATGCGGCATTTTTTACCTTCATAAAATCTCCTATCGAAGCCAAACTAATATCGACAACAGATTTGCTTCTGTTGTTCACAACGCTCAGAATCGGAGGAGATAAGCATGGGTAGTAAATCTAAACGATTTGTACAGCAGGGCAAAGAAAGTGTTGCCAAGCATGCCGAAAGGATCCCTTATCACACCACGTTTGAACAGGCTGAAAAAGACAGGTTGAGAATCATGTCTGAACAAAGCTATGGTGGCTTCTAATGGGAAACAAATTATTCCAGAAAGCTAGAGAATTTGTTGAAGAAGCCCTTCACTCTGAGCATGACCATGACGGTGACCAGCACAACACCGAGGATATCGCTAAAAATGCTCTTTCATCCGCCTTCGCCAACTCGACCGAGGCTGAGAAAGAACAATTGCGGGAATTCCAGGAAGAGCTGGAAAACCACACGAAATAAGCAAAAGCCTCCAGGATATCCTGGAGGCTTTTGTTCAATTATTATCCTTTCGGGCTTTTCCGCCCTTTTCCCCAATCTCCTTATAAAATGCCTTGCCATGAGAATCGGAAGTGGCCTCTCCGCCCTTCTGCCCAATTTCCTGATAAAAGTCCTTATTATGGTTATTGGATGTTGCTTTGCCGCCCTTTTGTCCAATTTCCCTGAAAAATTCCTTGTCGTGATTTTTTGAAGTGGCTTCCCCGCCTTTTCGTCCTGCTTCCTGCCTGCTCATTTTTTCATCGTTAGCCATTTTTTATCACTCCTTCGGTAGATTTTTGAATTGGCGCTACACTATATGAAGTAACCGCTTTGAACAAGCAGTAAACAGGAAATGCCAACAAAACCCCCATCTGTAAACGAAGTGTAATGGTTTTAATTTGCCGTTAATATCATTCCCTCCTGAATGTGCCAACGATTCCTGAAGTTTCGATAATGTTCGTGAAGGCTTGAGGATCCACTTCTTTAATGATACGTTCCAGGTCATAAAGTTCATATCTTGTAATGACAATCAATAACATTTCCTTATTTTCATTAGTGAATGCACCTTTAGCCGGAACCCTCGTGATTCCACGGACAAGCTTGGCATGGATGGCTTGTTTAAGTTCTTCGCTTTTCTTTGTAATGATCATGGCAGTAAGCTTTTCATGGCGTGTATGTATCGCGTCCACAACACGAGTAGATGTGTATAACGTGACCAATGTATACAAAGCTTTTTCCGGTCCGTATACTGCTCCGGCCGTAACGATGATCACGCCATTGAGCAGGAATAAATAAGTGCCAACAGGTTTATCCTTTTTCCGCGACAGCAGCATGGCAATAATATCCATACCACCTGTCGATGCACCATACTTCAAGGTGATTCCAACACCCACTGCAGCTATGACACCGCCAAACACGGCATTCAATAATATGTCAGGAGACCATCGTGTAATGGGAATCACTTCCATAAAGAGTGTCATCAAAGCAACGCTAAGAAAACTATAAAAGGTAAAGGACTTTCCAACTTTCCGCCATGCGATGATGGTTACGGGAATATTCAATAACAGCAATAAAATCCCTGTAGAAACATTAAAAGGAGCAAAGGACCCAATCATTCGCGATAGAAGCTGAGCCACTCCCGTAAAGCCGCTTGCATAAACATTTGCCGGTATTAGAAAAAAGTTCATCGCGATGGCATTCAAGAATGCCCCGACCACAACTATGATGATTTTCTTCATTTCGCCACTATACATCATAAAACCTCCATTTCACCCTTATCCTATTATCTTTTTACCCATAAATATTTATTCTATTTACGTATGGATTGAAATTTTGCGTTTACGTGCTACACTAAAAAGTGGAGTGAACTCTCATTTTCTAAAAACTGTAAAAAGAAAGCAGGTGTATTATGGCTATCACAATTCTTGCAGATAGTGCATGTGATTTGCCATTGTCTTTCTATAAGGAAAACAATGTCTCATTGATCCCTTTACAAGTCCACCTTGATGGGAAAAACTATGAAGATTTGCTTACCATTAATTCTAAAGAAGTCTATCAGGCGATGATTGACGGAAAAGCGCCGAAAACATCCCAAGCTTCCCCGGAATACTTAATAGAACTTTTCAGGCAATTTGCCAAGGAGGAAAAACAGGGGATTTATATTGCCTTTTCCTCTGAGCTATCCGGAACCTACCAAACGGCTGTGATGATCCTTAATCAGGTGAAGGAAGAATATCCTGCTCTTGATATTGAAATCGTCAACACAAAATGCGCTTCTATGGGTGTCGGCTTAATCGTCAAGAAAGCCGCCGAATTAGCGGCAAACGGTGCATCAAAAGAAGAAATCTTGGCTGATATCGAATTTCGCACCCGCCATATGGAGCATCTGTTCACGGTGGATAATCTTGAATATTTGGCACGCGGAGGCCGCATCTCCAAAACTTCTGCCCTTGTTGGCGGATTATTAAACATTAAACCGTTATTACACGTTGAAGATGGGAAACTGGTCCCACTGGAAAAGATTCGCGGCAAAAAGAAATTGATTAAACGTGTCATTGAATTAATGCATGAAAGAGGCAAAAACTTAACAACCCAAACGATTGCCATCAGTCATGGCAATGATGAAGAAACGGCATTGGAGTGGAAAGAAGCCATCCAAAATGAATTCGGGACGAGCGATTTCATGATCCACACGATCGGCTCCGTCATTGGCGCTCATGCAGGCCCTGGCACAATTGCCCTTTTCTTCTTAAACGATACCCCTGAGAAATCATAAACATACATACTTCCTCCCATCATTGTGAATCATAATATTGATCATGATAATGGAAGGGAGTTTTCAGTATGTCCAAAACCACTGATAACAATAAAAGACCGAAAGACAATCAAGCGATCAATGCCGAAAAAAACATCGCTTATCAGGAAAACCTCACTGCAGGTAAACACTCCTATTCGAAGAAAACGGATCATAAATGAAGCGTAGGGGCTTGCCCCCTCGCTTTTTTAGTCATGCAGCCATTTACGGTCAATTTGGTTGTCTTCCTTGCACACTTTCTCTATAATGAAGGAAATAAACCCTGCTGGAGGTAAGTGATGGCAAAGGAAAATTCATTTGATATAGTATCCAAAGTAGACTTTTCGGAAGTGACGAATGCAGTGACCATGGCTATGAAGGAAATTCAGACACGCTATGATTTTAAAGGGAGTGTAAGCAGCATAACCCTTGAAAAGGAAGACCTCGTTTTAGTGTCTGACGATGAATATAAGCTTGAACAATTAAAGGATGTCCTTATCAGTAAACTCGTCAAACGGGACGTACCGATCAAGAATTTGGACTATGGCAAATTGGAAGGTGCGTCTGGCGGAACTGTTCGCCAACGGGCCAAGCTAATTCAAGGCATCGATAAGGAACAAGCCAAAAAAATCAACACGATCATCAAAAATAGCGGTCTTAAGGTGAAAAGCCAAATACAAGATGACCAAATTCGCGTTACCGGGAAAAACAGGGATGATTTGCAAGGAATCATTTCAGCCATCAGGGGCGCCGATCTCTCGATTGATGTCCAATTCCTGAATTATCGCTAATTAAGATAGACCTTACCCGTCGGGGTGGGTCTTTTTTTTTGGCCTCTCATACAGGGCATTACCTTCTCACTTTGAATGAATCTGCTTCATTGAACATGGTAAGACTAAGAATGTTGCTTTCTTGAACTTTCAAGAAAAATTTACGGCGATTTACTATGGAATGTTTTGCCATGTTTTCTTTTTCCAAGAACAAGGAATAGAAATGGTGTAGATCATTAATCAGGAGGCGTTTTAACTTTGACTAATCAAAACGAAAGTAAACAAGGATTTCCCCCTCAGCATCAGCAACACCAACCTGGCTTGGAAACAAAAATGGAACCGAACCCAGAATCGGTTAAATCCTCCTATAAAGGCAGCGGAAAATTGAAAGGAAAAACCGCTATCATCACGGGAGGAGACAGCGGTATCGGCAAATCAGTGGCCATCTATTATGCAAAAGAAGGAGCAAATGTCACAGTCGCGTACTTGGATGAACATGAGGATGCCAAGCAGACAAAAGAATTGATTGAAAAAGAAGGGCAGAAATGCTTACTCATTTCCGGAGATATTGGTGATGAAGCCTTCTGCCAGGATGTCGTCAAAAAAACGGTGGATGAATTCGGCGGTTTGGATATTCTTGTGAACAATGCCGGTGAGCAGCATGTACAAACAAGTATCCTTGATATTTCCACCGAACAATTGGAAAAAACGTTCCGCACCAATATCTTTTCGATGTTCCACCTAACAAAGGCTGCTTTAAAGCATTTAAAAAAAGGCAGCAGCATCATTAATACAACCTCTATCACCGCCTATCAGGGCAATCCGAAATTAATCGATTACTCTTCTACAAAAGGTGCCATTTTAGCCTTTACGAGGGCTCTTTCAAACTCCATTTCAAAAGATGGCATCAGGGTGAACGGTGTTGCACCGGGTCCTATCTGGACGCCCTTGATCCCTGCTTCATTCGGTGAAGAGGATGTTGCCAAATTCGGCCAGGATACACCAATGGGCCGCGCTGGACAGCCAGAGGAATTAGCACCAGCCTATGTCTACTTGGCCAGTGAAGATTCTTCCTATGTCAGCGGACAAGTCATTCATGTAAACGGCGGAAATGTTGTAAACGGGTAAAATCATGAACTACAGCTGCAGTGGGTTTCTTTTGAAATCCGCTGTTTTTCCTTTTTCATGCAGGATATTGCCGGTCCGCACCGTATAAGACCGTATAAGATGGAAAGGAATGATATGATTTGAACAACATTGCCGACCCTTGGTTCACCGTTCAGGAATTGGACGCAATGACATTTGCGATAAGTGAATATGGTCATTGGGAGAAAGTGCATTCTTTTTTACTAATTGGCAAGACCAGGGCTGCGTTGATTGATACCGGGCTTGGCATCGATTCGATCAAGCGGATCACGAACCAACTAACGGACCTCCCGATCATCGTCTTGACCACACACGTGCATGCGGATCATATCGGGGGACATGGGGAATTCGAGAAGATTTATGTTCATGGGGCCGATGCCGATTGGCTCATTAATGGCATCAAGGGCTTGCCTTTGAACCAAATAAGGAAAGACATGGCCAGGGATATAACAAAACCTTTGCCTGAATCATTCGACCCTGCAACATATAGACCATATCTAGGAACCCCTGACGGACTCCTTGCAGATGGGGATACGGTCGACCTTGGGGATCGGAGTTTAAGCATCTATCACACCCCTGGACATTCACCGGGCCACATCTCCATATTGGATCATGATAGAGAGTATTTGTTTACAGGTGATTTGCTTTATTCGGATACTCCCATTTACGCATTTTATCCATCCACAAATCCTGTAGACCTTGTGAACTCATTAGAAAGAATCGCCAAAATCCGCAAAGTTTCGAAAATATACGGCAGTCATAACCAGCTGGGACTGGAACCGCACATTCTGGAGGAAGTGTTGGCAGCCACCAAATACCTCAAAGACAATGATTTGGTCAGACATGGTACAGGCATCCATACGTTCAAAGGCTTCAGTGTCCAATTCTAGCAAAAGGGCATTGCTTATGAGCAATGCCCTCCCTTTCCTTTAATAGTTCATGGCCACCATCGCATCCTGCTTGAGTGATCTGCAAGAGTGCCTTTCCACGAAATGATGTGGAATGATGGCACCAGCAGGAGCAACTCCAGTTTGCAGCATCTGAATGATGCCCTTGGCCGCCTGATAGCCTAAATCGAAAATATTAATGTCCACTGAGGTCAGGGCAGGTAAAGATAATTCCGAGAAAAGCACATTATTGAAACTGACGATGGACATTTCTTCCGGCGTGCGAATCCCCATCTCCCGAAGTGACTGCACGACGCCTAGTGCCATAAGGTCATCACTGACCACCAAGGCAGTTGGAGGCTCGTCAATGGAAAGCAGCCTTTTCGCCGCTGCCTGTCCACCTTCATGTAAGAAGTCTTCATGTAAGGTATATTCATTCCTAGGAATGATGCCAGCCCTTTTCAACGCTCGTTCAAATCCTGACAAACGATCGAGCGTCATCACAAGGGTTGCATCTCCTCCAATGAAGCCGATTCTTTCATGTCCGAGCTGAATGAGGTAATCTGTTGCCTGTTCTGCAGCGAGGACATTATCATTATCTACATACGTTAGCTCCTCGATGAAATCGTATGGTTTCCCGATGATGACGAAGGGAAAGCCCCTTTCTCTCAAATAGGTCAGAATATGGTCATTCAACCTTGAATACATCAAGATGATTCCATCAACCATCCCGCCCTGCACCATATTTACGACTCCATTGTAGATTTCGTCTTCTGTTTTCCCCGTACTAAGCAAAAGTGAATAGTGGTTTTCCTGAGCTCCCTCACTAAGGCCTTGCAATATCGTCGGAAAAAAAGGATTTTGATAAAATTCTATTGATGAGCTTGGCAGTACCAAGCCAATGATCCTCGTTGTCTGATTAGCAAGGCTGCGTGCAATGAAGTTTGGGTGATAGCCTAGTTTTTTCATTGCCTTTCGCACACGCACTTTCGTTTTTTCACTTATCCGAGGATTATTTGCGATCACCCTGGATACCGTTGAAGGTGCAACTTTCGCTAACTCTGCCACATCTTTTATCGTGATTGCCATGTCGTTCCCCTCTCCCCCTCTTTAGCCTTAATTGACTTCATTTATAAATGCCAATGAATACTTCTTGTTTTTTTATTTTTATACATTTATATGTATTCATAATACACTCAGTCCAACAGTTATATCCATACTTTTCTTATGGTCATTTCCTTTTTTTCAGAAAATACTAACTATTACTCTTTTTATCTTTTTCAAATAAAAAGAAGCTGATTTTCGGATCAGCTTCTAAAAAAAAAAACGTAAGAGCATTGAGAGAAGGAAAGGTCAGACGACTAACCATATGCGGATATAGAGCCACATTCAATGATTTTCCATTTGGTTCAATAACGATAAACCCTTGTTTCATATGGCCGTAAACCAATAATGGAACCTTCCGGACAATCATCATAGTTAGCAAGCAATAGCTCCATTTCCCCCCAATGGGAAAGATCGACCTGATGGTGATTCATGCTGAAATTACATACTACCTTGACTGAATTACCATTCATACTTCTTGTATAAATATAAAGATCCGGGTGATCTTCCCATAATAATTCGTATTCTCCGTAAACTAGGACCTCATGTTTTTTTCTTAGCTGAATCATCTTTTTATAAAAATGGTAAATCGATGAAGGGTCATCCTTCTGCCGTTCCACATTAATCGCCCGATAATTGGAATTGACCCTCATCCACGGCGTCCCATTAGTGAATCCGCCATTATCTTGTTCACTCCATTGCATCGGGGTCCTTGAATTATCACGGCCGCTATGCCATATGATGTGCATGATTTCGTCATGCGGGCGGCCTTTGGAGGTCTCGATCCGATAGAAGTTTTTCATTCCGACATCATCATAATCATCTATCGAGTCAAATCGGACATTCGTCATGCCTATTTCCTGACCTTGATAAATGAAAGGGGTCCCTTGCATGAAAAAGTATAGGGCCCCAATCATTTTTGCGCTCTCCAGCCAATATTGATGATCATTTCCCCATGTCGATACACTTCTCGGTTGATCATGGTTTTCAAAAAACAAGGCATTCCAGCCTTTATCCTTTAGGCCCTTTTGCCATTTGGTCATGGCGCGTTTAAGTCCGATTACATCCACATGCTGATTTTGTCCTCGATTCCAAAGTCCAAGGTGTTCGAATTGAAAGATCATATTGAACTTCCCATTCGCTTCCCCGACCCACTCTTCGGCCTGCTCGATCCTGACGCCATTGGCTTCCCCGACCGTCATGATATCATATTTGGAGAAAGTTTCCTCTTTAAGCTCAAGCAGGTAATCGAGTATCCCATCCTGGTTCGTGTGCATTTCGAACGCAGGTACATACTGATGCCAATAAGGGTTTGCCATATCCGGCAGGCCCTCCCGCTTATGAATGTGCGTAATCGCATCAATCCGGAAGCCATCAATCCCCTTATCAAGCCACCAATTGACCATTTTATACAGGGCTTTCCGCACATCAGCATTTTTCCAATTTAAGTCTGGCTGCTTTTCGGCAAAAAGATGTAAATAGTATTGATGGGTACCTTCATCGAATTTCCAGGCACTTCCTGAAAAAATACTTTCCCAATTATTCGGCTCGCGGCCGTCATGACCATCCCTCCAGATATACCAATCGCGTTTCGGATTATCTCTGGACGACCGTGACTCAATGAACCAAGGATGCTCATCACTCGTATGGTTCAACACAAGATCGAGGATCACCTTCATGCCGCGCTGGTGAACATCTTTCAATAGTAGCTCGATATCATCGATTGATCCGAACTCTTCCGAAACTGCCTGATAATCGCTAATGTCATAGCCATTATCAGCATTGGGAGATTTATAAAATGGACATATCCAAATAACGTCGATCCCTAAATCCTGGAGGTAATCGAGTTTGGAAATCACTCCTTTTAAATCTCCCACTCCATCACCATTACTATCCATGAAGCTGCGTGGATAAATTTGATAACAAACGGCTTCTTTCCACCAAGTCTTGATCATGATGAATCCCCCCGATCCTGTTTTCACAAAGCCTTAGGGACGATATTTTTCAGCCAGCTACAAGAGGTGATTATTTTGGTTGGTTCCTTTTTGACCGTTTAATGACCAAAGCAATGAATATAGCAAAAATGACAAGAACCAATCCTATAACGATCAGGTAAGGAATATTGATGATGGACTTAGGTGACAGTGTGTAGACCTCTGTCGTCTCCCTGTCGATTACAATTGTGTAACTGTTGTCCTTGCTGCGCACCAGATCGCCATTCAGCATGCCTCTTAGCTCTTTGTTCTTTTCCAGTTGTTTATCGGAAAGCTTTATCGTTTTTGTCCCAGACGTATTGTTCATGACGACAACCATCGTCTCCTTGCCATAAACACGTTTGAATACCGAGGCTCCCCCCTGTTCATATAAAATTTCCATATCCCCCTTTGTCAAAGCAGGGTGCATGTCTCTAAGATCAGAAAGCTTCGTAATGTATTCCACCAGCTCCTGTTCTGTCTTAAAATTCATCAATTTATGATTGTCAGGAGCCAAATTGCCATTCAAAGCAATTTCGGAGCCATAAAATACGATTGGCACTCCCGGCATCGTATAAAGATAGGACAACGCCATTTTCCATCTGGAACCCGGATTTTCATTATGATCGGCTGCATCCTTGGTAAAACGCGGCATACCCTGGGTATCCATGAACAATGCTTGGGGGGCCTTACCGCCGAACTTCGCTTCACTGTCCTCGAATGCATTAAAAACCGGCTTCAATTCTTTGTCGGGAGCGGAAAACGCTTCCCTTAATGCACCATTTTGCGGATAGGCCATAAAGGCATCTATTCCCGTTTCCTTGTAGCTTGAAATCGTATCGGCATCACCATTTACATCGCCGATTGTATAGAAATTTGATTTTTCAGATTTGACTGCATCCACAAATTCCTTCCAAAAATCTTCTCCCACGTATTGGACTTTATTTAAACGGTACCCATCAATATCAGTTTCCGTTATCCACCATTTTGCAGCATCAAGTAGATATTCCCTTGTTGCCTCATTGTCTTGATTCAAATCGGGAAGACCGTCGTGCCAGCCTGTTTCCATTAGCTTTTGATCGCCGTCATTGGAGATTTCTTTTTTATCATGGAACCATCCTTGTTTATCTTCCTCATTCAGCCAAGATGAATGAGGTCCCACATTATTGGCCTGAAAATCAAGAATCACTTTCATGTCAAGATCATGTGCCTCATTCACGAGCTTTTTAAATTCTTTCATTGTCCCATAGTGTTGATCCGTTTTATAAAAATCGGTCACCCAATCCCCATGGTACCCCTTATCTTCATTAGCAAAAATAGGTGAAAGGATGATAGCGGTATAACCCATGTCCTTTAAATAATTCAGTTTCTTCGTGACACCTTCAAAATCCCCGCCATTAAAAGCAGAAGGGTCATTTACATTCGCATCACCATTGTTTTTGGTGTTGCCATCGAAAAATCGGTCCACCATTAATGAATATACGATTTCATCCGTCCAAGTTCGTTGTTCTTTTTCAGCTGCTCCTACTGGAATGGCGTAAAAAAGAAGCAACGGAATTAAAGCGAGTGATAACACTCCATTTCTCATATCCGCTCTCCTCCTAGCTATCTCTTTACGCCTTTAAGATTAGCCTTTTGACCACTTCTCGTCAAATCCAAATTATAAAAAACTTTACACTTAAGGGACAAATTGGGCATAGGGGAGGAAGCGCAATCAAATCGAACAGGGAACGCGAAAATCATTCTTTTTTTATCGCCTTCACCGCTTCATCCAACGCCCTTTTTGGTTTAGCGTTTTCCATCGTTATCCGATTCATGGCAGAATCCATCGGTCTCCATACTTTATTCATTTCCGGAATATTCGGCACAGGTTCAGCGTATTGTAATTGTATGCTTAAGGCTTGTGCCCTTTCATTTTCTTTAATCAATTTATTATGACTGAACGATTTGTTCGGCGGGAAATCACCTGTTGTTTCATAGCGTTGGATTGCCTGTTCGTCACTTGTAAGATACTCGACTAATTTTGTAGACCAGTAAGGATGTTTCGTGAAGGCCGTTACATGCCAGCCTTTGACTTCCAGGAATGATTTCATCGGCTTGCCATTCGGCAATTCAGGCAAAGGCGCCATTCCTGTTTCCCTTTTCCCGGAAAATGAGTTTGCGTCCCCAAGGAATGAAGCCAATTCCCCTTGACTATACAGCTTTTCGATCGCAGCCCCGTCGCCTTTTGGGATCAAATTCGCTTTATACCATTTTTGGATATAGGCAGCTGCTTTGATGGCATGCTTATCATTCAAACCAATGTCCGAAGGGTTGAAATTCCCGTTTTTATCGTTGAATACATAGCTTCCCATTCCTGCCATCACGCCATACGCATCATGAAATCCATTCCATTCGGCGTGGAAACCATAGGCTTTCTCTTTTCTTAATTTCTTCGAAATTTTATATAAGTCATTCATCGTTTCGGGAGCTTTAGACAGTATTTTTTTATTGTAAATCAATACGGAGGTGTTTACCGATTTCGGCAATCCAAATACCTTATCTTGATACATTTCAGCCCTGATCGAAGATTCATGGAAGGCATCTATTACCTCATCCTCCACCTTCACTTCCTGAATCAGCCCTTCCTTCACGAGCTGCCCGACTTGCCGATGAGAAAATGTTACGACATCCGGGGCTTTTCCGTTTCCGATTGGGCCATCACGGCGTAGGCGGTCATGCATTTCTTCAGCGATTTCCAGTTCTTCATGTACAACTTTGATGCCATATTCTTTTTCAAAGCCTTCGATAACTGGCTTTAGGGCCTCAGCTTTACCTTTTTCCTCCCAAATGATCATTTTTTCCGGTTTCGCTTCTTCGGTGGCTTCTTCCACAGTTTTTTTATTATCCTTGACGATTCTATTTTCCTTATCTGAATCAGTACCACAAGCACTTGCCATCATGATCAAAAATATGGACATGAACAAATGAAATATCTGCTTCTTCAATTTGATTCTCCTTTTTAAAATGTTTATTCTATCATGTCCAAAAGCGCCGAATTGTTTACAGTGCTTGTTTTTCAGTTCAATCACTCGGACGTAGCCCCCATAATGAAAGCGATGCCAACTCTGTTGTTACCATTATATGAACGGCTTTCATTTTTACAACATTTTCCTCTTTGTATTTATTTCCTTGTCGAGATGAATAATTTTTGTTATTTTTTAATTAATTCCCGCTTTTTTCAATTATTATCGGGTATATAACCATATTGAAAAATACAGGTTACGGCTGTACCTAACTTATACTGACTCTCCCACATTCATAGCCTGGCGTTCCCTTTTTCAATTCACCTCCTCAAATACACTTATAGAATTGGAGTGATCATTGTTGGAATTTTCTTCGATACACCATAGACCTACTGACAATTTCGCCTATACCATCGACAAAGAAACCCTACATATCCGCCTGCGTACGAAAAGACAAGATATATCCTCAGTAGGATTGATTTTTGGGGATCCATACATATCGGATAAAGGACAATGGCTATATGAGGAGAAGGGGATGAGCATATCCGGTCGAGATGCCCATTATGATTATTGGGATGTGCATGTGTTGCCTCCATACCGAAGAATTCGCTATGGCTTCAAGATCCGTTCAGGAGATGATATGGCCATCTACACGGAAAAGGGTTTTTTCAAAGAAGTTCCAAGGGACCCAGGAAGCTATTTCGCCATTCCCTATCTGCATCAAAATGAAATATTCGGTGCTCCTGAATGGGTAAAAGATACAATTTGGTACCAAATTTTCCCGGAACGATTTGCGAACGGCAACCTTGATAACGACCCAGAAGGTGCAAAGCCTTGGGGGAGCGAAGAACCGACCGTGGATAATTTTTTTGGCGGTGACTTTGAAGGGATCATTGAACATTTAGATTATTTGGAAGGGCTTGGCATTAACGGGATCTACTTCACGCCAATCTTCGAGGCCCATTCCAATCACAAGTACGATACGATCGATTACCGTAAAATCGACCCCCAATTCGGAACGGAGGAAACCTTGAAGACACTCATACAGGAGTGCCACAAGCGTGGTATCCGTGTCATGCTGGATGCCGTTTTCAACCATAGCGGCTACTACTTCCCCCCTTTCCAGGATTTACTCGAGAAGGGAGAGGAATCAAAGTATAAGGACTGGTTCCACCCCCATGATTTCCCCCTTCATGGAGGGGAAAGGCCGAATTATGAAACATTCGGTTTTTTCGAATCGATGCCGAAATTGAATACAGCGAATCCAGAGGTAAAGGAATACCTGCTTGAAGTATCAACCTATTGGATCAAGGAGTATGATATAGATGCTTGGCGGCTGGACGTAGCCAATGAAGTCGACCATCCCTTCTGGCGTGATTTCCGAAAAGCGGTCAAAGAAATCAAGCCAGACCTATATATCCTTGGAGAAATTTGGCATGACTCCATGCCTTGGCTGCGCGGCGACCAGTTTGATGCCGTGATGAATTACCCGTTCACCAACCAAGTTTTTCGCCTGGTGGCTTCGCAAACCATCAATGCTCGCGAGTTCATCGAGGAAATGACAGCCATCTATCAGAGCTATCCGACCAATGTTTTTGACGTAACGTTCAATCTGCTCGGAAGTCATGATACACCGCGGATCTTCACCGATTGCGGCGAGGATTTGGTCCGAGCCAAACTAATCCACGCCATCCTGCTGACCTTCAATGGCAGCCCCTGCATTTATTATGGAGATGAGATCGGCTTGACAGGCGGCATGGATCCAGGATGCAGAAAATGCATGGTTTGGGAAGAAGAAAAACAAAACAGCGAGCTTTTAACGGAAATCAAGGAATTGATTCGGTTAAGGAAAGAAGAACGGTTATTGGCAAATGAAGGGATGTTCAAATTTTTGGATACTAGCGGAAACGAAAATATCGTTGCTTACTTAAAATATAATCAAGATCGTTCCGTGGTGATCCTCGTTAATCCGACCGATGCTTTACAATCCTTTCCCCTTCCTTTTGATTTGAGGGGACGGACCGTTACGGATTTAAGAACGAAAGCAGCCGTTAAGGGACGGCAAATTGAATTGGGTAACTATGAATATAAAATCTTGGCATTCGATCATTGAGGCAAGGAAAAAGGGGCAGGAAAATTTTCCTGCCCCTTTTTTCATTCAATGATTTGGATATCATATTCTTTGAACCATACATGGGTCTGTGCCAAGTGGGCAAGTAACTGAGGACCCGACATTAATTGTCCGAACCATGGCACCTTGAATGCGGCCCCTTTGGATTCGACAATGTCATTTAACTTCTGTTTATCGAAAAATTCGTGCAGGACGGAATTTTTGTCCCTCAGCAGCTCTTTTAGCCACCCCTGCACACGGTCTGTATATTGAGGGTTATGAGTTTTTGGGTAGGGACTTTTTTTACGATACAATACCTCATCAGGCAAAAGCCCTTCAAGTGCTTTCCTTAGTATACCCTTTTCGCGGTTCCCCTCCATTTTCATATCCCAAGGGATGTTCCACGCATATTCGACAAGGCGGTGATCGGCGAATGGCACCCGGACCTCCAGGCTCGCTCCCATGCTCATCCGGTCCTTGCGGTCAAGAAGCGTGGTCATGAACCATAATAAGTTCACATAGAATAGCTCCCTGCGCTTTGCTGCTATACCGTTTTCGCCATCCAATTTAGGTGTTTCGGCAAGGGTGGTCAAATATGCTTCCTGCGCGTATTGCTCCAGCTTCAGCTTGTCACGCCAGCCCCCCTTCAATAAAGATACTCGCTCATCAGTAGACCTCATCCAGGGAAACCCTGCCCGATTCAAATCGTCCTCGCGATGAAACCATGGATAACCGCCGAAAATCTCGTCCGCACACTCGCCTGATAGGCCTACGACAAAATCCTGCTTGATTTCCTTACAAAACCAAAGTAAGGAAGAGTCGACGTCCGCCATGCCCGGGAGGTCCCTTACAAGCACCGCTTCCGTCAGATGATCCGTTAGCTGTTCCTGGGTGATAATCGATGAATGGTGAACCGTATTGAAGGTATCCGACATTTTTTTTATCCAATAACCATCGGAGTTGGGCTGAAAATCATTCGCCTTGAAATAGCGTTCATTATCTTCATAATCAATCGAATACGTATGGAGACGTCCTTTTCCTTCTTTTTGATAGGAGTTGGCAGCAATGGCGGTAATGGCACTTGAATCAAGCCCCCCCGACAGGAAGGTACACAGTGGAACATCGGATACAAGCTGCCTCGTCACTGCATCCTCGACAAGGAAGCGGACCTTCTCGGCCGTTTCATCGAGGGAATCCCTATGCTCTTCACTTTTCACATTCCAATAGCGCCAAATCCTGAGCCCCTTCCTCGATAATGTAAGGGCATGGGCGGGCCTTAATTCGTGAATATTACGAAACACACCGGACCCTGGCTTACGGGAAGGACCGACACCAAAAACTTCAGACAGTCCTTCACGGTCAATCTCCGTCTTTACATCCGGGTGGGCTAATATCGCCTTCAGTTCCGACCCAAAAATGAACCCGCCATCCTTTTCCGTGTAAAATAATGGTTTTACCCCCATCCGATCTCTTGCAACGAATAATTTTTGCTCCTTTTCATCCCAGATTGCAAACGCAAAAATCCCATTGAACAAGTCAATGCATTTTTCTTTCCATTCAATATAAGAAGTTAGTAAAACTTCTGTATCAGAATGACCTTTAAAGGAATATCCTTTTAATAATAGCTGTTTACGAATATCTTCGGTGTTATATAGCTCCCCATTGTAGCTTAGCGTATATCTGCCGTCTTGTTGATTTTTCGTCATCGGCTGTTTTCCGCCTTCCGCATCTACAACCGTCAATCGTTTATGGCCAAAGGCGACATGGGCTTCGCTCCAGACATTATCCTCGTCAGGTCCCCGCTTTGCCAATGTTTTCGTCATGCTTTCCAGTGTTTTCGTTTCAGTTCGTAAATCTTTTTGAAAATGCACCCAGCCTGTTATCCCACACATTTTACACTTCATCCTTTCCATCGGGACTACTACAGAATATTGGCTCCTGTCTAAAAAGATTTACCGTCCCTTATTTCCTAATTCGAAGACATGCACAACAAAGTTTAAGTATCGATCAGCGTCATTCGTAGGATCCCTGCCCTCGAAACGCCCCCCTTTAGTGATTACGAAGTGGTGAGCAAAGCATCCCGTGTTTAAACATAGCCTATGCAAAGACGGAAAGATGGTTATTTGTCCATAATATTTTAAAATATACCGTTATATTTTCATTGGATTTTGACTAAAAAGTAGGTGAGGATTCCACTATTGGAGGTATATGTATGAGTCAGCAACAACGAACCAAACTAATGAACAGGCAAACGAGAGCTTTTACCGAAGGAACAGTGGAAAATATCAATCAACAATGGATTTTCTTCGATGATGAAACAGATGAGGCCTGTTCCATCGAAGACCATGTTGATAGCGTTATTGAAGTATACAGGGGTGGGCGTTGGCAGCAAGGAGTGGTCGAGGAAGAGGGGAAAATCCTGCTTCACCGGGAAATCACCTTCCTTAAGGAAAATGAGCCCATCCGGATCCGTAAAAAGCTGCTCTACTCTTTTGAGCGTTTATTGGAAGAATTGAACGACGATTCGTTTTTCCAATTTGTAACGACCTTGAACTCTCTTGATTTTTCCATTTATGATTGTATATATAGCTATAATCAGCTCACTTTTTTAAGGACCGTACCTAACCAGTCCGGCGTGAATTTCTTCACCTTCGATAATGAGAATCAAATATGTCTCGTCCAGCACCATTTTTCTTATGGGAAAAAGGATCATGATCGCTTCGAATTCACCTTGAACACTGGAAAGAGGATCGTCATTGAAAAAGTGAATTCACAATAGCAGGAAAAAAGCGGGTAAATGAGATGACCTCATTTACCCGCTTTTCAATTCCTTATTTAAAGAGGTAAAGTCCTTGTGGCAGGGAAAGCCCCAAATACACGACGAACACTAATGCAACGGCGAATAAGATCCACATGGCACTCGTGCCTTTTCTTTTTTTCGTACGGACCAATACCATTTCCATCGCAGCAATCACGATGATGCCGACGATCATTTTAACGGCATATGCACCAAAATCCGTGATCAGCATTCCGCCAGTTAAGAAAATCAATAGATAGAATAACCTTGTAATCATATGTAGCATTTTCGCTTTCGGATTACCACTTTTAAGCATCGAATATGTGACAAAGAAAAGGATGATTCCGATTACCCACGCTGTAATATGCAAGTGTGTAGTCATTTTATTGCCCCCTCGTTCAGTTTCTCTCTCATCATATCATAGGCTTTTATATAAAAACAAAGCTAAGATGCCACCTGGGTGGGGAAAAACCAACAATTTAATGAACATCATGTACCTTTCCCCTCCACTTGGCCCTACCTACGCATAAGCGGCTTTTTTCCATATGTAACAAAACGCCAGACATATTCAACCGGGCCATATTCATTCATGCTCATCCATAAGCGGGATAGCAGGATTTGCAAGCAAAACAGAGCGATTAGCAAAATGAACCCTGTCGTGTAAGAAATCGATCCGTATAAACCAAGGCCGTATGAATAGAAAATCGAGGTGCAGACAATCGATTGGAATAAGTAATTGCTCATCGACATCCTGCCAATATAGGAAAATGGCATCAACAGCCGGGAGACTCCTCTTTTTTCCGCAAGAAGCGTGATGGCTGCGATATAAAATATCGTCAGTAACGGTCCGCCGAAATAATCCTGCACGAACATCGTGCCGAAATCGTATACCGTCACATATGGGAGAATCTTTATCGCAAGGCCCAATAGCAGGCTTACGATCATGATTGCCTTCAGTATCCGCCTATATTGCATCGGATATAGCAAATAGCCTTGCTTAGCGACACCAGCCCCGATCAAGAAAAACGGAAAAATCGATAAAAAAAGGATACCGGCATTCGCGAGATTATTCACCTTATACCAATCTAGTGCCCTCTGATTGATGATTTGCGTAAATGTGCCAGATTGATAAATTTCCAAAGACCGCTTCATCATCTTCGAATCTGTCGTTATCGCCACCCCCCCGTTATCGATGCTGCCCATAACCAGGAAAAGCGCACCCAATATGGCAAATGGCAGAACATAACATACCGAACCTATCAAAATTAATGTCTTACCCCTCATCTTATAAAAAAACAATAATCCAAACCCAAACACAGCATAATTAATAAGGATATCTCCATGCCAGATGAAAAAAGCATGAATGCATCCAAGCACCAGCAGGAAAGATAGCCTTTTCGTAAACAGGAAAGGAAAGGATATCCCCTTTTTTTCACTCCTGTTGGCCAGGATGATCGCGCCGAACCCGAATAAAAACGCAAATAGCGGATAAAAGCTGGCCTGGGCCATGACATCACTGAGCCTGTATAATATCCCGTCCCAGCCCCCGGACCATCGTCTAGCTCCATCGAAGTACAAGAGCGGGGTGTGGAAGGTAGGCATATTCACTAAAAAAATCCCTAAAATGGCCAAGCCCCTTAATATATCAATGCTAGCGATCCGATTATTTTCCTGTAATGGTACCATCGTTCCGTTCATGAATTGCACCTTCTTTCCGCCTCGCGATTTCACATCGCGCTATAGCTTCACGGCACTTTCTTTCTCGATTGAAGCCGTTTGTTGCCTTTTTATCAATATGACAAACAAGCTTCCCAATAAGCAGAAGATCCCCGCAAGGAAAAATGCCCATGTATAGGAGTTGAAAAACTTGAAGATCAGCCCCCCGCCGTATGCCGCCACTGCAGCACCAGCTTGGTGGGAAGCGAATATCCACCCGTATACAATCCCGCTCTTCTCCACCCCGAAGACTTGCCTTGAAATGCTGATGGTCGGGGGAACCGTCGCTATCCAATCCAACCCGTAAAATACGGAGAAGAGGATCAACAGGCTGATCGCCCCCTCTTTAAGTGCAAAAGGAAGCAATACGAGGGAAGCCCCTCTTAAACCGTAATACCAAAACAGCAGCCAGCGGTTATCAAAACGGTCCGATAACCAGCCCGATAAAGTTGTGCCAATCAAATCGAAGATGCCCATGAAAGAGAGCAATGATGCTGCCGTAACGACCGGCAAACCAAAACTGATGCAGTAAGAAATGAAATGCGTCCCGATCAGCCCGTTCGTTGAAAGTCCGCATATAAAAAAGCTACTTGCCAATAACCAGAATTCCTTGACCCGCACCGCTTCGCTTAATGACCGAAAAGCCATGCCAATCGGGTTCTTCTTTTGAACTGCAGCTTCCTCCCTGGTTTCTTCTTCCGCCCCATACGGAAGCGCGCCTACTTCATTCGGCGTATTTTTCATGAATAACAGAATGATCAGCATCATGATTAAACTAAGGAACATGATCGATCCAAGCGCCCATTTAAAAGAATATTCCTCTATGATGATGGCTAAGACCGGCAGCAAAATGAGCTGACCTGTAGCCGTGCTTGCCGTTAATATCCCGACTGCCAGCCCCCGCCGCTTTTCGAACCATCGATTCGCCACATATGGACTCAATACCGTCAAGAACACGCCAGAGCCCAATCCGATGATCATCCCCCAGATAAGCATCAGCTGCCACTCATGCTCCATGAAAAATGTAAGGAAAATTCCACCCGATAAGGTGGACATGCCGAGTACCATCATTTTCTTTATCCCAAGCACTTCAATCAGGGCAGCCATGAAAGGACCCGATAATCCATAAAGAAAAAGACTTATGGCAAATGCTAACGAAATGATGGAACGGTCCCATCCATATTCATTTTCAAATGGTACGATGAATATTCCGGATGAGGATCTAATGATCCCAGCTACAATAATTGAAAAAAATGTGATGATTAAGATGACCCAGCTATAATGAATTCGTTTCAATGCCCTCCCCCACTCCTACTAATCATGAAATACGCCATGAAAAAAAGAAAAGTATCATGATGTGAAATATTTTATTATCGTACCACTTTATATTCAAATCTGTAGATTTTTATTTAAAAATTCCGTTATTTAATCATTCTTCCTCCGCACACTTCCGGCTTCCTTGAGAGCAGGGCCCTCAATTGGAAAATGAAAAATCTTCAATGCCAGATTCTTTTGATCAATCACATCGATCCTGGGTAAACATACAATACGGTGAAACTCCCTACTGCAGCAGGCCCATCGCCTCTGTCCCAGGGAAAAACCGAATGAAAAAAGGGTGATTTTCTTGCCGGCCATTGTAGGTATCGTTCAAGTCATTAACGTCGGTAGCAGTGGCGTTGTCCATATTGGCGACGTCTTTAAAATTAATCCATACTCCACTTCAAAAACGTTTGCAGGTGCTGGCTCGTTCAATACAGGTGAATCCATTTCACTTTATAATGCCTATAGCACCACAAACACAAATGATACAGATGGTGTCGACCAGCCAATGGTCTTAAATCTCTAATGGTTGTATAGAAAGGAGTCATCATGATTTTCAATATTCACCAAACCATCCAAATCAATATGATAAAAATTGAAAGCATCGCAAACTCCTCCGTTTTTCAAATCGGGAGTGCAGGCGTGATCAAACCATATTCCACATTGGCCAATACCGGCGGCTTCACTGAGCCAGCACCGGAAATCGAAACTGATATAGCACCATTGACCACCTTCGTCCCATTTACTCCTCCTAGCTCATAGGCATTCACCTACCGCAAACTTTTTCATATACTGTCATATATGAAAATATATCTTGGTGAAGGTGAGGTGTTGAATCGTGAATCAGGATCTTTATTCGTACTCCATGCAAATGCAGCGTTATCTAGAAGCCCAGGATAAGCGGATCATGAAACTTGAACACGAACTCAAACGCCTGACGGATGAACTTGCCGAGCTGAAAAATAGGCCGCCAATCCATGTTGATAGAATTGAATATAAATTCGATCAATTAAAAGTCGAATCACTGGACGGTACGTTGAATATCGGTTTAAATCCGAATGACTTGAATAACATTGATGAATTCGCCGTTAATAACCAACCCGTTCAGCCTGCTCCAAATTTATTTCCAGGCCGGGAACTCGTTGTCCAGGAAATTCATAACGATATTCTTTCAGACTTGGAAAATATGATTCACGATACGGAAAGCCAGCTGAAAATTTCATTGGAGCCTTCTTATCATGACTTCATTAAACAAGACGTTGAACGTCAGCTCCATCAACGGATCAATATGTATTACGATAACCTCTCTTACCCGGAACGTGCACCGCAGCAACGTGATAACGTTAAGGAAAAGATCAAGGAAAGGGTAAAATCCGATATTCAAGCGGCATTGTTTCAATTCATCACACATTCACAAGCAGAAACGGGAGGAAATGTAAATGGAGTTTAATGTAACCAATCACCAGCTTTGTGTAGGTGATATAAAAATCACCGGTGTAGCCAGCTCTGCTTTATTTCTCATCGGGGATGTCCAAACGGTGCAACTATCTTCGGCATTCGATACCCCGCCAGAATCCCTTATCATCGGGCCATTCGTACCGGTTTCCCCGGAAGGGTAACCAACATGTTTTCTCGAATATCGAAAGTGAAATCTATATTATCCGATACGGTCTCATTCTGTTCGACCATGCAAATCGGGGATACTTCCTATATAGACGGAAATGCCCTTGCATTAGCCGTTCAAAAGAAAAGCGAGACTTTTGGTTCAGTGGACATTCAATTCAAAGGCTATGACATTTTTAAGCGGCCCATATACATCCCGAGATTGTACGAACCGGTCTACTCAACATTTGCAAATCCGAATCCCTTCATACGTGTCGGCCATATCAATATCATCGGGATATCATCCTCTTCCGTGGTTGGCGTGGGCAATGTCGGCCATATACGTATGGAATCCAGGGTGAAGCACATTCGGCAGGTCCCTAAAAAGGAAGAAGAAACATCCGTTGAGGATTCAACAAACAATACTTGATATTTTAAGAAGGAGGAGTTCATATGCCAGCCATAGTCGGCCCAATTCAAATATTCAATGTAGGGGAAGGAAATCTATTATTCGGTGATGCAGCGGTCATTTCTCCAAAGTCATCCTCCAAATCGGTCACAGGATCAGGTTCAGCGAACACAGGTGCCATCGTTTTTACCGCCAACGGACTGAATGGAAGCAATGTGCTTGATATCAATGGGATCGACCAACCCATTGCAGGGAATAATTAACGAAGGAAAAGGCTCCCGCCGCTTCTTAAATGTGCCCTATAGAGTAGACACGAAAAGTCTACCTATAGGGCACATTTGTTTATAATAAAATAACGTCGGATGAACCAGTGGAAATTTGACGGTTTTTATTAACTCTAGGTTTGAAAATGCAGATGAACTTTTGATTGTTCACAACTTTGGAGAGATTGGACTTCGGCCGTTGCTTTTCGCGGGCGGTCCTCGAGCGCCACCTTGGCACTTAGGATGCGGGAGTCACGCATACCCGCTCCGCTCCAATCCATGCTGCTTTACGCTCAAATAGAATAGACAAAACGATGAATTTTTTTTGCTTATGAATGATGGATGAGGCAGCCTTACAATTAAACAGGTTCATGAGTGAGTCAGGATCATCCAAGTCACATGGGGAACCTGTAGATGGACCGGTAAGATAAAAATAGAGGATGGATTACAACCTCTACCGTGGAAAGTAAAACCTAAAAAATGCCGCCTGCAAAATACAGACGGCATTCCCTTCAAGCTGCGTAGCTTTATTTACAATACCATAAACTTACACTTTACTTCTGGATACTTTCAAATTTGTCCGGATTTCCAGCAGGCTTGCTCGATGTTTCCTACCTATCCCTTAAACTTCCAATAAATGTGACCCATCAAAGAAAAACAAGTAGCGGCTGGTTACTTTCTTATTCAGTATCCCTTCGACAGCCCTCGTATAAAGCTGGAGCTGCATCCGGTATCGATCGGCAAGGATTTCTTTAGCTCCTTCAAACCCACTGGCAAATCGGCCGTTTATCGTATCCGTTTTATAATCCAGCAGGACAAGACCCCGTTCATCCTCAAAAATACAATCAATCACACCTTGAATCAGGATTTCCTCTTCACCGGAAGCCCAATCGGCGTAAGCTTCCTTTGCTGGCAATGACATCGTGAATGGCACTTCCCGGCGAATGTTCAGCGACTTTTTCATTCTTCGCCCGATTTCACTGTCAAAGAAAACGACAATCGTCTCCGGGTCCACAGCTTCTTTCTGTTCCTCTGTCAACAGTTCACGCTGTATCAAATCCACCATCAATTCTTGGACCGCTTGAACGGTAATCTCCTTGGATAAATCAATATGCTGCATCACTAGATGGGTAATCGTTCCCCTTTCCGCAGGGGTAAGTGATTTTTCCTGCATGAAAGTCGGACGCTTTGTGATGGGACGCTTAAATTTACGCAATAATTCCGTGGATCCCGTTTCGTCCTTCAATTCATATTGACGCTTCAGCTCAGAAACGGATTGCTTCGAACGATGCACGGAAGCCTCATGTTCTGGGTACTCCCATTCAAGCTGTGCTTTGATATCTTCATAAAACTCGGAAACGATTCCGACCTTCTCTGATTTCTGGACATGTTCAAGTAACTGCTCCTGTACAATTGCCTCTTCCTCATCCAGAACGGCAAGCTCCTCACTTGGAACGATCGAAATCGACCAGTTCGATGGATGCGACTCCATCTCCAGGCCTTGGCCTTCCATAAGCGAATCGCGATGGCGGACAAGGGCTGGGCCAATCCAATCAAGATAGCTTTTGGCACCTGCCCGTACATAGTCCTTTAATAACCATTCTCCATGCGCCGCATTGCTTGCCCAGTCTTGCTGCGTTTTTTCCGCATCATTGATGCTGGCAATCAAATAAAGCTTTTCCTTAGCTCTTGTCAGTGCCACGTAGAGGACCCGCATCTCCTCGGCAATCAGTTCAAGCTGCTTCTTTTTCTTAAATGCCAACTGGGGCAGGGAAGGATAAGTTATCCGTAATTCGGGATTGACATACTTAGCTGCGAATCCATAATCCTTATCAAGCAAATACGATTTGCGGATATCCATCATATTGAATTGTTTGGAAAGTCCGGCAATAAACACAATCGGGAATTCCAAGCCCTTTGAGGAGTGGATCGTCATCAAGCGGACTACATCTTCCTGTTCACCTAAAGCCCGAGCCGCCCCTAAATCATCTCCGCGCTCCTGCATCCTTTCGATGAAACGCAGGAAACGGAACAGTCCGCGAAAGGAGCTTGCTTCATATTGCCTTGCCCTGTCATACAATGCCCTCAAATTGGCCTGACGCTGTTTGCCGCCAGGCATCCCCCCTGCAAAATCGTAGAAGTGGGTTTCGCGGTATAACAGCCAAATTAAATCTGACAATGCTTCCTGCCTGGCAAGCTTCCTCCACTTGACCAGTTTTTTATAAAATGCCGAAGCCTTATCATAAAGCCCTGGGTACTCTTCCCGATCACTCTTCCTGTAAAAATCAGCTAATGCTTCGTAATAACTCCCGGTATGGAATAAACGTATCTGTGACATTTCTTCTTCATCCAACCCGACGATGGGGGAACGAAGAACGGATGCCAAGGGGATATCCTGCTGCGGATTATCAATCACCTTCAACAGGGAAATCATGATCGCAACTTCTGTCGCTTCAAAATACCCTGTCGATAAATTGGCATAGACTGGAATCCCCTGTTTTTTAAATTCTTCCATGATTTGCGGTGCCCATGGCATCGAACGCAGCAGGATGACCATATCCCGATAAGTGGCCGAACGGTACTGTTTGGTTTTCGTATCATATATCGGATGCTTTTCACTTATGGCCTTTTTAATGAGCTTGGCCATCTGCCTTGCTTCTAGCTGCGCTTTTTCTAGCTCCTCTGCCTCAAATCCGTCCTCCGCCGCCGTATCCGCATGAGCATTTGGATCAGCCGCCCCGTCAATCAAATGGAGTTCAATCGGATTGGGGGCGTCTTCGGGATAAGGCGCACCTTTTTTCAATTGAGCATCCTCATCATAATCAATCTCACCGACTGTGATGCCCATCAACTGCTGAAACAAGAAATTCGTTCCATCCAGAACCTCTTTACGGCTTCGGAAATTGCGGTTCAAATCAATTTTCAGCCCAGAATCAATTCCATCATGAGTAAAGCGGGTGTACTTTCCAAGGAAGAGATTCGGTTCGGCAAGCCTGAACCGGTAAATGGACTGCTTGACATCGCCCACCATGAAAAGATTGCCATCATATTCACCATCGGCCGTCACCAGTTTTAAAATCGATTCCTGAACCAGGTTCGTATCCTGATACTCATCGACAAGCACCTCTTTGAACTGGTTTCGGTATTCGATGGCAGCCTCCGATGGTTTTCGTTCACCCGCTAAGGTTTCACCAGTCAGGATTTGCAGGCAATAATGTTCCAAATCAGCGAAGTCGACCAAATTCTTTTCTGCCTTGGCCGTGAAGAAACGCTCCTCAAATCGTTTAACAAGCATGATGAGTGTATCGACATATCCCTTGAGCTCCCTTATATCGCGCAAATAGCTCTCCGATTTGCGGGAAAAGAACTCTTCCTGTAACGCTTTAATGATTTTCTTCGCCTTATCACGATATTTGGTGGCCTCATCCGATATTTCCTTGATGAAATCTGCACCAGTGCAGCGTTTTGCCGTTCCAAATTTCACGTTTTGAATTTCTTCGTAAAGCGCATCCCAGGATTGCTCTTTCACTTCCGACAGTTTGGCAACCATGGCAAGGTCAGCCAAATAGTTTTCAGCCCTTGGCGCCGGTCCCCCCGGCACTTTTGTCAACGCCAGCGAGCGTTCCAACAAATCCCTTGCCGTGTCCAGCTGCAAACCAATATCGAATTTCAATGAAGCGATGAACGAAAGGTCGTCAATGCCCTCACCATCAGCCAGCTCATACATGCTGGCGGCCCCATCGAGCCATCGATCGGGATCAGGGTTCGATTGCGAAAAATCGTGGAGCGCTCGAACGATATCCTGAAGTGCATCATCGTTTCGATCGCTCGTGAATGCATCAACCAATTGAAAGAACGTTTCATTATCACTTTGTCCGTACTGCTCCTCGAAAAGCTCTTCCATTACTTCATCACGAAGCAGCTGGACTTCTGTAGAATCGGCAATCCTGAAAGCCGGGTCGATATCCGTCATGTAATAATACTTCCGGATCACCTCTAAACAAAAGGAATGCAAGGTCGATATCGAAGCACGATTAATCAGGCTCAGCTGCTTACGCAGATGCTGTGACTGCGGATTATCAGAAATCGCTTTTTCCAAGGCCTCACCTACCCTATGACGCATCTCGGCAGCCGAAGCGTTGGTGAATGTTACGACAAGCAGTTCATCAACATCGATCGGCTCATCTTCCGATATCACTTTTTGAATGATCCGATTGACAAGCACTGCCGTTTTCCCGGAACCGGCAGCGGCCGCAACCAAAATGTCCTGGTCCTTGGCCCATATCGCCTTCCATTGGTCTTCGGTCCAGGTCACATCTCCTGGAAGTGCAGGTATTTTCGTTTTACTCATCGCTCTCCCCCTCCCCTCTCAATAGATCAAGAACATCATTTTGTTTCTTTTGTGCTAAATTCCTAAATTGATTTTCCTCCAGGGACTGGTCAAATTGACATACCGATTTAAAGGAACAGAAGGTACATGGCGTTTTTTCCTTTAATTTATATGGCGTTATATTGACATCACCACCAACCATTCGATCACCAGCTTCCTGATAAACGCGGCGAACGTGGCGATTCAGCAATGAAAACTCTTCCCTGCTGGCAACTTTGGAAGCAGCGAGGAGCGATCCATCCTTTTTGAATCCGGCCGGAATGATATCGGACTTACCTGAGCTTTCGATATCAAGCGATTGATCCATCATCTGGATGACATTCGAATGATCCAGTACAAGGCCATTCATTTTAAAGCTTTTATATATCTCTTCCTCAATTTTATCCAAACTGAGCATGCCTTTTGATTTGACCACCGGGTTATGCACATGAAAATACAAAACGCCGGCCGGAATCGCTTCCTTGCCAATCAGCGAATTCGAATGAGTAACGACGATATCAAGGTAGGTCAGCATTTGCAGGGCAAGTCCATAATATACTTCACTCATGTTCAGTTCCTTTTCACTCGACTTATAATCGAGCACACGCAAATAGACTCCTTCCCCTTCCTCCGCTTTATCCACGCGATCGATCCGGCCAATCAATTCCATCTTCGTACCGTTCTTCAATGTGAAAGTTAGCGGCGGCAGCTCTCCACTTTTCCCGAACCCAAGCTCCAAACCAACCGGCGCAAAACCGCTCACCTTGGCATGCTCGCTTAAAACCATCGAGGCACGTCCGATCACATGCTCCAATTTCCTGCGTAAATAGTGATGCCGATTCGTACTTAACAAAATTTGGTTTTGTAATTTAGGAGCGAGTCTTTCCACGGCCATTCTGGCAAGTTCCAGGCATTGATCAGTCGTCAATGCAGACCAAGCAATATCATGCTCCTTTAAATAATCCGAAATCATTTTCAACGCTCCATGGAACATCTCTCCGATATCCGGTGCATCCAAACGGAAAATTTGCCTTTCCCTCAATTTCAAGCCATGGGCTGCATAATGGGAAAACGGGCAGCTATTGAACATTTCCATTCGCGAAACACTCGTAAGTATGCTTTCTCCATACAATTGCTTACTGGTTTCTTCGGATAATTTCTTCGTTTTGTTCTGGTAAAAAAGGCTTGATAACACCTTAGTTGCAAAAGGTCCGGCCATTTCATCCGCTATGATGATATTATATACATCCCACCATAGCGGATGGATTGGATAGTTCCTTTTTTTGAGCTGTAATTGGGCAGCCAGATACGAGAGGGCCACATCATTATTCGCGGCATATTTCAGCTGTTCCCCAGCAGGCAGATCGGATGGATCATTCATGTAATGCACATCGGAAACGTTAGGCAGCACATCCCTCACCCGCTTTAAGTAGGAAGATGGCAGCAGAGCCTTTCCTTCCTCATCGGCAAGCGGATATGATAAATAGAGGGACTCTGCAGGTGTCGTGAAAGCTTTATACGCGGTGAACTCCTCATCAAGGAGGCGCACCTTGGAGCTTGGGGCGACGTCAAGTCCACCAGCCAAAAGAACCTCGCGATCACTATCTGAAAAGACCCCCTCGGAAACAGCCTTGCCCGGCAGGACCCCTTCATTCAGGCCGATAACAAAGGCCGTCTTCACATCGTCAAGCCGGGATAAATCGAGATTGGCGACAAGGACTTGGTCAATGGCAGGCGGCACTAAAGAGAACTCAAGCGATTCCAGCCCGGCTTCAATGATTGTCGCAAATTGCTTCATGGAAAGCTGTTCCCCGCTTAAAAGCTCGACGAATTGGTCCAATAGGTCGACAATCGCATTCCATGCTTGTTCATGCTCTCTTGCCGAAACCAAATCCCCAGCATCTTCCGCGTCCTGTTTCAGCTTTTCCAATTTTTCAGATACATGCAATTCTTCAAGATATAAATAAAGGGCTTCGCATAATTCCCTCCCATTATCAGCCTTCTTCACACGCTTGGAAAGCTTCAAGATGGGCTCGGTAAATAATTGCTTCATCTCATTCAGCTCTTGCTCAAGCTTCATTTCCTTATCCGTTTGGTTCCGGTCCTCCAGTTCCAGACCGCGGAAGCGCCTGTACGTCCAACGATCTTTTGAAGTCCATCTGCTCCCTTTGATCCCACGGGACAATACATAGTTCTCCAGCTTATCCACCTGCTCGCGCATCCTGTCATGGTTATTTTGCAGCGGAAAGAGAAGCTCCGTCTTGATTGCACGAAATACCGGTTCATAACGCCAATATCCATTGATGATCTCCAAAGTGGATCGAATCAATTCGATTAAAGGATGATTCAGCATCGTCCGTTTCGAATCGACGAACAAGGGAATTTGATAATCGCGGAACACGGTTTGTAAAATATCAGAGTACGCCTCACCGTTCCGGACTAAAATCGCAATATCACGGAAACGGTGCCCCTTCTGCCTGACAAGCATCAAGATATTCCGGGCAACACCTTCAATTTCTGCCCTGCGGTTAACGGCCTGTGCAATCGCTACATCAGGTAAGTGCTCAAACGTCCGTACAGGACGAATCGCAAAATAAGTTTCGAGATGATCCAGTCCTGGACTCTTCCCAAACCTTTCCGTTCCCGTTAAGATCTTATCGTCTGAAATTGGGATATTATTCCTCAACCCTGTTTGATAAAGATGATGATACAGGTTTCCCGTTTGCCTGAACAATTGCAGGTCATCCGGTGCATATTGCCTATAGGGCCGATCCAAAGTCAGTGAAACCGTCACATTCTTGCACAGTTTCATCATTTCTTCGACAATCAATAATTCCTGTGGCGTCAAGCTATAAAAGCCATCGACATAGATCTCCGCATTTTTTATATATGAAGACTCAGCCATTTTTTCGATCAGTAAAGTGAAATAGTCTTCGGAGTCGAGATATTTGCCGACCATTTCATCCTCAAACGCCTGATAGATCAATTCAAGGTCATGAAGTTTATCCTGGATGCCGCTTGCTCCCTTTGATGCTTCAGTCAAGTAGCTTTGAATGTCCCGCGGCTCGATGCAATACTGCTTGAACTCAGCCAGCATTAGTTCCATCTGGGCAATGAAACCCTGCTTATCTGCAGACCGGCGAAACAGCTTGAACTCCTCTTTTTTATCATCCATTATTTTCCTGATTAGCATGTTCACGCCAACACTATCCAAATGAAGGCGGCTCATTCCCCCTGTTTCCTGCAGAACCCGCCAAGCCAGCCTGCTAAAACTGAAAACCTGTGTCCGGATCATGCCGGCAAGACCTGGCGTTTTAATTAATTTATATTCAGATAGAAACGTCATCTGATCAGGAACGAGATAGATGATCGGATTGCCTTCGGGATCTTCTGCCAGTTTGGAGCGGATTTCGCCCAATACATTCGAGGTTTTCCCTGCACCTGATCTTCCCAGTAAAAAACGGAGTGACATCTCTTTTTCCCCCTTATACACCAACATTATGTCTAGATCTATCATACCAGAAAATCCTTCAACTTTTTGATGAGGATCCTTTCCAGTCAAGGACCACTTTCTATCATTTTACCGTTTCCCAATCCAAAACACCAATCGTACGTTCGTGTTTTCCCAACAGAAAAAGCCCTCTGCTTTCTCGGGCTTTGCCAATCATTTACCTGTAAATCTATAATTGAATTCTTTGAGCGGCCAATATCGAACATCCACCTTACCGACGACATTTCCCACTGGTATAAAGCCAAAGTGGCGGCTGTCCGCACTCTCAAGACGATTGTCACCCATGACAAAAAGCTTTCCCTTCGGAACGGTGGTCTCGTCCGTCAATTCCTTTAATGTGAAATCCCCCGTAAAATCCTGATCTGGGAATCCTTCCTTCCATTTCTCGAGATAAGGCTCATCCACTTTCCTGCCATTTACGTAAAGCCAATCATCCTTGTAACGGATGCGGTCTCCTGCAATCCCGATCACTCGTTTAACATAATCTTCTTGTGAATTCGCATGAAAAACAATAATGTCAAACCGGTGAATATCGTGAATCTGATAATTGATTTTATTCACAACAAGTTTGTTGCCATCTTCTAGGGTCGGCTGCATTGACTTCCCTTCAACGTCATAGCTTGAAAAGAAAAATGTACGGATCAAGATGTAAACAACAAAAGCTATCATGGCTGCTTTTATCCAATCGGATAAAGAATTCTTGTTTTTTCCCATCTCGTCAACCCCTACTACATTTATATTCTAACTTATTGTCCATCTTCCCTCTTCATGCTTTTATTTAATCGGGTCTCCAGTCTTTTTCCTACATACCAAAGGACGAATATGACGACCCCGATAATGATCGTGCGTATTGGCTTATGTATTAATGATACTAAATCGTAGCCTACGAAGCTAATCGTGAAGATCATTACCGCTTTTCCTCCTACGACCGCAAGTCCATATTGCAACGGACTGACCTTTGACAGCCCCGCAACGATATTCACGATGGCCGAAGGTGTAAAAGGGAAGCAGAGCAGGATGAACAAAGGTCCGAATCCATGACTTTCCACCCAAACCATCAAACGCTGAACCTGCTTATGTTTTTGTAAAAACCGAAAAAACCTCATTTGACCATATCTTCTTATGACTAAAAAGATTAAAAATGACCCCGCTACCGCACCAATCCAGGAAAATAAAAATCCCCACCAAAGGCCAAAAGCGGTTGCATTAGCCAATACGAACACAACTAAAGGCAAAAAGGGCAAGAACGCTTCCAGCATCGGCAGTAAGATACCGGGAATCGGGCCGAATGAGCGATATTGCTGAATAAGCCCCGATATATGATCAAGTGTAAACCACTCACGTATTGTCTCCAAGTCCATAATTATCTCCCTCGACATGCTGCCGTCAAAGCAGCATAAACTTATTAAAAAGATGTTTATTTTAGATATATCACTTTCTTCTGAAATTGCAAGAATTATTATCCATATATCTTCATACTTTCCCTATCTCAGGAAATCATAATCTTGTTAATGAAATTTTCACCATTTTTCAAAACAGCTTGCATATCGATTGAAAATACATTAGGATAATCAAACGGGAACGAATGTTCTATACGTTATAAATGTTACATATTCATAGTAAAAAAGTGTTTTGTCAGAAAGGGGCGGTCATGATGACCCGCATTCCAGAGGATGACCGGAATATGATCGAAAAAGCCATCTACCTACCAATGGTGATTACAGTCTTAAACCGGGATCTCAAAGTCATCGAAATCAGTCCGTTTAAATTAAGGAGACCCTATTCCGAGCTAGTCGAGCACATCCTAAAAATCGTTCAGGACGATTTTGCCGAGGTTCGTCGATATCTGCGCAAGGAGAATATTAAGGTAAGTGAAATCAAACGCGATGAATCCTTCACGATGTATTGTTTCTTATACAAAGGATACGAGGAACATCATAATTATTTCAATCCGCGCCTTCGCAACAAAACTGAAGACCTGTTATGTTATTACTTTTTCGAGAGAAGCCACCGTCCTACGAATTAGCGGGTTACAGGCATACCTATCCTGTCGATGCCGGATATTTAGGGTGGAGGAAATGAATGTAAGTAAATAGTACCATAAATAACTCCCTTATCTTTTTCTGATAAGGGAGTTCATTTTGATGATTATAACCTATTTACTTCACACGCCTCCATTCGCCGGTTTAAAAATGAAAAGCCATTAAATGATGGATTCCCCGAGTCCAAATCGGTGACTTATGCATGTATAAGCTTTGGTCAGGATAAACCCACTTGAACGTGGAGGACCTGATATGATAAAACGGCAGGTTCAATGGAACCGTACCCCGTTTAGCACTGTAGCGATTAATAGTAAGGAAACTTGTTCCATTCATTTTCAATCCATTTTCTCTACATTCGATATAGCCTTTCCTTACATTTACTTTTCCTCCTCTAACGTGGAATATATTTTGACTTCAACTCTGAAGCCTTGGCTCCATTGGCATCGGTGAATAAATAGAAAGACTTTCTCTTGGTTTCCTCAATCCTCTGGATCAGTTTCGTTTTTAAAAAGGATGTCCGGTGCAGCTGATTTTCGAACGAGCTGTACGATACCTCTAAGTCGATCGATTGTTTATTCCGGAATGTAACGGTTGTATGTTTGGAGTCCAGGCGATCATAGGCTACGACATGCTCATGTGATAACCAGATGCATGGAGGACGCAGCGGAGATGTAGTTGGAAAGAAGAAAATCGAACTGGTCGGATCAATCGCGATCGGTGCTTTATGCGTGATGTTTATGAGCTGCTTAGTGCCTTGTCTACGCCCTTCGTAGCTGGATCCGAAGAATTCACAGCTTCTCTTGATAATTTCCAACGGCTTGAAAGGGGATATGAACTCGTCCTCCATTTCAACGATACGGGCATAAATTTTACTGCCATAGTTGAGCGGTGCAACCATAAGTGTTTGGGGCGTTATTTCATATTCCTCTATGATTCCCTCGTTGTGTTGCATCAATTTTAACCCACCTCTTCCTCATTGCATTAAGATTCAACATTTTACTAAAGGCATTCGACCCCTTTCACCGACAATTGGGTGAAGAGAACCAGTCCATATAAGTAAATTTCCTCACTATAATAGCACAATAAATTATGAGAAAATTAAAGTTCACAAAAAATTAAAAATTCTTTCAAAAAGCGGTCGTTCCGCCATCTATATGACACATTTTCTATTAATGTTAGAATTTTTTAAATTTTCAGTTGATTTTATCCGCGCAAATCCATATACTAATAAAAAGGGTCAGGGGTGGTAACTTTGAAAAATGAAAAATCTTATTCAGAGTCAGTGAAGTCCTTATCAATGAGCGAGATGAAAAACGATGCCGTGGTTCAGGAAATGTTGATTGATATGATTATTCTGGAAGCCGTCCTTACTACCAAAAAGAATATCCTTGCGAAGCAAATTGATGAAGCCTTGGATATGAAAAACAAACCTTTATTTCTGAAACTTAGTTCTGAAATGAACGTTTTACTAAAACAATTTGGAAATTAACACCCGTGATTAAATGACAACCGAATCATCAAAAAAGCCTCCCTTCATGAGGGAGGCTTCAGTTCGTATACAAAAGTGGTCCTACTCACACGCTTGTAACAAAGTGACACCGGGAGCGCCGGCACTTGGGAAACGTCAAGTCACCAGTGCAGTCAAGGGCTTTGCTGATTATTCCTTATGAAACATTCCCATGACCTCGGCTGTTTCCGTTATATTGACAAAGGCATTTGGGTCCACTTCTTTTATCATCGTTTTGACGTCGGTTAATTGGTAACGGGTGATGACCGTCATCATCACTTTACTCTTTTCCCCCGAGTATGCACCCTCACCATCCATGACTGTAATCCCGCGATATAAGTTGGTCAGGAGCTTCGTTTTCATCTCATCACTCTTTTTCGTAACGATCATCAAAGTTAATTTTATGTGGTTGGAGTGAATCGTATCGATAACTTTTCCTGCTGCATATATGGAAATCAATGTATATAGTGCAGCATCCCAGCCAAAAATGAAGCCTGAAATGACCACCACGACTGCATTCATCACCGATAGTAATGAACCAAGCGGGAAGTCGCTCTTCTTAGCCAAAAGCATTGCGATGATATCAAACCCGCCGGAGGAGCCTGAAGCACGGAAGATGATCCCGATACCGAACCCGGAAATGATTCCGCCGAATAAAGAGGACAAAATCGGTTCAGTGGATACTCCATGAATTGGGATTAGGTATAAACTGATGGAAATTACGACAACTGACAATATCGTATATGTGATGAACCGCCTTCCCAATTTGAGGTATCCAAGAATCAGCAATGGCAGGTTCAACAGAAAATTCAATATACCTGTATTCACTGGAGTGATGATTCCCAGCATGATCGCAATCCCACTAAGTCCGCTGCTTAAAATTAAATGAGGTATCAAAAATAAGTTATAGGCAACTGCAACAAGCACTGAGCCTAAGGTGATGAGAAGTACATTATACATAACCGATCTCCTTAATCGAGCTGAGAATTTAATTAATTATAGTGGAGAACATCGGCATTTATAAAATAAAAGTTTTTTCTGATAAATCCCGGCTATCTATATCCTCAGATCAGATAAAAAAAACCAGCTGTTCTTCAGCTGGCTTCAATCACCCTTTGCATTTGCCTTTTCGATCGTGGAGATCCGTTCGAGCATGGTTGGATGTGAATATCGCAGCCATTTCACCAAAAATGGCGGGTTCACCTGACTTAACCCAGATCTGGTGAGTTCCTGAAATGTGGTAATTGCTGATTCCTTATCCCCAGTCATTTCGATGGCATACCGGTCAGCCCTCGTTTCTTCGTATCTGGACACGAAATTCGAGAGCGGACTGGAAACAAAAAGCAGCATTGCCGTGATCAAAAGAAATAATGGCAAGGAAGAAATGCTGCCTACCGAATGCACCTTTAACAGATGACCCCAGCGCTTAATGACATAATTCATGATTCTCGATGTCAGCCACAGCCCGATCAAGGTCATTCCTAGATAACCGGCAATGCCGAAATAGATATGCTTTTCTACATAATGAGCCATTTCATGTGCCATGATAAAAAGGATTTCGTCTTCCTTCAGTTTGTTCAAGGTCGTATCCCAAAGGACGATTCTTGAGTTGGAACCTATGCCTGTCACATAGGCATTCAATGAATTCGTCTTTTCCGCCATATTAACTTCATACACGTGCTCAGCCGGAATTTCCGCATGTGCGGCGAGTGACAATATTTCCGTTTCCAACTCTTTATTTTTGAGCGGATAAAATTCATTATACAGAGGATCGATTAATACAGGCTGAACAAACATCAAGAACAGCGTAAAAGGGATCGATAGCATCCATGCATAGATCCACCACTTCTTTGCACTTTTCTTCATTAACCAATATAGGACGGAGACAATGATGAACATCATCCCGAAATTCACCCAGAATTCAATGATTCCATCCTTCATCCATGAGGTGAAGCTTTGTGTACTGATATGGTAGTTCTTACTAAGCCAATAGCCAATGAAGCTTATTGGAAAAAGTGCCAAATAAGAAATGATGGAAAGCCAGAATAAATAAATGCCTGTTTGGATCATTTTTCGCTTTGTAACGGCCGATGCCGACTTTTCAAATGCCCTGGATATGCCAAATAATAAAACGAAAAAATACAGCAGCCATTCATATGGTGTGGAAACGAAAAATATGAAATTCCGCAATCCCGAATATTCTTCGCTAAGTTTTAATTCCCTTGCATTCAAGAATGTAGCAGGATCTGCTGCAGTACCTCGCAATGCATCGGGAATGGCTGTATTTGCCCCATAAAAAATATACCAATACATCACTGCTACATAAAGGATATATACTAGAATAGCTCTCCCAGCCCATTTTCTAACCATGATGCCCCTCCTTCTAATCTCTCCCTCATAATAGTTTAATCCAAAACGGACAGGTTAGAACCGCATTTCCATCCAATATTATTCATTCCGTCAAGCCCTATTACCGTTAACCAGCTCTGGACCATTCGACAATGACATACAGCATTAAACCCAATATGAGTGCAAAAAAGCGAGGTGCAGTAAAGCTCCGGCAGCTAACAAGCATTGCCCAGGCCCTTGTTGATTAAAGTTTTGACTGGTCAGCCCTTCATGTCCTATTTTGAAATTTATACAAAAGCGCCATAAGTTCCGGACGATTGCTCACATTCATTTTTTTATAAAGCCGGCTGATATAATTTTTGACCGTTCCTATGGATAAATATAAGTTTTTGGAAATCTGCTGATTCGTTTGTCCTTCGGTGAGGAGAATGAGCAGTTCATACTCACGTTTGGAAAAGGAACCCAATTTCCCAATTGCCTTTTCCAAAGCCGCATTCTCATGCCCCATCCCTTCCTGCTGAAGCTTCCTCATCAGAAAAGATTTAACAGAGGCAGGATAGACGATTTGCCCGTTGGCGCATTGCCGGATCGCCGCCACAACTTGTTCCATTCCGCCATCCTGTAACACGTAACCTGCTGCGCCATGGGATATCGCTTCAATGAGATAGTGATTCTCGGGATAGGCAGCACGGATGACTATCGGGATGGAAGGATGTTTTTCCTTTAGCATCACCATCATTTCCTGTCCATGTGTCCATGATGAGCGGACATCAAAAAGAATGATATCAGGCATGACTGCCGCTGTAACATCAAGGCTGCGCAATTCCCTTTCAGTTTCAGTGGCTCCAATGACCGTAATGTCTTCCTCCTTTTCGATGATTCCCTTAAGCCCCCCTTGTTTACTGACTATCAATAGCTTAATCAACTTCATATCTTCACCTGTTCTTTTCATTATTGGCTAAATTTTTTCATGGTTGCATCAAGTAGTTCATTTGAACTATATTTTACTTCTTAATTCACTTGATAACAATATAAGTGCATTATATGTAAAATCAAAATTTAAACTGTAAGAACACGTGAAAAAAGGATAGTTCCCTGAATATAAATAATGCTATCAACCCGTTTGCCTTCAGGATGATAGCCTTTTTTTTTGTTCCTCATCAATAAGTTTGTCAAGGTTCATGATGCTTTCCTTTGCCCTGAGGAAATCAATTTTGCGGTAATGGTGCTTTCCGCCCTCTTCTTCATCTTTTTCGTCTGCCCATTTGACGACCTGCTGCAGTGGGGTCCGGATAATATCATTTGAAGGTAAGAATGAATCGGTGTGAAATAATATGGCGAGGGAAATGGTCTTTGCCTTGATCGGATTTTCACCGAGGCGGATCAACAATTTATGTGCTCTTTCCGCGCCTTTAATCGGATGGATGTCATTTTGCTTGTACAGGTCATAATCCCATTTTCCATTGCGGTACCAGGTGAAGTGACCCATATCATGCAAAAGGCCTGCCTTGGCCGCTATATCCGGATCTATGTTATATTCGTTGGCAAGGTGAAACGAATGGTATGCCACCGCTATCGCATGGGCAAGTCCTGAGCGGTTCAAGTATTTTTGAGCAATGGGATGTGTAAAAACATCTAACAGCTTTACATCTCTCATCTAACCCCTCCTTACAATTATGTGGAAATTTTTAATGTCAATCATAACTCTTTTAGAATAAAGAATCAATACTTAAAGCTTACCCCATATATATTTTATGCAGCGCATTACGCTTTGTTTGTACAAAAAGACGACCACCGCCGGTTTGGCAATGGTCGCCCTTGATCAATCATTTTAGTTTTGGGTAACATGGGTTTTTAAAGAACGCCTTAAAATTTTTCCTGTTGTGTTTTTAGGCAGTTCATCCAAAAATTCAATCTTTGCAGGGACTTTATATTTAGCCAAGTGCTCCAGGCAATAATCCAGGAGATCTTCCTCTGTCAATGCTTCGTTTTTCTTGACCACGAAGCATTGAACCACCTCTCCCTGGTTTGGATCGGGAACGCCAATCGCTGCTGCCTCAACTACTTCAGGGTGGGCATACAGAACTTCTTCTACTTCCCGTGGATATACGTTATATCCACCGACAATGATCAGTTCTTTTTTGCGATCTACGATGAAAAAGTACCCTTCATCATCCATCCGGGCCAAATCACCTGTATATAACCAGCCATCTTTCAACACAGCTGCCGACTCTTCAGGCATCTTATAATACCCCTTCATGACATTAGGACCCCTGACAATCAATTCTCCGACCCCATTCGGCGGCACCTCTTCGCCAAGCTCCGTAACGACCTTGTTTTCCACTCTGAGGATGGATGTTCCTATCGATCCCGCTTTCCTAGGGCGATCAAGGGGATTGAAGCATGTAACAGGAGAAGCTTCGGAGAGGCCATAGCCCTCTGAAACCCTAACATTGAATTTTTGCTCGAATGATTCAAGCAGAGATATCGGCATGGCTGATCCGCCTGAAATGCAGATACGCAATGACCTTAAATCGTCTTTGTGCCCATCCGGATATTGGAACAGGAAATTATACATGGTTGGCACGCCAGCAAAAACGGTTGCATCATATTTTTTGACTTGCCTGAATATTTCCTTCGGACTGAATTGCGGCACAATTAAAAGCGTACCTCCTTGCAGCAATGGTGCATTCACGACGACCGTCAAACTGAAAACATGGAACATGGGCAATGTGGTAATGACACGGTCATTTTCCGTAATCTTCAAATATTCGCCTACATCTTGTGCATTGGAGTAGATATTGGTGTGTGAGAGCATCGCCCCTTTAGGTTTTCCTGTTGTACCGGAAGTATAGAGGATGATGGCCGTATCGTCGGAATCCAATTCCGGGCCTTGGAAGCTCGTATCCCCCGCTCCCACCATTTTTGTAAACGATTTCATTTTTTGATAAATGCTCAGTTCACCACGATCCCCGATATCGGGCTCAGTCTCACACATAACATAGTAATCTACATTCGAAAGAATTGGGTCCATTTTCTCAAATAAGGGTATCAGTTTATCCAATGCCACGACAACCTTTACATCGCCGTTGTTCAGGATGTATCCAATCTCATCAGGTGTGTAAATTGGATTTACGGGTATTACGGTAGCTCCTGCTCGTATGGCTCCATACAATGAAATGATGAAATGTGGAGAATTCCCTAAAACCAGCGCAACATTATCACCTTTCGAAACACCAAGCTTATGTAGTTCATCGGCAAACTTTGTAACGGCGCTGTCCAATTCCCCATACGAGGTTGATTGGTCCATAAAATAATAAGCTGGCTTTTCAGCCTGCCTTAAAGCCGTTTGATGAAGCTTTTCGGATAAATTCATCGTTCTCCCTCCCCAGTTTACACCATGAATGAATAGTCATTCATTTTTATATTAAACTAAATACCTTTTTATTATATTAAAAGAAAATGATTACAGCAACAATTTTATCCATATTCAAGCAATTACTGTCATTATCAGACACAAAAGCCGCCCTATCAAGACAGGACGGCTTTTCAGGCTTAATAGATTAAAGCCAATATTTCCTCTTTCGTTACATTGCCAAAATAATGTTGAACATCTACCTCATCCAAAACCTCACTGATGGCGTCCCTTTCATAGCGTATCCCCGTAAGTTTTCGTTCTATATCCGCAACCTCTCCGACCCCAAAGAAATCACCGTAGATTTTACAATTTCCAATGATCCCCCTGTTCACTTCCAGACGGATATCAACTGACCCCACAGGAAATCTATGCGAATTTTGCAAGTTGAATTTCGGCGATTTTCCATAGTTCCATTCCCAGCTTTGATACCGTTCTTCCGAAATCTTATGGATTTGCTCCCAATCTTCCTCCGTTAGAACATACTCGGTGACCTCACCGCTATCCTTGAATATATTTTGCAGAAGGAATGAACGGAATTCCTCTATAGACATCGGTTCTTTGAGGAATTCAGCAATATTGGCGACTCGGCTTCTTATCGATTTAATACCTTTAGACTCGATTTTATCTTTTTTCACTTTTAAAGCGGATACAATATGGTCCATTTCCGATTGGAACAACAAGGTTCCATGACTGAACATTCTGCCCTTCGTCGAAAACATCGCATTACCCGAAATTTTCTTCCCTTCAGCCAGGATATCATTACGGCCGCTTAGCTCAGCATGGATTCCTAGTTTCTCAAGGGTTTCCACGACAGGCTGGGTGAATTTCTTGAAATTGTGGAAACTGTCACCATCATCCTTCGTGATGAAACTGAAATTGAGATTACCCAAATCATGATAAACCGCACCGCCTCCGGAAAGCCTTCGAACAACAGTAATGCCATTTCCATCTACATAATCGGCATTGATTTCTTCAATCGTATTTTGATTTCTCCCGATGATGATGGAAGGTCGATTAATGTAGAATAGAAGATAGGTTTCATCAATATTCAGATGTTTAAGCGCATATTCTTCAATGGCAAGATTAATTCTCGGATCCGTAATTCCCTTATTATCAATAAAAAGCACAGTTGTTCCTCCTTGTATGCTTCATTCGCATCAGTAATTTTCCCATCATAGCTGGAATTCGAGATTGGTTTTCGCCACAGCTATTTCCCGTTTGAATACCTCTGATGCTTCTTTCTTCAATTGATTGATATCTCCGTAATGGGGGAGATGAGTTAACAGCAAAAGCTGCACGTCTGCCCTATCTGCTAGCATGCCCGCTTCCCTAGCCGTCATATGCCCCGCCTTGGAACCATCCATATCACTGTAAAAATTGCTTTCACACAATAAAACATTTGCATCCTTTGCGAAATCCGCCAGCTCATCCATATAAGAACTGTCACCTGTGTAAACAATCGAATGATTTTCAGCTTCTATCCTCATCGCAAAACAAGGGACTGGATGCTTCGTTTTCATGAATGTAAAGGTGCACGGTCCAATGGTCAAGGGTTCATCGACAGAATAAGCAATTCCCTTTGTCACATCTTTATACGTTAACTTTTCAAATTCGGCTTCATCTAAATCATGGCCATAGATGGGTATGGCCCTTTTTTCGCTGCCCAAAATCTGCTGAATGAGTGCAGCGTGCTGCAGGACACCGACATCCGCTACATGATCCGGATGATAGTGGGATAAAACGACTGCACCGAGGTCTTCGGGCTTCATATGATTTTGGAGCTGTGATAGTACACCGCTGCCACAATCAAGCAAAATGCGAAAATCTTCATATTCAAGCAAATAGCCAGAGCTTGCCTCATTTTTAGCTGGATATCCGCCCCAGCAGCCAATTACGGTGATTTTCATGCATCGGCACTCCTCTTTATCTCTCAATGACTTCCCCATTAATATAAACTATTCCCGCCTTTATTTCACCTTTTTTACTTATGTTATAAAACATATTTGACATAAAAAATCTGTTATAATACAATACAGATACAGAAAAAAAATAAAAAATTTCAGGAGATGATGTTCATGATTCAAAGTAGCGTCGAGTTCTTCAAAAACCTGCCTCCTAAACAATGTGTGGAATGCGGAAAAAAAATTGATGAACAGCACGAATGTTATGGAATGCACTGTGACCATTGCCTTTCTGGAGAGTAATCAGTAAGTGTTGCACCATCCGCTTCCCCAATAGCTGGATGATCTCATAGTCGCACAGCATGAAACACATCGCCATATAAAAAGAAGAGATGCCGTTGAACGAACGGCATCTCTTCTTTTTATATGATCTGGTTCACTTTAGTTAGAGAACGGATAAACCTTTGAATAAGTATATCTTGAATAGTTCAGCAATTTCTTCTTTCCCTAATGGATCATGATTCCTCTCCCAATCAAAGATAAGGGCGAGGTACATTTTCAGCATCAGGAAAGCAGTTATCTCTGGATCGCAAGGCTGGATATATTTCTTGTCGATCGCTATTTTTAGTTTTTCCTTAATGTAGGATACGATGGCCTCTTCCATTTCATTGACCATTTCCTGAACGGCCGGGGTACCAATCTCCCGCTCTTCTTGAAGGAGCTTTAATGATAATTGATGTTCCTGCCTGAACTCGAGGATTCGATAGACGGCCCGGTGCAGATTTTCAAAGAAGGAAAATTGCTCGTCCAAAGATTGTTCAGCCTCATATTTCATTTCCTCGATCATCCGCTGAACGATTTCTTTAAACAGCTCTTCCTTATTTTTATAAAAAGTGTAAATGGTCCCTTTACCCACATTGGCAATTTTAGCGACTTGATCCATCGTCGTTGCCTTGTAGCCAAAAAGTGAAAAAGATTTGGTCGCAGCTTCCAAAATTAATTTTTTACGATCAACAGACATTTCCCACCCCAATTCTGACCAAACGGACAAAACAGTCAATAATATCTTACCAAAAATATTCAGTCTTTTCAATCATTTTTTCGTTATCTGCAGAAAAAGATGGCTGTCCAAAATCTGGGCAGCCATCTTTTCCAAACCAAGTATTTAATTTAAACCACTAAGCCCCGTTGTAAATTGAACAGGCTAATCAATTTTCCTGCAGGCGGTTCAAGACGATTGTCGCCAACGCATCGATGAATTCCGGCTTTACATTAGGCATATCCGGACGATAGTATGCCGCACCGATATCATCCGTCACCACTTTACATTCATAATCATTATCATAAAGAACTTCAAGATGTTCAGCTACAAATCCAACCGGAATATATATGAAGGCTTCATAGCCTTTCGCTTGATGAAGGTCTCTCGTTAAATCCTGCACATCTGGTCCTAACCATGGTTCTGGCGTTTGTCCCGCGCTTTGCCATCCAACTGCATAATGGGAAACTCCTGCACCTTTTGCAATCATTTCAGCCGTTTCCTTCAGTTGATCTGGATAAGGATCACCCAACTGCAATATCTTTTCTGGAAGGCTATGCGCCGACACGATCAAAGCATAATTATCGCGTTCTTCCGAAGTCATCCTTCCAATCACTGCTTTTACTTGGTCCACCCAATATTGAATGAATTTTGGCTCATCATACCAGCTCTCGACGGAAGTGATCGTCATATCCCCGAATTTAGCGGCCTCGTCCTGTGCACGTCCATTATAAGACTTGACACTGAAGGTTGAAAAATGCGGAGCCAATACAATACTGACCGCTTCCTTGATGCCATCATCATGCATCTGTTTCACTGCATCTTCAACAAAGGGTTCAATATGTTTCAATCCTAAGTATGCTTTGAATTCGATTTCTTCTTGAATCGAATTCAATTGCTTTTCAAGCGCTTCAGCTTGCCCAGCCGTTATTTTTGCCAGTGGGGACAAACCGCCAATCGCCTCGTAACGCCCTCTCAAATCGGCAATCAATTCGTCGCTCGGCCTTCTTCCATGACGAATATGTGTATAATACCTTTCAATATCCTCTTCAGTGTATGGAGTCCCATAAGCCATGACGAGGAGGCCCATTTTTTTTCTTGACATGAATTTACACCTCATTTAAAAATTTCGTATTTTCCACCCTTTAAAGGTTTTTTCGGTTACTTCATTTTTGATGAATATTCATGAATGAAGGAAGTCAACTTCTTCAGTGTTTCCGGATTTACGGAAGGGAAAACCCCATGTCCAAGATTGAAGATGTAGCCGTCCTGTTCCATGCCCTGATCAAGGATCCGTTTCGTCCGCTCTTCAATGACATCCCATGATGATAATAGCAGGGCAGGATCAAGATTGCCTTGCACCGTCTTTTGGATACCCATCTGTCTTGCTTCAGCGATTGGAAGCCTCCAATCCAGTCCGACTACATCGATCGGCAGATCATTCCATTCAAGTGCCAAGTGACTTGCACCGACACCGAACATGATTAGGGGCACATTCTCTTCACGCAATGAAGAAAAGATGCGATTCATGACCGGCTTGATGAATACACGATAATCTTCAACGTTCAATGCCCCGACCCATGAATCAAAAATTTGGATGGCCTTGACACCTGCTTTGATTTGGGACTTAACATAAACAATGATCATATCCGCTAATTTATCCATCAGTGCAAACCATGCCACAGGCTCGGAGTACATGAAGGCTTTTGTCCGATTGTAGTTTTTCGAAGGGCCCCCTTCGATCATATAGGAAGCGATCGTGAATGGTGCGCCAGAAAATCCGATCAAAGGCACGGACAATTGCTCCGTGGTCAATAATTTGATCGTGTCAAGTACGTAAGGAATGTCCTCTTCTGGGTTCAATTCCCCCAATTTCTCAACATCTTTAATTGATTGGATCGGGTTCGAGATGACTGGACCGATTCCCGACTTAATCTCTACATCCACACCGATGGCTGGTAGCGGTGTCATTATATCTTTATATAAAATGGCTGCATCCACGTCATATTGCTCTACGGGCAATCTAGTCACATAAGCACATAATTCGGGCTGATGGGTAATTTCAAAAAGGGAGTACTTCTCTTTCAATTTACGATATTCCGGCTGTGAACGGCCAGCCTGACGCATATACCAAACAGGCACATGATCCGTTTTTTCTCCTCTAGCAGCTTTTAGAAATGTATCATTCGTAATTTCCTTAGACATTAATATCCACCTTTCAAGCAATCACGTTTCTATTTTCATTCATTCCTTAAATAGAATATCAGAAGGATGTTGAATTTCAAATTGAATCACCTTCAACTATAGCTTTTTCTATAATGGAAGTATAGCCAACCTATATATTTGTCAGAAATTCGACTTTTTTGTCTAGTTGCAAAAACGAATCTCCACCTAGTCTGGATAATGGACTTGAAAATATTCAGTAAAATGCAAATGGTAAAAGCGCTATTCATTGGGTAAAATGGGTATACAGGTACTATATAGGAATTGGAGGGGAAATAAATGAATGTATACATCACGTCCGGCACTTACGAATTTATGAAAAATAAGAAAGAGAAGCATCCGGATGAAAAGATATTACTGATGCAAAATTTTGAATCTGCCGTCCTTTTACATGAAACTACAGGTAAAACGCTTTTTAGCTCCCCACGAAAGTATGAAGTCGTCGATGGGAAGGGAAACCTTCAGGATCATGGTTATGTAGTCATGAACAATATCCCGGTCAGTGAAGAAGGACAGCCTGTATTTGAACATCAGTTTAAAAACAGGGCAGGGCTCATAGAAAATGAACCAGGTTTCGTCGCTCTGCGCATCCTGCGTCCGCTAAATTCCGAAACGTATGTCATTTTGACGATTTGGGAGAAACAGGCTGATTTTACGAACTGGAAGAAGTCCGCTTCCTTCCAGAAAGCGCATGACAGCGGGGCTAAACCTGCCGTTACGAACTCCAGTCAGAAGCTGTTTACTGGTGATGCCTATGTAACACAATATACATTGGTACAAGATTCGGAAGAATAGTTCCTTTCAATGCAGAATGAGGCCCGTTCTATTAAGAACGGGCCTCATTCTGCATGATTTTTTCTGGTTCTAGATTTGCCCGTTTCTTTCCACTACGAACACTCGCTTATCAAGTGGCGGTCTGCCCTCGGAGCTTTTTCCGCTGGATTTCCTAGGATCTCATTTAAAAAGCAGGAGTCTTCCACTCCGTTCCAATCATGTTGGTTATGATTTTCTAAAGTCTTCATCGTTTAAACTAAAAAGAACTTGTAGGTGAATGTATTACCCATCCGACAAAACCCTTGTTTATTTCCAGGGAAATCAACAATTATTAACATATATTTCATCTTGAAGCGTCTTTATTGCACCAGCACCCTATATAAGTTGAACAAGATTATAGTGATTGCGCCACCTAAAGCATAACCTGCCAAAACATCTGTTGGATAATGGACATTCATGGCTATCCTACTGAGCCCGATTAAAAGGATGAGGAAAAAGAAGCCGATTCCCACCACCCATTTCAATGAGTTTCTCTTAACTTCTATTATGATGAAATAAGCCAAGAGACTGAAGAATATCAGCCCAACCATGGCATGGCCGCTTGGAAAACTGAATCCGGATGCTTCCACAAGCTGATCGTCAGGCCGTTCTCTTTTGATTTGATTTTTCATCCTCCTATTTATTATATCGGCTCCCCCCATTCCGATCGAGAATAAGGCCATCTTTAAGTAATCCTTCTTAACGATCCATAAATAGAGAACAACCAGTATGCTTCCAAAACCAATGACGATGGACTTCCCAAGATAGGTGATGTACCTTAAAAACGAGAACGAAAATGTATGTTCATCAACGGCAAAGTCCAAGTATGTATCAAGCGCCAAGGTCCGCTCACCCAGAACCTCATGCACTAGCAAAAAGAATAGCAATAAGCACAGCAGAACTATTGCAATCCATGAGTGTTTAACCATGCAAAACTCTCCTCAGCGACTATTTTACTCTGATTATTCAGAATATGATATACTATTCAACATTAAACCAATCATGGGAGGTACAATATGATACACCAATTACACGCTCTTCTGGAAGGTTCTTACGATGAAATGGTTTCCATCAGAAGGTATCTTCATCAACATCCCGAGCTTTCGTTTCATGAAACAAAAACTGCCGGCTTCATCGCTAACTATTATGAAAAACTGGGAATCGAGCACAAAATCAATATAGGCGGAAATGGCATCATCGCAACGATCACTGGCAGCAAACCCGGTAAAACGGTGGCATTGCGTGCTGATTTCGATGCCTTACCCATTCAAGATGAAAAAGAGGTTTCCTACAAATCCACCGTACCAGGCGTCATGCATGCCTGTGGACACGATGGCCATACTGCGGCACTCCTTGTCCTAGCTAAAAACCTGAATGAGCTGAAGGATGAGCTCGAAGGCCGCTATGTATTCATCCACCAGCATGCTGAAGAATATGCTCCAGGTGGCGCCAAGCCCATGATCGAGGCTGGCTGCCTTGATGGGGTGGATGTAATTTTCGGTACCCACTTATGGGCTACGGTGCCGACTGGAACTGTTCAATACACCTACGGACCGCTTATGGCTGCTGCTGACCGTTTTGAAATCATCATTCAAGGACAAGGCGGACATGGAGCACAGCCACATAAAACCCGTGATGCAATCGTCGCCGGCTCCCAGCTAGTCACGAACTTGCAGCAAATCGTAAGCCGCCGCCTGAATCCGATAGATTCTGCAGTCATCACCATCGGTTCCTTTGTAGCTGATAATGCCTTTAATGTCATTGCTGATAAAGCCAGAATAATCGGGACAGTCCGGACCTTCAAGGAGGACGTCCGTTCATTTATAAGCGAAGAGATAGAGCGAGTTGTTAAAGGAACCTGCATGGCTGCGGACTGTACCTACGATTATCAGTACTTCCAAGGGTATCCGGCTGTTATCCCGCATGACGAGGAAACGAAATTCCTTATCGAGAGCACCAAGGCCATCAAGGAAGTATTGGTTACGGAAGAAATTGATCCGGATATGACAGGAGAAGATTTTTCTTATTATTTACAAAAGGTGAAAGGAACATTCTTTTTTACAGGTGCCAGGCCAAATGATGCACAAACGTACCCTCACCATCATCCCTTATTTGATATTGATGAAAAGGCAATGCTCATTGCAGCAAAAATTTTAGGCACGGCAGCGGTAACTTATCATACTAAGGATCAATCAGCACTCAGTGCGAACGAATCTTTATTGCGGTAAAGGAAAAGGGACGGGTTACTCCCCCTCCCTTCATTCTTTAAGCAGCCTGATCCGATAACAATTGACAGCCGTCTCCCCGAGCTGCTCCAGTAAATGATGGTTAGCATATGCACCGACAGCGGCGCCCAATCCCGGGACGAGCTGGAACATCTTGATGATATCGATATGATCGCGATATTCCTGCTGAAGCTCTTGCCAATCAATTTGAGGTACACCCCCCAAACCCCATTCTTCTATCACATGTAATGTCTCCAACCGTTTCTCCTCGCTTGAGAATGCCATTTGGAAAATATGGAGGATAAACAAACGTTCTTCATATTTATTTGGATCGAAACCATATAAACGGGATATTTCAAATAATAACTTCATCTTGATGCTTAAAAGTAAAGGGAAATCAGCCAGACCTATCAAGAGCCCTGCCGCACCTGTCCCCACACCCTCTATAATAGCCGTTTTACGATATGCCGCGACCGTTTCCGTAACCCATTCTTCTTTTTGCTGTAAGGAAAGAAGCATTACATTCTTCTCTTTGGACATATATTTAGATCCTGATAATACTGCCTCGATCATGCTCTTAATGCTATCTGCAATCATTTTGTGCACACGGTCCGGAATGAAACCATTCACTTTCGTTTGCGCCTTTTTTGACATGCGTTCGAACTTGCCTGATTTCTTGGTCATCTTCTTTTTCCATGTAACTAGCTCCGCTAAGGCCTTTTGTTCATACTCATTCATTTAAGCACCCCCCGTTATGTATGTATATACTTTTCTCAAGGTTTTTAGTGTTCATTTCCTTTTCTTATACGAAAAAGCTGATTTTATGAAAAATCAGCTTCCCGTTCAAAAGTTTTTAATTTTCCTTGTTGCGTAAATTTTAAAGCCGACCAAGAAAACAAGACCTAGCACCAAAGCGGCCAAAGCAGACATCCATTCCCCATTCACAAGCAGGACGATACTAAAGACAAAGTCCTCAAATAATAAGAAATATGAAATAATCTTAATGACTGCAGACTCTCTCATTTTTGCCGGCAATGGATACAGCGAAACCCACACTTTCCATTCATGAATCTTCCAGACCGGCAGCAGCTGCAGGGCTGTCATGAATAGGAACAAAAAAACAACGATCAAGTGGGCCCAGATATTCATGAATACGCTTAAGATGACAGATCCTATGATGGTTAAACGAAAACAAAGCCCCACATAATCATTGGACCGCAGCAGGGTGCGGGCATATAGAAAGGTATAAGTGGACTTTTCACCATATGGAATGAATGATAAAAGCCAGTCCATCCATTTCCTTCTTGCCACCTTCCCTTTTAGATGAGGAACATCCGTAAACATGTTTGCTATTCGATAAAACGAATTCATCCGTTTATTTTCCAGTTCGACGAGGCGCTCCCACTTCAAGACAAAATCTTTGGCTGCGCTTCGGTAATACATGTAAAGCCCGATCGATATGAGCATCGTAATGATAGCAAAAAGGATATTTGCCCCTGAACAGACGAAATAGAGCATCACTCCATTAAGTATAAAGCGGATAAGTGAGTCCCAATGGCTGACTGAAGGATCCTGATATTTCAATACGTTCCAGCGAATGATTAAATTAACAAACTTCAAAATCAGCAAAACAGCGAGGATGATTCCAAAATCCCTGCCGCCGGCATCGGTGACCTTCGTATACATCGGTATGAATGCAATTAGGACAACAAGCAGGATGAAGCCTTGCATAACCCAACTCAAGCGCAGCGAATTGTTAAAATAACTTTTCAACTTCGTTTCAAGGGGTAGCAAAAATACGGTATCGGGTTCTTTCAAAAAGGTATTTATCGGACTTCTTGTGACAAGGATTGAAAAAACAACGGCCATGATCCATTCGGCGGGGAAGTCACCGTCCAGCGTCTTCACCCAATCACTGTAATAATAAGCCAGTCCACCTAAAACCAATACCATCACAAAAACCAGATGTCCGTTAAAAATATAACGAAGGTATTTTTGCGTTTCATTTATATAGCCCAAATATCTTTCCTTCCAGAGATTTTGACTATTCATGTCCGATTTCTTCTTTCGTCAATTGAATGTACAAATCGTCAAGCGTCGCTCCTGGCATCGCAAATTGCTCGCGAAGCTGCTCAAGGTTGCCCTTTGCACGGATTTCTCCATTATGCAGGATGATGAAGGAATCACAATACCGCTCCGCAGTTGCAAGTATGTGGGTGGACATTAATATCCCCGCTCCGCTTTCCTTCATTTTCTTCATTAAGTCAAGCAATGATTGGATGCCTAATGGATCCAGGCCCACGAATGGTTCATCCACGATATATAAGGAGGGCTGCACCAAAAAAGCGCACATGATCATGACTTTTTGTTTCATCCCTTTGGAGAAGTGGGCCGGAAACCATTTAAGTCTTTTCTCCATACGGAACTCCTTAAGCAAGGCATCCATTCTTTCTTTGTATGTCGCTTCCGCCAATCCATGCGCCATGGCCGTCAGCTTTAAATGCTCCTCAAGTGTCAGCTCATCATATAAGATGGGCGTTTCAGGAACATATGTGAATTGTTTTCGATATGTATCAGGATCCTGCGCAAGCGTTTTACCGTGTATTGATACACTTCCGCCCTTTGGCTCCATCAGTCCGATGATATGCTTGATCGTCGTACTTTTCCCAGCACCATTGAGACCGATCAACCCCACCAGCTCATTGGGTTGAATGTCAAAACTTATCCCTTTTAAGACGGGCGTTTTCGTGTATCCGCCTACTAATTGCTTTATTTCCAATAAGGACATATTAACGATCCTTTCTATTATAGAGGTTCTTATTTCCATTTTAACAAATTCTCCTTCATTTATATAGTCGAGTGTTCCCGGAAGAAAATTACCAAAAATAACTAATTATAATTTTCCTGCTTAGTGGCTATCATAAATAAGGAAGAAGGGGTTAGTCATTACGTGTGATTCACATCATATTGTAAATGAGGTGTCAGTTAAAGACGTATTACACTGAAATGCCCAAATGTTTTATTACAAATGATTCATATCATCTTGTAAATGAGGTGTCAGTTAAAGACGTATAACTGAATTAAACCAGAAGCTTCATTATTAAAAAATCGTTTCGAGCAAGGAGATGGTTCTCTTGCACGTAAAAGCAGAAAAATCATTCAATGATTATCAATTATGCTTTATAAGTTGATGAAACTTTAAAGATATAGGAGATGGTTGCTTTGAATGGAAAAACTCTAACCAGATAACCGTATTTTACTTTATTGTAGATGAGGTGTTTGTCGCAGAGAATTTATGCTAATGCGAATTTTTGAAGCAAAACCCCCTTTTTCTAGGACAGGGTGCAACTCAATGTTGCATCCTGTTTTTATGATTTTTTCTTTTCGCAACGATTGATGCTATGGTACGATTAACCAAATACACTAACTACCAAAGGAGCGATTTTAATGAGCGATTGCATTTTTTGCAAAATAATCGATGGGGAAATTCCGAGCACCAAAGTATTCGAAAATGAACATGTATTGGCCTTTCTCGATATCAGTCAAGTAACGAAAGGGCACACGCTGGTAATTCCTAAAGTACATAAGGAAAATCTTTATGAATTGACACCGGAAATTGCGAAGAATTTATTTGAAGTCGTACCGGAGATCTCCCGCGCGATGAAACAGGAATTCAACCCCGTTGGCCTTAACCTCTTGAATAATAACGGAGAAGCGGCAGGACAATCCGTTTTCCATTTTCATATGCATCTAATTCCGCGATATGGAGAAGGTGATGGCTTTGGGGCAGTCTGGAAAACGAATGCCAGCGCTTATTCGCCCGATGACCTGAAGCAGATTGCCGACTCCATTGCCCAGCATATTGAATGAAGGAATAGCCTCTGTTCGGAAGGCATCCAGAGATCGTGTTGCAGTGAATAAAATGAATGTTGATTGGGTCCACACTTAAAAGGTGCTGGGCCATTTTTCTTTTATGATCCATTTCAGCGGAATCATCACTTAAAATTCTAAAAATTCCTCCAATTGAATTTCAATTTCTGTTAGGATAGATAAATAGATGTAATTACTTTAACACACTATCGTATAGGAGGAAAAAAATTGAAACGTGCACGCAATTTTAACGCTGGGCCGGCTGCCCTGCCCTTGGAAGTTTTACAAAGAGCCCAAAACGAATGGTTGAATATCGAGGATTCCGGCATGTCCGTCATGGAATTAAGCCACCGGAGTGCAGAGTTCGAAAAAATCCATAACCGTGCCATACAATCATTAAAAGAGCTTATGGACATTCCTGAAAATTATGAGGTCCTTCTGCTGCAAGGCGGGGCAAGTCTTCAATTCTCCATGATACCGATGAACCTCTTGCCTGAGGGGAAAAGGGCTGATTATGTCCTCACTGGCTCTTGGTCGGAAAAAGCATTAAAAGAAGCCAAAAAAGTTGGAGAAACGGCAGTAGTAGCTTCATCAAAAGCAGATAAGTATACATTCATCCCTAAAGTGGAAGATATCGAATTGAATAAGGATTCTGCTTATCTTCATATTACAAGCAATAATACGATCTACGGAACCCAATGGAAGGAATTCCCTGAAACAGGTGACGTTCCTTTAGTGGCGGATATGTCCAGTGATATACTCAGCAAAAAAATCGATGTAAGTAAATTCGGCCTCATCTATGCAGGAGCACAAAAAAATCTTGGCCCATCAGGAATCACGTTAGTCATCATCCGTAAAGATTTAATAAAGGATATTGACAGCATTCCATCCATGTTGAACTATTCCATTCATGCAAAAAATAATTCTTTATACAATACGCCACCGACATTGGCCATTTATTTATTGTCGCTTGTATTGGATTGGGCAAAGGAACAAGGCGGAGTCGAGAAGATCGCTGAAAACAACGAGGCAAAAGCAAAAGTCATTTACGATGCCATCGACGGAAGCGATGGTTTTTATAAAGGCCATGCCAAACCTGACAGCCGCTCTTTCATGAACATAACATTCACACTTCCATCTGAAGAAGCTGAAGCACAATTTCTAAAAGAACTGAAGTTGGCCGGTTTCGTCGGATTGAATGGTCACCGTTCCATCGGTGGCTGCAGGGCTTCCATTTATAATGCCGTGCCCCTATCCCATTGCCAGGAACTTGCGGCTTTCATGAAAAAATTCCAGCAAGCACATAACGCGAAGGAAGCTCATACTCTTTAATTGTGTACAAATATTACTTCTAAAAAAATAGGTCTTATGGTATACTATCTTATACTTCTTGCAACAAGCAACAGTGCATTGTTGAAGAAAAGATGTTAGTCGAGATGAGAATAGGAGAGATGAGTAAATGAAAACGAAAACCCTTGTATCACTGTCCCTATTAATCGGGATCGGGGCTGCCCTGCATTTTATCGTTCCAGGCTTCTTCCTTGGAATGAAACCGGATATGATGCTGTTGATGATGTTTTTGGCGATCACCCTGTTTCCTGAGAAAAAGAATGTGTTCATTGTTGCCTTGGCTGCTGGAGCCATCTCTGCCATGACAACCACATTTCCTGGAGGACAGATTCCAAATATCATAGATAAATTGGCAACAGCCTTTCTGTTTTACCTTTTATTCATCAGTCTTAAGAAGTTTTCAACATCCGTTGTGACGGTAAGTATCTTGACTGCCGTAGGAACAATCATTTCCGGCGCTGTCTTCCTTGGATCGGCATATTATCTCGTATCCCTTCCAGGTCCTTTCGTTGCCCTTTTCGGAGCTGTTGTGCTTCCTGCCGTACTGCTAAATACAGTAGCGATGGTCATCATATATCCAATCGTGAACGGCATCGTCAAAAAATCGAATGTAACCATTAATGCTTAAACCAGCTAAATCATCATACTTAAAAAGCACCGGAGCAGAGTCCGGTGCTTTTTTTTCAACACTATGGATCTAAAATAAGCCGCCCTCTGCAATCAATGAATGAACAACCACATCAACCAAATGAAAAGCAGCAGGCCCCCGGGCAAGGCAAAAGCGTAGGCTCTAGCCTGGAGCACCCTCTTAGGCGGGTAGATTCCTGGAGTTTTTGCTTTTCTTAGGAAATACCCCATCCCGCACAGGCATACCAGGCCTAACAAAAAAATGATTTTCATTAATAACCCACCAGTGCCATCCATGTTCCGACAGCTTGTTTTTATAATCTATATGCTCCTCCTTCCTTTATATGAAGCGTTTTCTATAAAACTCCAAGTTATTTTTAAATATTATATATTGACTGCTTAAGTTTAAAAAAATATTTTTGTGATATAAAGATAAAATGGTAGATACTCTTCCATAGGAAAGAAAATTATGGTATTTTGTTATCAATAGCATTTCCAACCCTATTTATCAAAATTTCCAATTGAGTTTTTTTTCAGCAGGGAATCAGACCATGTAACGCGAAAACAATATTATTAATGAGGTGATCCTAATGAAAGCAAAATCATTACTAATTGGCTTTTTAACCGGAACAGTCGTAGCGGGTGCCGCAACTTTGCTTGCAGCGCCGAGCTCTGGCAAGGACTTGCGGAATCGCATCAAAACGAATGCGGAAGAAATGAAGACTACCATTGATGAACTGAAGGTAAAGATGCAAAATATTAAAGATGACTCGCTGGAAGCCACTCAAATCAGCAAAGAAACGGTAAAAACTTTCATTTCGGACGTGCAGGTGGTCATCGAGAACTGGAAGCAGGAAATCGAACCGAATAAGAATGAATTAATGAAGAACATTCAAGAAATTGAAACTTCATTAAAACAGTTGGAAACGGCCATCCCTACTTCTAAAAAATAATTGCTAAACGTGGTTGCATAAGTCGAATTCTCCATTTTTCCCAATAATTAACATTATATATAAAGGAAAAATGGAGAATCGATTAAAAAAACTAAAATTTTCTAAAAATTTTGCAAATATTATCTTTATTAATTTTTATTTTATTGTCATAATAAATATACAGAATCTTATAAGTAGGTGAGCCCATAATATGCAGAATAAAAATTATTCTATGAAAGAAGCAATGATTTTTAGTCAAAGAATTGCACAATTAAGCAAAGCATTATGGAAATCGATTGAAAAAGATTGGCAGCAATGGATTAAGCCCTATGATTTAAATATCAATGAGCACCATATACTTTGGATTGCCTATCATCTTAATGGCTCTTCCATTTCAGACGTTGCAAAATTTGGGGTCATGCATGTTTCTACGGCATTTAACTTTTCAAAGAAATTAGAGGAACGCGGTTTTTTAACATTTTCAAAGAAAGAAAATGACAAGAGGAATACGTATATTGAGATCACACCTGAAGGAGAAAAGATTCTTCTTGATCTGATGGAGACTTACGACCCTAGTAAAAATTCTGCTTTCTCAGGTGCCCTTCCACTTCGTGAGCTTTATGGTAAGTTCCCCGATATGATAGAAATGATGGCTGTCATCCGTAATATATACGGGGAAGATTTCATGCAAATCTTTGAGAGGTCCTTCGATAATATTGATCAGGAGTTTACTGATGTGGAGGGTAAAATCACAAAAAAAAAGATAGAGAAAGAAACTGAGCCAGTTTAGCCTCACACTCTATCCATTTCCCTCATGAAGGATACATATAAACCTTGTGAGAGGCATGCGTCAATACATTCCTTTGTCGTTATTTTTGGATTGACCTTTCTTTCAAGTTGGTTAAAAAGCGGTCGAAAGTTCATGTATCCTTCCGCTTTTTCTATTTCATAGCGTTTGCTCAAAATATCACATAGACCCAGCAGCGCTTCCGCCTCCAACTTCGTGAAATTTTTTTCCACAAACAAAAAGTCCAATCTTGCCTCTGGATTGCGTATCAAGTTCAATAAAAGCCCCTGATGAAAACGGAGTATATCTATTTCTTCATTTATATTTCTCATACATCATTAGTCCCCAATCAATCATTCATATTTAACCTTAATCACGCAAAAACGTTAGTGGTTTCTCAATCAGAAATTGTCCTCCCATTGGACAGTAGCCGCCAATCATCACCTTTAATCTTTGTCCATTCTGTGGTAATTATTATCTTATAACTAAATCCCAGAATTCTATTGCTTTTTCCATCCATTCATCGTAATGTATGTAAGTAAATTCAACGGTCTTTGGAGGGCTGATTTCAAAATGAACTCGTGGAAAACAATTGACGTGGCAAAACAATATGGGAATTGCCGTCTGATCTTTTTTTCAGTTTTTACTATATTGATGTCTTTTGTTTTGATCTATACATTATTAAGTGCCGTTTCATCCCGGGTTGTTTTGTATGACGATCAAACAATGCTTTTTTTTAGCCTATTAGTCTTATTATATCCTGTTCACAAACTATTACACTATTTACCTTTACGATTATTATGCAAAAAAGTTAAAACTTCTTGGTCCATTAAGTGGAAACTTGTGCTTACATGCAATGTAAATGTGCATTATCCGATACGCAAGCATCTATATCTCTTGACCCTTGTCCTACCCTTCTTCATTATGTCGGCGTTATTAATCGGTTGTGCACTTGGTTTTCCGCATTACATCCATTATTTCACCATTTTATTATCCCTGCATACCGGATTATGTGTATCGGATTTCATTTATATAAAGAACCTGATTGGTTCACCAGGACATTCATTTATTGAAGAACATCGGGAAGGATACGACATCCTTATCCAAAAGTGATTCCACTTCATTTCGCAAAGGTGACTGAAAAGATTTTTAAGTATCTTTTTTCATTATAATTTGGTATCGTATTTATACATGATGTTTTGCAAGGAGGGATTTTAGGTTTTGATCTCATTCTGGTTTATTGTCGTTGCCATTTTGATTCTTTATAATATTAATAGAATGACCAACTCTTTATGTATCCAAAAAGAAATTGCTGAAGACCGGCAGCCTAAAGTATTCAGGACCATTAATGTATTAATTACTATTATGTTATTATCCTCCTATATTGAAATTTTGTATACGTAGAGATGAGCAACAAATGATCGACCATCATTTGTTACATACATTGGTGATAACCGGCGCATTATTCAAATAATAAAGAAAAAGGGCGAAGCGATAAGCTTCGCCTTTTGTTTATGCATTTATAACCAAGAAGCTCCAATGATGACTAACAGGATGAAAAGAACGACAATTAGAGCAAAGCCTCCACCTATTCCTCCAGACATTGATCTTCCTCCTTTCCATTCTTAAGTAATAGCAGTTTCATGCACACTCTTATATCCGCCAAAAGGAATTCATCCCTTTCATAGCTTGATAATCACTATATTCTTTATTGTTGAGCGGCTACCCTATCCTATTCAACTCCATGGCAAAAGGAGTGGGCACTTTCCATTATATTTTTGCAATTGTTTAGCAATAGGCTGCTCCTACAATTATTAATAAAATGAATAACACTACTAACAAGGCGAAACCTCCGTTAAATCCATTACTCATTATACTACCTCCTTTTGGTGTCCTCGATTTATCATATGTAGATGTTCATGATCTGGGTAGGCATCTGCCCATTTTCAAAAAAATTCTTATTCATACATCAATATATTATTTTTTGTAAAGTAACCAGAATATGTTATAGTTAATTTTGTGGAAATACGAAGATTAGTAAACCAGAAACTTAAAATTAGGAGTTGTTCTCAATGAGGAAATGGGCATTATCAATTGCTGTGACTGCAGGGCTGATTGGACTTACAGCATGCAACAGCGACAAAGAGGCAGTCGTGGAAACTAAAGCGGGGGATATATCGAAAGAAGAATTTTACAATGTCATGAAGGACCGTTATGGTGACACCGTTCTTCAGGAACTTGTTTATGAAAAAGTTCTTTCTGAAAAATATACAGTAACGGATAAAGAAGTTAAGGCTAAAACGGCAGAACTTAAAGAGCAAATGGGTGATAATTTCCAAACGGCCCTAGCCTCTTCCGGATATAAGAGCGAAGATGATCTTAAACGTGCACTTAAGATCGGCATGCTTCAAGAAAAAGCTGCCGTTGCTGATATTACAGTCAAAGAAGCTGATGTGAAAAAAGCTTATGAAGACTACAAACCACAAATCAAAGCTAGGCATATTCTTGTCAAAGACCAAAAAACAGCTGATGAAGTGAAAGCTAAATTGGATAAAGGTGAAGACTTCGCCAAACTTGCCAAAGAATATTCAACAGACACAGGGTCTGCTGAAAAAGGCGGCGAACTTGGCTGGTTCGGAAAAGGTGATATGGTTCCTGCATTCGAAGAGCAAGCCTACAAGATGAAGAAAGACGAAATCAGTAAACCGGTTAAATCGGATTATGGCTACCACATCATCCAACTTGAAGATATGAAAGAAAAGAAATCGTACAAGGATATGAAAAAAGATCTAGAATATGATTTGAAAGTCGCGCAAATTGACCAAACCAAGGTTCAAGATATTTTGAATGCTGAAGTGAAAAAAGCTGACGTGAAAATTAAAGATAAAGATCTTAAAGACGCCATCACTTCTGGTGACGCAACCAAAGCCGAAAAATAATCGGATAAGCAAAAGCGACAGGACTTGGTCCTGTCGCTTTTTTTAGTTATGCTCCCTGATTGATATCCTTTTTACGCCTCTCACGCTCTTCTTCCATACGTTCAATGTACTTCTGGCCTTCCTTCTCTATCCAAGCATCATCTATGAGACGCTCCTGCCTAGCTGTCCAAATTGACATGACTGCACTGACAATTATTCCAATAAACACGAACCAAATCCAAATTGGCATGTCCATTACCTCCCAAAAAATCTACTATTCATTTACTAGAGAATATGCGTGAACAAAAAAAATATGCTTCTTTCTCCAACGGAAAGAAGCATATTTTTTTAAAATGTAGGTTTATAAAATGAGCGATTATCAAGTGCGAAGACTCTTTCCGTGAATTCACCAGGCTTCACTTTCTCCAAGGCCCGGTCCATCATATTGATCTTGGCATCCATGTTATCGATGTAATGCAGCACTTCAGCTTCCCTCACCATTGGCGGTTTGGGGCTGCCCCATTCCGCTTTGCCATGGTGGCTTAATATCAAGTGCTTGAGGATCATGATTTCTTCTGCTTCAATCCCTAACTCCTCTGCTGCTTTACCGATTTCATTCACCATGATGGTTATATGGCCCAATAAGTTCCCTTCCACCGTGTAAACGGTCGACACAGGTCCAGATAGCTCATGTACCTTCCCAAGATCATGCAGTATGACTCCTGCATACAAGAGGTCACGATCGAGCGAAGGGTAAAGGGTTGATATAGCTTTGGCCAGACCCAGCATCGAGACTACATGATAAGCGAGACCCGACATATACTCATGATGGTTCTTCGTCGCTGCAGGAAACGTCAAGAATTCATTCTGATATTTTTTAATAAGATGTCTAGTCACCCTTTGGATATTCGGATTCCTCATTTCAAAAATGAATTGAGTGATCGTTTCCATCATTTCTTCCTGACTTAAAGGTGCCGTTTGAATCAAATCGGCTTTTGTTACGCCATCAGCATCAGATGTGATTCTTATATTGCGGATTTTCAATTGGCTTCTGCCCCGGTAATTCTGGACTTCACCTTGAACTTTCACCGTAGCTTCGGCACTGTACGTTTTCTCATCAGCCTCGGAGACATCCCATAGCTTCGCCTCGATCTCCCCGGTTTTATCACACAAAATCAATGTTAAAAACGGCTTTCCATTACTTGCAACCGCCTTTGTACTCGTTTTTATATACATATATATATCTACAACTTCACCAATTCCATAGTGAATGATCCCATTTCCCATGCGACTGCCCCCGTTCGATTAAATATCAACATTATAACATATGAACCCTTTCAGTGCGTTTAGTTTTATCAATCGTGCTGGACATATTATAAGGAAACGAAGCTATGTTGTCACCTTTCACAAGCAAAAAAGCCAGGCTCTTACCTAGCCTGGCTTTCCATTCCATCTGATTAACTGTTTTTATTCGGACAATACGCGCATTTTTCCTGTCCATCAATCCGGTAATATAAACAGCATGTCATTCGTTTATAAGGATTCATCGACTCCGGGATGGTTTTACCCCCTAAAAATCGCTTAAATGGTGAACGCCTTTCGATATTCTGCCATATTTCATCTTCCAGCAGACAATTTATGTCCGCTTCAACACGTGCCTTTATATCAGACAGTTTCAATAACTCGCTATACATCCATACCGTATAGCTCCAAATCGTTTCCCACAGTACAAGTTTCGATATTTTTGTGGTTTTGATAACCGGGGTAATGGCATCCGCACCAAACCTGCTTAATATCGTCTGGAGGGCAACGGAACTTTCCTTTTCCTGAACAATTCCCCACCGGTTTTTTTTCAATAAAAAATCCGGCAGCCAATGTTCATCTTCCGGATCATCCAAAACTCCCACGTCCCTCAGTGTGCCCTCCCAGGCAAGCCGATGCTTACTGACCATGTACAATTGTGCCGTAACAAAAAAAGCATATCGTCTGAACCACATCGACATGGCTATTTTTGACGTCTCCGCCCCTGTCCGGGCTTGTGCATACGATATTAGCTCTTCAACATTACAAATGGTCTTTGAGTCTTCGTTTCCACGTACCGATACGCGAAAGCCTTGCAGCTCTTTTTCCATGGTTGGTGTGAGCTTAACCATTGGCCATCGCTTTCATCCGGCTTTGTGCGTAACGCCCCTTCCCATATGGGATGCACATGGGACTGCCGAAAATGGGATCAAAGGAGATATGGCATTCCATCCCGAATACTTGCTGAACCAACCCGGGCGTGATGATTTCCTCTGGTCGTCCTTCCGCATGTATCGCCCCGTCTTTAACCGCAACCAAATTATCCGCATAACGGCATGCCAAATTCAAATCATGCAGAACCATAACGATCGTTCGATTCTCAAGCTCATTCAAATCGAACAATAAGTCAAGAATCTCGATTTGATGGGTCATATCGAGATATGTAGTCGGTTCATCCAGCAATATGATGTCCGTATCCTGTGCCAGCGTCATCGCGATCCATGCCCGCTGCCTCTGCCCTCCCGATAATTCGTCGACAGCACGTTCTTTCAATTCAGACAGGTTCGTTGCTTCGATCGCCTTCTGAACTTTCTCTTCATCCTCGGTACTCCACTGTTTCAACCAACTTTGATACGGATACCTTCCTTGTTTCACGAGCTGATAGACGGTAAGGCCTTCAGGAGCTGTCGGCGATTGTGGAAGAATCGCCATTTTTCTTGCTACCTCCTTGGATGACAAAGACGATATCGCCTTGCCTTCAAGCACGATCGAACCCGCTTGCGGCTTCAACAAGCGTGCGACCGATCGTAGTAGTGTTGACTTCCCACAACCATTGGCACCGATGAAAACAGTGATCTCCCCTTTGGGTATATCCAAATTCATATCATTTATTATTAATTTATCACCATATCCGAGCGATAAAGACTGTGTGTTAATAACTGGTCGCATAAAAATACTCCCCTTATTATGTTAATAATCTAAGTTTAATGAAAATGATTATCACTGTCAATCTTAATGAGCATATTGAACCAAAAACATCCTGCCAATAAGTCACTTATTGGCGGACATTCAAGTAAAGATATCAAGTGCTTTTTTTCCGAAACATAAAAAATATGGTATCCACATTTCACCCTGATGCTTTTTGCTCGGCTGTTCAAATACGTGGAGTGGAGCGGAAGACGCGTGACTATGCGGGAAAGACGTTTCAAGGGCTAACAAGTGCCTGCATTGGCAAGCAACGTACAAAGGGAAAACACAAAAACTGCAGACAAACTCCCTCATTATCGAGAGTTTATCTACAGTATGTCAGCCCTCCCTATGAAAGGTCTTTAACCTACGAGCAGGCGTTTCGTACAATGTGCCAGAGATTCATCTTTGATGAAAGTAAATAAATCCCGATTGACCAAAGGCATTATTTCAGCTGCGATATTCCAGGCGTTGACCTCAATTTGATAAAGGATTTCCGAGCTGCCCGTATTCCAAAGCTCCTCACTCAGCACAGCTAGCTCTGTATCCAGCGCATGCCCCATTTCATGCGCAAGAATGACCCATGTATATTCCTCAAGCGCATCAAGCGAACCTAGAAAACGCTCACACTGAATTTCGATATCTTTCTTATATAAAGTGATCGTATGATCTTCGGCGGAATATTTCCCCCCCACACATCGTTTTCCAGGGAACTCGTTTTCGACGATTAATCGTAATGACGAATCATGCCGGCTTACAAACTCATTCATATCCAATGCCTTCACTCTCTTTATTCATAGTTTTCACTCGATTATATTCCTCGAATGATCAAATCATTATCTTTTTTCAATATGGAATTGGATAGATGAATCACTTGCTTCTCCGTGAAACCCTCCATTACATGTCGATGGCAGGTAAAAAAGAAGATTTGCCGTTTTAGAGAAATTTTTTTCAATAATTCAAGCATCCTTTTTGTCCTTGTTGCATCAAAATTGACAAAACCATCATCGATGATAAGCGGGAAAGAATCATTGTCAAAAGTATGATCTGCAAGGGCGAGCCTTAGGGAAACATAAATTTGCTCGGCTGTCCCGCGGCTTACCTCTTCCACCCCGAATCTCAAGCCGTCACTTCGCTGTACAAAAATTCCTTCTCCTGAATGATCAAGGATGATTTTCGAATAGCGCCCATTCGTCAAAAAGGCAAAGTGTCGCTCGGCATCTGCGATGACCTTCGGCAGACGTTCCCTTTTATATCGATCCAAAGTTTTATTCAATAAGCGTTTGGCTATGGCCAATTTCGCCCATTCTTTCGCTTCTTCATTGAACGCCGCTTTTTCTTCATAAAACTTATTAAGTAAATCGTCATAAACACCTGATGATTCAAGACGTTTTATCTGATGCTTCGTGTCAGTCATTTTTTCCAATAATGCTGATTTCACCTTTACAGCATCCTTTTGTTTCCGCTCTAAATCTTCAAATGCATAAGTGGTGATCCGTTGTTTAACATATGTTTGAATTTGTTCCGGAAGCATTCTCGATTGCTCAATTTGAATCGCAATCAACCCAAGTTGATTTTGCAGGGAGCCTTTCTTTTCGGACAAGGCAGCGTGATGCCTGAACCCTTCCTCATCATTGACCTTCGCTAATCCAAAAAGCTGCTCGATTTCGGCATCAAGATAATCTTTTTCCATCGTCAGCTGCTCGATTTCATTCCGCAAACGGATTCGTTCCTGTAGCCATTGCGTTCGCTGGACGGATACCTCCAAAGCATTGTTCAATTCCCGCTTTAAAAGGCCAATCGCTTCACGCCAAGTAGATGGCTCAACATCAAGGCTGTGGGCAAAATGTAATAAAACCTTCGCTTTGGTATCAAATTCTTCATTTAAATATTGATGCCGCTTGATCGCTTCATATTTCCTTTCAACGGCATTTTTCCAATCTTCAAGCATTTCAAATACAGACTCAAGATTGATTTCCATGCCAGGAAAGGACATGCCCCATCCGTTCAAGATGCTTTTCATTTCTTTATCCAATTCGTCCTTTCCAGCTTCCCAAGCCGCATACTCCTGAATGGTCGCTTCGAAAGCCTCCTCCCGTTCCTCATACTTGAACCTTTCCGTTTCCAGCTGTCTTTGGAGACGGTCATCCAATTCCAGTAATTGTCCCATCGACTCTCCATCACTATCCTGATTGGCTTCACTGCCAAGTGCCGACCTTTTTCGTTTCATGTCATCCAATTGCCGGATATTCCCTGATAATATCATTTCTCCTTTGGAAAGATATCTGGAAACCACAAACAGGGCCGCCGCGGCCAGAAGTATCATGGAAAGCAGCAACTGTTCACTGAAATAACAGCTGATCGCACCTAAACATAGCAGTGCTACTATACTTCCATTCATGATGAGGGAACGTTTGCGATCATGAGCCTTCTGCTTCTCCTGTAGGGCCAATTGCTTCTCAAGTTCAAGTATTTGCTCATCAAGAATGAGCCTTTTCACTGTTTTAAATTCACGGTTATGTTGCTTGTTGTATAAAGATTCAAGCTTGCTTCGTTTTTCCACGGACATTAACTGGGATTCTATCTCCTTCAAGCGGGCTTCTGCCGTCTCCAAACTGACCTTTTGCAGCCCATATTTCTCATCCAGCTGTTTTTTGGCATTTTGGAGTTGATGCTTATCCCTCTCCGTCCGCTTGATCTTTTCCTTCATGAATGTACTGATATCGAGATTGCTCATTTCATCATCGGGTTCATCGAGGAATAGATCCTGCTTCACCTTTTCGATATACTTTTCTTCCATCAGGCATTCGTGTTCCGCCCTCCGAATGTCCAGCTCGAGCTTCTCCAATAAAGTGCCTTGGTTGACTGCATGTTCGATCTGCTCTTTGTGCACCTTGATGAACGGTTCTATTTCGAATTCAACGAGATTCCCTTCAAGTTTGTTCAGTTTTTCTGTCAATGCTGATAATTGCGCCTTCATCGGCATTGCCACTGCTTGGAGCTGCTCAAGCCTTTTTAAACCATCAACAGGAAAACTTACATCCTTGATCTTGCTTATCTCCGATTCAATTTTCGCCTTCTCCTCAATCAAGGGCTTGATTCTCAGGAACGTACCCACATTCATAAGATCGTTTTCTATCTCTTGGATAGCTTGCGTAATTTCAGCAAGCCTCTCCTTAAGTTCTTTCTCTTCCTGCAAAAATGCGGTATATGACTGCTGCTCCTGTTCTGATGCCTTAACCTTTTTCTGCAATTCCTTAAGTTCTTTTATTTTTACATTCAAAATGGGTTTTTGGCCTGATGGCTTGAATAGCCGATCGAGTTCTTTTTGCAATTTCGTTTCTGCTTCAAGAAGCTTATCATTCCCGACCAGTCCAGCTGACAACAGATACTTGCTCATGGTTCCTTCACTTAGCGTATGTATACCTTGAAGTCCTTGAAGGTCGAAAGAAAAAATGGCTTGGTAATAGTTTTTATCTACGCCATGGAGAATTTCATTAAGCTCCTTTTCCCCCCCGACCCTCCCATCTTCGAAGGTGATCGATACATCCCCAGTCGCCTTTCCCTTCACTCGTTCAATAACGATTTCCCCATGATTTTTTGTTAAAAGAGTGAGCCTCCCCCCATATTTGGCATGCATCTTAGGCTCGTAGCGCGGTTCATTTTGAACTCTTGTCGGAAACCCAAATAAAATACTATGCATGAAAGACATGATGGTCGACTTGCCAGATTCATTCTCGCCAAAGAATACCTGCATCCGGCCCAGTTGCGGGAAAAGCTGGTTTTCCAGTTTGCCATAACCATAAACATGGAGGTCCTTTATGATCAACGATTCTCCTCCTCCCTTAGCTATTCGTTCGTTTCAAACACATTCAAAAGCCATCTTTCCGCTTCATCCAAAAGTGACTTCTGCTCTATTGGTTCCATCGAATCAAGAAACCTTCTTGCAATCGGGTGATGATAAAGAGCGGCATAGGCAGCCTCCGTATCCTCAAATTCTGATGCAAGCTCTGAAATCTCAGCCACAAATGGAGATATCTTGCTTGACCTTATCATCGGCATTGCCTGGATGAGCTTGATTTTATACACCCAGACAAACGCTTCCGCTTGCTCTTCTTCTTGTAAAATCCGGGTCAATTCGTCAAGATATTCCGCAATTTCCCCTGCATATCCCCCGGCGTCCAACTTTATTTCCAAAAGATAGCTTCTTCCATCCAAGCATTTTTGCTCAATGAGTTCCTGGCATTGCTTGAAGATTGCATCAAAACCCCCATCTGCTGTTACTTGGATTGTTTCACTATGCCATATCACCCCAGAGGTCCCTATGAATGAATGTCGTCTCAAGTCACCATCGAGTTCGATCAGCATGCATCCCTTTTCTCCAGATTCCTTGCGGTTCCTGCCTTGGATATTTCCGGAGTAAATCACCAGCGGGTCCTCTGAAACCACCTGATGCTTATGGATATGCCCCAACGCCCAATAATCGAAATCCTTGTCAGCCAGTTCCTTCAGGGAAAAAGGGGAGTAGGGGCTATGTTCAGCGTTGCCTTCCAAATTTCCGTGAAGCAGCCCTATATGATAATCCGCGCCTTCAGCTTTCATGTAGGTTTCAATCATCCTCTCCTTTACGTGGCGGCGAGGGTAACTGAATCCATACAAGTGGACGCTTGCCCCATCCGCTTTTTCGAACAGTTTCACTTCCGTTTGCCCTGAAAATATGTGGACATTTTCCGGGAGCTCCACAGTAATCCATGTTCCGCTGAGATGATCATGATTTCCGTGAATGATATAGGCAGGTATCTGATGTTGCCGTAGTTTTTCCATTTCAGTCCGAAAACGCACCTGTGTCCGGAGACTGCGATTTTCACCATCAAACACATCGCCAGACAGGACGATGAAGTCAACCTGATGGAAAATGGCCTCATGAATGATCTTTTGAAAGGCTTTGAATGGACTTTCTCTTAATTCCTTTACTATCCTTGACGGCAAATCCTTCAGCCCTGTATATGGACTATCCAGATGGAGATCCGCCGCATGAATGAATTTCACGCTGCTCATTGCCTCACCTCGGTATTTCATTTCTTTCACTTTAACATAAACAGAACATACTTTCCCGCCAAATATCAGAATTGTCGCGTCGATTAATGTTATAAACAGTATCGCCACAATCTTAAATAAAAAGACCGAATGGCTGGTACATTGTCGCATGCACCGCGTTCGGCCTTCTACTATTATTGGAAAATATCCATGCTTAAATAGCGTTCACCATTATCAGGGGCTATGCACAGGACACGTTTACCTGCACCAAGGCGCCGTGCCTCCTTGAGCGCAGCCCAGACAGAGGCGCCGCCTGATGGTCCAATTAGAATCCCTTCCTTTGCCGCCATATCCTTCATCGTTGAAATTGCATCCTCATCGGCTGCTTGGACAATTTCATCGAACACATCCGTGTTTAAAATGCTTGGCACAAAACCGGGACTTGTTCCGACCAACTTATGCGGACCAGGCTTCCCGCCTGAAAGAACCGGCGAGCCTTTAGGCTCGACCACGACGACCCTTAAATGCGGCAGCTGTTCTTTTAAGACTTCACCCGTTCCTGTTATCGTCCCACCTGTACCGGCAGTCGCCACAAACACATCCAGCTTTCGATCCATCTGTTCCAAAATCTCGACAGCAGTCGTCACTCTATGAATATCAGGATTGGCTTTATTTTCGAATTGTTGAGGAATAAAGCTGTTCGGAATCTTTGCAGCCAGTTCCTGAGCTTTGCGAATGGCACCTGGCATCCGCTCCGCAGCCGGAGTGAGGACAACTTCCGCGCCATACGCTTTTAAAATATTGATTCTTTCCTTTGACATATTATCCGGCATGACCATGATGGCCCTGTAGCCTTTTGCCGCTGCATTCATCGCAAGGCCGATACCTGTATTGCCTGAAGTCGGCTCGATGATCGTGGAACCAGATTGAATGACCCCATCCAGCTCCGCTTGCTTAATCAAGTTAAACGCAGCCCGATCCTTCACACTTCGGCTCGGATTGAAATATTCAAGCTTTACAAAGACTTCCGCATCATCCCTCCCTGTTAAATGATGAATCCTTACAACTGGTGTATCTCCTATCAATTCCGTTATATTATTCACGATTTTCACCGTCATTCCATCTAACTCCCTTCGGCCTATGCACAAACCCCATACTCTTTTCTCCTAATCTATTATATCATTTATGATTTTTTATTTTAATGATGGAATTCCGATCGTTACAGTCGTTTTTTTCACTTACACGTTTAAAAAAACAACACTTAAAGTTTGTTCGATATAATTTTTCCCGATCCTTTTTTATAAAATCCCGCTATACTCCAATATCCTTTGGTTTCCTATATTTCTTTCAGATAATAATAGTCAAAATTGACAGATAATGATAGAATTTTCTTAGCCGTTTCTATCATGATCATCTATACAAATTCGAAAAAGGAGTTTTTTGAACATGAGCAAACTATACAAGCTAACCGTATTTGAACCGTCGGGGGAAAAACTATTGGATGAATCGTTTACCGCCGAAAATGATGAAAATGCAAAAGAATTAGGTCACAAGCTTTTGACCGAAAAAAACTATCAAGACCATACACACCGATGCATATCCCCAGCAGGAGCGCTCTTGCTTTTTCACCGCTGACAATATTGGAAGCGCACTCATATAATTCAAGAGGCCGTCACAATGGCGTGACGGCCTCTTCTGATTCATATTTATCATTTACCGGTGAAATTCGGTTTTCTTTTCTCGACGAAAGCTTTTATTCCTTCTTGATGATCCGCCGTTTGACGCATTTTCATTTGTGCCGCTTTTTCTATCTCAAGCATTTTAATCAATAATGGCCGATTTTTTTCACTAAGGATTTTTTTCGTTTTAATCATGGCAGTAATCGGGCTTTGCAGCCAAGCTTGCACTTTTCTCTCCACCGCCTGTTCCAAGGTTCCGTCTGCCACCTCATGAATGAGGCCCTTTTCTTTAGCCTCGAGCGCCGTATGCACCTTGCCTTCCCAAATCAATTCCTTTGCGCCCACTTCACCAAGACGGCGCTCAAGGAAGAAATGTCCTCCGCCGTCCGGAATCAGTCCGATTCCGATAAAATTCATCGCAACCTTGCTTTCCGAATCTGCAATAAGGTGATCCGTTGCAAGAGCTATACTCAAACCGAGCCCTGCTGCAGCTCCATGAATGGCGCTAATCGTCAATTTAGGCATGAAATATAACGTGGTCACCAATTCACTGATGCCATCCATCAAATTGTCGAAAGCGTTTTCTTTTCCAGGAGAGAGCATCATCTTGATATCTCCGCCCGCGGAAAAGGCTTTCCCATTCCCTTTTAAGATGACGACGTCCACTGCTTCATTATCACTTACCTCCTTAAGCGCGATAATGAAATCATGCAGCATTTCCGGATTTAACGCGTTCATCGCCTCTGGGCGATTCATGGAAACTGTAGCTGTCCTGTCTGAATAAGTGACTAATACAGTACCTGCAGCTGATGTCGAATCTATACTCAATTTTTCTTCCTCCTTCTTCTTATCCCATAAATTAATTATATATCCCCGATAATTATCGGAATAGGGTGAAAAGTTATGATTATATGAAATCACTTCATTAATTCTTTATATATTTATCCTGAAGCTGATCTCGCAAGGCCCGCTTCAGAAACTTTCCAACCCCCGTTTTTGGAATCTCATCCAAAAAGACCACTTCATCCGGCAGCCACCATTTTGCAAACTGCGGCTTTAAAAATTCGATGATGTTTTCCTCGGTCACTTGCCCTTTATATGCATCTTTCAAAACAACGCAGGCAATCGGGCGCTCCTGCCATTTTTCATGAGGAACCGCAATGACCGCCGCCTCAAAAATCCCTTCATGGGCCATTAATGCATTCTCCAGATCGACCGAAGAAATCCATTCTCCGCCGCTTTTGATCAGGTCTTTGGTCCGATCGACGATCTTCACGAATCCCTCCTCATCTATCGTGACGACATCGCCTGTATATAGCCATCCATCCTTGAACGTATCCTCTGTACGTTCATCTTGAAAATACTCGTCTGCAATCCAAGGTCCCCTTATCAGCAATTCGCCCATTTCTTTTCCATCAGGTGATACTTCCCCGTCAGGACCGACCACTTTAATTTCGATCATTGGCGCGACAAGGCCTTGCTTAGCCTTCAATTCATAAAGCTCATCTTCAGGCAGGCCTTCCTGATAGCTTTTTGGTTTGGAAATGAAAACGAGCGGGCTTGTCTCCGTCATCCCATAGGCATGCAGAAACGGAATTCCAAGTTTTTGTTCAAATGCCTTAATCATGCTTTTGGGTGCAGCCGAACCTCCGCATAACACTGCGCGAATGCTGCTCGTGTCATGGCTGGTTTCTTCAAGCTCCTTCAACAACCCAAGCCAGATCGTCGGTACCCCGGCCGCAATGGTGACTTTCTCCGATTCTATCAGCTCCGCCAATATCTTCGGTGTGAAATACGGTCCAGGCAAAACCATCTTTGTCCCGAACCATACACTGGCAAAAGGCATGCCCCAAGCATTGACATGAAACATGGGCACGACTGGAAGGGCGACATCCCTTTCGCTGATGGCAGTGGAATCGGCCAGCCCCAGTGCAATCGCATGCAGCAATATCCCGCGATGTGAATAAACCACACCTTTTGGGTTCCCTGTCGTGGCGGAAGTGTAGCATATGCCCGCAGGAGCGTTCTCATCCAAATCCTCGATGAATGGCTGTTTTGGATTCCCTTCGGCCAATAATGATTCGTAATGGTATAACGGTGACAGGGATGTTTCGGGAAGCTCGGCTTTATCGGTCATAACGATATATCCTTCCACCGTCGGCAGCTCATCTTTAATCGCTTCCAATAAAGGGATCACATCGGGATCAATCAATAATAACCGATCTTTTGCACTATTAACGATATAAGAAACGTGTTGAGGAGAAAGACGCATATTAATGGTATGGAGGACGGCTCCAGAGCATGGAATAGCAAAGTAAGCCTCCAGATGCCTATGATGATTCCAGGCAAGCGTCCCGACACGATCACCCGTCTTTATTCCGAATTTGCCCAATACACTTGCAAGTCTTCTTGTGCGTGCTGCGATCTCGGCATATGTATAAGTATGGATTCCACCATCCGTACGCGAAACTACTTCTTTTTTCGAAAAATACTTTTCCGCTCTTTCAATGATTTGAGTCATGATCAACGGAGTATCCATCATTACAATCTCCCCCTTATATGAAAACGCCTTCATTATATATTCGACCAGAAAAAAAATAATCCTTTTTCCCTAGAGGTTTATTTTGATTGAATTTTTATGTTTCTTTCTAGAAAAAAAAGGTAATAGTAAAGATACAATTATATTTAGAGGGAGCTCACTGATGGTAAATAGAATAAACGAAGAATTAGAGGCGTATTGTGCGAGTGAATATTCAAAGCTATCACGGGTGATTGTCTGTGAACCTCGTCATATGGCGATTCGTGACATCATTAATGAAACGCAAAAGGAGTTCATGGAGGAAAATATAGATCAAGCACGCGCCGTGGAGCAACATGCCAATTTTACCAAGGCACTTGAACGAGAAGGAATTGAGGTCATTAAACTGCCTCCAGAAAGTACATATCCAGAACAAGTCTTTACAAGAGATATCGGATTCACTCTCGGCAACACGGTTTACGTAGCAGAAATGGCTACAAATATCAGGCAGGGCGAAGAACTTATCTTGAAATCCTGGCTTGAAACGAATGATATTCCGTTTTTCAACCTTCACAAAAATCATATTGAAGGCGGCGATGTCATCATTGATGGCCGAACGATCTATATCGGGGTCAGTGATCGGACGGACGAAACATCCATCCAGCACCTTCAGTCCTTGTTACCGGAATATGATATTATCGCCATTCCCTTCATTGAGAAGTTCCTTCACCTAGACTGTGTTTTCAATGTGATTTCACCGACAGAGGCGCTTATTTTTCCTGAAGCCCACACAAAAAAAGAGTTGGATCTATTAGCTTCGCGCTATGACTTAATTGAAGTGACAAAAGAAGAACAATTCACATTGGGAACCAACGTACTTTCCATTGGCAATAAAAAATTATTCAGTCTGCCTTGTAATGAACAAGTCAATCGTCAGCTACGTCAACGAGGATATGAAATCATTGAAGTCGATATAAGTGAAATCATCAAGTCAGGAGGCTCTTTCCGCTGCTGTACCATGCCTCTATTGCGGACAACGAAAAAAATGACAGGACTTGCCTAGCACGAAACCCTGCTCTTCACCGGACATCCCAATCAGGAAGTCCGGTTTTCCTTTCGCTGGCTGGCTATTCATTCGTTTAGCAAATCTAATATGGTTTTTGAATCATCACGATTCAATTTAACGTGTTTTTTATGCTGATCCCGCGTCAATTCAGTTACATGATCATCGGGATTAATCCAAACATAATACACCGCTATATTCCCTTCATTTTTATCATCATTAAAATAAAAGATAAAATCCGCCTTAGGATGGTCTTTCTCCAACACATATTCACGCCAATCCGCATTCTTCAAAATTTCCTTTGCTTTTTCTGAATCTCTCTTTTCTATTTCTTGTTTATAGGCCTCGAAATGGTAGGTTTTGTTTTCAAGTTTTTGAATCGAGATATGTTCCTCCTTTGTTGAACACCCTGTCACTAACGCTATGGGCAATAAGCTAAGTGCTAGTATAAATGGCTTCTTTTTCATCCATGTCATCTCCCTATACATTAGTGGATTAATTATCCATATTATTTTTCATTATACTATTCCCCGTACATTATCAATAGGCGGAGTTAGCGGGACGTAATAAATTCGGGCTTTTCCCTTTGGATATAGCCAAACCTGCATTCTGACATTGTTTCCAAGGAAGGAAAATTGATTATGTACCAATAACCTTGTTATACTTCTATAAGTTACCTAGAAAATAGATTAAAGGGGAATGTAAAATGAATTATGTAAAAAACCAACTGACAATGATGCGCAAAAGTCTTTTGAAAGAAATCGAGGGAGTCACTCCAGAACTTATGGATGTACAGCCTGAAGGTTTTAATAATACCATCCACTGGCATCTAGGACACGTTCTTACCGCAGCGGAAAAGTTCCTATTGGATGATAGCAGCACTTTGCCTGCCAATTACAGCCAGCTATTCGGATATGGCTCAAAACCTGCCGCCTGGACCGGCGATGTACCTTCAGTCGATACACTGACACAACAATTGCAAGAACAACTTGGCCGCCTGCTTGAAATTCCCGAAGAACGCCTGACAGAAAAAGCCGCACAACCTTTCATGGGAATGGAAACTATAGGCGAATTCATTAATTTCGTAGTCCAGCACGAAGTTAATCACATTGGCCAAATTCACGCAATGAAGATCATCATTCAATCAACTAATCAATAATTCTGCCAGCTGTCACTCCTTTTTTTTAAATGGATGACAGCTTTTTTATTATTTTTCTCGCGAGTTTTGTGCTTTTACTCGCGAATTTTGGCTTTCATTCATGAGTTTGGCATTTGCGAGGAAATTCAAAAGCAGCCCCCGCTAAGGAAGCGGGGGCTGCTTTTGGGTGAGTCCTTACGTTAACTGATCCTGATTTTCAATAAAGTCATTATATGCTTGTTCGGCTGCGGCTTCGGAGGAGAATAAGGCATCATCGTCCTCGATTGTATGGAATGTATCGTTCAGGAATAAAGCGACAGCATTAGGGTCCTTTGGATGGGGAACGATTTCCGCGGCCCTTATATTGGAAACGGTTGGGACATGGGGATTATTATAGATCACAAATACCTCGTCTCCTACTTGTACTTCTTTCGCGTTGATTACTCCCATAATATCCTTCCTTTCCTTTGCTGATTTTCTATAGTTTACGGAAAGGTGCGGAGAATTATTTATGAAATGATGCTAAGTCCCCAAAAATCTTGAGGCTCCCTCTTTAATGAATGAAGGAGCCTCATGTTTCATTTAAGCATATTCATCTTCTGCAAAAATTCGATGGGATGCTGCTTGCGGAAAAATTCCTTCAGCATATACGCAACGCCGTCTTGGTCATTGGAGCGAGTGATCCATTTGGCCACATTCTTCACTTCCGCATCCGCGTTGCCCATGGCAACTCCCAGACCGGATCCGGCAATCATCTCCATATCATCCAATCCATCTCCTATCGAGACGATTTCCGTCCTTTTCACCTCTAAATGGTCGGCTAAATAAAGCACGCCACTCCATTTCGAAACCCCCTTCGGAACGATTGTCATCTTATGGCCTGGGTGTAGAACCGCATCCACCTCAGGGAACATTTCCTTTATCAATTTCAGCATATCGCTTCGATCACTTTGTTCTGAAAATACAATATCCATTTTCGTTGGTGCCATTGGCTTATCAATCAGCTCTTCACTGATATCATCCACATAATTTTGAGCATAAAAGTTTTGATCATTCAAATACATGACCGTTTTGCCAAGCAAATTCTCAGGGAGGTTCACCCGATTGCCAAGCGAGTATTTTTCATGAATGAGCATAATTTGACAAACGGTTTTTTCAAGCATTTGGACGAGCTCTGCGGTCAGTTCTTCTGAAATTCTTTTTACCATCATGGGCTTCTCGATGGAAGCTCCCACAAAAGCTCCTTGTTGGGCAACGATCATCGGATTTATTTTTAGGGCTTTGGCCACTTTTTTTGCTGAATGATAGTTTCTTGACGTCACTAGTGCAACATGGACACCTTTTTGGTGCACATAGTCGATTGCTTCTTTAGTCGATTTATTTAAACGGCCATTAGACTGGAGCAACGTCCCGTCGATATTGACCGCAAGTAGACGATATACCATGCTGATCTCCCCCATCTGTAATATCCTCTGTAAAATTTATGACTAAAATTTACAGAGTAGAACAAATAGTGGTCCATATAAAAAAACTCCCAACCACTTTGAGGCTGGGAGTAACAGTAGCTTATTGCTCTTGTTCAGGCAAGCCGTATAAATCTTCAAGCGGCTTCATGATTATTTTATTGAGGTCGGCGATGACCATACTCATCCGTTGCTCAGCTTCCATCAATTGAGAAATGGTTGGGTTTTGTTGGACTAGCTGTACCGTCTTTTGTGCTTGTTCCACTTCTTCAGGAGCGATCTCCTGGCCCATCATTTGTTTTTGCTGCAATGACATTTGCAGATTGCGGAAGTTTTCAAACATTCCTTTTGTTGCTTCATCGGAATTGACAAGATCATATAATCGTTGCAAGTCAGCATATTCATTGCTTGCCCGGATTGCCTTTTCCATTTCATACGCTGCATCATATACGTTACTCATGTATTTCCCCTCCCGGTATCATTGTATTCCTACACCTTTTCCACTATAACAAATCCGCTTGCGAATTACACGTCTTCCTTATCAAACAGTTTGATAATCGTGGAATTCGACGTTATCTAAGCAGCAGCCACTTGTATATTCAAGAATATCAACCGAGTTTTTTTTTCGATTCGTGGCATTGCTTCATCCATCATTAAGAGGGATTTTTTTCTGTTGTACCCGTTCTTTACTTCTGTCTGAACGGAAATTTTCATATTCTGTAAAGTAACACCGCTGCTTGATAACATACATTGGATGACTGGTGGACATCAGCTGCCACTGACATGTGATTTATATTGTATGAAACGATGGCATCATGACACCTTCTACTCTCAAAAACATAGAATGTGTTATCCACTTTTGCCCATCATTTAATTGGAAAGGGTTAACAAACTTAGTGCAAACGGGGAATTGATATGAATATTAACCATCAGAAGGTTTTCATTACGGTAAACCCTGCAGTGACAAGAAAGAAGGCGCTCCTGTTTATCGAAGAAAAGCTATTTGGGGAATGGGGCCTTCATTTCGGAGAACCCGTTACGATCATGGCTGGATGCCGATCTGTCCCGGTCCTTGTGCAGCCATTCCCTTCATCAGGGCCTACATTGAAACTTTCATATGATATGAATCAATTTTTATCACTGCCTGCCTTTTCAGATCCAATATCCGTTTTTTTTCATCCGGAAGGAAGGAAAATTCAAATAGGCCCTTCTTTCGCTGCTCTCACCAATCAATCTCCGTTGCAAGACGGAACTTTCGGGGAGATGGAAAAATTCTATCAGGAAATGACATCTTATTGTAATCAGCAAGGCATCCCCTTCTATTTAGTGAAAGTGCAGTCTCTTCAAGAAGGGATAATCGAAGGTTTTGTCGCGGGACAAAAGGGCTGGCAAACCTTGACTATCCCAATTCCTGATGTGTTTTATAACCGGATACATTCACGAAAGCTTGAAGCATCGCCATCATTCGAGCTGTTTAAAACTGAACTCAAGGCACAATCCATACCGATGTTCAACGGGAGGTTCCTTTCCAAATATGATGTTCATCAGCTTCTGAGCTTAGAAAGTGAGCTGTTGTCAAATTTGCCTGATACGATACTTTTTGGCGAACAGGAGACATTCCTGACCTTCATAGAAAGGCATTCGATTATCTATTTTAAACCGGTATCAGGCAGTCAAGGTAAAAATATATGCAGATTAACGCAAGTATCTGGAAAATGGAAAATCGAGCCCTCCGGAAAAAAACAGGAACTGCTTTTTGCCGACTCAGATGAGCAATTGTTCCATACATTAAAAAAACTATCCAGAAAGCAAACCTTCATTCTGCAACAAGGGATTTCCTTATACGAAACCGATCAAAGAAAGGTGGACTTCCGCATCCTTCTTCATCAAAACGAACTGCTAAACTGGAAGGTTTCATCAATGGTTGCACGGATAGGGGAACAAGGTGCCATCGTTTCCAATCTTGCACAAGGTGGTTTGATGAAAAACGGCTCGGATTTCCTCAAGGAAGCATTTGATTACCCCGATTCTGGCCGTTTGTATCAAAAACTGATACGACTGGCTAAAAACACGGCCAAGGCAATTGTTGAACACCATGACGAATCTTTCGGGGAGCTGGGAATCGATTTAGCACTTGATGTCGATACAAATCCATGGATCATCGAGGTGAATTCCAAACCTTCGAAAAAATTTCAGGGCAATTATGAAACCTTCCGCCCTTCAGTAAAATCCATCATAGATTTCATGCTGACCCTCAACAGCGAAAACATCGATAAAAGGAGTTGCTAACACGTGTTAATCGGATTAATGGCAACGTCGGATTCACATGAAAACCACTACTTCACCGAAATAGCTAAAACGGCAAAACCCTTCAATATGACCGTTTGTAAATTCACGCCCGAAAATATTGATAGTGACCTTAAGAAAGTGCGGGGCGAACGGTTTGATCCAGAAAAGGAGACGTGGATTGCTGCATCTTTTAATATTCCTGATTATATTTATGATCGCTGTTTCCATGGTCTATCGCGTCAACCATCGGAAACACGAAATAAAATCAATTGGTTAAAGGAACATTCCAGCTTCTTAGGGCTCGGGCTTCCTGGTAAGTGGGAAGTTTATCAAACCCTGAAAAAGCACCCCCTTCTTCAAGCGTTTTTCCCAGAGACCGTCCAAGTATCTACATCTGAAGATATTATCGGTCATCTGGAGCGCCTGGATAAAATCATCATCAAGCCTGAATTCGGTGCAGGCGGTACGGGAATTTACCTTCTTTCCAAAAACGATGACGGCACTTTGGTATCCATGACAAAAAAAGGCACGAAATATGATCGCCAATTCACTTCTACATCACAGCTGAACAAATGGCTGCAGCATTTATTGAATCGATACAAATACCTTTGCCAGCCATATTTGGAACTTTGCAACCAAGAACATGAACCGTTCGATTTACGCATCCTGCTGCAAAAAAATGAGAGGAACCAATGGGTGGAACGGGGCCGAGGGATTCGCACCGGCCAAAAGGATGGAATCACCTCAAATTTGGCAACAGGCGGAGAAGCCATAACATTGGATGCCTTCATCAAAAAAAATCCGGAAACCATTTCGATTGCCGTCGAACAAAAGATCCAGCATATACTCCGTACCCTGCCTGCCGAAATCGAGGCTGTGTTTGAAAGACTATTCGAATTGGGAATCGATCTAGGCATCGATAAAAAGGGCCAGTTATGGATAATGGACATTAATTCAAAACCCGGAAGGAAAATCATCCAGGCACTGCAGCCGGAGAATATGAAGGATATTCATCGGGCACCGTTGCAATATAGCCAATATTTAGCTAATCATCTTCAGAAGGCAGGTGAATGAAAGTGAGAAAGACTTTTCCTGTCGAAATCGCCGTCATCCCTGGCAACGTTCTCTTTTACCCTTCAGAACTTGGAGATCTGGCAGAGATCGAATTGATATATTTCGGACAGCATTCATGTCCTGCCAGTGTGAAACAAAACCCGGCCATCAATCAATCCATCGTCCTATCGGAAAGTCTCGCGGAATCGTTAAAATTCGATTTGACCGATATCCCCCTTCATTTATTCATATACGGCAAGACCATCCATATCGGCCCTTTGGTAGGTATTTTTTCTTCAGGCTTCACTGGCCTGTCAAACAAACCTCTAGGTGAAAGATCGCCATTTTTCTCAAAGCTTCTTTCACTTAGCCGGACTACAGGCTGCATCCCCTTCATTTTTGGGGAGAATGTCATCAATTGGGATGAAGAAACAATCAAGGGCTATGTGTTCGAGAATGATAATTGGCACATTCAGGAATTCCCATTTCCTAACGTCATTTATGATCGGCTTCCCAACCGGTTGACCGAAAATCGCGACGGCCCTAAAGAAGTGAAGCAGAAATTCCAAAAAGACTATACCATTCCATGGTTCAATCCGGGGTTTTTCAATAAATGGGACGTAAATGAAAGATTATGTGCAGATGAGCAGGCACTGCCATATCTGCCTGAAACCTATCCATTTCAATCCATATCCGTGGTAGAGACGCTTCTTTCCCATTATCGACAGGTTTATATCAAGCCCATTCATGGCAGCCTCGGCCTCGGCATACACCAGATCCTTTATGATAAGCATGAGAATGTTTACTATTGCCGCTATACAAATGAAGCAAGGGAGAATAAATTACAAAAATTCTCCACACTGGAATCAATCGTTAAACACCTATTTCATGACCGACCGCTAGAGAATCTTATCGTCCAACAGGGCATCTCACTCATCCGTTCCGAAAAACGACCAGTCGATTTCCGGGTTCATACTAACAAGGACAGTAATGGAGTATGGCAAGTAACCGCAATTGCCGCCAAAATTGCCGGCGCAGGCAGTGTCACAACCCATATTAAAAGCGGCGGGGTCATCAAAACGGTTGCCGAACTGTTTGGAGATGACGAAGAGGCAAAAGAAGTGGAACGCAAACTATCTGAAGCAGCACTCTTATTAAGCGAAAGCATGGAAAAGCATCTGGATGGCATCATAGCGGAAATCGGATTTGATTTTGGGTTGGATAAAAAAGGGCAGGTTTGGATGTTTGAAGCGAATTCCAAGCCAGGACGCTCCATCTTCTCCCATCCCAAATTGAAGGAATTCGAATTGTTGACCAGAAAGCTCAGCCTCGATTATGCCATTTATTTGACTGAACAGACGATTACAAACGCCATTAGTGTGCAGCGATGAATATTTTTTATGATAGCGGTTCGGAAACTTGGTGCCATGATCAAAAGGATACAGTACTTTTTGCAGGTGCTGCAGATGAAGAGATAAACTATAGCAATGAGCTTTCAGGTCAAGGACTCTGCCCGATCACCGAATTTCCGGGAAGCCGGGTGCTCGTTGTTGGAATAATGACTTCGTTCAATCCGAAAAAGGAAACAGGGTTGGGCGGTAACTTGGCCCTTTTTCAGGATTTATCATTGTATCTTTTCCAACATGGGATTTTACCCTATGCATTCACGGGAAAGGAATTTGCTTCCGGTTCAATGAGAGGTTATGTATTTTCATCCGATTCAAACAAGTGGATCGAGTGTAAGATGCCGCTTCCTGATATTGTTTATAATCGTATACCCTCCAGGGGCTATGAGGCTTCGGCAGAATTCCAATCACTCATGAGCCATTTCAATGAGCACCATGTGAACATTTTCAATCCAGGTTTCCTGGATAAATATCTAATGTTCGAAGCTTTGATGGATGATGGCTCCCTCACCAAGCACCTGCCGGCAACAGCGATCCTGCAAAAGCGCGAATGTTTGGAGTCATTCCTTGATACACATCGGCACATCTACTTAAAACCTTGTAAAGGAAGCCAGGGAAAAGGCATTTACACCCTCCGCAAAAATCCTGATGATACACTTTTGTTCAACAGCCTGAAACACAGCGAGACTTTCTCGAATTTCGCTTCTTTCTGGGAAACGAAAAAAAAGGACTTATTAAAAAGAAATTACCTGGCTCAGCGGGCGGTCGTACCAAAAAAACTTCTTGGTCACCGTTACGATTACAGGGTTCTCGTCCATTATGAAAAAGGCTTTTATAAAGTAACGGGCAAAGCTGTAAGAATGTCACAACTGCAGGAAATCACTACACACACTCCTCGAGGCGGTAAGCTTTATCCCTATCAAAACCTGCAATCAAAAAGGCTAAATTCAACATTGGCTAGAATCGCCCAAAAATGCGGAGAAATTCTTTCAAAAAAAATTGGCTTTCTCGGCGAATTTTCGATTGATATCGGTGAAGACGAATCGGGCTCGCTCTTCATTTACGAAGTGAACTCCAAGCCCATGCAATTCGACGAAGAGGAAATCGAAGCTAATCGGCTTTTACATTTAAAAAACCTTTTCATGGAATTAACTTTTTCCAACAGGAAAATAAAATAACACCTCCTGCTGCCGTTTTCCATTATAATGTAATGTGAGACAGCATATATGGAGGTAATACATATGATCAGTCATTTTCAATGGGCACCGCTGCATAAGAACCTGCCAGGGTGGAAAATTTCCTTTTATTACAATAGACAATCCATCCAGGCTTTATATCATAAAGATGGAACCATCGAATGGACAGCCAACCCACCTGCAATGGAAGATGAACCGAAACTCAAAACCATGATACATGACTTGATGGTCTATCATGTTTATGAATAAACCGTATCGTCCAATTGCTTTTAGGAAAGCTTGAAAAGAATAAAAATCCCTCTATTGCCTATACTAATGAAAAGGTTAGGAGGGATTTATTTTGGACAAAGAAAAAATGACTTTTTTAAAGGATAGCGAGTATGATGGACGGGATTCCGCCTTCCTTGACATCGATCGCTATATCAATGAAGGCTTGGCAGGCGGCAATGTTTATGAGGCCGCTGATCTTCGGAACATTGAAGAAGCACATGATTTCTATGACGAGACCGATCCTAACATCAATAAATAGACGACCTTATTGCCAGGGCTCTCTTTTAGGAGAGCTCTTTTTGGAGCAGGACTGTTTCCCCGAACATTTCTCGAACCACACTCTCATAGGCGACTTCCAGATTACGGGAAAATAATTCCTTTTCAGCGGAACTTATTGTTTGCCCATTGATTTCCTCTGTAAGTTTTTCACGATTTCCGCTTAAAGAAATCGTTTCCCCTCCCGAAAAATTGTACATAACCTGGGTTTTAAGATGATCCGTGAAATATTTAACCGTTCCAAACATTTGTATTCCCCCCTTAAAAAATAAAAAAACAACTTCCCGGAAGGAAGTTGTTTGAATGCAAACGAAGCATAACAAAAATAAACATGTTTTTTCATTTTTAAAAATGAAAGCATGCTTTTGCCAATTTTCGCACGTAACATCCCCTATCCTCGTAGGCATTTGATGATGTGCTAAAAACAGGCAGGTATCCTGGCTCATGGTCAACGCTTTTCGAACCTTCCCATTCCCTTTTGCAGAAAACAGTGGCATCACTCGAATCGCTCACATATACAGTTGCGGGACAGCGCCGGATTCCAACCGGCTTCCCTTTTAAGCAGATAAATAGATGTTTCATATCCGCACCCGTTTCTAGACTTATTTAGTTTTCCATTTAAATGTATCAAATTATTTCCTGGATTACAATCCGCTCACGCGATGAACGATCATCTCGTTTTCAGCCTTATGGTTTCCGCCATTCCCTTAACGAAGTTGATACCGTTGAATTTTTTCCAAAGTGAACGTACAAAAGGGTTATTCAAAATCCTTGTAATCCGCTGCTTGCGTTTAATTTTTTTCAACAGACCTTGCTTTGCATGAATTTGCTCATAGACCCGGCGGCTATTGGAATGATCGATATATGGAAGATATGTTTTCCTTAACTGGCCAAATGCTTCTTTTTCCGCAAAACCGGTTTCGGCATAGGCGTTAATCGTCGAAATCAACTTTTCTGTAGTGAATACCTGATCACCAAATAATTGATTATCCATATTCATATAACTTCCTTGATACTTATTGTATGTCTCGAGATCGAATTGGTAAAAAACAACAGGTTTTTTTTGATAAAACATATCCCAGGCGACACTCGAGTAATCCGTAATCAACATCGATGCTTCCATCAATAAGGTATTCAAGTCTTCTTCATTGGAAATCGTGAACCGCTGATTATCAATGGAAAAATGTTCGATAAAGTCCTTGAATTTAGGATGCAAATAAAAATGCAGCGTCAAATCATGCTGCTCCAATAACCTGCTCAATTCTTTTGATTGTAAAAAAGTTTTGAATACTTGTACATACTCACTCTTTTCCACTTCCTCAAAAGGTAAGTTTTCAAGCCATACGCGCCATGTCGGCATCACTAAAATCCTTTTCCCGTTCGATCTATTTTCAATGACATCCCAGCGGGGAAGGCCGCTGACAATCAGTTCGTTTTTGTTATAGCCGAAATGATTCTGGATGATCTTGCCTTCCTCGGGTGAGGAAACGACAAAAAGGCTTGGTGCGTTAATGCTGGATTTTTTAAAGATGCTGTTAAGTTTTTTTAATCCGATAACGCCATGCTGCAAAAAGACAAGCGGCTTATAATTCATCGCTTTTCTGATCCTGCCCTTTTGAATTCTTATGTCGTATGCATGCCCTTTAGTTTCGGAGGATACCAATAGCTGTGCGGCAAACATGAACACCATATATTTAAAGCTCATGAATTCAACGACTCTATTTTTCATGCTTTCCAATTTCGGGTAATCTTCCGAATCAGGTTTAATGATGTAATATGCTTGTTGACGGTTATGATTTTCATAGATGTATTTAAAGAAGTAGTATCCGTTATCTTGAGCCCTGTCAGCGGTTTTCTCGTAAATCAGCCAAATGTTTTTCTTTTTATAGTAGGGAAGCAGCAGTCTATAAACCCACGAAGCCAGAACTTCTTTAAAAAAGTGCATGTTCGTCTCGTACTCGGTTCTTTCCTTATAAGTCAGTGCCACAGTGCCTGATGCCGTCAAATATGGATATACCCAATATCCGTTATCAAAGGTATAGGACATGCCAAAAAGTCGTTTGTTCAACTTTCTCAAGGCCATGCACGTAGGGTTCTTCAAACGAATATAGTGGTCCTTCCCCCCTACCCTGACCATTAAATAGAAATCATAATAAAACGGACGCCATTCCATCGACTTAACATCGATTGTAAAAGACAGTTTATGACCTTTTCCTTTAACAGGGAATATATACTGCGTGTTATCCGAAACATCCCTCTGCTTTAGGACCATTCCAACCAGTTCATATTCCTCTTTCAATTCAAGGCGTACGGTACCCGTCAGAATAGTACCCTTAAAACGCAAGGATTTCAGTGATAGTTTTGCTGAAAGGACCTCATCCGACAGGTGGATCGGTTGTTTGATGACAATGCTCAGTCCGCCTGATGCCGTAATATAAGGGGTGATCACTTGAACGCCAATAGAGGGGATCGAATGGAAATACTCATTCTTTCCCCCGCTAATTTGTATTCGATGCAATTCGCCACTTGCTTCCATATACAAATCCCATCTGGATGCCGCTTGATAATATTCTGCGGAAAAATTTTTCAGGTGGATGACGATCTTGGAATCGATCATTTCCGTCTCGAAGGTCCATCTGATTTTCATGGTTTTTTCAATGCCGATGATATTCAGTGACTTGGGGTCCTTGCATTGAAAGGAAATTTTTTCGTCTTCACTTATGAGATTATCCACCGTGATTATCTTCTTCTGTTCCATAGGCCGCGTATCCCCCTTTCATTCAGATTCATTAAATGATCTCTTAATGAAAAAGCCAGCTTCCTTGTTACTTTCCCTCGCTTCGCCAAGCGCCACAGCTTTCTCAGCACGGTCACTTTTGAGAGTTTTTTAAAGAAGGAAACTCTCCTTGGCCTCAATCTTTTTTCATTTTTAACAATATTATCATATATACGTTCGCTATTTTTATTGTCGATATTAGCAAAATAATGGCTTCTTTTCTCCTTGAAGATATCTTGTTCCTCAAAGTTGTTACGCACGCTATTTTCAATGGAAGTGATCAATTCATCCGGATCAAGTGCCTGATCACCGAATAACTCCTTGTTCATATCCATGTAGCTTCCTTGTAATTCCGTATATTCTTCAAGATCGAACTGATAAAAGATTGTCGGTTTTTCAAGATAGTACATATCCCAAGCTACACTTGAGTAGTCTGTGATCAAAAGCGCCGATTCACGGATCAACTTGCTGATATTGACATCACCGAACTTGATGATCTCGATTTGGTCACAAGTTGTATGGAATTGTTCGATAAATGGCTGGAATTTGGGATGGACATAAAATTTCAATTCGACATCGTGCATCCTAAGTAAATCCATCAATTTCTCGGAATTCAATAAACCGATATAATTTTTAAAGTAATTCGATTCGATGAATTCTTCGTTTGACACTTCATTAAGCCAATTTCTCCACGTAGGCATCAAGAATATTTGGCGTTTTATCGGAGTTTCTTCTTTGTTTACGTCATCCCAGCGACTTAAACCGGTTACGATGATATCCTTCTCATTATATCCAAAATAGTTTTTCACGATTTCTTTTTCGAAATCTGAAGAGGTAACGAACAAATCCACTTCCTCTGAAGATCCCTTATTTAACGTACTGTCTATTTTCTTTAAACCAAGAACTCCGTGTTGCAGGAAGACAATCCGCTTTCTTCTCAGATACTCCATCACTTTGCCCTTTTGTACACGCCACACATAGGAATGTCCCTTGGTTTCAGAAGCGATGAGTAATTTGGAAGCGAATAAGTACACCAAGTGTTTAACGCTCATGAAATGGATTACACGGTCCTCATACCCTTTAAGGTTGGCCATATCAGGAGAATCTTTCTTAATGATATAAAAGACATTTCTTTCCGGTTTTTCGTTGTAGCAATATTTAAAGAAGTGGTAGCCATTATCTTGTGCAGTTTCGGACATCTTCTCGTACACGAGCCAGATATTTTTATGGTCATAATACCTATTAAGCATTTGATAAAGGATGTAGGAAAATTTTTCTTTCCACTTGTAGATTGGCGCTTCATATAAGCTTTTCATTCTATATGTTAAGGCAAGGGAGTTGCTCCTTGTAATGTAAGGGTATACGACATGATCGGCATCCTTTTGGTATGAATGATCCCTGATTGTCCCATTCAATTTTTTCCGGACATGGTCTGTTGGACGCTTAAGCTTTATTTCGTAATCCTCGCCTTCAACGTCGACCAATACGTAGAAATCCCAATAAAATTGTTCAAATTCATGTTCGGCCAAATTGACTTTGGCTAGTATGCTCTTCTTCTTTACAGTAACAGGGAACTGCGCAAATGCCTCATTGTTACGATGCCTGAGTAGCATTCCCTTCACTTGATAACTTTCAGCGTCTGGCAAGGAAAGCGTTATTTCGATTTCAAGTATCGATTTTTTTAGAGACACATTCTTAATTAGAATTTTTGACTTTAATTTTTCATGCCGAAGCGCAAACTCTGTACCGATAACAAAAGAGAGTTCATTCCGTGCTGTTAAATACGGTGTAAAAACATTCTCCTCATCGACCTCGACCGAACGTAAATACCTTTCTTCCATCGGAAGTTTCTTTTGATCGTAAAAACCAACCCGATTCACTTCCATAATATTCGCATACGTTATCTCAATGGAAACGTCCCACCTAGATGGGGTGATTCCGCATCTAATGAATGATTCCAAATTTGAGTGGAGTCCAATATTCCGGGAGTTTCTGTTCACGGTAGCCGGCACCCGATGAATTTCACCGCTTTGTCTATTTTTCATCACAATCTGCACGGAGTTTATATCGGCATCTTGGATATTTTCTATCGAAAAAGACAATTCATATTTATGAAAGCTTAAGTCATGCATGGGCAGTCTATTTTTCGTAATATAGAAACTCGCATTATTGATTTTTTCTTCACTTTTTCCTAATAATATTCCCAACTCTGCTTTAGGCGATATATAAGCCATTGCCTGGGTTTTTACGACTTCAAGAGGTACCTGTCCCATTTGAGGAGCTTTAGGTGCTGAAAAGTGTTTTAATTTCCTTACCTGCACTTCCCCGGCCATAACTTCTTTGACATAAACCTTCCACTTTTGACCCTCTTTAAAGAAACGATCGTTAAATATTTTTTTCAAATCAATGATTAATCGTTGCCCATCTTGCTTGAATTCGTGCGTTTGTACCCACTCCACCGATGTACTCTTTTCAAAAACGACGGAAGCGGACTGACAGGAAGGTTCCATCAAACGAACTTGAAGATGGTCACCCTTTATTTCGAATTCATCAAAGTACAGCGTCTTTTGGCTTTCGATTGCATCACTTAGAGAATCCATTTCGTAAAAGGAGAGCTCACGATGTGTCTGAACAAGGTTTGGATGGAACAGAAGCTTAAATGACTTCAAAACCTTGCCGATTTTCGCTTCCACGTACACATCGGCAGCCGTAGGAATTTCAGCCAGCTTGGATACATCCACTTCCAGTGAATTCTTTCCGCCCTGCACTGCTCCAATGGCTGAGGTATGCTTGGTGACAGGATCATATATAGTGAGTAATGACTTACCTAACTCCCCTTCTTCATGGAAAAACCTTGCCTTATCTCCTGCCACTTCCATCTCTGTAATATGTAAAGTATCTGAAACCACTTTACAGGAGGCACGGAATACGCTTGCTGAATTACCGTACATTATACTTAGGGTATTTTTTTTGTTCAGAAAGATGGTCGCAGTTTCCGTTTGTGAAATTTGATAATAAGAGCGGGCGAACAATCGATTCTTCAATCTTTTAATTGTAGGCTTTGTCAGTCTGAACAACTCTTCGTTCATTTTAAGCAATATGGTATACGTTGTCCTATGGACATCTGGCCAGTTCATATTATCAAGTGTGATGGTCAAACGGGTTTCTTCGTTCAAACTTTCACAATTTACATGCTCGTAAATATGTTCCTCCTTTGTATCATTATTTCGAAATATCAAGTTGGCTGATTCTATAATTCCATTCAGGATTATTTCAATCTTTGAGCCATTTAAATTAAAATCGGTTGCATGAATCGCTTCCACTAGTTGATCACCTTTTTTTCCATGTAATGTAGCACTTTGTTCATTCTCTTTGACTATCATCCTATAAGAAAACAGTCGTTATTTATTGTACATGACAATCCCTTGCTTAAAATATATTCTAATAATTCCATAAATTAATATATTGTGGTCCTTTTTATCATTTAGTAGATTGCATGCTTCTAAACATAAAATTATACCAAATCATGCGAATAACATCAAAACTTCATGAGACCAAAGTGGGTGTTTTTTCCTTATTTTAGAAAATCAATTTTGTTCAACTGATTAATTTTTACTCCCCTTCTTTTAGGTGATTATTCCTGATCCATATGCTTCAACCCCCTATAATAAAGGGACTCGGACCTGCTACCTTCTGTACTTGTCTCTAAACAGCTTACATGCACTCAAACAAATTCTTATATCCGTTCGCGCAAAAAATATTTTTATCGATTTGAAAACAGATAGGAACGGACCGCTCGCGGATAAGCGAGGGCATGAAGTGGAAAGAACGATCGCAGTCCAACCTCTTAATGATAATCACGGTCTCATTCAACAAAAATAACTGTAAGCAGCCTCCATTATTTGCGAGTTTACCTACAGTCTAAATGGCTTATTACACTTTTTACAAGCATGAAAACCTCTCACTCTTCCTTCCATCAGTCAATTGTCAGGAACTGAATACGCATCCTCTTGGGAATATAACCTACTTCCTAGTTTTCTCACTTGCATCCAGAACATTTTCATTCAATATCGATGTAATGATATGCTCCGAATCCCATTCATGCTCCGATATCTCTATAAGGGGGTACCGATGGGGTAAAACGAGATTCTGAATTTCACGCACCGTTCGTCCTTGTTCATGCAAAAGCAAAATTTCACCACGGAGGTTTTCCAAATAATCGAGTTTTTTTCTGAACATTTCTTTTCCATTCGGAACATGCCCGGCATGGCAACAAAACATCTCCCCAAAGTCATAGTGAAGCAATCTTTTTATCGAATTAATGATTACCGGAACGGACTCTTCCCGCAGAACAAGTTTTGTTTTTGGAGTGACGAAAAGATCGCCTGAAAAAAGCATGCCGGTACTGCGATTCAAATACACCATATGGTCATGCGCATGACCAGGGGTGTAAATCGGCTCCCATGCTTGGCTTCGGGAATGAACGGACTCCCCAAGCGGCTCAGCTTTGAAAGCATCCCGCCTTCCCCAAAACATTTTACGATAAGCGGGATATTCAGCATCTTTCGCACAAGCTTCAACCGACATCGTATGAATGAATATAGGAACCTTTTTATGTTCCTGAATCCAGGCGGCTCCTCCCGTATGGTCTTCATGATAATGCGTAAGGGCCACTGAATCGAAGTCGGCTGACTCAAAGAAAGGAATGAGTCCATCCATTAAAATCTGAGCGCCCGTATCAATTAGAAGACCGTCCGTTAGAAACACATAAACGCTCATCCCCGACCTGACTCCCCCCGGAATTCCGTGCACACAAACCACATCATTTACCTTCTTAACCTCTATCATGAACCTGCACATCCTTCATTTTATAAGATAGCTGCACTCCACGTTTTTTCTTTTTATTACAATAAATGTATTACCATCCCCCCCATTTGACAAGGAATTAATGAAACAAGAAAAAAAATTATTCTAAAATCACAGAATTCATTGACAATGAGGTGATTAACAAATACTATAGAATATATTAAAAAAAATGAAATATTCCAAAATAATAATTTACTTATCAAGAGTGACGGAGGGATCAGGCCCTGTGATGTCCGGCAACCGCCCCAATCGGGAACGGTGCCACTTCCTGCAGAATGATTGCATTCTGAAAGATAAGACGAGATATAATTTCGCTGCCTCTTTCTGAATGATAGAGACAGTTTTTTTTATGCTTAAGGGGGTTGGCTCATGATTGAAATCCGTTCAGTCAGGAAGGAATACATATCGAAGAAAAACCGAGTTATCGGAGTGGATAACGTATCTTTAACCATTCAAAAAGGGGAAGTATATGGAATTGTCGGCTATAGCGGAGCAGGAAAAAGCTCATTACTTCGTTGCTTGAATTTGCTTGAACGACCGACAGAAGGAAATATCATCATTGACGGAACTGATTTAACATCTTTATCTAGCAAGGAACTGCGTAAGCAACGTCAAAAAATCGGTATGATCTTTCAACACTTTTCCCTTGTCAGTTCCAAAACCGTTTTTGAAAATGTGGCTTTTGCCTTGAAGGCAGCGCATCAATCGAAGGGAGCCATTACGTTACGTGTTTTACAACTGTTGGATATCGTAGGACTCAGTGACAAAAAGGATGTTTATCCCGCCCAACTTAGCGGCGGCCAGAAGCAGCGGGTCGGAATCGCTCGTGCATTAGCCAATGATCCCACTGTATTGTTATGTGATGAGGCCACTTCAGCCCTTGATCCCACTACGACTAAAGCCATATTACAGCTACTGAAGAAAATCAGTCGCGAACTTGGCATCACCATCGTATTGATTACACATGAAATGGAAGTGGTCAAGGAACTGTGTCATCGGGTCGCGGTCATGCAGGATGGGCGGGTGATAGAAGAAGGTTCCGTTTATGAAATATTTTCACAGCCTAAAGAGGAGTTAACGAAAAAATTCATAAGCAGTGTACTGGATTTTGAGCTTCCCTCACATTTGATTGAAGAAAGTGAAGGCACGATCATAAAAATTCAATTCGAAGGGCAAACGGCAGGTGAATCGATTCTCTCCGATACCCTACAATCTTATTCGGTAAAGGGTAATATCCTGCACGGGAAAATCGAGTATATTCAGGATATACCTTTAGGGATTTTGATCATCGAATTGAATGGCGATGCTGCTGAAATCCATTCGGCATTAGCCTATATAAAGAATCGTACCAGCTCTGTGGAGGTGCTAAAACATGTCACTGCTTGAATCCATCATCAATATCCTGCCTGACCTTAATAAAGCATTCATTGAAACGATTTATATGGTGGGTGTCTCACTGGCGGTTGCCCTTCTTATCGGCTTGCCGCTTGGCGTATTACTGTTTACGACAACGAGGAACTTGTTCTTCGAAAATAGTGTCTTGAATCGTTCTCTCGGCTTCGTAGTCAATATTGTCCGTTCCATTCCATTCATCATTCTCTTGGTCGCCCTCCTTCCTTTAACGAATTTGCTTACGGGATCGACGATAGGACCAAAGGCTGCTTCCGTATCCCTCTCCGTTTCCGCGATACCTTTTTTTGCAAGGATCGTTGAATCGGCATTGCGCGAAATAGACAAAGGGGTGATTGAGGCGGCAATCGCCGTCGGTGCCACGCCGTGGATGATCATAAAAGATGTACTTCTGCCTGAGGCAAAACCGGGTATCATCCAAGGGCTTACATTAACGACCATTTCACTTATCGGTTATTCCGCCATGGCAGGAACGATTGGGGGAGGCGGAATTGGTGACCTGGCCATCAGGTTCGGATATTACCGCTATGATAATACGGTCATGATCACGACGATCGTCGTCTTGATCTGCCTTGTACAAATCATCCAAATGCTTGGCGACAAAGCGTCATATTTAGTGAACAAACGATAGAATCTTTCATTTACCCATGATTCAAACCATACATAACATTTTTAGGAGGAAGTTTATATGAAGAAAATAGCTTCGTTATTATCGGTCTGTGCCCTTGCCCTTGGCTTGACGGCTTGCGGAAGCGACAATGCATCCCCAAAAACCGAAGACAAAAAAGAATTGAAGATCGGGGCGACCACCGGCCCATACGCCGATATGGTCAATGAAGCCATCAAACCAGGTCTGGAGGATCTCGGCTACAAGGTGGAAATCGTTGAATTCACTGATTATATCCAGCCGAATAAGTCGCTTGGCAACGACTCGATCGACGCAAACCTATTCCAGCATAAAGTGTATATGGAAAACTTCGCGAAAGAAAATAATCTAAAGCTCTCTGACCTTATCATCGTTCCTACAGCACCGATGGGGATATACTCGAGCAAATTTAAATCGTTAAAAGACATTAAAGACGGCGCATCCTTGGCCTTGCCAAATGATCCGGTCAACCTTGCACGTGCACTTAAAGTATTGGTCGATGAAAAGTTGATTGAAGTCGATCCAGATGTCGATCCTTTAAAAATATCTGAAAAAGACGTAACGAAAAACCCTAAAAATATCCAATTCAAGCCATTGGAATCCGCCCAATTGCCTCGGGCAACGGAAAGTGTCGACCTATCCGCGGTGCCAGGCAACTTCGCGCTTGCAGCAAAAATGAAGCTTGAGGACGCCCTTGTATTGGAAAATATGCCAGATATGTATCGAAACGTCGTCGCCGTGAATACAAAGGATGTAGACGCTCAATATGCCAAGGATATTAAAAAAGTGGTAGAGTCCTCCGAGTTTGAAAAAGTGATCGATAGCAATTTCGTCGGTTTCGGAAAACCTGATTGGATGAAGTGACCGACCCAAAAAACATAATTCGAGGCCTGCGTCCCTTTTTGTGGAACAGGCCTTTACATGAAGGAGAAAAAAACGATGAATACCCTACTGGAAGTCCGCAGCGGTCCCTCCTACTATGCCTGCATGGCTAATATTCTCGATACGCTGGAAACAAAACTAAATAAAACAAACATACGTAAAGTGCTTGTTATTCACGGAGACAAATCGTGGGAAGTGGCTGAACCCTTCTTTCCTGCATTAGAAAATGTCGAAACGAATTTTTTAAAATATAATGGGGAGTGCAGTGATCTTGAGATTGAGCGTGTGGTTAAGTTCGCACAGGAAGAAAACGTGGATGCCTTAATCGGAATTGGCGGAGGCAAGCTGCTCGACCTTGCCAAATCAGCGGGAAACTCCATTGGCAAGGAAATCATCCTCATTCCGACCCTCGCTTCCACTTGTGCCGCTTGGACACCCATAAGCGTCATATATGATAGTAACGGTTCTTATGTGCGGTTCGATATTCATGAAAAAAGCGCCTGGATGTTACTGATCGAGCCAGGAATACTGCTGGACTCGCCTATTGCCTATCTCCGGGCAGGAATCGGTGATACATTGGCGAAATGGTATGAGGGCAATGCACTCGTAGAGAAAATTGCGACCAAGTCCACCTGCATTGAATTGGCACACATGGCCGCGAAGCAATGCCAGGAAGTTTTATTGACACATGGAGAAGAAGCCCTGGAGGATTTGAAAAAAGGAAAATGGACGGATGCCCTTCAGCGTGTAATCGAAACGAATATCGTCACGAGTGGCCTAGTGGGTGGCTTTGGTGACCAGTTCCTGCGAATTGCAGGTGCCCACTCCATTCATAACGGCATGACCTCCCTTGAACAAACTCATCATTTACTGCATGGGGAAAAAGTGGCATATGGCATTTTGGTGCAGTTATTGTTAGAAGGAAAATTCTCGGATATCAAACAGCTACTCCCCATCTACGAGTCTCTTAAGCTGCCGAGGACTTTATCCGAAATCGGCCTTACCTTGGAGCATAAAGCGGAACTACAGCAAATGGCCGCCCTATCTGTAATGGAGGGTGAAGCCATCCACCTCCTTTTCCCAAATATACCCATGGAAAAAGTGGCAGCAGCCATGCAAAACCTTGAAGTCCTTACAAACCCTGCGAGCAACTCCATGAATTAATAGGAGATCCACGACCCACATCGTAAAAGCCATAAAAATAAAGGGTGAGGCATATTATGATTGCAAAATATGCCTCACCCTTTTACTTCCTGTACATTCATCTATTAAAAACGGTCCCAGCCAAAATGATGATGAGCATAGCAAAATCACTGAACACCGCATAGTGGGAAAGATAGGAATAAACGATACGAATAATTGTAATTTTTCTTTGAACTCCCTTTTAGAACCATGAGTTTCCTTTTTTGAAAAAAACCTGGTACATCCTATTCTTTTGAACTTTATTCTTTTTCGCTATAATGATAGGGAGAAAGAAGGTGAAGAATAGTGCTTGAAAATCTTAAACAAAAGTTCCCCAATGCGATTTACAATAAAGCCGATACAGATGACATCTCTGAATTTGTTTGGTTCGAGGACTCAAGGGGAAGCATTCTCGGCATCCCCCGCTTTGAAATCACAGCTGAGGAAACCCGTTTATTGGAGCTGCTTTTCCCGTCTTCCTTGGACCATACCCCTTTCACCACGTTTTCAGAACCATCTTGGAATACTTTTTTAACCGAACCGAATGCACCCTTGCCTTTAACAAGCTGGGAAAACGTGCGCTTCATTCACTTCAAGCTGAGTCATGCCGATTTTTCCCAGCCTGATTTTGAAGATGCCTGCCTTGCTTTCGTGCCATCCGACGCTGCCTTGATCTGGGACAATGAGACGGAGGGCATCCTGATTGAAACGGACAAAGGTGAGGCATTATCGAATAACGACCTGCTTGCCATCTCCTCTACACTGGAAAGTGATTTTTATGTAAAGACGCGGATGTTCACCGGGCGCTTTCACCTTGTCAGCCAAGACCTCCATAACCACCGGCTGCGGGAGAAAAAATGTTTTGCTTTGGCACAAGCTGAGTTGCCGGACTTGAAGGTCACCGATTTGGCCGATATCATCCCCTACATACTATTGAATCGGCAATCTGATGCGAATACGCAATGGTATATCAATCAGATTCTTGGCAAGACCAGGAAGGATACAGAGCTTATCAATACGATCAAAACGTATATCGAGTGCAATTCCAATGCCACACATGCCGCCAAACAGCTTTATATACACCGGAACAGCCTGCAGTACCGGATAGACAAATTCACCGAGAGGACAGGACTCGATATAAGAAACTTTCGGCACGCATTGACTGCTTACTTGCTTATGTTATTGAATGATTGACTTTCAGTATGCAAGAAAAGGATCATTATCCTTTTTTTGTGCAATGTGCACATACTTTTTTCTATACTGATAGCTTAGACTATAGTTAATTGGTACAAGTAATCAGTAGTTTAAAAGGGGGATTTTTTCATGGCAGAGCTAGTATTGGATCATATTTTCAAGATTTATGATAAAAAGGTGACGGCTGTTAAGGATTTTAACCTTCATGTGGCCGATAAGGAATTCATTGTGTTTGTAGGACCTTCCGGCTGCGGGAAATCGACGACTCTACGGATGATTGCCGGCCTTGAGGACATCTCACAGGGTGATTTATATATCGACGGCAAACGAGTCAATGATGTACCGCCAAAAGATCGTGATATCGCTATGGTTTTCCAAAACTACGCTTTATATCCCCATATGTCCGTCTATGACAATATGGCATTCGGATTAAAACTCAGGAAAACGCCAAAAGCGGAAATTAAGCAAAGGGTCACTGAAGCGGCAAGGATCCTTGGTCTTGAAGAATATCTAAACAGAAAACCTAAAGCGCTTTCAGGCGGGCAGCGCCAACGTGTGGCACTTGGCCGTGCAATAGTAAGGGACGCAAAAGTTTTCTTGATGGATGAGCCATTATCCAATCTTGACGCAAAACTCCGGGTCCAAATGCGCGCGGAAATAGCCAAGCTACATAAACGCCTTGACACAACGACGATATATGTCACACATGACCAAACGGAAGCGATGACGATGGCGACAAGGCTTGTCGTCATGAAGGACGGGATCATCCAACAGGTCGGTGCCCCAAAAGACGTATATGAGAAACCGATCAACGTTTTCGTCGGAGGCTTTATTGGATCACCTGCCATGAACTTCTTCAACGGGACATTAAAAGAAGGCTTCATCAAAATGGGTGAGCAAACGTTTGAGATACCTGCAGCGAAAATGAGAATGCTGCGTGATCAAGGCTATGTCGGAAAAGATATCATCCTTGGCATCAGGCCGGAGGATTTCCATAATGAAGGTGAATACTTCACGGATTCCCCGAATGCCCTATTCAAAACCCACATCGATGTGGCAGAACTCATGGGGGCGGAAATCATGCTTTACTCCACGCTTGAAGGACAGGACTTCGTTGCACGGGTAGATGCCAAAAATATCATTCATGCAGGCGAAAAAATCGAGCTTGCCCTCGATATGAATAAAGCCCACTTTTTCGATAAAGGCAGCGAACACCGCATTTTTGTCGAAGAGGACGAACAGATGCAGGAAGGTTTGAAATTGTCTGCTAACTAAACATAAAAAAATACCCGTTCATGAACGGGTATTTTTTTATGTTTAGCCGGGATTCAAGGACTCTCCTATTCCTGAACCAATACCACTTCATCATGTCCGCATTCAGGGCATTTCATAAGGTGTGGGCATTGGCCTTTTTGTAAGGATTGGGGGCAGCCGTCATTTAGCTTAAGTGTATCGATATCCATATAAGCACTGTATTCATCAGCGTAATCCATGAATTTCCCTTTATCGTCAAGATCATTGCCGCATTCGGGGCAATTCACATGGATTTTTCTCAGACCGTTGCAAAGCGGGCATAAAGACATTGTTTTTCCTCCATTTCCAGCCTTTGATCCTTAGTATTTGTTGATAGGATGATTTTAACACATTGAAACACCCTCCCAAAAGAAACAGTGGGAGGGCATTCTTCTGCTATTATTTATTGACCATGTTAGCTGGGTCGACCCATGCATTGAATTCATCTTCCGTCAGGAATTCCAATTTTAACGCCGCTTCTTTAAGAGTTGAGTTGTCCTTGAATGCAGTTTTGGCAATTTTGGCCGCTTTTTCATAACCTATGTGCGGGTTCAACGCCGTTACAAGCATCAGCGAACGGTCTACATTTTCTTTGATTTTATCTTCATTGGCAGTGATGCCGACTGCACAGTTATCGTTGAAGGAATGAATGCCGTCCGTCAATAATTTAACCGTTTGCAGGAAGTTGTAGATGATGACCGGTTTGAATACGTTCAATTCGAAGTTTCCTTGGCTGGCTGCAAAACCAATCGTGGCATCGTTACCAACTATTTGTGTTGCAATCATGGTAAGCGCTTCACTTTGGGTTGGATTGACCTTCCCTGGCATGATGGAGCTTCCTGGTTCATTTTCCGGGATGGCAATTTCACCAATTCCGCTTCTAGGGCCGCTTGCCAGCCATCTGACATCGTTGGCAATTTTCATTAAATCCGCTGCCAATGCTTTCAGTGCGCCATGGGCATACACGATTTCATTATGGCTTGTCAGGGCATGGAACTTATTATCCGATGTGACAAATGGATGTCCTGTATCCGCAGCGATTTGTTTTGCGGAAAGTCCAGGGAATTCTTTTTTTGTATTGATTCCGGTTCCAACAGCCGTTCCGCCCAGCGCTAGGTTCAATAATTTTTGGCTGCTTTCCTCAATCATCTCCAGGTCTTTATCAAGCATCGCTTTCCAACCGGATATTTCTTGTCCTAAAGTTAACGGTGTTGCATCTTGAAGATGTGTACGGCCAATTTTCACGACATCCCAAAATTCTTTTTCTTTTGCATCAAATGTATCTCTTAGTACTTTGATCGCAGGGACCAGCTTTTCAGCAACTTCCATGAAGGCTGCAATATGCATGGCAGTAGGGAATGTATCATTGGAGCTTTGGGCTTTGTTAACGTCATCATTCGGATGAAGGGCAACAGATTCCCCTATTTCTTTTAACCATTCATTTCCTTTGTTAGCGACCACTTCATTCACGTTCATATTACTTTGCGTGCCGCTCCCCGTTTGCCAGACAACAAGCGGAAAATGTTCATCAAGCGTACCTTCGAGGATTTCACCGCATATCTTGACGATGGCATTCTTTTTCACTTCCGATAAATCACCAAGATCATAGTTCACCTTCGCTGCAGCCTGCTTAACGTATGCAAACGCACGCACCAATTCAATCGGCATTCTTTCGTTACCGATTTTGAAATTGTTCCGGCTTCTCTCGGTCTGTGCTCCCCAATATTTATCAGCAGGCACTTTCACTTCACCCATCGTATCTCGTTCGATTCTGTATTCCATGTGTTCTCCTCCTATGGTTGCACTATTCATCGAAGATCTTATGTATTAATAAATGAATAATGTCGTAATATTCTTTCTCTCCATCCATTGTACAAACATTATTATTTTAAAGCAAAAAAAACCGGTCAAGCCTGTTCTTTTTTCTAAAGGGATCATTCAGGTTTCACTTGAAGGCTACTTCGCCTACATTTCCAGTTTTTTTTATTAACGTAAAACGTTGCCACGCTGGGTTTCAATAGGTACATCCATGCAATCCCTTACCAAATTCTCCTTGACAGTATTTTGTATATATAGTAAATTCAAAAGAAATTGAATAATCTAAACTCTTATCGAGAGAGGTAGAGGGAATGGCCCGATGACACCTCAGCAACCTTCATTTGTTCCAACGAATGAAAAGGTGCTAATTCCACAAGTTTTTGAACTTGGAAGATAAGAAGAATGACTCGTCACCATTTAATCAAAGTCTTCTTCTTAAAGAAGACTTTTTTTTATTTTTATTACGCAAAGGAGCAGTGAAAATTATGTACAAAACTGAAACATATCTTGCTCAATTAGGAAATCGCAGTGAAACGGCGACAGGAACGGTCAATCCTCCCGTCTATTTCTCGACAGCCTTTCGTCACGAAGGGATTGGCCAATCGACTGGCTTCGATTATACAAGGACAGGTAATCCCACACGCCAACTATTGGAACGTTCGATCGCCGATCTCGAAAAAGGCGATCAAGGTTATGCCTGCAGCTCGGGGATGGCCGCCATTTCTACGATACTGGCGCTTTTCAAATCGGGTGATGCTTGGATTGTCAGCGAAGACCTTTATGGCGGTACATATCGTCTCTTGGAACAAGGCTTTAAGAAATGGGGATTGAAGTGTGACTATGTAAACACATGTTGTTTGGAGGATATCGAGAATGCCATCACTCCTCACACGAAAGCCATCTTCATCGAAACTCCCACTAATCCCCTTATGCAGCAAACGGATATTGGCGCCATTGCCGCATTGGCCAAACGATTCAATGTATTGCTGATCGTTGATAATACTTTTTACACGCCTCTCATTCAAAAGCCCATCCTACTTGGCGCCGATATCGTGATTCACAGCGCAACCAAGTATCTCGGCGGCCATAACGATGTACTCGCCGGACTGATCGTGGCTAGCGGCGCGGAATTATGCGAATCACTAGCCTTCCATCATAATGGCACAGGAGCTGTGTTGAGCCCCTTTGATTCATGGTTGTTGATGCGCGGAATGAAAACTCTTGCACTTCGGATGGAACGCCATGAAAAGAATGCGAAGATACTTGTTGATTACTTGTCGGAGCATGATTGTGTAACGGACGTATTGTATCCCGGAAGAGGCGGCATGATTTCTTTCCGGATCATCGATGAAGACGCTGTCAACCCATTTTTACAATCGCTCTCACTGATTTCGTTTGCAGAAAGCCTTGGCGGTGTTGAAAGCTTCATCACGTACCCGGCCACACAAACACATGCCGATATACCTCTTGAGGTCAGGACGGCGAACGGGGTTTGTAATCGCCTTCTCCGCTTTTCCGTAGGCATCGAAGACAGCGGAGATTTGATTTCCGACTTGCAGCAAGCATTCGCGCATGTAAAAAGGGAGGCACTTCGATGACAGATCATGATTTTAGCTTTGAAACCAAATTGCTTCATAATCAACATAAATTCGATGCAACGACTGGCGGTGTGAGCGTTCCGATTCAGCACGCCTCCACTTTCCATCAATCCGATATCGATCAATTCGGCAAATATGATTACAGCCGAAGCGGGAATCCGACTCGCGAAGCGTTGGAAGAAATCATTGCCGAACTTGAAGAAGGCACACATGGCTTCGCCTTTTCCTCAGGTATGGCGGCCATTTCAACAGCTTTTCTGCTGTTATCTGCCGGGGACCATATCATCATTTCCGAAGATGTGTACGGGGGAACGTTCAGGATGGTCACCACAGTCCTGACCCGTTTCAAAATTGAACATACTTTCGTTGATATGACGGACCTCGAAAGCATCGAAGCGGCCGTTAAGCCAAATACGAGGGCCATTTACATCGAAACGCCTTCAAATCCATTGCTGAAAGTGACCGATATTTCCGCCGTATGTGATATCGCCAAAAAAATTGGTGCCTTAAGCTTTGTCGATAATACATTCTTGACGCCAGCACTGCAAAAGCCTTTAACACTTGGCGCTGATGTTGTCCTTCATAGTGCTACGAAGTTCTTGTCCGGGCATAGTGATGTAGTAGCTGGGCTTGCAGTGGTAAAAGACCCTATATTGGCGCAAAGGCTCGGTGCCCTCCAAAACTCCTTCGGGGCCGTTCTTGGTGTTCAGGACGCCTGGCTTGTGATGAGGGGGCTGAAAACCTTGTCCGTAAGAATGGATCACTCCCAAAAAGGGGCTGAAAAAATTGCCGCCTACTTGAAGAAACATCACTTGGTGAAAAAGGTTTATTATCCTGGACTTGCGGATCATCCCCAGCATGCCATCCAGAAGAGTCAATCGCTTGGGGCGGGAGCGGTCCTTTCCTTTGAATTGGCAAGCGAGGAAATTTTCCGTTCGTTCGTGAACACCGTTGAACTCCCTGTCTTTGCCGTAAGCCTAGGCGCGGTGGAATCGATATTATCCTATCCCGCTAAAATGTCACATGCTGCGATGCCTGCAGATGAAAGGGATAAACGGGGCATCACCAACAGCCTGCTACGTCTCTCCGTGGGACTTGAAAATCCGGATGATCTAATCAAGGACTTCGATGCTGCACTAATAAATATCGCCAAAGGGGAAGTTCTAGCTGCAAAATGATGAAATGAGAAAAGGTCGCTGCCCCATATTTCATATTTCTATGGGGCACCCTTTATTTCATTCCATAACAATAGATAAGGACCATCGATCGCTCGATGGTCCTGCTATCATTTCTTCATATTATATTTTTCAAGAAAGCGATCCACTCTTCCGCCTTTTTCAGCGAACTTTTGCTTTCCTGTATAAAAAGGATGCGTATCTGAGCTTATCTCCACTTTTAATAATGGATACGTTTGACCGTCTTCCCACTCGATTGTTTCGTTCGACTTTTTCGTTGAACCCGTCAAAAATTTATATCCGCTGTTCGTATCCATAAATACTACTTGTTGATAATCAGGATGAATATTTTGTTTCACTATTATCACCTCATTGTTAGGATAACTATATCTTAAACGTAATGATTACTATTATCAAGTGATATGCTTGAGTGTACCAAATTGGCACACTCATTATTATTTCCAAATTCGTTAATGATTACTTCATCCTGCCATCCCTTTATGCGGACCAACCTGCAGTTCATACATTTGATAATACTTCCCTTGCAATCCCATTAGCTCCTCGTGTGTCCCCTTCTCGGCAATCCGCCCTTTATCGAGGACGAGGATTTGATCGGCATTTTTGATCGTGGAAAGTCTATGGGCAATGATGAAGGTCGTTCTGCCTTTTTTCAGCACTTCCATCCCCTGCTGGATAATGGCCTCTGTTTCGGTATCGATGCTTGCCGTTGCCTCATCCAAAATTAAAATCGCTGGATTGAATGCAAGGGCTCTGGCGAAGGAGATTAGCTGACGCTGTCCGGAAGACAGTGTTCCGCCTTTTTCGATAACCGGTTCATCCAGTCCTAAAGGGAGATGCTTCAGCACTTTGTCCCCGCCCACATCCTTTAATGCCTTTTCGACCATTTCCCTCGTGATGCCATCATGATCGAGGCTGATATTGGAAGCGATGGTGCCCGTGAACAAATATGGATCTTGCAGGACGATTCCCATATGCTCCCTAAGGGTTTGATGAGGAATATCCAAAATATCCTTTCCATCTATTTTGATTTTCCCTTCACTGCTGTCATAAAAACGGAACAATAAATTCATGATCGAGCTTTTTCCTGAACCTGTGTGGCCTACCAAGGCAACAGTTTCCCCTTGTTTAGCCGAAAAAGTAATGTCTTTTAAAACATATTCATTTTCCTTATAACCGAAAGAAACGTGTTCGAAATCTACATTTCCTTTGTATCTGGCTCTGCTTTCATCACGGACAGCCACACCCTGCTCATCCAATAAGCTGAATGCCCGTTCTCCTGCAACGAGCGCCTGTTCGAGGCTGGCGAATTGATTGACGATTCCGTGAAGTGGATGGAGCAGCCGGCTGATCAAATCGACAATCGCATACATCACCCCTAAGGAAATCGCCGAGCTCGCTGTCATGGATATCCCACCGAAATACCAGACGAATGCGATTAATGCCGAAACCTTAATGACTCCGATCAAATTCCCGCCCGTCAATGAATTTAAATGCAACATTTTATTTTGATAGGAATAATGCTCCCGGTTCAAATCCTCAAACGATTGCTTCGTTTCCTTTTCACGTCCAAATGCCTGGATGATGCTCATTCCGGAAATGGATTCGTTGATCATCCCATTGATATCACTAATCCGCTCCCGGATGATATGATTATATTTCGAAGCGAATTTACGGTATACCTTCGTCCAGATAACGATGATCGGTATAAGTAAAAGGCCCATCGCCCCTGCACGTGCATCCAGGATGAACAAAGCGATGAGAACGCCAATGATGTTGATCGTACTCGAAAAGAAACTGGCGAGCACCGTGACATACAATTCCCTGATCGCCTCGGTATCATTCGTTACCCTGGCCACCACTTTCCCCGCTGGCATATTATCGAAATACCTGATTGGCAAACGGGAAATATGCGTAAAAATATCGTTTCGCATTCGTTGAATGATCCGGTTTGCGGCTTTCTGTAAATAAAAGCTTTGCCCATATTGAAAAATCGATGAAAGGATGACAAGCCCAAAATAAAAAGCGACTAGCTTAATGATGCGTGGGATTTCAGGCTGGTAAAATCCCATCACTTCCTGGCTCTTCAATCTCTCTATCTGAGCTTGGTGCTCCTTCCCGTCTTTGTTAATGATTAATGTTTGGCCTTCCAAGGTCCTGCGCCCATCCATAGGTACTGCTTCATTTACGAAGACAAATTGATTACCCACCTGGAAAACGTGAACCTCCCTGCCTTTTTTCTCACCTTCAGTAAAGTAATCTGCACGTTTATACCATTTATCATCATACTTAACAGCATCTTTTCCTTTTTCCGTTTCATACCACGACGTTTCGATGCCGAGTATATGTGAATCGATGATTTTCTTTGCGACAAACGGACCCGTTAAATCTGCCGCTACAGAAAGTGCCAGCATGATCAATGCACAAATGATCAATTTTTTATAAAGGGCTGCATAATGAAATAGTTTTTTCACGACCTTCATGCCCTCACCTCCGTTCCTTCGTCAACCTGCTGCCGCTCGTATTGCTCCCTATACCATCCATTTTGTTGCAGTAAATTTTCGTGGGTACCTTCTTCGATGATTTCCCCGCTATCCAAAACGATGATCACGTCGGCGTGCTGGACGGCTGATAAACGATGCGTCGTGATGATGGTCGTTTTCCCTGCCCGTTCTTTTTGAATGTTTTCGATGATCGTCGTTTCCGTTTTTGCATCCACGGCAGATAACGAATCATCCAAGATAAGGATCTCCGGATTCTTAATCAAAGCCCTGGCAATAGATATCCTCTGCTTTTGGCCTCCAGAAAGAGCAACCCCCTTTTCACCAACAAGTGTCTCAAGCCGATCGGGAAGCATCATCAAGTCCTTCTCAAAGTCGGCAAGCCTGATTGCTTCAGCCAGTTCGTCTTCAGTTGCATCCATCTTTCCGAATAAGATATTTTCCCGCACAGACCTTGAGAATAAAAAATGGTCCTGTGGGACATAGCCGATCCACTTGCGGATTTCTTCAAGATCCAATTTCTCCAACGGTATGCCGGCAAAAGCGATTTCACCTTTACCTAGAGGATATTCCCTGAGCAATTGCTTCACGAAAGTCGTTTTTCCACTTCCTGTTTTTCCAACGATCCCTAACGTTTGCCCACGTTCAAGTTGCACGGAAATATTGGCTAGATTCATGACCGACGAAGATGGATATGTAAAAGACACTTTTTGAAAATGAATATCTTCCGGGTTCGGAATACTCTCCCGCCCCAATGGATTTGCCACATCCCTTTCATATGAAAGCGTATCTTGAACACGGTCAAGCGAGGCATTTCCCCGTTGCATGACATTGATCAGTTCACCCACTGCGATCATCGGCCAGATCAACATGCCAAGGTACACATTGAACGATACAAGCCCGCCAAGGGTTATGGACTGCTGGAAAACAAGATAGGCTCCATATCCCAAACCGATTAAATAGCTGATGCCGATGATGATTGAAATCGTCGGATCGAATAGGGCGTCGATCCTTGCCACGGCAAGGTTTTTACGATAGACATCCTCGGTCATTTCATCGAATCTCTTTTCATCCTGCCGCTCCTGGACATAAGCCCGGATGACGCGGACACCAGAAATCGATTCCAAAACCTTGTCATTCAACGTACCAAAGGCTGCCTGTGCATCGGTAAAGCGCTTATATATTTTCTTCACGTAAATTTGCATCATCACTGCCATGATCGGCAGCGGGAGCACCGCCGCAATCGTCAATTCCCAACTGATGGTGGCGCCCATCATGACGACGACCGTTATGGTGAAAAGCACCGAGTCAACAAGGGTCAAAATTCCAAAACCAGCTGTAAGCGATATTGCCTTTAAATCATTCGTAGCCCTGGCCATTAAATCCCCTGTCCGGTTTTTCTCATAAAAAGTCGGCGTCATTTTCAGTAAATGGCCCATGAACCCAGACCTTAGTTTTCGTTCTACCAAGTTCCCGCCGCCGAATAACAGATAACTCCATAAGTACCCAAACAGGTAGCTGCCGCACAGCACCAACAGCAAATAAATCACGTATTTCATGATTACCCCTTGCGTCATGTCGCCGTTGTTCATATCATCGATGGCGTTCCCGACGAGCTTTGGCGGGATAACCTCCAAAATATTCACCAGGCACAAAAATAAAATGGCCCAGGTATAGCGCTGCCATTGTTCTTTAAAGAACCAGGACAGCTTCTTAAAAATTGCAAACATGGATTCCCCTCCCTTGTGTTCAAAACCTTTTTCGTCGCTAACCGCTTTCCGGATCTCCTGGCTGCTGCATGACTCCCAAAGTATTTTGTCTCATCGTGCTTCCCCCTATCTATTAAATGGAAAGGATGCTTATGCTCCTTAATTCCCCAATGCCAAAAAGCCTCCGCTTTTTAGCGGAAGCTTTTTTAGATGCGTAAGAACACATATAAAGGCGCAGGCCGCGAAAAATCCACAACCTGCGCTTTGGAATGATCAATGGGCTTCATTTTGAGCTTTGCCTAGAAAGGCATTTGATCAAGGCAGGCGGACGTATGAAAATATTCAATTGAAGTTTTTATTTGCTTAACTGATTTAGTCATGACGTTCGCCTCCTTTTCCATAAATAATGGTAATTTTCAACTTGTGTTTAAAGATTACTACGGGAGTATATTTTTGTCAATTGTGACTTTTCTAGATTATTGCGGTATTATCCTTTATTCTTATAAGAATGACATAACGTAAGGAGGTTTAAGCATATGGATTGGAGAAAATATATACTCTTGGCGGTACCGTTTTTATTTCTATCCATTTTCATCTTGTTTGCCGTACCGGTCCAATATAGGCCGTTATCTTTTATCCCCGTGTTACTTTTCTGGATAGTTTATTATATTTTATTGAGCAGGGAAAAGAAGAAGAAAAATAAAAGATGAAGGAAAATTTTCATCAATCAATCTGAAGGGCGTTGCAAATGCAAAGCCCCTTTCTTGACCTCTCTGCATATAATGGCTGAAAAACACGAGTGGTGATCGCATGTTTTCCCAACTTGCACAAAAGCTGTTAGGCACATCCCCTGTCAAGACCAAGCCTCTCATCGATTCTGAAAGATTCGTCCTGCTAAAAACTCAATTACGAAAAGAGCTATTTCAGCCTGACGAGGAGTCTAAGGCATTTTTCCCCGAGGAAACCGCTCTTGTAAAAAGGATCCGAACCGAAACGGCAGCCTTGAACCGTAATAATATGACGAGAACGCATGCTTATCTTGCCTATTACCGCCGTAACCCCGAGGTTCATTGGGCCCTTTTGGCACATATGGTTTCGAGGAATGGCGGATACCATATGACCGACCTGAAAAGCTCGTCCATGACCCAACTGCTCAGCCAAGAAGAACGGCGGAAATTCTTCCTTTTCCTGGAGCGCGCCAATTCAGCCATTTTTACCGATGCCTTTCCTCAGCTCCTTTTATATGAACATTCTAAACATAAGGAACTTCGCTTAAGAAAGTATTTCCCCATTTTCCATATATCAAGATTCATGGCCCCGATTTGGGAATCTTTCATCCAAGAACCCCATTCGCCCCTTTTGACGACAGCCCTTATCATCAATGAGCAAAGCATGATTCAAGAACGGGTGTTGAAACGTACCCGTCATGGTGAAATCCTCCTAAGGCTTGATTTTCAGCTGCAGGAATTTTTAGGCTTCACGAACGTAATCTTCCCTTTCGTAAATAAGCAAGACGGAATCCGTTCCTTAACCGGCCTTACCGTTGAACGCTTTGCCGATCCAAAACGGCGAATTGAAACGGGAAAATTCCTGTATGAGCTCCTTTTTGAGCACCCTGATGTTTTTCATGGCGTTGGAGAGTTCACGAACGCGGTTCCACACACTGGCTCAAGGATGGATTACTGGGAAAGCATTTATACCTCCGATCCATTTGCAAATAATGACAAAGTCTATAGCCCTTCCCTTCTAGATGCATGGGCAGATCATCCTTTCTTTCCTCCCCCACCGATCGATTGGTATACAAATGAAAGCTTCATCGGGCATTTACAAGACTCCCCGCTAATTAAAAAGGTGGATTTGACCAAAAAAGTGCTTGAAAATGTTAAACATCTCAAAGCCATCAACGAACTGAAAAGTCTATTCTAGCAGGACGAAGCCTCTTATTCTGAATATCCCATCCTCCATTTGGCAAGAATGGATAGCAAAAAGAATGGGTGAAGCAAATGAGAGGCATCGTACTATTGAATCCGAACTATTCGATCGGTGAATTACATATGAAGGATAGCTTTACAATCCAACAGATCGTGACGAACAAGTATATGGAAGAAAACAATATTTCCCCGGTCATACTAAATCCTTATCAGCTCAATCTCCATTACACGATCCCACATGAACTGCTATACAATTTACAGAATAAAAAAATCGATCAAATCGATTGCCTGATAATGCACTCCATGGAAACGTTGGAGCGGTTCATCTATATCTACCCTGAAAAATGGCTCGCGTTATCCGGATATTTCAAAGAGATCATCCCCGTTACCACTCAGACGCCCGGCAAGAAATATGAAGCCAATTAGTTTTGGGATCCGTTGGCGCGGATCATTCATTTCACCTACAAAAGCCCCCTTTTTACGCATGAGCAAGCCATGGACATTCCCCCTTCAAGTGTCTGCCGTGCTTATCGAATCCATCAGAATCTTTCCACATCTCCAAACATTACAATTATAGTAATTTTCCCAATCATAAGATTACGAGTAATTTTATAACTATATAACAATCTTTTGGAAATATAGATAAAATTACGGATAAAGCATAGAAAAATAAGTTAATTTTATATATCATTGGAGATAGGAATTTTCTTATTTTTTACTTTTACTAGAAAGGAATGTTACTGATGGCTAAAGAAAAGAAGAAAAAAACCCCAATTCCTTTCCGATTGAACTTCATGTTCTTTTTAATATTCATTTTATTTTCAAGCTTAATAATCCGGCTTGGCATCGTCCAAATCGTATATGGAGATGATTACCTTCGCGAAGTCGACCGGACGGAAAACGATGTGGCCAATACCCCTGTTCCACGTGGGAAGATGTATGACCGCAACTTCAATCCGGTCGTCGATAATGAGCCGCGCAATGCCATTACCTATACGAAATACCCAAATACAAAAACCGCCGATATGGTGAAGACGGCGGAGATTCTTGCTACCTTGATCGAAAAAGATACGAAAAAGGTAACGATTCCGGATAAAAAGGATTTTTGGATCTTAAAGCATCCGAAAGAAGCCGAGGCGTTGATCACCAAGTCCGAAAGACGGAAGGTAACCGAAAAGAAATTAGAGCAAAAGAATTTATACAAGCTCCAGATGGAGCGTGTCACCGAGGAGAATATCAAGGAATTCACCAAGGATGAATTGGAAGTGATAGCCATATTCCGGGAATTCAATAGCGGCTATGCCCTCACACCGTCGATCGTGAAGAACAAAGATGTCTCCACAAAAGAATTCGCGAGGGTTAGTGAGCATTTGGATGAAATGCCGGGCGTGGACGTCACGACGGACTGGGAAAGGACCTATAAGTATGACGAAACCCTTCGCTCGGTCCTTGGCAAAGTCTCTTCTTCCGAAGAAGGAATTCCGAGTGAGAATATCGACTATTACCTGGCACGCGATTACACCAGAAATGATAGGGTCGGTAAAAGTTATATTGAAAAGCAATATGAAGATGTTCTGCGTGGTCATAAGACGCGGGTTGAAAATGTGATGAGCAAAGGGGAAGTCGTCAAAACGAATACCCTCACGGAAGGGCAAAGCGGAAAAGACTTGATCTTGTCCATTGATATGGAACTGCAGCAAAAGGTCGAAAAAATCATCGAAAGCCAATTAAGGCGGGCGAAGGCCAGGGGGAATACCTACCTTTTGGATCGCGCCTTCGTCGTCTTGATGGACCCGAACACAGGCGAGGTGCTCACGATGGCCGGCCGGCAATATGGACCTAACAGTAAAACAGGCTTGACTGAAATGAACGATTTCGCCCTTGGGAACATTACGACCTCCTATACGATAGGATCATCCGTTAAAGGGGCCACGGTATACACGGGCTACCAGACGGGAGCCATTTCACCTGGGTCTGCTTTTTTTGACAGAAAACTCCATTTAGCAGGGGCTAAACCGAAAGGCTCTTATAGTGATTTAGGGTATGTAACGGATGTCTCCGCGTTAAAGAAATCGTCGAATGTCTATATGTTCATGACGGCGATCAAAATTGCCGGGGGCCATTATATTCCCAATCGGCCGCTCGGGATCAACAGGGAAGCTTATGCGATCATGCGCAACCATTATGCCCAATTCGGATTGGGTGTCCGTACCGGCATCGACCTGCCGAATGAATCGGTCGGGTTTAAAGGAGTCGATATGTCAACGGACGGATTGCTGCTGGATTTATCGATTGGGCAGTATGATACGTATACGCCGATGCAGTTGGCACAGTACGCATCGACGATTGCAAATGGCGGGAAAAGGCTGGAGCCGCGGATGGTCAGGGAAATCCGGAATCCTTCCGACGAACACAATCAGTTGGGCAGCGTTTTTAAATCGATGAGCCCGAAAGTGCTGAACGAATTAGGCGGTAAGGATGTTTGGATTCAGCGTGTCCAGGAAGGTTTCCGGCAGGTTGCCCAGGAGCCAGGCGGGACGGCGTATAAGTATTTTGGCGGAAAATCCTACCGGGCTGCAGCGAAAACGGGAACAGCCGAAGCCTTTTACGACGGACCGCGGAGGAGTCAATATAGTGCTCCCGTCCCGACCATCAATCTGACGCTTGCAGGGTACGCACCTAACAATAATCCGGAAGTGGCATTCTCTGTCGTCGTGCCATGGGTATATCAAGGCAAGCCAGCTGACGATATCAACAAACGGATCGGAGAGCAAGTAATGGACGCCTACTTTAAATTAAAGGAAGATCGAGCAAAAGGTAAGTCCGATTCAGACAAGAAAGCGGAAGACACTCAATAATTCACCTGGGCCTGCTCGATTTCGAGCAGGCCTTTTCATGCAAATTGCCCTATTCCAGCTTGTGAACGAATTCCTTATATAGGGCCCGCAGTGCATCTCCCCTGCTGATGATGCCGACGACTTTATCATCTTTGTCGACGACCGGGATTTTCTTGAAATGATGCTTGGAAAGCACCTTTATCATTTCATCTAAAGGATCTTCCGGAGACAGCTTTGTGATCCTTTTATTTCTTATGATTTGTGAGGCTTTATCGTTCATTTTGGATCGCACCTTTTCATCCAGTTCCTCACCTGGAATGACTGTGATATATGTGAAATATCCCTTGATGGCTTCTTCTGCAGGTGTCAGATAACGAAGGATATCCCCATCCGTCACCATTCCCAATAGCTTATCGTGTTCATCGACGACCGGTACCCCGCCCACTTTATTTTCGATCAAGGTTCGCAAGATTTCCTTTAAAGTATAATCAGGACGGGCAACGTAGACTTCCCGGATCATGAAATCCTTCACTAACATGAAAAACACCCCTTTTTTAAAGTTTGTTCCTATATCCATCTCTTCTTTCTATTAATACCCTAACTTATTCTATTTAAAAACCCTGGCGAACTGAACTGCCTTTTTGCAGCCTTAATATCTCCCCGATAACAGAAAAGAGTCAGGCTGCTTGAAAAATATTGGCAGGTTGCAAGATTATCTTTTACAATGAAACAAGAATGATGGGAGGAATGGCAAATGAATAATCATGAAATCGATTTTAAAATATATGGTGATGACATGCAATTTGTCGAGGTGGAATTGGATCCACAGGAAACGGTGGTGGCCGAGGCTGGAAGCTTGATGATGATGGAAGATCAAATCAAGATGGAAACCATTTTTGGTGATGGGTCACGAAATAGTGACGGCGGAATGATGGGCAAATTATTTGGTGCGGGCAAAAGGCTTCTTACCGGGGAGAGCCTGTTCATGACAGCGTTCACGAATGAAGGGCGAGATAAACGGCATGCCTCCTTCGCCTCACCTTACCCGGGAAAAATCATTCCATTGGACTTAAGCGAGCTCGGCGGTAAAGTCATTTGCCAAAAGGATGCCTTTCTGGCGGCAGCCAAGGGAGTATCGATTGGAATCGAGTTTCAGAGAAAAATAGGAACGGGCTTTTTTGGCGGCGAAGGCTTCATCATGCAAAAGCTCGAAGGTGACGGAATGACCTTCGTCCATGCTGGCGGCACGATCCATAAAAAAGAATTGGCTCCAGGTGAGATCCTCCGGGTCGATACGGGGTGTTTAGTCGCCATGACTGGCGGGGTAGATTATAATATCGAATTCGTAAAAGGCGTGAAGACCGCTTTATTCGGGGGCGAAGGGTTATTCTTCGCCACATTGAAAGGACCTGGAACCGTCTGGGTGCAATCATTGCCTTTCAGCCGCCTTGCAAGCCGCGTCTTTGCAGCAGCACCGCAAAACGGGGGATCTTCTGAAGAAGGCAGTGTAGCTAAGGGTTTATTCAATTTATTCAACGATAAATAAGGTCCGATCGATGGCTGCCATCAAGGCAGCCATCGATCGATTCCATAAAGGATGGTTCTCTATGCAGCTTGTTAAATGGTCCTACATGCGACGATATAATATCAAGGCAACTTTTGATCGATTCCCGAACTCTCCCGTCATTTTTCGAAAGATAAGAGATTACTATTTTGTTTACACGATTCACTGGACCGCGGCCGATGCCCCAATCGGCATTGAAGAGCTCGAAGAAATGGAACGTCTGCTCAACAGGGAGCTTGGAACTGAACTGCAATATCTCTATCGGAGAAAATGAACTCACTCTTCGTACATCATCTTTCTGGTCATCCCTCCATCGACGATAAGATTAACCCCAGTAACGAAATCATTTTCAGCTGCCGTCAAATAAAGACAGGCCCTTGCTATATCTTCGGGTTTGCCGACCCGATTGGAAAAATGCTGTTGATGATCCTTCTGCCTAAGTGCACCATAATCGCCCGTTTCAATCCATCCGGGAGAAATCGAATTAACGGTAATTTTCTCGTTGCTTAAAGAGGCGGCAAGTGCATGGGTCAGAGAAACGATCCCTCCTTTCGTGGCAGCATAAGATTCAGAATCAGGCTCTGACATGATGGCTCTCGTTGAAGCTAAATTGATGATCGCCCCGCCCGTTTCATTTTCCCGCATCGCTTTAGCCGCTTCCCTGGAGCAAAGGAAAACACTGCGTAAATTCGTATTCATCATATCGTCCCATTCCTCAAGCGACAGTTCATAAACAGGCTTGAATAAAGCCTTTCCGGCATTATTGATTAATATATCTATGGTCTTATAGGTTTTTAGCGTCACATCCATCAAATGAAGGATATCTGCCTCAGTCCGAACATCCGTTTTAACGAACATAGCTTCATGCCCGCTAGCCTTGAGCTCCTTTGCATACCGAAGGCCCTCCTGCTCGTCCATATCCGCCAAAACGACCGATGCACCGCTTTGTGCATATCCCATTGCCACGCCCCTCCCTATTCCATTTGAAGCTCCTGTGACGATCACTGTTTTATTTGAAAAGCCCATCATATCATCCTTCCTTTCCCAAGCTTACTTTTCCCTATCATAATATCCAATCCCCTTCACTTCAAACACGAGCATCCGTGGTCATCACAATCAGGAGGACCCATTATATTTTTGTAGCGGCCTTCAATGATGTATGATAAAAGGAACAACAAGAAGAAATCAGGGTGAAGGTGACCCGCAATGTAAACAATTGATGGAGGGATGAAAAATGGACTTATTAAAAAATGTGTTCTCTTTAGGTTTGGGAGCTGCCGCCGCTACGAAGGAACAAATTGAAAAAGCGGTGGACTCGCTTGTGAAAAAAGGAGATATCAGTAAAGAGGACTCCAAGGTTCTGATTAAGCAATGGGTGGAAAAAGGGGAACAAGCGCAAAAGCAACTGGATGAATCCGTCAAGCTTAAAGTCAATCAAGCACTCAACGGGCTGAACTTGGCAACGAAGGAAGAAGTTCGGGAATTGGAGCGACGCATTGCCATTTTAGAGCAACAAAACCAAAACACATAATCATGACCTGGAGGTACTTGAATGTTTGGCAAACGACTGAAACACGCACATCGTTACCAAGAAATCATTAATGCCTTTTTGAAGAATGGCTTTGGATATTTCGTCTATCGCCTCGGGTTATCGGAAAGCAAGGCGGCAGCCAACCTCCAGCCCGATGAAAACCTGAACCTCCGCTCGATCGGCGAGCGGCTGCAAACGATATTGCAAAGCCTTGGTCCCACTTTCATTAAACTGGGACAGATAGCAAGCACAAGGCGTGATTTCGTTCCGGAAGAAATCGTCCGCGAACTGGAAAGGCTGCAGGACCAGGTCGCCCCCTTTCCGTTTGATAAGGTCCGCAAAATAGTTGAAGCAGAGTTGGGCGACTCTTTGGAAAACCTTTTTCTCGAATTCCAAGAAAAACCGCTCGCGACCGCATCAATCGGACAGGTCCACGCTGCACGGCTTCCTTCACAGGAAGTCGTAGCGATTAAGGTCCAGCGTCCCGATATCATGCCGACTGTGGAAACGGATTTGGAAATTCTCGATGATCTGGCAAGACTGATGGAAGCGCGCTTTTCCTGGGCAAGACGCTACCAAATCAGGAAAATGATTGATGAATTCGCTAAATCACTTCGCGCAGAACTCGATTATAATGCAGAGGGCCGCAATGGAGAGAGAATAGCCAAGCAATTCAATCATGATCAGGGTCTGAAGATACCAAAAATTCATTGGGAGTATTCGACGAAAAGAATCCTGACGATGGATTTCATCCAGGGAATTAAGATCAATCACTATAAACAGCTTGATGAGGAAGGGTATGATCGACGGATAATCGCTGAAAGATTAGCGAATTCACTGCTTCAGCAAATTTTGATCGATGGCTTTTACCACGGCGATCCCCACCCTGGCAATATCATCATTTTGCCAGGGAATGTCGTCACACTAATGGATTTTGGAATGGTGGGACGATTGGAGGACGATATGAAGTATCAGTTTGCCTCGCTTGTCATCAATCTGAAACGAGGAAGCACCAATGGATTGATCAAAACGCTTGCCGACATGGGACTTCTGACGGACGAAACCGATATGGCTTCATTGAGGGCGGATATCGATGAACTGCGAAATAAATATTACGATATCCCATTAAGTCAAATCAGCTTAGGCGGAGCGGTCCATGATCTATTCACCGTCGCCAATCGGCATCATATCCAAATCCCCCCTGATTTCACCATGCTCGGCAAGGCTTTGCTTACGATGGAGGCCATAGTCGAGGAGCTGGATCCGCACTTCAGCATCATGAAAGCAGCCGAACCTTTTGGACAAAGGCTTTTCAAGGAACGCTACAATCCAAAGAACATCGCAAGGAATACGTGGAACCAATTCATCGAGTCGGCTGAGGCGATGGCTGAACTTCCGAAGGATATCAAGGAAGTAACGGGCATCATCAAAAAAGGGAAATTACGCTTGGATATCAACATTCCCGAGCTTCAGGTTTTTTTACATAAGCTTGATCAAATCTCGAACCGCCTTTCCTTCAGTATTATCCTGCTTGCCTTCAGCATCATCATGGTCGGTCTTATCATCGGCTCGGCGATAGGCGGGGAAACGCTGCTACTCTGGAAAATCCCGGTGATCGAAATTGGATTTGTCGTTGCCACCTTGATGTTTTTGCTCATGCTTTACACCATTTTCAGATCGGGGAAAATGTAATCGTACAAAAAAAGAGCAAAACCCTTGATTTTGGGTTTTGCTTTTTCCATTCATTGACCATGTGTTCGCCGCTCATACGAAACGGCATAAGCGCGATGGCGAAAATGCAGGATCGGATCATTCGAACACTCAATTCCTGCAGGGATATTGGTTGGATCGAACAGCAAATGATCTGCAGTCGTGTCCACCTTATCAGTAATCATTAAATGCCCGACCGTGATTACCTGTGTGCCTTCCGACCAAGCGATGGTCGGATCGTCAGCTGGGTCATTTTCCCCTCCAATTTGAATGTTCAATTTAAATCCTACTGGTCCCTGCTTAAGCCTTTCTTCCATTTCTTCTTTCAAATAATCTGCAGGGTGCTCGGCTGCCTCCTTTTTCTCCAGCATGCTGAGTCCGGAATCCGGCACCCATTCATACTTGATGGCCTGACGCCTTCCTTCCGCGTTCATGAAGTAGAAAGCATGTATCGAGTAATATTGACACGTTGCGAAACTTGCCGGAGAACGCATTTCCTTAAGCATTTGCAGGCCTGCCTTGCTCTCCGGGTATTTCAACAAAATCCCCCCCAATTCTTTCAGATTGGGAAAACCGTCTTTTGCAGATTTGATGAAGTGAGCAATCTCGACGAAAGCTTCAGGTGTTTTCGCTAAAAAGAGCGGAATGGTCACCGCAATGAGGTCAGTTTCCTCTCCACCTGGCAATTGAAACTTGACGGCCATGCCCTTTACAGGTGAATCGGCATCAGGATGGGTCGGGACCGGTGAGCTATTCGAAAACCGAATGACCGCAGGCACGGCTTCATCCTGAAGATGGGCAGCCACCGTTAACGGCGATGCTTTTCCGTTCGGGGTAAAAACCCCCTTATACACATATCCCCTCGCATGTGCCCGACGGTAGCCTGGATATGTACCCACCACTTTTTCAATCGCATCCACCGCTTCACTGGCTAGTTCAGATTTTAAGCTTTCGTTTCCCTCCATTACATGTCACCCCATCTTTTTAAATTCATTATTACCTGTACCCATTAATTCATAAGCATATTCAAGGAAAACTTGCATTCAAAATGATTTTCACGGAGTATTTCCAAAAATCAACTTCCGGAATATGTTTTCACGCAAAGTGTAATGCAACGCAAGGCGCGAGACTTCTGCTGGAATTGCGCGTCACGGGATATTATCCTTTGGATTGGTCGATTTATTCACGCACAGGTCGAATTATCCTTTGGGTTGGTCGATTTATTCACGCACAGGTCGAATTATCCTTTGGGTTGGTTGATTTATTCACGCACAGGTCGAATTATCCTTTGGGTTGGATAGAAAACAGCTAAAAAACGAGTCGAGCACTCGATTCGCGAGTAAAGCAGCTAAACTCATGAGTAAGGAACAATCTCAACAGGCGCAAGGCCCCAAGGGGACCGCATCCGCCCGCGGAAAGCGAGCAACTGCAGTGAAATGCAACGTCGATGTCCAATACACCAAGTCAGTGGGCACTCGGGATTCAAGTTTAGTCTTCATGCAAAGTGCAATGGAACGGACAATTTCCAGCCTAAAAAAATACCCCGTACATGTTGGTTTTGTGCCTGACATGTACCGGGTATTTCTAGTTTATCTTTAGCTTGTCGTCGTATAAAATCCAGATTCAGTTACATACCAAGGTCTATAAAAGCGTTTCAATATCCCGTTCCATTTCAAAAGGTGCTTCGATTGATTCAAAGCGCTTCACGACATTACCATCACGATCGATCAAAAATTTAGTGAAGTTCCACTTAATTGAATCATCTATCAAGAATTCCGGATGTTCCGTTTGCAGCATTGCCTGCAGCATTTTCCCGCCAGGTTTATTATCAAGCCCATTAAATGGGGCTTGATCGGTTAAATATTGAAATAAAGGGTGTGCCTGGCTTCCTCTTACATCGACTTTATTGAATAGTGGAAAGCTAACGCCATAATTCAATTGGCAAAACGTCTCTACTTCTTCATTTTGCCCAGGCTCTTGACCACCGAACTGATTGCATGGAAAGCCTAAAATATTGAGGCCTTTATCTTTATATCGATCATAAAGCTTTTGAAGATCTTCATATTGCGGAGTGAAACCACATTCACTTGCCGTATTGACTACAATGAGAACCTGTCCTTTATATTGTTCCAAAGAAACTTCCTTGCCATTGATCCGCTCTGCTGAAAAATCATATATGCCCACGCTTCATTCCTCCTTATGTCTTGCTCAGGAATTATACGGTAAATAATTAGCGAAAAAAAGGAATATGCTCAATGAACCAAGACTTATGACCCTGTTTTGATCATTTCATGTCATTCCACATGAACGGCAGTGCCATAGGCGATGATTTCACAAGTGTTCTGCATGATAGCTGAAGTTTCCAAACGCATGGCAACTATGGCATTCGCCCCTTTTTCCTTCGCTTCTTCCACCATCCTGCCAATTGCTTTTTGCCTCGCCTCTTTCATCATTTCGGTATACTCATTGATTTCGCCACCGACAATGGTTCTTAATCCAGCAAGGATATCTTTTCCGATATGTTTGGATTGAACACAATTTCCCTTAACAAGCCCCTTTAGATCTTTGATTTCTTTACCAGGAACAGTATTAGTAGTCACGATAATCATATAGTTCATCCTCTTCCTTTTTTCTGATTTTCTTAACGATCATATAAAAAATGATCGGGAACGGTGCTTGAATCAGCCCAAGAATCCCCCACATCCATTGGTTGAAGCCATTTTTCCTGGCATCGATGAATAGAAAAATGCTTTGGGTCAGTAAGATCAGCCCACAGACCATCAAGGCAAATATCTCAAGATTACTCATGACTCACCTTCACCTTCCTTTTCACATGTACCGTATAGAAACAAATGAACACCACGGTCAGCACCTGGAGCATTAGGAACATTACCGGCTGAAGGTACAGCGCCAAAAACAGGAAAGATAGGATGACTGCAGCGGTTATTGTAAAGACAAGCAGTTCTCGCAGCCGCCTTTTTTTGGTCTCTGCACGCAAGATTTTAATTTTCTCTTCAAAATGCGACGGATGAGGAACCTCAAAAGAAATCGCCTCATCAAAATTCTCCAGGCTCTTATTCAATTGGTCGACTACATCATGATCATTCTTGGCTAAGCGTTTTGGATATCCTGACTGATCCTTCATCAATCTTCGCCAGCTCCTTTCTTATGGCTTTGATGCCTTTATGGACACGGGATTTTACCGTCCCTTCCGGAATGCTGATTATCGCCGCTATTTCTTCGTAAGAAAAACCATAGTAATGTTTCAATATGACCGGCACCCGTAAACCATCGTTCAACTGTCCTAACGCCTCCATCACATCATCCCATACTTGGTTATTGCTTTGCGCCTCCCATTTCAGCTTGCGTACTGACTGCTCTTGTTTCATCCAGTTGAATTCGCGTTTCCTCTTGCGCTGTTGATCCAAATACAGACGTGTTGCTATGGAAATCAACCAAGTGGAAAATTTGGAAGTCCCCTTGAACCTTGAAAGATTCTCGATGGCCTTTGAATAGGTCTCCTGAGCCAAATCCTCTGCATTTTGCAGGTTAAAGGTCAATTTCAATAAATATTTAAGCAGGAAAGGATAGGAACCTTGAAACAATTCCGACAAAGCCCCGTCATCCCCTTTTTTTGCCGCTTTAACCAGATTTTTTTCATCCATCCCTTGATCACCCACTCTCATTTCCCATCCTTTATATTATTTGACGTTTGAAAGGAAGGATTCGTTCACAAGCGATGAAAAAAATCTATCATTCATGCTTCCGCTCAACTTCTGAAAGGATGACATGTGTCACCGTTGCCGCAAAAGGAATGGTTTGATTGATGAATTCCTCCACTTTTTCCAGACTCTCACTGCGAATTTTGAGCATAAAGCAAGCTTGCCCGGCAATTCGATAGCAAAAATCAACATTTGGCAGCTTGGAAATATACATTTTGAATTTTTCATATTCCCCATTTTTTATCGTTGCTTCCACGATACACTCAATCGGAAAACCGATTTTTTTGTGGTCAATTTCGGCAACGTATCCCTTGATGATGCCGAACGACTCCATTTGTCGGACTCGCTCGGTAACGGTGGGAGCGGAGAGACCTACCTTCTTTGCCAATTCCCTCATTGAGACCCGGTTATTCAACGTTAATTCAGCAAGAATATCCCTATCTTTTTCATCAATTTTCATTCGAATAACATTCCCCTTCTTTTCCTTACGTTCAATAAACATTTAATATAAATACTTTGCGAACGCAATTAAAAATGCTTGTTTTTCATATTAAGATTATCTCAAAGGGGAGATGAACATGACAAGAATAAAAAATTCGGAGCTTGGGTCCAGTCCCTTTCAGCGGTTATTTCATTCCGAAGAGATTTTGCAAAAATGGTCAGACCTTTCAGAGAGTGTGTCTGCAGATGGGAAACTATCGAAGGAATTAAAGGAAAATGTCAGGAGGGTCCTGGCCTTGGGCAACGGCTGTTCTTATTGTCAGGCAAAAGGTACTCCACTAAAGCCAAGCGAAGTAAAAGAAAGCTATGCGATTGGGTTTGCAGAAGTATTCCTAAACCAGCGTGAAAAAACGGGGGAACCATTTTTCCACGTATTGAAAGAAGCGCTTACGGATGAAGAAATTTCGGAACTATTGGCCTTCATTTGTTTTACTACGTCCCAGCAATATTTCGGGGCACTGATGGATTTGAAGTGACACCAAAAAGGAACAGTGGACCTGCACTGTTCCTTTTTGACGTCTTTCTTACGCCAAGTGCTGCATCACGGCTGGCGACCTTATCATTCACTGACTTTTGGAAGGATGGAACGCGAAGGTACAGGGGATGTCAAGACTATGGAAGTATTCAGGTGCCCATAGGGTATCAATCGATCGATAAGTAATCTCATGCTGTCCATATCAGCTAAAGCCGCCTTAAGAAAATACCCCACTGTCCCCGTTACCCGATGGCATTCGATAATATCCAAATCATTTATCACTAATTGCTCGAAATCGGAAACGGAAACCTTAAGTTCACTCACTTGAATGAAAACGAGCACCGCTCTTCCGATTGCGGTCGGTGAAACCCTTGCACTGAAACCCTCGATGATTCCCTTTTCCTGGAGGCGATACATGCGTTCAGAAATGCTTGGTCGACTTAAGGCCAATTTCTTTGATAGTTCACTAATCGTCATCCGTCCATTCATTTGTAAAAGCTCCAGTAAACTGACATCTATTTCATCCATGAAACGACCGCCTTTCATAATGAAGGATTATAAGGCTATATTTCTTTAATATGGTGGATGGAAAGCTGTAAATACGTTCTTTTTTGTATGTAATTTTGACAGTTAATATTCTATCATTAAAATTACCATAGAAAAAGAAAATTCAGAATCATATAAAAGGAGGAACCTGCATTGACCTATAGTAAAATCCCGGTGCGAAAAAAGATTGAGGAATTAATTCCTTATGTATCCGGTAAACCGATTGAAGAAGTGCAACGCGAATTAGGCCTGGAAACAATCGTCAAATTGGCCTCCAATGAGAATCCATACGGCTGCTCATCTCTAGCAAAGGAAGCCATGATTGTCGAAATGGAGCAAGCATCCTTTTACCCTGAAGGGATGGCTCCGTCATTAGCGGCAAAGCTAGCCAGGAAATTATCCATTAAACAAGATCAAATCATCTTGGGGAATGGATCGGATGAAGTGATTCGCCTATTGACAAGAACGTATATCCAAGCAAAGGATGAGGTCATCATGGCTGATGTTACCTTTCCGCGCTATGAAACGAATGTTTTGATCGACGGCGGTACGCCTGTCAAGATCCCTCTCATGAATGGCGTGCATGACCTTCAGCGGATGTATGACGCCATAACGGAAAATACGAAAATGATTTTTATTTGTAATCCCAATAATCCGACAGGGACGATCGTTCAAAAGGAAAGGTTAAGAGCCTTTATCGAAAAAGTACCGAAACATATTTTACTGATCCTTGACGAAGCTTACTATGAGTATGTCAATGATGAAGACTATTTGGAAACCTTGCCCCTTTTAAATGATCATGCAAATCTAGTCATCTTACGTACGTTTTCAAAAATTCATGGCTTGGCTGCATTAAGGATCGGATACGGTATAATGAACGCCTCCATCATCCAAGAGCTCATTAAAGTGAAAGAACCATTCAATACGAACCGGCTTGCACAGGCTGCAGCCTTCGCCTCATTGGATGACGATACTTTCGTGGAGCAATGTGCCCGCAGGAACGAGGAAGGCAGAAGATATTTGGAAGCCGAACTGAGCAGGTTGGGTTTGGCATTCTTCCCTTCACATGCCAATTTCTTAATGATCAAGCTGAATCAGCCTGGCAAGGTTGTTTTCGAGAAGCTATTGACTTCCGGGGTCATCACCCGTTCCGGTCATTTGCTTGGGTATGCGGATACGATCCGTGTGACCATCGGCACCCCATTTGAAAATGAAAAGTTCATAACATGCTTGCAAAATGCAACCAATGAAACGGCTGGCATTTGACCTAAAAGGAAGGATAAAAAGATACGGCATGGACGTTGTCGCCCATGCCGTATCTTTTAGTGGATTCATTTAATGATATCCTTTTTTATGATGGTTGGTTCCTGACCATCCACCCTTTTGAATTTGAAAATTGAAATGACGGTTAATGCAGCCAACACGAGAAGACAGGTTATGATACTGATTCGATTTTGTTCACTGAACACGAAACTGAGGCTAATGATGCTTAAAATGATGGCTGCAAATGTCGTTACATATGGAAAACCCCACACTTTAAAGCTCGGAATCTTAGTATATGAACGGCGAAGTTTTAGCTGTGCAAAACAAATGCTGATCCATACTAGTGAAACGACAAAGCCCGGTATCGCCATTAACAAAAGAAATGCTTCGTCCTGTGCAACGTAGGTGATCATCGAACCGGCCACCAAAACAACGGCACTAAGCACCAAACTGTACATCGGAACTCCATTTTTAGAAACATATGAGAACGCTTTTGGCGCTTCCCCTTCTGTAGCCAATGAATGTAACATCCTGGTACACCCATATATTCCGGAATTAGCGGCAGATAAGACAGCCGTTATTAGGATGAAGTTCATGATGTGGGCAGACCCTTGAAAGCCGGACATCGATAGAACTTGGACAAAAGGACTCGATTGGTCGGTAATCTCGTTCCATGGAATCAAGCCGCAGATAACAAGTATCGGCAAAGTGAAGAATAAAATGATTCTCCAAATATAGCTTTTGATGACCTTCGGCAAGATGCGCTCTGCATCCTTTGCCTCCGTTACCGTCAATCCGATTAGCTCGGAACCGCCATATGAGAACATCACGATCAATAATGCCGAAAAGATGGACATCCAGCCATTAGGGAAGAAACCGCCATGTCCTGTAAAGTTTTGCAGATAATTGGATCCGCCGCTCGGGATGATGCCAAATAAAATACAGGCCCCCAAGATAATGAATAAGATGATCATGGTAATTTTTATGCCGGCAAACCAAAATTCGAATTCACCATAATTTTTTACATTCATCATGTTGACCCCGATGATCAAGGCTGTACACGCCAAGCTTAATACCCATAGCGGGATTGCCGGGAGCCAGTATTGCAAGAAGCTGCCTGCCACCACTACCTCGATGACACAGACGGACAGCCACATGAAACAATACATCCAGCCAATAATGAAGGAACTGCGCTTGCCGAAGGCTTTCTGGATGAAGCCTTTCATATTCGTATTTGGGTAGGCGATTGCCATTTCTGCTATGGCTCCCATGACGACAAGAAGTAATAATCCTGCAAAAATATAAGTAAAAATAACGCCTGGTCCTGCTAATGATATGGTTTCGGCACTTCCTTGAAAAATCCCGGTACCGATTGCCCCTCCCATTGCCATCATGCTAATATGTCGCGGCAGCAATCTTCTTTGAAGTGACCCGCCATTTGAATCCATTTGCATCTGCCTCCTTCATTCCATAATGTCCAGTATAAAAAGTCAAATTCTCCATTCAACATGCAAATGGCGAATTGATAGGTTAAATTCTCATCAACCGTTATGGAAAAAGCGTGGAAGCATGCATTGCTTGCTTGAAAAACCACTTCTTCACCAAGATAAAAATATATCAATATGCGGGTAGTTTTACAAGAGGAAACATTGTAAACTCTTACAGTTCCTGTATGCCCTAGCATCGTTTTTTGGTGGTGATTTCCCCTATAAAACAGGTTCAAAACCCCGGTGTCATTAGTATTGCACTATAATTAGGGGACTACATTGGTAATCCCCATGAATTAAGAATATTTTAATTATTCACGATGTGAATCGCATGCCCCAACGCAGCCTCCGCCGCTTCCATCCACCCTTCCGATAAAGTTGGATGCGGATGGATGCTAAGGGCTATATCTTCGACCCGTGCTGCCAACTCAAGGGCTAGGACGCCTTCGCCTATCAAGTTGGAGGCATCAGGACCGACCATATGCATCCCAAGCAATATGTGGCTTTTCTCATCCACGATCACTTCAGCAAACCCCCTCATTTCATTCGTCGCAAGCGCCCTGCCGTTCGCGCTGAAAGGGAATTTGCCCGTCTTGACGCTGTAGCCCTGTCGCTCCGCTTCTTCACGAGTGATCCCGACTCCTGCTATTTGCGGCTCGGAGAAGATGACATATGGCACATAGGCTGAATCATTGGCACTTGGCAGCCCACAGATCACTTCCGCCGCCACCACCCCCTGCTTCGACGCCCGATGAGCGAGAGCCGGCCCCGGCGTAATGTCCCCGATGGCAAAGATGTGCGGCACATTCGTTCGGCATTCCATATCCACTGTGATATGGCCTTTTTCGCCTATCATAACCCCAGCCCGATTCAGACCTATCTCTTCCGTATTGGGAATTCTGCCGATTGTAACAAGAGACTTTTCGCTGACGATCACTTCCGTACCCAGTTTTTCCGAGTGAATATGAAGATGCACTTGACCATCCACCACCATCGCCTTTTCCACCCTTGCCGAGGTTATTAGATTCATTCCAAGCTTCTTCGCATTATGGATAACCTCCTTTACCAGGTTTTCGGCAATCTGCGGGAGGATGCGGTCGGCCATCTCGATGATGGTCACTTTAGTCCCTAGCTTTGCAAAGGCCATGCCCAATTCGATTCCGATATAGCCCCCGCCGATGATCGACAAGCTGGCTGGAACTTCCTGCAGCTGTAATGAGGCTGTCGAATCCAGTATAAACTCTCCATCGACTTCAATGAATGAAGGAATGAAGGGCCTCGATCCCGTCGCAATAATTGCATGTTCAAACTTGTAGGTTTCAAAATCTCCAGCGGTTTCCACACCGATCCGGCCATCAGATAAAAAGGTCGCTTGACCTTGAACAACGGTTACTCCATTTACTTTACATAAATGAGCTATCCCCTGAGTCAACTGGGAAATGACTCCTCCCTTCCAATCCTGCCAAACATTAAGATCCATCGTGATACTTTCCTGGGGAAGCTTGATTCCCATTTTCCCCAAATCGCCAAGCTTCCGGAATTGGTCAGCCGTGTGTATCAGAGCCTTCGAAGGGATGCACCCCCTATTGAGACAAACTCCGCCAAGCCTATCTTTTTCAACAAGGACGACCGTTTTCCCTAGCTGTCCGAGACGGATTGCCGCAGCATACCCTCCCGGACCGCCTCCCATGATCAAAACATCGGTTTCTACAGCAACTTCCCCTACTACCATTATCTCATCTCCACAACTAAACGAATTGGATTCTCCAGCAATTCCTTGATCCGATTGGTGAACTGCACAGCTGTAACACCATCAATCAAGCGGTGATCGAAGGATAAGGACATATTCATCATCAAGCGGATAACACCCTCCAAATCCCGAACGACCATACGCGGTTCCATTTTATGCAGCGACAATATCGCCGCTTCCGGATAGTTGATGATCGGGGTCGCGTGCATCCCTCCAATCTGACCTACATTGCTGATGGTAAATGTACTTCCTGTAATTTGCTCCAGGCTCAGCTTCCCCTCTCTTGCTCGGGTTGCCAACTGCCTGATTTCATCAGCCAATTGAAAAATCGTTTTTTGATCTGCATGTTTTATGACGGGAACAATCAGGCCCTCGTTCGTATTCGTTGCAATTCCAATATGATAATAGTGTTTCAAGATGATTTCATTGCTCTTATCATCTATTGAAGCGTTTAAAGTTTGGAACTCCTTTAAAGCAATGACGATGGCCTTGACGAAAAACGGTAAAAAAGTCAATTTGATTTCTTTGTCTTCGGAATATACCTTTAATTGATCCTTCAATTCCTTCAATGCATTCATTTCCAATTCATCCACATGGGTAACATGAGGAATGGTGGAAACCGACTTTACCATATGTTCAGCGATTTTCTTACGGATCCCCTTGAGCAGGATGCGCTCCTCCGGCTCAGCTTCCGCACTCTTTGACTGTTTGGCTTTCTTTTTCGGCTCCCGCTCCGGAAGGATCGTGTCATTGCTGTGATCGGGGTGTTCCTGCAAGACCGAACTGATTTCTACGAACTGCAGCAGGTCACTCTCGATTATTCGTCCAGCTGGTCCAGTACCTTTAACCTGATGGAGATCAATCTTCATTTCCCTCGCCATTTGACGCACGAACGGTGTTGCCAATACGCGTCCTGCATCAAGTTTCCCTTGACTTGTCACTCGATCTGTTTCTTCATAACCAGATTGCTCCTGGCGGCCACCACTTTCATTACGGTCTTCGTCCTTTAATGACACTTCGTTCTCTTCTTGAATGGTGAATATGGTGGTCCCCACTTCCACGGTATCGCCTGCCGAAAAAAATATGTTCTTGACCACACCTGTTATGGGGGCAGTCAATTCGGCATTGACTTTATCCGTCTGCACTTCAACGATGGGTTGGTCCTGCTTCACCGCATCCCCTTCTTTAATGAGCCATTGGATGATTTCTCCTTCATGCATCCCTTCCCCTACATCAGGAAGTTTGAATTCAATCATGCATCTTCCTCCCCTTCCTAATGACAATTAGAATGAAATCGTTTCGACTATCCCCTGTTTAACACGTTCAACAGTTGGCAGATAATGATCTTCTATTGAAAACGGCGGCACCGGCACATCAAATCCAGTCACACGTTTAATCGGCGCTTTCAGATAAATAAGCGCTTCATCATTAATGATCGAGATGATTTCCGCACCTAATCCAGCTGTCTTATGGGCTTCATGGACGATCAGTGCGCGACCCGTCTTTTTAATGGATTGTACGATCGTATCGCGATCCAAGGGGTACAGTGTACGAAGGTCGACCACTTCACATTTCCAGCCCTTTTCTTTTTCAATTTTCCTTGCGGCACTCAATGCTTCCCTCAACATGGCCCCCCAGGCAAAAATGGTCAGATCACTTCCCTCCTGGACCACTTTTGCCTGACCGATTGGTATTCGGTACATTTCTTCCGGTACTTCTTCCTTAAAAGCCCGATACAATTTAGTCGGCTCCAGGAAGATGACCGGATCCGGATCTTCAATCGCAGATATGAGCAGCCCTTTCGCGTCGTATGGATTGCTTGGTGCCACCACCTTTAATCCAGGGGTATGGGCAAAGAAGGTTTCGACACTCTCGGAATGAAGTTCAGGACCTCTTATTCCAGCTCCATATGGCGTACGTATCACCAGGGGCACCCCGAATTGCCCGCGGGTCCGATATCTCATACGAGCTGCATGTGAAACGAGCTGTTCGAATCCAGGATAAATAAAGGCAAGGAATTGAATCTCCACTATCGGCAGCATCCCATTAAGGGATAAACCGATGGCAGAACCGATGATTCCTGACTCAGCCAACGGAGTATCGACAACACGATTCCCTCCATACTTCTCATGAAGCCCTTCCGTCGATCTAAAAACCCCTCCATTCACCCCAATGTCCTCACCCAAAATCATGACACGATCATCTTGATCAAGCTTTTGATCCATCGCCTCCGTAATGGCCTGGAGCATCGTTACGCTTTTACCCATCATTTCTTCACACCTTTCTTCAGGATTTGCCTCAATTCTTGCTGCTGTTCCTTTAGATGCCATGACTCCCCTGCATATACATGATTGAACATTTCAAGAGGGGACGATTTCGGATAAGCTTCCGCTTTTTGAAGGTGGGATTCTATCAATTCATTGAACTGCTTGATGATCTTTTCTTCCTGTTCCTCATTCCAGTGACCTTCTTTTTGCAAAAGCTTTTTAAGACGGGCGATCGGATCGCGATTTTCCCTCCAAAATGTTGAAACTTCGTCTTGATTCCGATATATGTTCGGGTTATCTGCCGTAGTATGGGCACCATAGCGAAAAGTAATCGCTTCGATCAGAGTGGGTCCCAGGCCGCTAAGCGCTCTTTCGACAGCCTCCCTCACGGTCAGCCAAACTGCAAAAATATCGTTTCCATCCACTCGAACACCATGAATGTCATATGCGGAGGCTCGCTGGGAAATCGTTTTAGAGGAGGATTGCTTTTCAAACGGCACACTGATCGCGTAGCCATTGTTTTGGCAGAAAAATATTGTCGGAGTTTTATAGACACCCGCAAAATTTAGCGCTTCATGAAAGTCGCCTTCAGAAGTGGCGCCATCACCAAAATAAGCAATGCTCACATTCTCTTCCCCTTTCAGCTTACTTGCCCAAGCCGTTCCTACCGCATGAACCATTTGAGTGGCAATGGGGACACTAGGAGGCAGTATCCTCTTTCCTTCCGGGCAGACAGAGCCCTCCAAATGCGCCATCCAGTACAGGAAAACGCGGTACAATTCCTGCCCGTGGATGATTGCCGCTCCATGATCACGGTATGTGGGAAACATCCAATCCCCTGCCGACAACGCTAATGCACTCCCTACCTGGGCTGCCTCCTGCCCTTCGAATGGCGCATACGTCCCCATTCTTCCTTGACGTTGGAGATTCACTGATTTACGATCAAAAGTTCTGAGTAAAAGCATGCTTTCATACATCTTCAGCATCAGTGATTTATCGATTTTTCCATCAATGGATTCAATGATTTCTCCATCAGCACTCAATACACGATACATTTCTGGCTCACTTTCATTTGAATGCGCTTTCATAATTGGGTTTCCCGTCTTTTCCATTATATTTCTCCCCTTAAGTTAGATTTATTTCACAAACTTACCAAGGATTCGAACGGTCATGAAATGATAGCCCAAAACGTTTTTCTGGGCTTTTATGCTGTGAATAATTGCTTTTTCATAAACTTCATTTGCTTATATAAAAGGATAATACATCGGTGATTTTAATAACATGTTAAATAGGATGAATTTTCCGTATTTTGCCTTTTTTTAGCATGTGTTTTCCGATGGTTCGCCTTCATTTTGAAAATATGCTAAATTAATGGGAAAACTTCGTAAACTATCCTTGATAGTTCATCATTTCAGTTATGATATCTAGGGTCAATCGTTTAACGAATCAGTCAAAAATCGATTAGGATATAAGAACCGTTTTTTTATGAGAAAGGGGGAAGATCTTCTATATAATCAGCGTCAAAATGGTACAAGCCATAAAAAATAGACAAACTCGATTTTTACCGAGTTTGTCTGCAGTCTGTAGGCAACACCACATATAGATTGGTGATCTTGCTTATATATCACTTGTATTTTATAAGCGGGGGAAACCCTATCTTTCAAATATTCCTTTCACGACCGCCGCCCCATCTTTGACCATGATTTGTCCCATTGCAATGACGGTATCGATTTCGAACGTTTCCTTATCCATTATGATTATATCGGCATCATTCCCTGCTTTAAGCCGGCCCTTTTTTGCGAGTTTTAGGATATTCGCCGGATTTTCCGTCACGACTCGCATGGCATCGGCCGTTGTTACTCCATCCACCAAAATCGCATCGACCACGGAGTCATAGAGGGACATGCATGTACCTATGCCCAATCCTCTCAGTTTCCCGTCATCATCAAAGTCAGGAAGACTTGCTTGCCCATCTGAAGTTAAGGTGATCTGATTGATATCGACTCCTCCCTCGATGGCCATTTTTATTGCTGTACTTGCTTTCACTTCCCCTTCCTCCAGGAACTTCTTGACCGTACTCGTCGTAAAATCGATATAGCCGCCTTTTTTTGCATATAACAACCCCGCTTTGAAAACATGCGGATTTCGATTAATATGCGTCGGGTAAAACTGAGTGATCGGAATATCCGTTGTCTCGACGACTTCTTCGATCACCTTCAATTGATTTAGGCTGTCGCCCACATGCATGTTCACGATTCCGCCTTTCCCGGACAGCAGGCCTCCATTACGGGCCTGCGAGGCAAGTTTGGCAAGTTCTGCCGCAGTCGGTTGCGAAGATCGGTGATCTGCGATGGCAATTTCACCGACACCGATGATTTTATCGATAAGGATCAAATCGTCCTCGACCTTCCCTGTCAATGTCTTGACTGGAACATGATAGGAGCCGGTATGGACGAAGCAGCTTATCCCTTCCTCTTCAAGAGCTCTCGCTTTAGCTATCAGTGCCGGCATCGTCCTTGTCGTTCCATCCGTTCCGATAACACCGACCAATGTCGTTATTCCTGCCAGCGTCGCATCCGTCAATTGGATTTCAGGTGTCCTCGTCTTGAAGCCTCCTTCCCCTCCTCCGCCGATAATATGTACATGAGCATCGATAAACCCCGGAACTACGATTTGACCGCTCGCATCTATCACTTCCATTTCAACGAAATTGGCAGGTGCATCAATCGTATCCTCAAGGAAACCTATTTGCCTTCCAACCAGAAGGATATCTTTTTGACCCATATATTCCGGGCCATAAATCTCCCCATTTTTAATAAGTGTTAGCATCATTCCTTCTCCCTTCAAAATTGTATATGCCAAAAAGGTTTCAAATACTTTTACACGGGTAAATATACAACATAACTCGCTAACAACTACATAAATAAGACCGAACCTGCTTGTTCATCTTTTTAAAAATTGTAGCTCAATCGACATCTTGATTATGCTTTTTATTGAAAAAGTATAAAAACCAAAGGAGTAAACGACAATGAATAAAGTAATTTCTTCTGACATTAAAACGAATAAAAGATTATCCATGCGTCAAATCATGAACCTATATCAAGTTACAAAAGAATTTAAAGGAAATATATATTTTATCTGCAACCATAAATTGGTGGATGCCAAAAAGCTTTCCACCTTCGTATCTTTTGTGCTCATCCTTCAGGAATGTGCAAACATGAAAGTCATCCTCGAAGGAGAGAATGTACATGCGATGCTCCAAAAAGTACAGGATATTTGTAATGAAAATGATGAAAACGCACTAAGTTTTCATATGAACCAAACCGTCAATATTTAAATGAATCCAACTATGCTATATAAAGAAGAAGGTGTTTTTACAATGAGAACAATCTTAATGGTGATTGGCGCGATCGTCGTGATCGGCATAATAGTAAATTTCATATTTTAATGATGAAGAGCCTGAAGGCAAACTCGATTATGATTGAGCTTGCCTTCAGGCTTTTTTTGAGCTGTATGGCATGGAGGAAAAACATCCCTGTGAACGATGCCTCCAAGTCCTGAAATTACCATGGCAATTCCCAGTTCCTCCATTTGTTCCAGCCCTCCTTTATTTCATTCCCTTTATCAATCCAATATCGCTTACGTTTCTCTTCTTTTTCCTTTTCCTTTTGCTCAGCCAAGATTGCCTGTTGTTCAGCTATGAACGGTCCGATGTCTTCGGTTTTAAAAGATTGGGACGCTTGGTCCTGGAGCGCTTTTGCCATGATCTTTTGAAAAATGAGCGCACTTCCCTCGCTGCTATGTGTCGTTAAGTAATGCTTTTCATCCGTCTTATCGTATCCAGCCCATACGGCCCCGACCAACGAAGGTGTATATCCTATGAACCACTGATCTTTAACCCCTGATATTCCTTCTATCGGAACTTGCGTTGACCCTGTTTTACCTGCAATTTCATGACCGGAAACCGCCGCGTTTTTCGCTGTACCATATTCCACAGTTCCGAGCAGCATTGTATTCATTTTATCGACGACGTCTTTAGAGGTCACTTTCGTTACTTTTGTGCCCTTTTCCTTCAAGGAGGCTACTTCCTTTCCCTCGAAATTTTCTATTTTTAGTATGGCATGCGGCTCGATCCTTTCACCGTTGTTTGCAAATGCCGAAAAAGCATCAGCCATCTGCAACGGGGACACACCCTTTCTCATTCCGCCTAATGCGAGCGTTAAATTCCGATCTTCCTTTTCATACGGTATTCCAAACCGCTTAAGCGAATCAAGTCCCTTATCGATGCCAATCTCATTCAATAACCAAACGGTTGGTACATTCAGGGAGTTCATCATGGCTTCATACATCGGTACCTCCCCTTTATACACACCGCTCAAGTTAGTTGGCTCATATTCACCGAAGCTCATTTTTTCATCCTTTAAAGGAGAGGTGATTTCATATCCCTCTTCCACCGCGGGCATGTACACAACTAGGGGCTTTATGGCCGAACCGGGGGACCTCGTCAGCTGGGTGGCCCGGTTATAGCCCATGAATTGATGCTTTCCTCTCCCGCCGACAAGTGCGCTTATTCCTCCTGTTTTCGGATCCAAAAGGACTGAACCGCTCTGGACCAGCTCCTCCGTACTCGTTCCGACGGGGAAATTGGCATCATTCCCATAAACGGATTCTGTCGCCTGCTGCATGGATTGGTCCAGCGTCGTATATATTTTATAGCCTTTGGTAAGTAAATCCTCAAGCTTTATCCCATATTTACTGGATGCCTCCGACAAAACATGATCGACGAAATAGGGGTATTTTCCCTTTAACGGATCCGTTTGCTTCTCCCCCCTAATGAGTGTCACGGTATCTTTTTTTGCGGCAGACTCCTCATCCTTCGTCAAATAACCGTGCTCAGCCATTCTTGAAAGAACCAGATCTCGCCGCTTCAATGCCCCTTCCAAATTCTTGTATGGATCAAGTTTGGAGGGCAGGTTAATGACGCCAGCCAGTAAAGCACTCTCCGAAACGCTCAATTCGGAAACCTCTTTGGAAAAATAAACATTGGCGGCCTTTTTGATGCCCCATGCCCCATGGCCAAAATAGACTTGATTTAAATACATTTCCAAAATCTCATCTTTTGTATATTCGTCCTCGACTTCCTGGGCGAGAAAGAATTCTTCTATCTTCCTCTTCAAGGTTCGATCCGACTCAAGCATCGTGATCTTCACAAGCTGCTGCGTAAGCGTACTTCCTCCTTCAACAATACTGCCAGCCTTCGCATTTTTGACCAAGGCCCGCAAAATGCCTTGATAATCTATGCCATGATGTTCATAAAAGCGGTGATCCTCAATGGAAACCACCGCCTGTTTCATGTGTTCCGGTATTTCGGCTATTGCAACGCCTTGAGATTTATTGGCAGTGATCGTGCTGGCCAGATTCCCATCAAGATCATAAATGCCCGTTGGCTGCTGAAGATGATTTTCCAGGTGACTTATGTCTGCACCCTGTCTGAAATAAATTAGAAAACCGGCACCCACAACCATCGCTGCCAATATTAATATTAGACCTAATTTCACTAACCCTCTCATTTGGACCCCCATTTTCCCGTCTGCGTCATATTCATTAAAAATATTTTACCCTTTTTATGAAAGAAAACTCGCTGATTAAATAAATAGCAGAAGCTCATTAGCCTTTCGTTTTGCAATCTGGCCGGGCTCGGGCATGAAAAATAACGAATGCTCGTATCTATCCTTTACCCACAAATGACAATCAATATACTGGTTAAAAGGCTTAATGCTTGTGAAAGTGGGTATAAAACCTCTAAAGACATTTAAAATGGGGAGAGATGATATTCATGAAAGACTTCAAGCATATTGTCGTCGCTTTTGATGGAAATGAGGAGAGTAAGCGTGCCGTCGAGTATGGGGCAACTCTGAAAAAGGCCTTTCCGGAAACGGAACTCACCGTGGTTCATGTCTTAATTGATAAGGTGGAACAGCGCATCATGGGAAATGCATCGGCTCCAGGGTTCGTACCTGCTGCTGGTTTTTATGTGGATCCCGTCCAAAATCATCCTGTCACGGAAGTTGAACATCATGAAAAAACGATAGGAAACGCCTCCCATTCGGTCGTCGAGAATAGTGTCCAAAACGCAGAAAGCAATACATTGAGACTGCTCAGTGAGTTTCAAGTGAAAGGGAATTTTGAAATATTGGAAGGGCATGCGCCTGATAGCATATGTGAATATGCGGAAAGGACCGGCGCTGACCTCATCGTTGTGGGCAATAGCGATAAAAGCGGGCTCGAAAAATTCTTTCTGGGCAGCACAAGCAGTTCCATTGCGAAAAACGCCCCTTGTTCGGTATTCATAGCCAAATGAAGATGGCGGCTTCAAAATGATTCAAATTGCCAAGATCTTCGAAAAAAGCAGGATTCCATAGAGAATCCTGCTTTTTTCGGCATACCGAACCAAAATCATCTTCATCCAAGAATGAATAAATGGTCTAGGCAAACAAAAAAGCAGCCTCATGCTCCCGTTGACCATCGTGGCTTAGGTTATGATCGCATTTACCCTTTCAGCCTTTTTGGCTCCTCTTGCGGAAGTATTTATTTATCGTTCGACGGTTAGAATATACTATTGGTTTCCAAAAAAATTAACCGACTCATGATTGCATTAGAATGCATACACCCTTTCAACCAACTTCTTTTGTCCATTATTGTACAGCTCAATAAGTTTTTTTTCATGAATAAACCTAATTATCATCGGGAAGGGGGATAGACATGGATAAACATTCGATTTCGGCTGAAAAAGGCGCCTACATTAGCATTGCCGCTTACATATTCTTGTCCGCTCTTAAATTGTCGTTTGGCCATTTCGGTGAATCCAAAGGACTATGGGCAGATGGTTTAAATAATACGACCGACATTATCGCCTCGATTGCCGTATTGATTGGTTTGAAAATTTCAAAGAGACCGCCAGATGATAATCATTCATACGGCCATTTAAGGGCGGAAACCATAGCATCGTTAGTCGCTGCCTTCATCATGATAACCGTGGGTCTGCAGGTTGTATACGGTGCTGTCGAATCCTTCTTCCAGCCAGATTCGACGACCGTCCCTAATATGCTGACCGCTTATGTCGCACTTTTCTCTGCCATCTTCATGTATGGAATTTATCGTTACAATTTAGTTTTAAGTAAGAAAATCAACAGCTCCTCCATTTATGCCGTTGCACAGGATAACCGTTCCGATGCCCTTGTCAGTGTCGGTGCGTTTATAGGAATACTCGGTTCCAAGCTTGGAATTCCTTGGTTGGATGCCATAGCAGCTGCAGTCGTGGGTATCATCATCTGCAAAACGGCATGGGGCATTTTCCGGGATGCCTCCATTTCATTAACCGATGGCTTCGACGAACAGCTGCTGCAAAAGATTGGTCAAACCATTATATTGACAGAAGGCGTTAAAGGCATGAGTGAAATTAAGGCACGCATGCATGGAAGTGAAATCCTGCTTGAAACCACCGTTCTCGTTGATCCTCTTTTGACCGTCATCGAAGGTCACGATATTACCGTTAATATCGAAGAAAACCTTTTAAAAGAATTTAATATCCAGCATGCAATCGTTCACATCGAACCATTTGCCATTAACAGGAAAGGGGACCGTCAGTAACTTTACGGACTCCCTTTTTTTAATTTCATCCTTGTAATAACTGTAATAAAACCCGCACAAAAAGAGGTATTCTTTTATTGATTGACGAATAACTAACCCATTGACACATGTCTAAACACCATTAATCTGTTATCATAAACACACCATGTAATTATTTTGATATTTTGTAATTTTTATTGAAGAAAATAAATTTCTGGGTCAAAAGTAAATTCATTTTCCTACAGTATGGAGGGCAAAATGGTATCTAATCGAGAAATGACCATTCACTTTTTATCTTCTCAAAAGAGCACTATCCTTTCTAAATGGAAAGATGAACTGCTGCATTTACCGGATGGATATGTAGGTTACTTCAAGGGGGAAGTGGAAAACGTTTTCAGTTTATTGATGGATCAACTTGAAAAATCGAATACGGACATGGGAGATATATTGAGGGTAATCGGTGAAAAAATTGCAACTGACCGAGTTAATAAGCAGTTGAATATGGAAGTTTTCTTTTCCTCCGTCACCATCGGAAGGTCCATCTTCATTGAACACGTTTTGGTTTCCAGGATGCCTATGGAAGAAGGATCCGCTCTCATTAAGCAAATCAACGTTTACTTCGATCAACTCATTCAGTTTGCATCATCCCATTATACCGATTTGAAAACGAAGGAACTGGACGAACGCTATCAATTCATAAGCCCTAACCATAAAGACCGTTTGACACTTTTAGGCCAAATGACCTCAAGTTTTGTCCATGAATTCCGCAATCCGCTGACTTCCATCATGGGATTCATACAATTGCTACAAGCAGAACAACCTGAAATCAAATATCTTGATATCATTTCCAAGGAGTTGGATCAGCTCAATTACCGGATTACCCAATTCCTCAATATGTCCAAAAAGGAAACATCGGGATCGCCGACAGAACTATTTTCGATCTCCCGACTGGTTAACGAGGTAATTGAATTTTTATATCCCAGCATTTTGGAAGTCAACGCTTCGATTACATGTAACGTTGCCGATGATGCCGTCATTTCAGGTTCTGAAGAGGAATTTCGCCAAGTGTTATTGAATATCATTTTAAATGCCTTAGATGTAGTGACTGGGATGCCTTCCCCATCCATTTATATTTCCGGCTCTGAATCACCCCCTGGCATCCTTACCTTGAATATTTCCAACAATGGTCCGAAGATACCGGAAGAAGTCCTGCCGAATATTTTTGAACCTTTTATCACCACAAAAAAAAGGGGGACGGGGCTGGGGCTATTCGTCTGTAAAGAAATCGTTTTGAAACATAAAGGAACCTTATCATGTCATTCAACCGATTTCCTGACGACCTTTTCAATACAGCTGCAAACTAAATAATGAATAAATATCCTGATTTCCTTGGATTTTCAGTGTGAAATTTTTGACTGAATGGCCTCCGTTTACTTATACTATTAGGAAGGTTCCGCTACTGATCGAGGTGAATGACGCTATAGATCGAAAATTCTCATATGGAATAAACCGATATTTATTTTTCATCTGCCATTTATAAAAGTTAATCATTTCATTCATTATTGGTTTTGGGAGGTGACTGGGATAATTAGGTCGTCCGGCATCAACGGCGATTCAATGGAATCCCTCACTATTTGGACATATTAAGTTTGTTATTAGTCATTATTTTAATCGCTTTAACTGCCTTTTTTGTAGCTTCCGAATTTTCGATCATCAGGGTTCGCAGCTCAAGGCTCGACCAATTGATTGAAGAGGGAAACAAAAAAGCCATGGCGGCCAAGAAAGTTACATCCGATCTTGATGAATACCTTTCCGCGACACAGCTCGGCATTACAGTGACTGCCCTTGGATTGGGGTGGCTGGGACAACCGACTGTCCTCACATTGGTAGGACCTTTATTCAATGCCTTACATTTCCCACAGGAAGTCACAAGCATTCTGACATTTGTCATTTCATTTTCCCTGATAACATTCCTGAATGTCGTTGTTGGTGAATTGGCACCGAAGACAGTCGCCATTCAAAAGGCGGAACAAGTGGCCCTGGCTATTGCCGGCCCGCTGATTTTTTTCCATAAGATTGCCTTCCCCTTCATTTGGGTATTGAATCACTCTTCTCGCTTCGTTGTAGGATTATTTGGCTTCAAGCCTGCGTCCGAAAGTGAAATAGCCCACACCGAAGAAGAATTGCGCTTCATCCTTTCCGATAGTTATAAAAGCGGAGAGATTAACCAATCGGAATTCAAATATGTAAGCAATATCTTTGAATTCGATGACCGTGTTGCCAAAGAAATCATGGTCCCAAGGACAGAAATCATGACCATTTCGAAAGATGAAACGGTACAGGAATTCGTCGATGTGGCAAAGTTGGAGAAGTACACACGATATCCTGTTGTCGAAGGTGATAAAGACCATGTCATCGGCTTGGTGAATTTGAAAGAGGTGTTCTCGGACCTTATTCGTAATCCGGAAATCCAAGTCAAGGCGATTGAAAATTACTCACGTCCGATCATTCGTGTCATGGAAAATATACCTATACATGATCTGCTGTTGAAAATGCAAAAAGAACGCATCCATATGGCTATTTTGATGGATGAATACGGCGGTACCTCCGGCCTTGTCACAGTCGAGGATATCCTCGAGGAAATCGTTGGGGAAATCAGGGATGAATTCGATATCGATGAAGTCGCATCCATCCGGAAAATTAAGGATGGGCACTATATTTTAGACTCGAAGCTTCTTGTTAAGGAAGTGAATGATCTACTTGGCATTCACTTGGAAGAAGACGATGTCGATACCATCGGCGGATGGGTGCTTACGGAAAATTATGATGTGAATGTAGGGGACATCATGGAAAAGGACGGATTTTGCTTTAAGGTGATTGAAATGGAAGATCACGCCATTCGTTCCATAGAAGTGACAAAAAAGGTCGTTAAGCTTCCTCTCGAGGAAGACCTTCCCCAAAGATAGATGAAAAAACAGCCCCGTAAACAACGAGGCTGTTTTTTTGTATTCATTTATCAGAAAACCGACCTATTTTTTTAACCAATACGACCGGGGGAGGACTCTTCCTTTTCCATATGATATAAAGCATGATGAAAACAAAGGAAAAACCTGCTGCCGGAATTAGATATGGCGCAGTGATTTCCCTGACTTGCTGCCAATTATCACCGAGGATTTTTCCTAAGGATAAAAACAAAATGGTCCAGGGTATGACTGCCGCAATCGTATAGAAGATGAATTTCCATACGGACATCCTGGCTATTCCTGCCGGGATGGAGATGGCATGGCGGACAACCGGGATGAATCGAGCCGTGAAAATGACCCCTACCCCATAACGTTGAAACCAACGTTCGGACATAAAAATATGCTTTTCCTTTATTAAAATATATTTGCCATACTTCAACAAAAAAGGCCGTCCGCCATAGTAACCAGCCCAATAAAGAAATAACTGGGCCATCGTCCCTCCTGCTACCCCTGCAAGGACGGCTCCCCAAAAATTCATTTTTCCTAGGCCTACCAAATATCCGCCGTATCCGAGAACAAGCTCACTCGGGATGACTTCAACCATCAGCCCCAATAATATGCCCATATACCCCATTCCGGCAAACCAATTCAATATCGTCATTATAAGCTGTGATACCATTCAATCGGACTCCCCTTAACACCAATTTCAAAATGTTTGTCCTTATATCCTATTCAGGACACAGCGTTCTATTCGGTTTTTCATATTCTGCCCTATACTCGGTACCGCCTAGATTATTGCACAAAAAAAAGACCAGCAAATATGTGCTCCGGTCTCTCATTGCATCAATATTCCTTTAGCCTCCGTTTTTCGGACAAATTGCGAAAAAGCAGCTGTGGTGAGTAAGGATGAATCCGTTTGCGAAACATTGTTGAAAATCTCCTGCCGTGATTTCGTTTTTTCAATATGAATCCCGAGATCCTTATACTTATTGATGATTCGGTTCTTCATGCTCACCTCACCCTTTCTGCTGTACTGTATCGTATCGTTATTCTTTACCTTCCCATTTTAATAATGGGTAAAACCTATTAAATCGATTTAAGCTAAAAAGCATGTTATCCTTATTCATTTTTCAATTCACTTGAATGGTTTGCAACTGGTGTTCGTGGACCTCATCTTTCTCGACATGCACCTGCACTTTATAGGTACCCGGTTCAACGAATGAAACCTTATTTTGATATCTCCCATTTCCTTCGTCCTCAGCCTTGGTGAAATGACTTTCTTCGCTGCCATCCTTCCATACCTCGAAATTCACGTCTGCATTTGTCAGCGGTTTCCCATCCAATTCTACGCTCGCGGCAAAGGTCGAGCTGCTCCCAGCCTTTACAGGGTTGCTTTGGAACTCAATCGATACATCCGTACTGGGATGAGCCGTTGCACTTTCATCCTCATGTTCTGGGATGACAACTTCTTTTTCAGGCATCACATGAAGGCCCTTGGCCGTAACATGGGCAATAACAATATATTTCCCTTGCTCCGTAAACGTATGCATCACTTGATACTTGCCGCTCCCCGTATTTTTAGAATCCAGCATTTCCCTTTTGTCATGTCCGGACTTTCTCACTTCAAACAACACCTCATCAGCTTCATTCACTAAGCGGCTTCCTTGTTTCACTGTCGTTTCAAGAATGACTTCCTTTCCTTTATCCAAACTCCCTTTAATCGCAATCGATGCTTCCATGGATTCCGGAACGGCACTGTTCACTTCTTTATCCTCTTGCATTTCTGCCTGTTGACAGCCAGCCAGCATAATTAACAACGCGGAGCACATATAGATTTTTTTCATTTGTATTTCCCCTTACCGGTTATTGGACTAAAACTCCGTCCTATTCATATTGCCCATCCTTTCCTTTTTTCAGATTTTTATACGTAAATTAAAATCATGCCGTTCGCATCACGGTGACTGAAGTCAGCATGGCTACTGCAATGATCGTTAAAAATGAATATAAAAAGACGGAAGTCCCTACAACACTCAACCCGAAAAGCAGAACACATCCATCAATGAAGAAAATCAGCAAACCTACATTCAGTCCGCTCTTCCTCGATAGGATTTGTGCCAGCATATCCGTTCCGCCTGTAGAGGTTCCATACCGAAGCATCAAGCCAATTCCGAGCCCGATCAACGCTCCACCGATTACAGCACTAACATAAATCGGTAAATGCCAACCGGTGATGGCATCCGAAAAAATATCGATGCATAAAGAAGAAAATAACAACCCATGCAGGCTGTTCAGAAATAGCTTTTTCTCAAAGTACCAAGCATATATATATAATGGAATACTGCTCAGGATTACCCCCAACCCTGTTGGAAGTCCGATATAGTAGTGAAAAATCAGGCCAATCCCGATCATGCCTCCATCCAATAAATGGTATGGTATCAGAAAGAAGTTGATACCCACCCCTACAAGCATGCTGCCGGCAAGAACCGCTGCAATCCTTTCCATCATTTTCATCAATGTCCCCCTTTTATACGCCATGAACCTGTCCTTCTTCTAAAGAATATGATTATACAGTCCAAATAATAATGAAAACTGCAATTATTTATGTATCAGCCTAATAATTTTCAGAATATTCCATCATATAATACAATAAAGTAGAGAAAACAGCCAAAAACGGCTAATTATTAGCTCAAATTGACTCTTTACAAGCAATTTACCTGATTTAAGGAGCAGTAAGCTGTTTGACTGAATGATGTTCTCTTTCTATAATGAAAGTATTTAAATTAATTAATTGAGGTGATTTGATGGGGCATTAAAGAATGTTCGTTTTGACGGACGGACGCTGCTTTGCGTAACGGACATGTGCATACTTTTAATATATGGATGCAAGCCATTATGCAGGAATTCTTCTATTTCCCGTCTGCGCATCGCTTATCGGCATACACTATAATTCTCTTCATCACTTAAAAGTTATAAGGGAATCGAGGCTGTACAATTCATTTTCATGCTATGTACGACCGGTCCCAAGATATTTGGCAAGACAAAAAAAATATACTTGTATATTTTAAAAATGTAGGAGGTGGACTCCTTATTCGTCTCGGAGACGATGTAAGGGAGACTATTTGGACATATTAAACTTGGTAATTATTGCCATTTTAATTGCTTTAACAGCATTTTTTGTTGCTACGGAGTTTGCGATCGTTAAAGTGAGAAGCACGAGGGTCGATCAATTAATTGAAGAAGGAAATCCGAATGCTCTTTCAGCAAGGAAGGTCATATCCAACCTGGATGAATACCTTTCGACTTGCCAGCTCGGCATTACCGTCACTGCCTTAGGGCTCGGGTTCCTTGGAGAACCGACGGTTGAAAACATTTTGCGACCACTTTTGAATCAATTAAATCTTCATTCTGCTTCACATGTACTATCAGTTGCGATTGCCTTTTCTTCCATAACGTTCATACATGTAGTCGTTGGGGAACTGGCACCGAAAACATTGGCGATTCAAAAAGCGGAGCAGGTCACGTTATTGGTTTCCAAACCTTTAATAGGCTTTAACAAAATCATGTACCCTTTCATCTGGGTACTGAATGGTTCTGCAAGGGCGCTGACAAAAATGCTAGGGTTAAAAGCAGTTTCTGAACATGATTTGGCTCATACAGAAGAAGAGCTGCGTATCATTGTTTCCGAAAGCTATAAAAGTGGCGAAATTAACCAATCTGAGTTTAAATACGTGAATAAGATCTTTGAATTCGATGATCGGATTGCAAAAGAAATCATGGTTCCGCGTACTGAAATTGCAACGATATCCAAGGATGATACGATCGAACAGTTTTTCACGGTCATGGCGGAAGACAACTTCACCCGTTATCCTGTCATCGATGGCGATAAAGATCACGTCATCGGAATGGTCAATATCAAGGAACTATTCACTGAAATGATAGACAAGAGCAATCATGCGGCTGCATCGATCAACAGATATGTTCGTCCGATCATCCGCGTCATCGATAGCATCCCGATTCACGATTTACTTTTAAAAATGCAAAAGGAACGTATCCACATGGCTATTCTCATGGATGAATACGGCGGTACATCAGGTTTGGTAACCGTTGAAGATATCCTCGAAGAAATCGTTGGCGATATCCGTGATGAATTTGACCTGGATGAAGTGCCCGACGTGCGTAAATTAAAAGAAGATCATTATATTATCGATGCAAAGGTATTGGTCAGCGAAGTGAATGATTTACTTGGTTTGGATATAAATGATGAAGACATCGATACGATGGGCGGCTGGATCCTTACCGAGGATTACGAGGCAAAGCAAGGTGATGTCCTAACTTTTGGACCTTATAATTTTAGGATAAAAGAAATGGAAGATCACCATATTCGCTATATTGAAATATATAAACCAGCAAAAATAGTAAGCGAAGTAAAAGAATTTCCGATGATTTCGCAAACCGAAATCGTTTCATGAAAATACCCCCCGTGCCTCATCTTGTTGAGGCACGGGGGGTATTTTCGTTTCATTGGTACATGAAATGATAAACAGCATATTATAAACAAAATAAGCCCCCATCAAGATTGAATGAGTACAACGAGTATAGTTCAACCTTTATTGTTTCATACTGTTAGAAAAGCAATATTTATGAAGGAGTGAAGAATTATGAAACTAATAACCATTTGCCAGCACTGCAAAGGGAAAGGTAAAACCCGCTATCTTCAATTCTTTTCCCGGGATTGCTCTCATTGCCATGGCCAAGGCAGGGCAATAAAAGATATGTCCGATTTTAGAAACCACGCCAAAAATCTTTAACCATTCTTTCATAATTTAAAGTTGGATTTGATGACACCTGCTTTCTTTAACGTATCATAAACGATGAGCAGCGAAGGACCAAGAAAAAGCCCAATGAAGCCAAGCATTTTAAAACCTAAATAAAGGCTTATCAATGAAGCCAATGGGGACAACCCCATATTTGCGGAATAGATTTTTGGTTCGATCGTCCTTCTGATGATTGTTATGACCAGGAACAGGATAACCAGGCCAATCCCTAAATGATGATTTCCTTGTGCCCAAACGATTGCTGCCCAAGGAACGAGAACAGATCCCGTACCCAATATGGGGAGAATGTCCACGACAACAATTAACAGAGCCAAAGGGATCGCATATTTCACATTTAACAACCATAGCCCCCCATATGCCATGATGAACGTAATTAGACTCAAAAGGACCTGTGCTTTGATGAAGCCAATTGCTGCCATGCTTAAATCTTGATAAACTAGCGATATTTTTTGAAAAGTGGAAGTCTTTAAGTATTGGACTCCCTTTTTCCTTAACTTAGGCAATTCCAAACTGATTAAGAATAAAGCGATTAAATAAATGAGAAAATCAATGAATAAACCCGGAATTAGCGTAACGAACTGGACCATATCCTGAACAAAGCCCTCCGTGAAACCCTCAAGTGCCTTGACGCCCTTTTCCATCGTTTGTTCCACAGATTGGATGAGATTTGGCGGAAGCGTTTGGGAATATTGTTCCCATTGCCTTATGACAGGCAATATCGCTGTCAAATACATTTGACGTATCAATTCAGGAAATTCCTCTGAATAGACCATGATCTTTTTGATTAAAACCGAGAAGGCAAAATAGGTGATGCCAAGCAGACCGCCTACATATAAAACGAATGAAATCAAGACGGCCCATAATCGATGCAGCTTTGCCGTTTCACTAATCATCCGGACCAATCCATCCAAAAGAATCGCAGTGAGTAACGCCAAGATCAAAGCCCATGAATAAGGAATAATGAATAATATGCCCAAGAGGATAATACCTCTCCAAAACCAGCGAAAAAAATCAGCAACATTCACTGAGCAAACCCTCCTTGCTCTTTCTTGTTCTCTCTATATTTATGAAACGGGGTCACATATATTTCGCATACACGTTTTATTTTCTTAATTTAGGGAAAAAGAGTTACAAAGAGATAAGAGATGGAGGGATTGACTGTGGATAACAAAGATAAGGAAAAGTATCTTGCAGAGCGTAACGATAAATCCAAGGCATTCAAAGAAAATCAAGAAAAGCAGCTGGAACGTGACCAAGTCGTCATGCCCATCGAAGATTTACCCATCGATGAAATTAAATATGAACGACAGGAAGAACGAAATAAAAAGGAAACGAAGCATCGCTCCACGAGCGAGAAGTTTTAAACCAAAACCAGCCGATCACAGGCTGGTTTTGGTTTATGTGGCCCCAGAGCACAATCATCATCTTCCTGAGGCAGCCTGTCTCTTCTGGAGCCTTACATTTCTTGAAGAAAAGAAATCCTGGCCCCCTGCGAAGGACTTGTAATGACCCCCCAGTCCATTTCGCCGACCAAGCATCAAAAAAATAAATATTCGCCCGCGTTTTTTCCAGTTTTCACTTCGTTAAGCTCCATTTTGTCATGATTCAGGAGATCGTACTTCCATCAAATTCAATTACACCGCCATTCTCGTCCCCCGTTCGTGCTTTTATTCCAAAAATAAACATTGACTGAAATGAATGATTCTTTACAATAGACTTTTAAGAATTAAAGAATATAATGGATTGGTCGACCATTATAAAGGAGAATCATATGAACCCTACTCAATTATTTCATCAATATTTACAAGTTTCCCGATCATTAGTCAGCAAAATGAATGAGCAAATCACAGCCCTTGAAATTTATCATAATCAGTGGACAATCTTGAATTATTTAAAGAATTGTGGATATTCCACCATACCCGATATTTGCAATTACTTGGATGTAGATAGTGTCATCATCACCCGTTCGGTCAACAGCATGGAACAAAATAATATGATTAAGCAAGTTCCAGGAAAAGATGAACAGGAAAAAAGAATTGAACTGACTCCCCGGGGCAAGGAAGTACATACTAAATGCCTTAAAATTGCAGAAAAGATTGAAGGAAAGGCCTTGGTGGGGATCACGGAAGAAGAACAGGAGTTATTTTTTCAGACCGTCCTTAAAATTCTCAATAATATAAGAAATTGAAATCATTCGTAAGTTCTCTTTCTTAGATGCATGAAACCATTGCCAAGCCTTTTTCCAAACTCGGATTGCTTCTTTGAAGGATAAATCGAAGCTATGCTCCATCCCCCGGCATGCAGCCATTCAATTAGTCCTGATTAACTGCTGGCTGCTGTTGTTTACGTTTACCAACACGTGTCAGCGATGATGCAAGCTCACTTCAACTTGCATGCTGCAGCATTTAACGAAATATCGTACTTATTTTTTATTCAGATGGCGTTTCCATGTCCATTTTCCATAAAAAGACAGACAGTTCCCAGAATTATTCCGGAAACCGTCTGTTTCTATCCGTTTACACTCTTCTGATCAAAGCACCTGGGTTTTTTGGATACTCCATAGTAACTGAAAGTTATTCAAAAGTTGAGGCTAGCTTTGCCGTCCAGTTGCATCACCCTTGCAAGGGTGGAATGGATCTTAGCAGCAAGACGGAATTCCTCGCGTCGATTTTCTAAACAATGTTATCCTTCCTTTTTGAACGAGTCGGACCTATCGGTATCTAGATAGACTCATTTTGTCTGGTCCCTCCTTCTTCGTCGTATCCAAAATGGCCGTTCACAAAATGTTTCGTGACAAGCGAACCATATCACGGCACTGAATTCCATTTTCATACAATGCCTCGGAATAATGTTTAGTAAAAAAGTCTCGATCGACTCCAACTATTCTGAATCCGCATTTTTGGTATAAAGCAAGCTGTCCAATACTCGAATTCCCTGTGCCGATTTCCATCAATTTATACCCTTGTTCCCTTGCGTGGGCAATGGCATGCCCAATCAATTGTCTCCCAATTCCTTTTCCATGATGCTTTTCATCCACTGCGATATTTTTTATCTCCATCATAGCCGTTCCTTTTTGCAGTAAAACATACACCCCAAGGATTTCCTTGTCACGCTCTGCAACAAAGCATATCCCTTTACCCAAGTAATCCTCTACCATTTCCTTTGATGGATCTGCCAAAAGCAACAGGTGCAGCGGCGGGGATTCACCGATGGATAACTGCCTTATCTCCATCTCCATCCACTCCTCCCCATTTTAGCTCTTCCATAAGAAGCTCGACCAATTCAGCGGCCGGAATTTCCCTGCTAAGCTTATACCCTTGTCCTGCCCATAAAGCCATCAATTCAGGATTGCCTTTCTGCCCTGCCGCTTTCCTCATTTGCTTGGTCATGTGATGGACAAATGGATAGGCGGCTGGTGCAGCGTGATCATTCACCTCCATAAAGTGGTTCACCAACCCGCGTGCCCTCCTGCCGCTAAAAGCCCGGGTAACTGCAGTTCGGTTAAACCGCGGATCATTGAGTGCTGCCTTATGGACTGGACTTGCCCCGCTTTCTGGGCAGCGAAGGAATGCCGTCCCCAATTGTGCCGCCATTGCTCCCGCAGCGAGCACCGCAGCGATATCCTTCCCATGCATCAATCCCCCCGCAGCGATGAGCGGCAAGTTCAGTTCATTTTCAATCATCCTTATTAATACCAACAGGCCATAATCGTCTTCTGTCCTGTTTTCAAAGCTGGCTCGATGCCCCCCTGCCTCCATCCCTTGCACACATAAAACGTCGGCACCGGCATCTGCCGCCTTTTTTGCTTCCTGAAGGTTGGTTACAGTCACGGCAATGAGCGAACTAGCGCCTTGAAGGTCCCTTAATACACGGGATTCAGGACACCCAAAGGTAAAACTGATGAAATCGACCTGGGTCTCTTTCAATACCGTCAATTTGTTTTCCCAATCATCATCGTCATCATCAGCTCCAGTACCGATGGAGGCGCCCACACTGTTGGCGGCACTTTCGATTCTTGAACGATAGGCGGCCACTGCTGTTTCATCAATTGCCTCGTTTCCCGGTACAAAAACATTCACGCCAAAAGGAAACTCCGTCAAACGACGGGTCTGCTCAATCTCGTCTTTCATCTCTTTTGCAGTCTTATAACCACCTGCTAAAAATCCCAGCCCTCCCGCATTGGATACAGCAGCTGCAAGCTTTGGAGTCGATGCCCCTCCTGCCATAGGCGCTTGAATGATGGGATTTCTCAATAAATCTTTGAACATTCCACACAACTCCTTTTGATTTTCATTCATGCTCTTATCATTTTTACGTTTTCTTGGTATAATGATTGTCTGTAAGAGATAAGTGTCTAAATGATCACCCTTTATATCTTGCAAATATAAAACATAGGTGGTAAAAAAAAATGGAAACAAAACCATATAGAGTATTACTTTATTATTTGTATGTACCTATCGAGAATCACGAAGAATTCGCAGTCGAGCATCTTGCGGCCTGTAAAGCTCTTGAATTAAAAGGCAGGATCCTCGTGGCGACGGAAGGAATCAACGGGACTGTTTCAGGTACGGTTGAACAAACCAATCAATACATGGACATGATGAAAAGCGATTCCCGCTTTGCCGATATCGTGTTTAAAATAGATGAAGCCGATGGCCACGCATTCAAGAAAATGCATGTTCGTCCGCGTAATGAGCTTGTCACGCTCCGCTTGGAAGATGACATTAACCCGAACCGGACGACTGGCCGCTACTTGAGCCCAAAGGAATTTTTCGAACAAATGCAAGCTGAAGATACGATTGTCCTTGATGCCAGAAATGACTATGAGTTTGATTTAGGCCATTTCAGGGGGGCTATCAAGCCCGATATCACGAATTTCCGTGAACTTCCGGATTGGGTCCGGGAAAATAAACAAATGTTTGAAGGCAAAAAAATCCTGACGTATTGTACAGGCGGCATCCGTTGTGAAAAATTCTCCGGCTGGCTTGTCGAAGAAGGCTTTGAGGATGTCGGTCAGCTGCATGGCGGAATCGCGACTTACGGAAAGGACCCTGAAGTCCAAGGTGATCTTTGGGATGGTCAAATGTACGTATTCGATGAAAGAATCGCCGTGCCCATCAATCAAAAAGAACATATCATCGTCGGACGTGATATTTATTCAGGCGAACCGTGTGAGCGATATGTCAATTGTGCCAATCCTGAATGCAACAAGAAAATCCTTTGCAGTGAAGAAAACGAGCACAAACATATGCGCAGCTGTTCCCACGAATGCCGTGTGCACCCGCGTAACCGCTATATAGTCGAGCATGGTCTTTCTGAAGAAGAAGTTGCTGAGAGATTGCAGCGGATCGAAGACGACCTTGCTGCAAAATGATTCATCGAACCCGAATCAGTGGACATTGGTCCCGATTCGGGTTCTTTTTATACTGAAACCGACCATTTTCCAGTGAGTTTGCTCTTTGGAATGGGGCGTTTCACTAGTTGGTTTCGCGCATTAACTCGTGAAATGTTCTTCTTGCTAGTCCATGCCATTTTGCTTCGAAAATTATTCCCCAAAAACAAATCTATGTTTTCGATCATCTCAACTTATTGGATTCTCTAAAATTTTTTCTCCTTAGGATGTCCCTGCACTTCCTCTTTTACTTCTATATCAATATAGGAAAAACCTTCTTTAAACATAAAAGAAAAAACTGAATAAAAATCAAAAAGCTTCGGAATGGGAACATTCCGAAGCCCTATTGCCTGCACCTTGCTTCAATAATGGTTATTTTTCTTCCGCGCTTACAATTATCCCGCAAGCTTGTCTATCGCCAGCATCTCCCGTTTTCAACGTATCTTCATCAGGGCCTTCTTGTCCATTGGCTTCATAGCGGTCTGGAATATTGGCAAAGTTGTCTGGGTTTGCATGAACGATGACTGCCAGCTCTTCCTTCTTCAATTGGTCGATCGACATGTTATCCAGCGTTGCCGTAAATTTTGCCGTGCCGTCCTCTTTTACAAATAAAGGCGGCATATCGCCCGCATGATGGGAGTGCGTTTCATCAGTTGGATTGAAGTGCCCTCCAGCTGTAGTGAATGGACCATCCTTAGCCTCTGCTTCACAAATCGCATTTTCATGAATATGAAAGCCGTGGTAGCCTGGTTCAAGCCCTTCCAAAGCTGTCTGGATCAAAACTGCATTCCCTTCTTCGGTAAAATTCACGGTGCCAAGTGTTTTCCCTTCCACATCCTTAACTTCCGCCTTCACCTGTGGATCCGCGTCCGTTTGGGTTCCTTGTCCTATCGTATTCATGTCCTCGACATTTTTGTCACCCTGATTGGAATCATTCGCTGCATTGCAGCCATAAAGTAAAAAGGCAGCACACAAGGGCAGCACAAGCTTTCGTTTATAGTTCATGATCATTCCCTCTCTTTCCGTTTTCCATCTACCCTAATGTTTTCCACTAATATGGAAGAATAAACAGAAAGAGGGTCAAATGGTAAAATAGATTAAAATGGTGAAAGTGAATGCCTTACTATCTTCTCAGTCAAGCCTTGGTCATCTTAGGCTGATTGGCTCATCCATCACAAAGGAATGACGCCAAAGGCAATGGCTGCGATGGTCATGACGATGGTTGTCCCAAACGCCCACTTAAACAGGAATTTTTGGTGATCGGAAAAATCCACACCAACAAGGCCAATCAATATGAAGGTTGCAGGCACCAGTGGAGATAAAGGGAACCCTGTGGTCGAATGCCCCAGCAAAGCGGCCCTTCCTATTTCTGCGGGAGCAATGCCAAAGTTCGATGCCGTTTCACTGATGATCGGCAAAATGCCGAAATAATAGGCATCAGGTGAAAAAATGAACCCCATCGGCAGGCTTGTAAGCGCCACAACGAGCGGCAGATGTGCCCCTAGCCAATCCGGAATGACTGTTACGATGGTAGCAGCCATCGAGTCCATCATCTTTGTTTCCGTGAATACCCCCGTAAAAATCCCTGCAGCAAAAATGAGTGTGCAAATCAGCACGAAACTATTGGCATGACTTAGTAGTCTTTCCTGCTGTTCTTTCGGATTCGGGAAGTTAACGAATAAAGCAACGGCAAAAGCCGAAGCAAATAAAACTTGGATTGGAAGCACTTCCATCACCAACATCACCATCAGTAATATCGTCAACAGCCAGTTAAACCAAAATAACTTGGCTTGTTTTCCGGATCCATTTTCAACGGCAGCTGCCTGTTCACTCATTTCAGGCGGCAGGTTCGTCTCCAACGGATAGACCCCCAACCTCTCCCTTTCCTTTTTACCGAGGATATATGCTGAAAAAAGCGTCCATAATAATCCGCAAATCATGACGGGAATGAGCGGAATGAATAAATCCGATACTTCAACCTGAAGGCTGGCTGCCGCTCTGACCAAGGGCCCTCCCCAAGGTATCATATTCATGACACCCGCTCCTAAGCCGACGACACAGGCCAAGACGAGTCTATTCATCCCTAGTTTCAGATAAAGCGGCAGCATGGCCGAAACGCTGATCATGAATGTAGAAGAACCGTCTCCATCCAAGCCTACCAATATCGTAATGATGGCCGTTGCCATGACAACTTTTAGCGGATCTCCTTTTACAAAGCTCAAGATCTTCCCAATCATGGGCTGAAACAATCCAACGTCAATCATCAAACCAAAATATAATATGGCAAAAACGATCATCACCGCTGTTGGTGCCACCTTTAGTATCCCCGCCACCATCATATCTCCCATCTCGGAGGCAAAACCGCCTATCAAACCAAAGGCGATTGCCGTGAAGATAAAAGCCACGACGACAGATAATCGCTTTGTGATGACCAAGACAAGGAACGTAAAAATCATGCAAAACCCCAATATAGTTAACAATTTAAAACCCCTTCCAACCGAATTTTAATTTTCTGAAAAATTAAACATTTTAAAATTATAACATCCGTTCATTCATTACAAAACCTGTTTTTCTATACAAAAAGCAAAATCATTTAATAAATTAGTTAAATTCTGTATACTATTATTTAGGAACCCGAAGTATTTTCTGAGGAAAGAAGTGTTGAGTGTAAAATGAAACAACATCAAATAGCTAAACGAAACTTGTCCATCATGTGGTTCGCCAACTTCTTCATCGGCGGCAGCATGACGATGGTTCTTCCATTCATCTCTTTATACATTGGTACATTCGGCAATTATTCGACACAATATATCCAGCATTGGTCAGGGTGGACATTCGGAATCACCTTTGTGACTGCTTTCTTATTTTCTCCGGTTTGGGGACGAATTGGCGATCGGTATGGCAGAAAGAAAATCTTGATCGCTTGTGCCTTCGGGATGGGACTGTCCATTTTCTTGATGGGATTCGTTGAAAATGTTTGGCAGCTATTCATTTTAAGGATGTTCACGGGGATATTCACTGGCTTCATTTCAATGTCACAGGCTTTCATTTCGACCCAGACTCCGAAAGAAATTGCTGGCCGCGTACTCGGGACGCTGCAAACGGGGAATATAACTGGCTCGCTTTTCGGTCCATTGCTTGGAGGCATCCTTGCCGACACCGTCGGCTACTCCACTGCCTTTAAGTTCACCTCGATCACCATTTTCATTTCTGGCCTTCTTGTCATTGCAACGAAGGAATACCAAATGGAAAGGCAGCAGGGAACAAAATCGAGCTACACAAGCAGGGAGGTTCTCTCTCATATCCTGCGAAACCCAATTCTCGTCAATATCATGCTCATTTCAACACTTGTTCAAGTTGCCCACTTCAGCATCCAGCCGATTCTTTCTTTGTACGTCGGCGAGCTGCACGGGACTTCGAATCTAGGATTTTATTCTGGGATCGCCTTTTCCGCGGCAGGACTGGGAAATCTACTGATGGCGCGTCATTGGGGCAAAATAGGCGACAGGCACGGTCATGTGAAGGTCCTTGTGCTGCTACTTTTCCTGACAGCACTCGTTTACTTGCCTGGCGCTTTCATCGATCAGTTTTGGCAGCTCGTTTTTGTCCGATTCCTATTAGGCATAGCCATAGGCGGCATCATCCCGGTAAGGATCGCGTATATCCGCCAGGAAGCGCCCGTATCCATGCAAGGGGAAGTACTTGGCTACAATACAAGTCTTCGATTTTTAGGCAATATCATCGGACCTGCAATGGGCGGAATGGTAGCTGGCTTCTATGGATTCTCCGCTGTTTTCATCACGACCAGCACATTGCTCCTTATCGCCGGACTGGTCCTTTATTTCGCGATGCACCGTAACCCAGAGTTGGCCCGTTCCCACTAATACTTACTATAAGCGCCTGCGTCCCAACAAAAGTGGACTTTATAATGAAAACTACTCAACTTTAAGAAGATGCTGCCTGTATTTTTCAGGCAGCATCTTCTTTAGGTTCCACTCCCCTCGATAAAACAGTTCATATAACCTTTCTCCGCTTATCACATCTTTAAATCGGATCCTTCTTTTGCAAAAATACAGCCGTTTTCTTTGAGTCTGGGCTCCTTACTCTGGGGTTTTGCTGTTTTACTCTCGAATTGGGTGTGCGTCTCGCATTTTCAGCAGCTTTCTGCTTAAATGGAGAACTTTATTCGCGACATAGATAGCTTTACTCGCGAGTTTTCAATGCAGAAGTGCAGGGCAATGAGACTGTCAAGATTTTTCAAGTAAAAGGAACTTATACATGTAAAATGAATGTGAAGTCCAGCCATTGCAGTGATAAAATCCGCTGAAAATCCTTCAAAAAATCCACCATGCTACTTCGTTCAATCCCATATTCCAATAAAATCAGTTCTCAAGAACCACTCATTAATAGTATAATATACCTAGTATATTATACCCATTTATAAGGAGCTACTCATGTACCCGACTTTCACATTTTATTCAAAAGTACACATCATCAAAAATCAGCGTTATTGCGAATGTGGCATTATCCATAATTATCGACGGATAGTCGAGAAAAAAGATTTGAAGCGAGTTGTTTTCAAGCCCATGGAGGAGATTACCTGCACTCCTTGTAAAGAGAGGTTCAAGTAGCAGGCAGACGTGACATTCATCAAAGTATTTATTCAACCTTTCATAATCGCTTGTCATTTTATGTTAAGATAATTAATAGGCAAATTTTATGAAAATAAAAGACGCAAAGCCACGGGCCTAAACCAACGACTTAGTTGTCATGGCAGCCGGGCCGCCAAGATTTATCTTGATTAGATTGTTTAATTATTTATTTCTTGCCCCTTTTTAATTTGCCTAACATTAAAAAAAAGAGGGTTTTATATGTTTTTTCCAACCATTTATTCAGCTAATACGGATGAGCGGCACATCGTTAAAGACAAAAATACGTGTGCATGCGGCAAAAGATATCATGTTTTTGCCATACTGACCAGAAGCGACCTTCGAAAAATCACGTTCAAACATTATAAGGAAGTGTCATGCCCAATATGCAAGTCCAGCATCAAGCATGAGGAATGATCCCTTATACCATGACTGTTCCCTTCCTTTCATACGTTGATGCTGCACCAGATTCATGTCAGGTGTCAGGAGGGGAATGTTTTTAGGTAAAACCTAACCTACTTGCCATTCAACAAGCGATTTCTATCAATTTAATACCTTTATAAGGTGATAGCTTTTCACTTATCTGCATGAAGCACCCCTTGTTTTCATCCATACACCCGCTTCAATAACGAACGAGGGATTGTATGCGTAAGTGATTCAATCCTCCGGAAACTCCTATCCTTTAAATCCAATGTGATTTGCCCCGCCTCACTAATGATGTCATCCCCCCTGGATAGCTCAGAACGTTCAAATCAATTACCATTAGATTGAAAGATGGTCTCCTGCTATAATTTAGAGCGTAAAAAAAGCAAACATTATTTCATGAATATATCCGCATACAAACAAGAATGGTTCGGCAACGTCCGCGGCAACGTTCTTTCGGGTATTGTCGTTGCCTTGGCATTGATCCCGTAGTGCATTGCGTTTTCGATCATTGCTGGAGTTGACCCAATGGTCGGTCTATACGCCTCACTCTGCATTGCCATCGTCATCTCTTTTGTCGGCGGAAGGCCGGGAATGATTTCTGCTGCCACTGGAGCAATGGCACTCGTCATGGTCGACCTTGTGAAAGATCATGGCCTAAACCATTTACTTGCTGCAACGATATTGACTGGTTTTGTAAATTCTTTAGCCTTATTGATTTTCACTGCACAGCTTACCCATTTCGTAGGTGAATCTTGGATCATGTATGTCATGACCGCCGTATCATTAGCGATCATTCATCTTTTTCCGCTGCTTACGAAGGCTCCCTTCCCCCCTCGTTGCCATCGTATTGATGACGATCGCCGCCATATCCACCGGGGTGACGGGACGTACGGTTGGGGATATAGGGCAATTTACCGAAGCGCTCCCCATATTCATGCTACCGGACGTCCCTTTGACATTCGAGACTTTGGCCATCGTTATTCCTGGCGGATGTGCGATGATCGGGCAATCCGGAATCAAAAAGAGGCAGGCTTTCCACATTTGGGGCAGGCGCGTTCCGCATTGAATGGCGTCCTAATAAAAATCCCCATGTCTGCACTCGTTGCTGTCATGTTCATGGTTTCCATCGGTACATTTGACTGGTCTTCATTAAAGAGGAACTAGAAAGCGCCAAAGACGGATGCAGCCGTGATGATTGTAACGGTCCTCATCGTCCTATATACGCATGATTTGTCGAAAGGGGTTTTTGCCGGGGTGCTCTTGAGCATGATCTTCTTCTCGGCCAAAATATCCAAGGTGACGGTTGAAAAAACGGCAGAAAAAATGATTTGAGGACAAATCTTTTTTGCTTCGGTGCAGGACTTTGTTTCAAAATTCGAAGTTAATGATGATGTAAATGCGATCATCATTGATTTTTCCCATTCAAAAATATGGGATGCTTCTGCGGTCGCTGCTGTCGATACGGTTGTCCATAAATATAAGCAACAAGGCATTTCCGTACATGTACAGGGCCTCGATCTGGAAAGCTCCTTATTGCTTGATAAACTTGCCAGCTCAATTAGTAAAATATCCTGAAGAAGGATCTTGCTGGCGAATAGAACTTTTCAAAACCGACAGAATAAATAACAGGAAATATGTCGATATGGAAGGGAGCGAAAAGCATGACACCCGAGCAGGATTATACGGCTGCCAATCTTTCACCAGATTTATTGGATGAGTTGAAAAGCTTTGAAAGCAAGCTTGGCGAGGAAGCGAATAAAGAATTGATTGTCATCGCCTATGAAAAGGAAAAGGATTCCTTGAATTAAGCAAAAAGACGGAAACATGATCATTCGTAATGTTTCCGTCTTTTTTGGGGTATGGAAAAAGGGTGCAGCAGCACCCTTTTCACTTACTTATTTACTGAATACATCCGTTAATACAGGCACGATTTGTTTTTTGCGCGAGACCACGCCTTCCAAAACGGCGATGTTATTGTTCAATGTAACGTTATAGGCTTTTTCGACTGCATTCGCTGCTCTTCCAAGAGCTAGGGCTACAGAATCATTTGTCAGGATATCCGTAACGACGAATAGGAATAAATCCAATTCCTTCACTCCGATAACCGCTTCAATCGCCGCTTCCAATTCAGCTTGCTTAGCAAGGACTTCATTCGGATCTACAGCATTGACTTGGGCTATTTCCACTTTTGCCATTCCCATGCTGAATTCTTTTGCATCAAGAGTGATCAGCTGCGCAATCGTCTTGTCGCTTAAATCAGCTCCTGCCTTCAGCATTTCCAATCCATAAGTTTCAGCGTTCACTCCGGCAATGGCAGCCAGCTCCATGGCCGCTGCAACGTCTTGCTCAGTGCAGGTCGGGGACTTGAACAATAAAGAATCGGAAATGATGGCAGATAGCATCAGCCCTGCTACCGCTTTCGGGACTTCGATTCCATTTTCTTTATAGATTTTATTTAAAATAGTTGCCGTACAGCCTACCGGTTCTGCACGGTAATATAAAGGATCGCTTGTTTCAAAGTTAGCGATGCGGTGATGGTCGATAACCTCCAGCACACGGACTTGGTCAATATCCTCAGCACTTTGCTGGCGTTCATTATGATCGACAAGGATTACGGTCTCCGCCTCCCCTGCCACTTTTTCGACAAGACGAGGAGCATCGAATTTGAATTGGTCCAGCGCATATTGAGTTTCGCCATTCACTTCACCCAGACGAACTGGTTCAGCATTGATACCTAATTGCTTTTTCAGATCCGCATAAGCGATTGCGGAACAAATCGTGTCTGTATCCGGGTTTTTATGTCCAAAAACTAATACTTTATCCAAGATTTAAATCCCCTTTTTCATAAAAATTTTTCCGTGAATCCCCAAATCGCACCAAGGGAATGCCACCTTTACGCTACACTTCATTTTAACACAAAATCCGTTAAATTCAGTGCTTGAATTGCCACTTCGCCAAGAAAATCTTTCATTCGCCTTCCCCCTGCCTTCACTTTGTCAATAGATAAGGGTTGGTTTTTCTCAAATATATTAGTTGAATTATCATCGCATATGGCTTACGATAATATAAGCAGAAATACTAGATATTGATTATTAAAACAATACTGATAACTATATATAGAATTTTTTACAATCCAAGGTGCCAGTGATGGCTGAAAAGGGAATCCGGTGCAAACCCGGAACTGTCCCCGCAACTGTGAATGTGACGAAATGAGGAACCACTGTATGGCTCACTATACGGGAAGGACTCAAAGTAGGATGATCATGAGTCAGGAGACCTGCCTTGAATTTTTCACGTTCTTATTCTTCGGGGATTGAGATGATGAAACGATCGTATAACGGCTATTTTATTCATGGCTCTTTTATGCTGTCGTTTGATCCGCTCAACTCGTTGGGCGGTTTTTTTATTACCGGAAGTTTACAAGGAGGATTCTTAATGACTCAAACATATAACTCTACCATAAGCGAGAATGATACTGAAACGAATTCCCTTCAGCTTGAGATGCTGTCGAAGGAATTTGAAGGCCGTCTCGATATGGAGAAATTCAAAAAGCGTTTTACAAAATGGCTTGAACGCAAAAGTGATTCAACCGATGAACAGGCTTCAAAGAAACTGATTCAGCTTGCTCTTGAGAGCGTGGATATCGATGCCCCGGATTGGACATTCGTTGCAGCTAAAGAGCTATTGAATACGATGTACAGGGATGCACAGGCCAATCGAGGTTATCAAGGCATGAGTTATGGTCCATTCTATGACCTTATCCAGGACCTGTCGCAGCTGCAAGACGGCCAACGCTATCCAGTTTATAAAGCCGAGCTGCTATCATCTTATACTAAAGCCGAAATTGAAGAACTTGGTTCAGTGATCGACCCTGAAAAGGATAAACTATTTTCCTACATAGGCATCTACCTACTAAACGATCGCTACCTTGCCCGTCCCAAAAAAGACAAAGTGTACGAACTCCCCCAAGAACGCTTCATGATCATCGCGATGGAAATCATGCGTTTGGAAGAAACGGAGCACCGCCTGCAACTTATAAAAGAAGCATACTGGGCCATGTCCAATCTTTATATGACCGTTGCCACCCCTACACTTTCGAACGCAGGTAAAGCGCATGGACAATTAAGCTCCTGCTTTATCGACGCCATTGAAGATTCCATCGACGGCATCTATCTAGCTAACTACGATGCTGCCAAGGTGTCTAAATTCGGCGGCGGTGTCGGCCTGTATGTCGGGAAGATTCGCTCACTTGGTTCCGATATCCGTGGTTTCTCCGGCAATAGTTCGGGTACGACTCCTTGGATCCGGCTATTTAACCAGACAGCCGTCAGTGTTGATCAATTAGGTCAGCGCAAAGGCGCGATAGCGATATACTTGGATGCTTGGCATAAAGATATCATGAGCTTCCTCGATTTGAAGACGCAGAACGGGGATGACAGATTAAAGGCACATGATATTTTCACGGGTGTATGCATTCCCGACTTGTTCATGGAGGCTGTACGCGACAGGAAAGAATGGTACCTTTTTGACCCGCATACAGTCAAGCAAACCCTTGGATTCTCACTTGAAGATCTATATGACGAGAAAAAAGGCGAAGGTAGCTTCAGGAACCATTATGCTCTTGCTGTCGAAGCCGTAGAGAATGGTACGCTGCCAAGCTACAGCTTTGAAAAGATCAACGCGTTGGACATCATGAAAAGCATCATGATTTCTCAATTAGAAGAAGGCGTTCCATATATGTTCTACCGCGATGAAGTGAACCGGAAGAACCCGAATAAGCATAAAGGGATGATTTATTGCTCCAACCTCTGCACCGAAATTGCTCAAAACCTAAGCCCAACGACGATCACGGATGAATATGAAACAGAAGATGGCGATGTCGTTGTAGTTCGCAAAAGCGGCGATTTCGTTGTCTGCAACCTATCATCCATTAACTTGCCTCGTGCAGTGGGCAGCGATGTTTTGGAAAGATTGATCCCCATTCAAGTCAGGATGCTCGATAATGTCATTGATGTGAATAATCTTCCGGTCAAGCAGGCATCGATTTCGAATAAACGGTACCGGGCAATTGGTTTAGGAACGTTTGGCTGGCATCATTTACTTGCCACAGAAAATATTTATTGGGAATCCGACGAGGCCGTTCACTATGCCGATGCATTGTACGAAAAGATCGCTTATTTAACAATCAAGGCATCCAACGAGTTGGCAAAGGAAAAAGGATCTTACCCATATTTCGAAGGTTCGGATTGGCACACAGGGGAATACTTCGAGCTGCGTGACTATACGGATCGGAAATGGCTCGATTTAAAAACGAACGTACAGGAGCATGGGACTCGTAATGGCTACTTAATGGCCATTGCCCCTAATTCATCTACTGCTAAAATCGGCAATTCCACTGATGGAATCGATCCATTGTATGAAATAGAATTTTATGAAGAAAAGAAAAACTTCAAATTCAAGGTAACGGCACCTGGTTTGACGCCAAATACGTATGAATATTATAAAAAAACACGCTTTAATTTGGATCAGCTGGAAAGCATCAGGCAAAACGCAGCCCGCCAAAGGCATATTGACCAGGCGATCAGCTTTAATCTATATGTTCACAACACGATCAAAGCGAAAGTCTTATTGGATATTCACTTAACGGCTTGGGAAAGCGGCTTGAAATCAACGTATTACGTTCGTTCGACTTCTTCCGAATATGACAATGCGTGTGAAAGCTGTTCAAGTTAACGTTCGCTCATACCCAGTAATTTATTTTTAAAGGAGTTTTCACGAATGACCAATCATATAAAAAAAATCAGGATGCTCGAACCTACGCATCCTACTAAAGCGACCGGTGTTTTCAAAGGAGAAGCTTCAGGCTTTCTCCTTTGGAACGATATTCAGTATGAAAAATTCTATGATACCTATACACAGCTCATCAATAATTTTTGGAAGCCATCTAGCGTGAACATGATTCAGGATAAAAAGCAGTGGGGAGAAATGGATGAAGATATCCAGGACGCCTTTCTTGATATCCTGACGATGATTGCTGGGATGGATAGCCTGCAAACGCCTACCTTGGTGGAAATCCTTCGATACATCAAGGACCCTGCAGCAAAGGCAATCCTTGCCAATATGGCTCAGCAGGAATCGATCCATAATGAATCTTATTCGTATATCCTTGCTTCCTTGATCCCGGTAGGCAAGCAAAAACAGCTTTTCGACCGCATTAAAGAACATCCGGAAGTGATAAAGCGAAATCAGCCGATTGTGGATGCCTATCAAACCTTCGTGGACGATCCAAGCCCTCAGCACTTATTCGAGGCTTTGATCCATTCAACAAACCTCGAGGGGATTTATTTCTACTTGGCCTTCGCATTTTATTACAATTTAGGACGGCAAAATGTCATGACCGGTTCGGCTACGATGATTTCGTACATCCATCGTGACGAGATGGTTCATTTCGATTTCATCGGAATGCTCATTCAAATCCTGATGTATGAATATCCTGAATTGAATAATGAAGAAAACACGAAATTCATCTACACAACGATTGAAAAAGCCGTCGAACTTGAAAAGGAATGGTCCGAATACATGCTTGAGGACATTCAAACGAAAGCCGACCTCGATTTGGAAGAATTCAATGAGTACATCGAATATATCGCCAACAAACGGCTGCGCATGTTAGGCCTCGACAATCTGTATAAAGAGTATGACGAAAACCCGATGCCATGGATCAAAACCTTCGATGATGAATCGATCGGACTGACCAAAACCGATTTCTTCGAACAAAAATCAAGAACATACAGTCAAGTAAATGCCAGCAATGGGTTCGATGAATTATAGGATTGCCATCGTTTATCATTCTGCAGGCGGCAATACGAAAGCGCTCGCCGAGGCCATCGGTTCTCTATTGCCTGACGCTGAACTATATCGCATGAGTGAATTCGATTTACGCACTTTGCCGAATTACGATGCGTTGATCGTGGGTACCTATACTTGGGGCAATGGAGAGCTGCCGGCTAAATCGGCTGCCTTTTATGAAGAACTGGAGCAACTTCCGATAGCTTCCCTAAAAACAGGGGTCTTTGGGACTGGCGAAACGAACTACAATCATTTTTGTGGAGCGGTCGATCATTTTCGGGACATGTTATTTGCCAAGAGTCAGTTATTGGTCACCTTGAAGATAGAACAAATGTATCAGGATTCAGACTTGTCCAGATTACAAAAGTTTACCTCATTATTTCAAAATTGAACGAAGGGGGATATGCGATCCGTATATCCCCTTTCGTTTGTTTAAACCTGGCACAATTCTGCCACGGTATGGAAAAGGATGATGTATAATGAAGGAAAAAAGGAGACCATCATGGCCGCTACTATTGCTCAGTTATTGCCCATCGTTTTTATGCTGGTACTTGTCGCATTCGTTATTTTCATCGCGTTTTACCTATCCGGGCATTTTAATCGTTCAAAACGGATTGAGGAAAAACTGGATAAAGTTCTAAAGGAAATGTCGAGGAAAAAAGAAGGTTGAACATGAAGGAAAAAAATAAAAAGACTCCATAAAAACGGAGTCTTTTTTTTATAGGCGTTCAATTATTTTTGAACGTTAGCTGCTTGTGGTCCACGAGCGCCTTGCTCGATTTCGAAAGAAACTTCTTGGCCTTCTTCAAGAGTTTTGAAGCCTTCGCCTTGGATAGCTGAGAAATGTACGAATACATCGTCTTGGCCTTCAACTTCGATGAAACCGAAACCTTTTTCTGCGTTAAACCATTTTACTTTACCTTGTACCATGATAGTTCCTCCTGTGTTTGGAAAAATCCATTTTATTACTATTTTTGGTTCTGGATAATGTTTCAAGAGGAATCCTATAACGGTAAATCCATCTATCAAACTTATTCCGAACAAAAATAATTACCCATATTATATCATGGAAAATCCTAAAAAAACAAGATTATCACAGTAATTCAAGCGACAAATTATCCTAAATTTCTACATTTCCCGCTTCCTGCTTTGACGAAAGCCTTCGTCAAGCAAATAGCGCTCTGCCTCGATCGGGCTCTCGAAACACTCCTCCAAATTCGAACCGGAGTACACGTTCCAGAGTTGATCTTCCCTGATTAGCGAAAGCTCTTGTTTTTCCCTGCCAATCCAAGTGCCTTCCAACCTAGCGAACTCGTTATCCTCCTCTTCGATTTCAATCGCAGGTTCAGATAGATAGTCCATGCTTTTCCGGATCAATTCCTTTAATTCCGCTTCCTCATAGTCACGTATATTGATGAACCCTTTACGGTCTGTGTCTTTTTTTCTCATATGTCCTGCATAAACGAAACCATTGCCATTGGGATGCAAGTGCTGAACGACTATCTTTTTCTCCTGAACGCTTTCTGGATAATGGAAGTTCACACGCCCCAATGAAACGTCTTTTCGCTGTAACTCCGTGAAAGTCTCGATAATGCTTAATTTTTCTTCAAATGTTAACAAATTTCTTCCTCATTTCATTAGTTCATCTTGTTTGTCGATTATAACACAGACTGATAAGAAACAATAATCTCCCTCCAGGCAGGCCTAAGCGGGAACTTTGATTCCGGGTACGCCTCTTTCAAGCCTTCAGTTTAAGCAGGCAAAAAATGCGTCTCATTTAATATACGTAACGGCAAAAAGCATAATGAAAGAAATGGCAATGATGATGGCAACCCATAGCCAGGCTAACGTCATATTCCCGGAATCCATGGCAATATATATAGCAGTAGGTATCGTTTGTGTCTGTCCGGGAATATTTCCGGCAAACATTAATGTCGCACCGAATTCCCCCAATGCACGTGCAAAACTCAATATCGTTCCAGTAACGATGGATTTGGCCGCCAAGGGGAGCGATACGAACAGGAACAACCTCAACTGCCCTGCCCCGTCAACCATTGCTGCATGTTCAATTTCTTCATCTATATCTTCAAAGCCCGTTTTTGCGGATTGGTACATCAGTGGAAAAGCCACCACCGCAGATGCAATGACTGCCGCCCACCACGTGAACATTAAGGGCTGATTAAAGATGGTTTCAATGATTTTACCCGGGAGTCCATTTTTGCCAAAAACCACAATCAATAAAAAGCCGACGACAGAGGGCGGCAGGACAAGCGGCAATAAAAATATGGTTTCCAACAGGACCTTTCCCCTGAATTTTTTTCTGGCCATGATTCGCGCTAGGATGATTCCAAAAATGAAAACAATGATGCCTGCTAGCCCAGCCACCTGTATCGATAGCTGAACAGGAGACCAAAAGCCCTCTGTCATGCCGCTATCCCCTCTTTGGTATCAATGATCATCAGCTTATGTAAGTCCTTGTACGTCATGGTCGACACCGAAGGATCTTTATCTGCAAAGGCAGCTTTCATTTCAATTTCTTCCTTTCTTTTTGAAATAACTTTTAAGTTTATTTTTCTTGACATCTTGCTGACACATAGGACGGTTAAAGTAAGGGTATCACAAATAGAAAAATATTTTTCATTCCAATAAACTTTAAAACTTTGAAAACTTGAAGGAGTCGATTTTAAATGGTAACAATTTATACTACTCCAAGCAGTCTAGCCTGTCGTAAAGCAAAAGCTTGGCTTAAGAAAAACGAAATTTCCTACAATGAACGCAACCTATATTCTCAACCTCTATCTATAGAAGAAATAAAAGAGATATTACGTAAGACGGAGGGCGGTACAGATGAAATCATATCGACTCGCTCCAAAAAATTCAAAAGCCTGAATATCGATATAAATAATACACCACTTAATGATCTTTGCAAGCTTATTCAAGATAATCCAGATTTACTTCGCCGCCCGATCATATTCGATCATAAGAACCTGCATGCTGGGTATAACGAAGAAGAAATGGGCCGCTTCCTTCCAAGGAAGGTCCGTCATGTACAATTATGGCGGGCAATCAGCCAATTGGCTTAAGCACCATCCCATATCCATTGTTAAATAAGAGGGTTGTCCAGTAATTTGGACAACCCTTTTTTTAAACTTGATCCGTTTTCTCTAGGATGATCATAAAGGTAGTACCTTGCTGATTGCTATCCTTCAGTATAAGATCACCTTTTTGTGCTTTGGCGAGCATCTTACTGAATGGCAATCCCAAGCCTAAACCACGCACCTTCAGTTTTTTGTTTTCACCTCTGTAAAATGGTTCGAAAACATACTGCTGTTCATGTTCAGGGATTCCTCGGCCGCTGTCCTGTACATCAATGCAGATTTGGCCATCATCTTTTTCATAAAGATCAATCGTGATTTTCCCGTTGCCATCAAGTGCATGCCTGGCATTGTTCAAAAGGTTAATGACGATTTGCTGCATTCGCAAGGAATCTATTTGACCGTAGAGGGGGTCATCAGGAACTTTTACATCGAGCGCGAACGATTGCTCATCATCCTGCGTCACCTGCCAGCGATAGGCGATCTCCTGAATGAATATATTGATATTTTCTTTTTGCAAACGAATCTTGAATGCACCTGCCGAGATGGCATTATAATTAAGCAAATCCTCTATCATGCCTTGAAGCCTTTGGGTTTCTTTTAAGGAAATATCCAGGAACTCCTTACTCTGATCACCCGTTACGACATCATCTTTAACCGCTTGTATCAGTCCGCTAATGGAAGTGACCGGGGTTTTCAAATCATGGGTCACTCCTGCAAGCAATTCCGCCCTTAACTTCTCCATGACCTTCAGTCGATTCGTCATTTCCTTAAATGATTTTATCAGTTCATAAATTTCTTCTTCCTTGATTTCCTCTTCCTCTTTGAAATGAATATCATAGTTGCCTTCACGAACTTCAACTGCTGCGTTCGCTACATCTTGGATGGGCCGGGAAATCTGCCGCGAAAGAAAATAAATGACCCCTGTCCCCAAAATCAACAAGCCTCCAATCATGATCGCCAATAAGCCATGATCTTGGTTGATTTCCTTTAAAGCTCCTTCTTCCTGGGCAATGACCACCCAGCCTCGCGTCTTGTCCTCAAAAGTAATCGGGGATTTGACGACATATACTTTATTATCGGAAATCTTGACCTTTTGAATGAGTTCCGTATTTTTCATGATGACGTCCGGTAGTTTATTTTCATCTGGATCAATATACAATTGAGGCATCGTATAAATGATGCTGCCATCAGGATCGACGATATATATGATGGGCTGCTGGTTCAAGTGAAGGATTTTCTCCCTTTCCTCGACAATCTCCGAAAGGACCGGACCGACGACAATCTGGCCATTTTCCTTTATCGCCCTGTCGGAAGTTTCATCAGCTAAATACTTAAGAAGGCTTAGCCTATATTCCAATGCTGTTTTTTCCATCCACCATAATGAAAAGACAGACAATAATATTAAGCCTGAAATCAAGGTCATTACGTACCTTTTCGTCCAATAGCGTTGTAAAGTAGTTCTTTTTTTAATTTTCATAGACACTCAATTGATACCCCAATCCACGCAATGTTTTGATTTCCCCTTCAGTTGCAGGCCATGCATCGATGGCCTTTCTAATTCGTTTGATTGCGAGATCCACGGCACGATCACTGCCATCATAATCCATGCCCCACACTTGATCGAGAAGCTGCTCTCTCGTGAAGATTTGATTGGGATGCTTCGCGAAAAAAATGAGCAACGACAAATCACGCGGCGTCAAGCTTATCTCCTCCCGATTCAATTGTACCGAATAAGACTGATCATCGATGATTAAGCTCCCGAACTCATGTACATGACCTGCATCCCCGGCCGGGATGCTTGACCTTCTTAAAACGGCATGTACCCGGGCAACGACTTCCTCTGCTACAAAGGGTTTGGAGATGTAATCATCCGCACCTGATTTAAAGCCGGATAATCGGTAATCGACATCGTTCAGTGCCGTCAGCATGATAACCGGGCATGCATCGTCCTCACGGATATCCTTCAATATATCCCAGCCCTCCTTTCCCGGCAGCATGACATCCAACAAAACGAGATCTGGGTCCGTCTCCTCAAAAACCGGAATCGCCTTCAGCCCGTCGTACACTTGGATGACTTCAAAACCTTCACGCTCTAAATATGCTTTCAACACCATTGAAATGGAAATTTCATCTTCTATTATTAAGATCTTCTTCATTTATGGATTCCTCCTTCCTGTAATTATAGTTAATTCGATTTATCTATGGTAACGATTGCAACCATCAGGGCTTTTTCCCTCCATCCTACCCTTTAAATGTGTCAGGAGTATGTTCGCGGCAAAATCATCAGGCGTTTCACTTTATATTTTCCAATATAACTCCTTGTCCCATTATGTAATGGACACCTTTAAGAGACTGGCTCAGGTTGGAGCCAGTCATCTTTTTAATTGCATGTCTCGTGTGGATTCGGACAGCCCGCATCCTGCCTTTCCACTTGAATCGTGCTATGTTCAATTCCAAACTGATCGTGAAGCAGTTTTTGCGCTTCAGCTAAAACTGCATCGTGATTGCCGCTCCCATCTATGACAACATGGCAGCTCATGGTCAAAAAACCCGAGGTAATGGTCCAAATATGAAGATCATGGACATTTGATACACTGCCCAATTCAAGCAAAGATGTTTTTACATCGTCCACATCAACTTGATCAGGTGTACCCTCCATCAAGATATGGAAGGAATCCCTTACTACCCTATAACCGCTTATGATAATTAGGAACGCAACTATGACGCTTGCAATCGGATCTGCTATTCCCCAATCGAAGAAATAGATCAAGAGTGCAGCAGCAATGGCGCCGACAGAACCAAGCATATCACCAATCACATGTAAAAAGGCACTCCGTACATTCAAATTCTCTTCCTTATCCCCGCTCATCAAAATCCATGCGGCAATGACGTTAACGAGTAGACCAATGATTGAAATCATCAGCATTCCCAGGCTTTGCACCTCGGGAGGATTCACGAACCTCTTGATTGCCTCGACGAAAATGAAGATGGATATTACGATCAGGGTCAATCCATTCAAGCATGCCGCGATGATTTCAAATCGTTTATATCCATATGATTTGGAGGATGTCGCCTTCCTTTCCCCCAGCCTTATCGCTGTATAACTAAGCCCTAAAGCTGCCGCATCGCTAAGCATGTGCCCTGCATCCGACAATAACGCCAGACTATTTGTCAAGAATCCTCCTATAACCTCGACAACCATAAATGTGGAGATCAATATGAAAGATGCCAACAACACTTTTTTATTATTTGAATGATGGTGGTGGTGACCATGCCCATGATCATGAGCGTGCCCATGATGATGTCCCATCCCATCCCTCCTCCCGGATTTGAATTATTATATAGTATGGGATAAATTCAGAATGGTTTCAAATGATTCCTTTTCCTTCAATCATTCAAAAAACTAAAAATAAGCGCTACAGACATTTCCTGCAGCGCTTTTCCCCTCTACCTTTCTTCTTGCATCGCATCATCGACAATGGCATACAGATTTTTATTGAATAATTCATTATTACAGACAAGACTATGCTGCTGAATCTCTTCTTGCTCTGGATTTTTCACCCGTTCTTTTTCTTTCATGACCTACCTCCAACATTGATTGTTTTGCCTATTATCGTATCCCCAGGCCTGTACCTTTATGCTGGATAATTTCCCATATTCCATGGTGGTTAAACGCATCAAACCTTCTGCCCGCCATGGAAAGCACGAATGATGAAATCATGCTCGGGTACTTGCAGGCTTTTATACGACAATAGGAACGATGAATTATCATAGGAAACCTGCTCAAGATCTACCTGAATTCCTGTTTTTTCTATCGTAACAATCGCATAAGGGGCTATTGGTTCAACCGTACAGCCAAGAGATCCCGGATTGAGGAATATCGTTCGATCGTTTTTAAAATGATGGGTTGGGTGATGATGTCCAAAGCCAATTAGTTCGTGATGATGGTCATTAAATAGGCTTTCTAAATTCGCTAATGACGGTTCAACGATTTTACTAAATGGGTTTTTGCTTATATGCTCATTCAATTTTTTCGATTCAATGTGGTAATGAGTGAAGTAAACGGAGTGTTCGTAAATGGTATGCTTAATGGTGCGGGGCAACTCTTCAAGTTTGGTGATGAATTCCGGATGCATTCTATTCGCTATCCATTCATGATGCTCCCTGACATGAATGTGTCCTTCAGGATGCGGCTCCCCATTTATGATGGCCAATACGGCTTCATCATGATTTCCGGTCAGCATCGATAGATCCTTCCTGGAAAATAAAAGTTCCAGAACTTCATTTGTCGCCGGACCAATCCCGACCATATCCCCTAAACAATAGATATGGGCTATTTCATCCATTTGATCGATTTCATTGAGTACGGCTTTTAATGCTGAAGCGTTTCCATGAACATCCGTTATAAGGGCAACCTTCATAACAAACTTCATCTCCCTTCCTCCATCATTCGCATGGTATATTATAACATTCATACCGAAATCATAGAAATATTAGGGCTTATTTCCCCTGATCTACCAACGCCCATTTTTAATGAATCAGCAAACACTTCGGCCTAGAATACATAGTATGAAGTATTCCCGGTAAAGATGTTTTGCTAGGTATGAAATTCATAAAAAGTATGAGGAGGAAATTAAATGGGTGGAAATGGTAACGATTGTTGTGGCGGCGGTGGCGGCTACGGCGGTTTCGATAACGGCTTCGCTTTACTGATCGTATTATTCATCTTATTAGTCATCATTGGATGCAGTTGGGGATTTGGCGGCGGCGGCTATGGTGGCGGCGGTTACGGCGGATTCTGCTAATAAAAACATAAATGAAAAAGGCGCCAGTTCATGGCGCCTTCTTTATTATTGATGGACTTTCAGTTTTTGTCTTTGCTTTTGTTTTTGAGCCTTCATAATGAACCAAATGACGATAAGTGCAATCGGGATAAGCAGGAAATTCGCATATTGGGAAAAGATGGCTCCTGCCTGTTCCCATCTAGGACCTAACTTATATCCTAAATAAACATAAACGCTTGTAACAGGGAGCATCGCCAAATAGGTGAATAAAATGAACTTCCAAACATTCATTTTCAGCATTCCGCATGGAAGCGATACGGCTGTACGGATTCCCGGTACAAATCTTCCAAAAAAGGCAATTCCCCCGCCATACCTTTCAAAGAATCGATCCGCCTTATTCAACTGCTCTTCTTTAATCAAAAAATATTTCCCAAACTTCAACACGAGCGGTCTCCCGCCATATTTTCCTAAAGCATAAAGCGTCAGCGGTCCCGTTACCCCACCAATCGAACCGGCAAGAATGGTCAAGTATAAATTCATATCACCTTGATAAACCCAGTAACCTGCCAGCGGCAATACTATTTCAGCAGGAATGAATTCAAAGGTCAAAGCCAGCATCACACCGAAATAAGATAAAGATTTAAACGCTTCAATCATATCCATTATTATAGTTTCCATTGAGATTTCCCCATTTCCGCCTTATTACATATAATAAAGCTCCGCCTGGATCGAATCGGCGAAGCCCTTGATTTCAAAAAGGACAATTTCCATTGTATCACAAGTTCTATCACAATTTTTCATAATCTACTGATGGGTTACCATGTTTCTTAAGAAGGACTATTGCATTGACGTGTGAAGCTTTCCTTCATTGATTTAATATTTTATTAAAAGATGTGAAACGCAAAGGGGAAAGATAGATGACCGACCATTTTAACAAAGAAATGCCGCCTGCAAAATACAGACAGCATCTCCTACAAGTTCCTGGCTTTTTATAAAAAATCCACATGGATCCACCCCAAGCTTTTTTCTGTTAAGCCGGGGTTTTGCTTCAAGTGTTAAATCATGAAGGGGGTGGAAAACGCCGCCAATCCCTGCTCGATATGCTTTTTCGCATCCGTCATCATCCCATCAAGCAATTCCTGGACCGTGGGAATATCCTCAATCAATCCGGCCACCTGGCCACTATTCATGAACCCTTCGTTAACATCCCCACGCATTGCACCATTTATATGATGGACTTCAGATGTCATATCACGATAGGTCATGGCAGACAGACCTCGTTTTTCCAAGTCCAGGATTTTCTCCACATATGGGTCCTTCAATACTCTTCTCACCTGGCCAACCGACCTGCCCAAAATGCATGTATCATTTCCCATCGATTCAATCAATTTCTGTTTGTAGGACGGATGGAAAGGGGCTTCCCTCGTGGCGATTAGCCTGGTTCCCAACTGAACTCCCGAGGCTCCCAGCATCAAAGCCGCTGCCAATCCCTGACCATTGCCTATTCCTCCAGCTGCCAATACCGGCAGCTTCACCTGCTTGCTAATTTGCGGAATGAGGGTAAAGGTCGTCAATTCCAGGTTGGAATTGATCCCGGCAGCCTCGAACCCCTCGGCAACCAACACATCAGCCCCGGCAGCCTCTGCTTTTTGGGCGTGCTTGACCGATGCCACGATAGCGATCACTTTACTCTTCTTTTGTTGCAAGGACGGAATGTAAGGGGCCGGATTTCCTGCTGACAACGAAACGACAGGTATATCATGCTTGAATACAAGATTGATTAGCTCATCTGTATATGGACTAACGTTTATCGGAATGTTCAACGCAAAATTGTTATTCGTTTTATCCTTCGTTTCAAGTATGATGGCCTCCACCTGGCCCGGGGTCATCGTACCGCAGCCGATCGTCCCAAGTCCCCCTGCGTTGGATACTGCAGCCGCAAGAGTTGCATTGCTTATATTCCCCATGCCGCCTTGAATGATGGGATATTTAATTGAAAAAAGCTCACAAATATATTTCACCATTACCCCTCCCTGTCCATTTAATGTTATACTATAATCATTAGAAAAACAATTCTGACTTTTCAAAAGGAGCGCTACTATGATCATTCCATATAAGAAGAAGAAGCCCCTCATTGATGAAACCGTTTTCATTGCCCCTGGCGCCTATTTAATCGGTGATATTGCCATTGGGAAAGAATCGACCATCTGGTTCAACTCCGTCCTGCGCGGTGACGAGGATTCCATCACCATTGGGGAAAAATGCAGCATTCAAGACAACTCCACCATTCATTTATTCGAAGGCTGTCCGGTTGTCATCGAAGACGAAGTAACGGTTGGCCATAACGTAATCCTGCATGGATGTAAAATAGGTAAACGCTCCATTATAGGAATGGGGTCAACGATATTGGATAATGTAGAAATAGGCGAAGAATGCATTGTCGGCGCGAATACATTGATTGCAGCAGGCAAAATCATCCCTCCGCGTTCACTCGTAATCGGTTCACCTGGGAAAGTGGTTCGCAGATTGAATGAGAAGGACCTTGAATTGATCCAGCTTTCAATAGATACATATGTTCAAAAAGGAAAGGAATTTAAAGCTTTACTCGATTGATTGTAAAATTGGGTCCTCCCTTTCTGGTGATCATTTTCATGAAAAAAAGCCTCGGCCAGTAATCGATAGCGACTGGCTGAAGCTCTTATTCACTTAATGATCAGTGGATGATCCTTAGCATCATAGGCCTCATCTTTCCGCCATAAATCATTATTTTCCTGGAAAACGCTCTCGAAGAATCGGCTTGCCGGTTCAGCCAACACTTGATAATACTGGCTGAATAAAAGAGCAGCATGGTTCCCGTTCCATTTTGAGGGCAGCAGTTCATTTGGCAGGCCTGGATCGATGAATAAAAACTTACGGTATTCATGCACCAGATTCGTCCTTTCCACAAAGCAATCCGCATCAGACATTTCGCCCCTGCTTATGATGCTTTGGTGAACAATGAATTGTTTACTGTATTTCTCGATGAATTGTTCGTATTTATTCTCGATCTCTTCCAGCTGCCAGCTCTTCTCGACAAGTGAATGATTCTCCTTAGGTCCCTTGTATTCGGAAATGAAAAAATCAACATATTCATCAATTTCATATTTCGCAATCAAAAGATCGATTTCTTTCTCGAGATCATTAGGGGAAATCCAGCACCCATTGGAAAAACTGCCAAATCCACTCCATAATAATTCTTTACGCAGATCATCCCGCAATTGCCGTTTATCTTCAGGAATCGTGTACATCAAAATGCGCCATTTACCATCCCATTCATTTGGTTTCATCTTATAAATGCGATTGGCAGCTTCATCCATTCGCTGTACACCGCGCTCAGTCAGAAAGTAATAACTTTTATTCCCTTGCTTTTCGGATTGGATCCACCCTTGCTTGACCATACGTGAAACGGCTACACGCACGCCCTGCTCATTATGGCCGAATTCCTTTAATAGACGAATTAAACTGCCTATCCAAATTTTACTTCCATAGTTCCGGATATAATCGCCATATATCGTAAAAATCATGGATTGCGTATTCGTTCCTATATCCCTCACCTCATTCTATTGTTACCATTTTCACACGGTCCACATAATTATTATTATATCCCCTTAAACAGAAACCGCAACATCATTTCCCGGTAAATTGCGTTTTTCTCCTTTCGCTGAATGCTTGGAGTGCTTCCAATCTGTCTTGAGTCGGAATGGTCAGCTCATAGGCTTTTCCTTCTATCGCCATTCCCGTTTGCAAATCCGTATTCATTCCCTGGGTAATTGCATATTTGGCTTGAGTGACTGCAATCGGCCCATTTTTCATGATTGCTGCCGCCAACCCTTCACAGGCTGAGCGAAGCTGTTCCCTTGGCACGACCTTCAAAAGGATTCCTAATTGTAAAGCTTCTTCTGCGGTCAGTTTTTTAGCAGTGAAGATTAATTCCTTCGCCTTCATTTCACCAATCAATCTAGGCAATCGCTGTGTACCGCCTGCCCCCGGAATGATTGCCCAGCTAGTCTCCGTAAGACCTAAGGAAACGCCTTCTGCAGCAATGGCAAAATCGCAGGATAGCAACCATTCGAAGCCGCCCCCCAGCGCATATCCATTGACGGCCGCAATGGTTGGCTGCGGCAACCCGGCAATGCTGGCAAATACATCGCGGATCATTTTAACATTCCTTCTTACCTCCGAATCACTCAAACTCTTTCTTTCTTTTAAATCAGCGCCTGCACTGAAAGCCTTTTCCCCTGCCCCCGTGAAAATGACCACACGAATATCACCGTCCAGATGAACCGCATCAATGACTTCCTTCAGTTCAGAAAGTGTCTCGTGGTCGAAGCAATTCAAGACCTCAGGTCGATCCACCGTTATATACCCGATTTGATTGTTCACTTCATAAATGACATTAGACATCTATTAACTCCCCTTTTATAAATCAATCCTCTTCCATTTTTTCAATGATCGCCGAAACCCCTTGACCAACACCGACACACATCGTGGCAAGGCCGTAACGTACATTTCGCTTTTTCATTTCGTGAACAAGCGTTGTTAAAATACGCGCACCGCTTGCACCGAGTGGGTGACCAAACGCAATCGCCCCGCCATTGACATTCACATTTTCCTGATCCAACTTCAATTGGCGGATACACTCGACCGATTGGGAGGCGAATGCCTCGTTCAATTCAATTAAGCCAATGTCTTCAATCCCGATTTTCGCCCTCTTCAGTGCCTTTTCAGTCGCAAGGATGGGGCCAAGTCCCATGACTGACGGTTCCAATCCAGCTACCGCACCTGCCACATATTTGGCCAAAGGCTGCAATCCAAGTTCGCGCGCTTTTTCACCACTCATTAACAGCAAGGCTGAAGCTCCATCGTTCACACCAGAGGCATTACCGGCCGTAACAGTTCCGCCCTTAAAAATCGGTTTAAGTTTTTCCAGCTTTTCGATGGTCGTTTCAGGACGGGGATGTTCATCTTTAATGAAAATGACCTCATTCCCCTTACGATCCGTATATCTGACCGGTACGATTTCATTGAAAAACCGGTCATTTTCCACTGCAATTTTCGCTCGTTGCTGGCTCTGAAGTGCGAATCGATCTTGTTCTTCCCGCGAAACGGAAAAACGCTGTGCGACATTTTCCGCTGTTTGGGGCATGGAATCCACACCATACATCTCTTCAAGCTTTTCATTCGTGAAGCGCCAGCCGATCGTCGTATCCTGGAGCTCCATTGCTCCCCGTGGAAATTCACTTTCAGGTTTGGCCATGACGAATGGTGCCCTTGTCATGCTTTCGGTGCCGCCTGCGATATAAATCTCTCCTTCTCCTGCAGCTATTGACCGTGCAGCATACATGACGGCATCCAATCCAGATCCGCACAGTCGATTAATGGTCGTTCCGGCCACAGTTACGGGAAGACCGGCCAATAACGCGGACATTCTCGCCACATTGCGATTGTCCTCCCCTGCTTGATTTGCATTGCCGAAGATGACATCATCGATTTGTTCTGGCGGAAGCGCCGGATTGCGTTCCATCAGCGCCCTGATCACAACGGCACCTAGGTCATCCGGGCGAACGCTCTTCAAAGCGCCTTTATATCTACCGATTGGTGTTCTTACAGCATCGACAATCACGACATCCTTCATTTCCTCACCAGCTCTCCATCTTTTGTATAATCATACACGCCCCTGCCTGACTTGCGGCCAAGCCTGCCCGCTTTAACATACTGTTCAAGCAGCGGCGCCGGGCGGTACTTCTCTCCAAGCTTGCTATGTAAATACTTAAGGTTATTTAAACGGGCATCCAATCCAACCAAATCCCCCAGCTCGAATGGCCCCATCGGGTAATTCAGCCCTAACTTAATGGCCTTGTCAATTTCTTCAGGTGTCCCTAAACCCTCTTGAAGCATATAAAACGCTTCATTTCCTACGAGGCAGCTGATCCTGCTGGTAACGAACCCTGGGAATTCATTGATGACCACGGTCTCTTTCCCCATTTTTCCGACAACTTCCTTAATTACGGCTGCCGTTTCATCACTTGTTTCAAGTCCGCGCACAATTTCCACGAGCGGCATCTTTTGAACAGGATTAAAAAAATGCATGGCAATCGTTTTTTCGGGGCGTTTACCATAAGATCCAATTTCAGTCGGGCTCATGGTGGACGTATTCGTTGCAAAGTAACAGCCTTCGCTTGCATACTCTTCAAGCGTTTCAAAAACGGCTTTCTTAATTTCCGGCTTTTCCGGAACGGCCTCTATGATTAGATCGGCAGCTGCTGCCGCTTCTTTCAAATTGGAAGAATATGAAAATCTGCTTTTTGCGGAAGCCGCTTCCTCCTTGCTGATTTTTTGATAGCGGACACCCTTCTCAAAAATGGAATCGATCTCATTTCTTGCACTTTCCAATGCCGCTTGATTCACGTCCACCAATATTACATCGAATCCTCCAGTTGCCCCTACGTAGGCTATTCCCCTGCCCATGACCCCGGACCCGACGATCACTAGATTTTTAATCATCAATCATTCCTCCTTTTACTTAAACAAGGCCGGCTACAACGAATCAGATCAGCATTCATCCAAACATGAATTACTTATCCGACAATCGTTTTGCCAGCCATCTATTTATGTTCGATTAAATGCCGAAAGGATTCAAGGGACGGCTTCCATGATAGGAAATGATGCTTTTCGTTTCTGTATAAAGATCCAGTGTTTCAATGCACAGCTCGCGTCCGAATCCTGATTGTTTATATCCTCCGAAAGGGGTTCCAGGAAAAGCGGAGAATGGGCAGTTCACCATGACGATTCCCGCTTCGATTTGATTGGCCACTCGGGTCGCACGTCCGCCATCCTTTGTCCAAAGCGCTGAACCTAGGCCAAACTCTGTATCATTCGCGAGCCTGATGGCTTCTTTTTCATCTTTGAATTTCATAATGACGACCACGGGACCGAATATTTCCTCTTTCACTACATTCATATCATGATTGACATTGGCAATGACCGTCGGCTCAAACCAGTAGCCTCCTTCAAAGCCTTCAATGACCGCCGGCTTTCCGCCGGTTAGGATATCCGCACCATCCGAAATGGCCGATTGAACATAATTATTGATGACATCCAATTGCCCCTGATCTATGATGGCCCCGACATGCGTTTCTTTATCGAGCGGATTGCCCAATTTCAATTTCTTCGTTTTTTCTACGAACTTGGCAACGAATTCATCATAAATGTCTTCATGCACATATAGACGCGATCTCGCTTCGCAAGATTGTCCGGTATTGTAGAAAATGCCATATAGGGAGCCATCGATAGCTGCTTCAAGGTCGGCATCTTCAAAAACGATATTAGGAGATTTTCCGCCAAGCTCCAATGTTACCCTCTTTAATGTTTGGGAAGCTTTACCCATGAGGTCCCTGCCGATTGGCGTAGAACCAGTGAAGGCGACTTTATTCACGTTAGGATGCTCGACTAGGTAATTCCCTACGTCCGCTCCAGGACCTGGGATGATATTGACCACACCGGACGGCACACCCGCTTCCAAACAGATTTCCCCTAAGACGATGGCAGTCAGCGGCGTTAAGGAGGCCGGCTTGACGATGACCGAGCAGCCAACTGCAATTGCAGGGGCAATTTTCCAAGCTGCCATCATCATTGGATAATTCCAAGGAATGATTTGGGCACAAACACCCACTGGCTCTTTCTCGGTATAGTTATGGAATTGGCCAGGTACGTTATTGACAGATCCGCGGTGCGAAACTAAAGCACCTGCATAAAATTCGAAATCCTCTATTGCCTGCATGACTTGGCCCTGCGCTGCCGATATGGATTTTCCGCTGTTCAACACTTCCAACTCAACCAATTCATTGAAGCGGGAACGCATGATTGCCGCAATTTTATTCAATACACGGGAACGTTTATTAATCGGGGTTTTCTTCCATTTACCTTTATCAAAAGCTTCACGTGCAGCTTGAATCGCCTTTTCCGCATCTTCCTTAGTGGCTTTTGCCACCTTGGCGATGATTTCGCCAGTTGCAGGATTGCACGCATCCAAAGTCGATCCGTTAGAGCTTTCCACTCTTTCCCCATTAATGATCAGGTGGTAATAATCACGTTTCGTTTCCGCTTTTTCAAATGCCGCCTCTTGAACTTTAACCATGTAATCCCACTCCCTTTTTTATATTACTTTCCTATGAATTGAGCTTTCCTTTTTTCGGTGAACGCTGCCACGCCTTCAGCAAAGTCCTGCGTCAAACCGGCGATTCGCTGGCCTTCCGCTTCTTCGGTTAAGTATTCATCCAATGAAAGGTGATAGGTTGCCTCTAAGTATCTTTTGATCAAGCCGATTGCTTTCGTCGGCTTGGCTGCGATATTCCCTGCAAAGGCCTTCAATTGCTCGTTCCATTCATCCACACCGATCACTTTCGTTGCGAGTCCGATAGCTTTTGCCTCGGAGGCCGTGACCTTTTCCCCCATTAAAGATAATTCCAGGGCTTTCGCATGGCCAACGATTCGCGTGAGGTAGTACAGGTTGCCTGAATCAGGTATCAAACCGATATTGACAAAAGCATTTATAAAACTGGCATTTTCGGAAACTAGCCGAAAATCGCATGCAAGTGCCAGGCTGAAGCCGGCCCCTGCCGCCACACCGTTCACTGCAGCAATGATGGGTTTTTCGCAACGAGAAATTTGCTGCATCATCGGGCCGTAGTCCTCCCGCAGCACTTGACCTAAATGCTTGCTTTCATCCACTTCCGATAAATCTTGTCCCGAGCAAAAGGCCCTGCCTTCCCCGGTGATGATAATGGCACGTACAACGTCAGATTCCGCAGATGCTTTGATCGCTTTTTTTATTTCCCCGTTCATTTGGGAAGTAAAGGCATTAAGTTTATCAGGACGGTTCAAAGTAAGCCAAGCGACTCCATTTTCAACCCTATATGTGATCGTTTCGTACATAGAGCACTCCTTATCCGCCTGTGAATTTAGGCTTTCTTTTTTCAACAAACGCACTCATTCCTTCTTTTTGGTCCCCTGATGCAAAAAGAAGATAGAAGTTCTTCCGTTCAAACTGCATCCCCTCATATAAGGAATGGTCAACGGCTTTATTGACGGATTCTTTAATCAGCCTTACCGCCAACGGAGGTTGCTTCGCAATCTTTCGAGCAAAATCAACCGCTTCTTCCATTAACAATTCAGGAGCGACGATCTTATTGATGAAACCATAATGCAGAGCAGACTTTGCATGGATCCTCTCGGCTGTCAATATCCATTCAAGTGCCTTCGTTTTGCCCACCAATTTCGTCAGCCTCTGCGTTCCTCCTGCACCAGGCATGACTCCCAACGTGACTTCCGGAAAGGAAAATTGAGTGTCGCTGGCAGCAATCAGGAAATCACAGGCTAAAGCAAGCTCGAAGCCACCACCGAATACAAAGCTTTTCACCGCACCGATTATTGGCTTCCTGACTAAATTGATTCGATCCCAATCGGCAAATTGATTCGTTAACTCCAAAGTGATTGGGCTGTCATTCACCATCTCGTCAATATCTGCCCCGGCAGAAAATGCTTTTCCATTTCCAGTCAGCAAAATCACCTTCACTTGGGAATCGCTGTCGAATGCTTGCATCGTCGAAACGATTTCACTGATCATCTTCCTATTAAGGGCATTCAATTGCTTCGGCCTGTTTAAAAAGATGAATCCAATGCCGTCCTCGATCGACGTTTCAATGAACTGGAGCGCATTCATTTCATTTCTTCGCCAATCATCATCGTTACTAACTTCCCTGCAAAGCCCATTAAGTCTTTCCCCGATGCTTTTCCTTCCGGGGAACTCATTCCTTTTTGGAGGGCATCATGGTTTTCATAATACATTTCACATAGAATGTGATATTCAGAGTCTTTGCCCATTGGAGTACCGATTATTTTAGTGACCTCCATTTTTTGAAGACCAGGGATTTTTTCCGTTAACGGACCGTGGACATTGAAATAATGCTCATCGAATTCTTCCTTGTTTTCAGGTTGTTTATATAGGGCAATTAGCTTTACCATGTTAGAAAACCTCCATTTATTAGATCATTTTTATCATCGGTTTCATTGCTTCGAACGGATTTTTACATGCTTTGCAATATAAGATGCTGCGGCAGGCTGTCGGGCCGAATATGTTCTCCATCGTGACATACGTTGATTCACAATACGGACAATCTATATGCCATGATCCATCTTTTTTCATTTGTCTGGGAGGGGGGGAGATTCCGAAAACCTTCAATCCAGCTTTCCCTTTTTCCGTAATTCGATCGGACGTCCAGGAAGGGCAGCGCAAAAATGTAACGCTTACATCCCTTACCGTTGGAAGCTGTTTTACAGCCGTCTCCACATTTTTCTGAATGATTGGCAATGCCGGGCATCCCAGGAAAGTCGGCAGCATTTTCACCGATACGTCCGGACCCGAAACCGTCACTTCTTCAACCATCCCCAAATCCAGAATACTTACTGTATCGATTTCGGGATCTTTAACGTCTTCCAGAAGCTTATATATTTCATCTGCGTTTATCAGTACGGTCGACATGATATCCCTCCCCTATTCTCTAATGGTTCACCATGAAGCAGCTTTATCGGACGCATACACTTCGCTTAACGTGTCAAGCGCCGTTTCCAAATCCTCCGTATGCACGCCGTTTCGCCCATCACCTTTGGCCATCCCGATTTCAAATGTGGTAACTAAGCCTACACTTTCAAAAACAGGGGTGATGGCCTCGATCCATTTCTTCCGTAAGGTCGCTTCGCCCTCTATCAAGCCTTGCTCCACCATTTCTTCGCCATATTGTCCAAGTGAAAACACACCGGCGAAATTCGGTAAGGTTTTCTCGATCGCTGCTTTCATTTTCGAAACCGCTTCCGCGTGATTCGAACCAAGCAATTGGACGAACCACAATTTCCAGTGCATCAAATGATAGTAAAGTTCCATCTGTACCTTTTGCGCCACTTCAGCAAGCGGTTCATAGGAGCTTGATTGCAGTGATTGAATTTTGATCGCTTTAGCCTGAGTGTAAAAAAAATTCCGTACCACTGCAAAGGCCCAATCGTAATCAGGGTCTTTCATATAATGTCCGGGACCATTGGCAGCTTCTAGAATGATGGCATTGCGCCGTTCATTGGCGGGACGTTCGTGGGCAAGCCGATCTGCCGTTCCCTCACCGATTTCTTCCAATAATTGATAAAATATCGCGGCATGCCCCATCGTATCTTGGGCTATCGAGGAGGATGCCACATCTTCTTCTATATGGGGAGCGAGCCCCAACCATTCAGAACCACGATATGCATGGATAAAATCATCATCGGCCAAGTGAAGCAGCAATTCCTTGATTGCCATGTTCTTCAATGATTCACTCTCCATCTTTCACGCCTCCCGCCCAAGACATTATTTCTTTTTCGTCGAGCATTTCCTGCTCATACTTCCGCCATTTTTTCTTCAGGTACCCATACCCTTTTGTGGTCCTGTAATCTTTGTTGTCCATGCGCTGAAGCGTTTTCTTTTCACCGGCCGTCATTTTCCGTATATTCTGTCTTTTGGCGACCCAGATATCATCAACCGCTTCTCTTCTCATGAAATTCTCCTGTGCCATCATGATGGCTATATCCTCATTCGGGGCCAGCAGGCTAAACTGATATTGAACGGGCGAGGATTTCGTTTTACGGCTAAATACTTCAAATTCTTCAAAGTAAGTTGCTTGTCTTGGTTCCATACCTTCCTTCCCCCTCCCTTAGATGACCTTTGGAGCCAAGGCTTCCCGTACCCATTTATTATTTTCATAGGAAATTCTTCGAAGATTCAGGCGATCCTGTGAACGTGGTCCTTCATTCCTCGCCATCACCTTCAATTTGCTCCAATCAGGTTGCTTGTATATCCAGGTTTTTGATTCTTTATCAAATCGAAGGGTTTCATCCGGGATGGTATAGCCGAGTGATAGGATCCGCTTCACATATTTGGAAAAGAAGGCCTGGCGAAGCTCTTCATTCGTACTCGTTCTGATTCTGTACCTAATCGTTACATCCTGTTTGGATGACCCCACCTCATTCTTGCTCGGAGGCCCAAAGAAAAGCAGCAATGATTCCCACCAATAATCGATCGAGTCCTGAACCAATCTCCTTTGTTCTTCCGTGCCTTCTGCCAAAGCCATGATGATCGCCTCGCCATGCTGGGCGTGAAAAACTTCTTCGGCACAAATCCGGTGTAACGCACGGGAATATGGTCCATATGAAGCGCCTAGCATGTTCGTTTGGGAGATGATTGCCGCCCCGTCTACAAGCCAGCCAATCAATCCCGCATCTCCCCAAGTTTTGGCCTCCATATGGAAGACATTATGAAACTTTAAATCTCCATTAAATAAATCCTGCATAAGATCATCCCGTTTTTTGCCGAACGGTATTAGCAAATCCTCGACGACACGAAGCAATAATTGTCCATGTCCCATTTCATCCTGTACCTTTGCCATGATTCCAAGTTTCCTATTTAGAGTTGGAGCTTTAGGCACCCATTCCTTCTCTGGAAGCGCCCCCATGATTTCACTGATGCCATGCATGGAAATTAACTTGATGAGAGTCCCTCGGTAATCTTCAGGCATCCAATCATCCGCTTCTATCTTTTCCCCTGCTTCGATCCTGGCAATGAAATGCTTCAGCTTTTCTTGTTCTGCCATCTCATTTAAAAGAATGTTCATCTTAAACACCTCTTATCCGGTAATATATATAACGTTAATATAACGTTATTATATTTTAATGTTATATTAAATGCAAGACAATTCCGTCTTTTATTCTGACAAAAAGGAATTTACCGGAAGGAACGTGGATTTTAAACGCAGACGTTTCCACTTTGTTAGATTCCGTTGGACAGCCTTCCAGTGCATCATCCAGATCATCTAATCATTCTGCGGAGACTTCATTATCCCCTTTTTTTAGGAAGTTATGTTACAGCGCTTATTTTTGACTGACAATCGTCTCATCCCTCCATAGTTTACCCTGAGGGACAGCGCCAATCACCGTAAGGTAACTACATTTCCCGCTCAAATACTGAGAATTTCATCTTTCCGTTTATCAACAATACGAATCGCCTTTCCTTCCGAACGGGGAATGGTTTTTGGGGTGTTAATAATGATATCCATCGTTACCAGACATGTCGATTTCATTTGCTGTAGAAGTCTTTTCCTTAATTTCACTACGTTTTCGTGATCAAGGTCTTCTCCTATCCCCTTGTAGAAATCGCTTTCAATTTCGATGTGCAGTTCAACGCTGTCCATTTGCCCATTCTTCACAAGGTGGATTTGATAATGTGGAACAATTCCTTCCATTTGGAATAACACACGTTCGATTTCAGACGGAAATACATTTACTCCTCTTACTATGATCATATCATCCGTCCTGCCTTTGACCCGGGACATTCTTGTTGTCGTCCGCCCGCATGTACACGGCTCACGGGTAATGGAGGCGATATCACCCGTACGGTAGCGGATGATCGGAAGCGCTTCCTTCGTGAGGCTTGTAAAAACAAGTTCCCCGTCTTCGCCCTCATCTACAGGTTCGAGGGTTTCAGGATTTATGACTTCAACGAGAAAATGATCTTCTGCAATATGCAGCCCATTCTGTGCTTCATGACATTCAATCGCCACACCCGGCCCCATGATTTCACTAAGGCCGTAAATATCAACCGCCTTCAGCTTCAATTTTTTCTCAAGTGTTGCCCTCATTCCCTCTGACCACGGCTCAGCTCCGAATATTCCATAATCAAGCCCATTATCAGCTGGGTCGATCCCCATTTCTTCCATTTTTTCTGCAATGTTCAAGATATAAGAAGGGGTTCCGCAAATGCCACGCGGCTTGAAGTCATTGATGATCGTAATCTGGCGATCGGTATTTCCCCCTGAAATGGGCACAGTGGCAACCCCTAATTTCTCTGCACCGCAATGGAGACCCAGTCCGCCTGTAAACAGCCCATATCCATATGCATTATGGAAAACATCTGACTTCCGGCCTCCTGCAGCTACAATCCCACGGGCGACGATCGTTGCCCAATTTTCCAAATCGTTTTTCGTATACCCCACTACGGTAGGTTTCCCGCTTGTGCCGGATGAAGCATGTATCCTCGCCACCTCTTCCATCGGAACGGCGAACAATCCGAATGGATACTGATCACGGAGAGTCTGTTTTTTTGTAAAAGGCAGTTTCGTCACATCATTCAGTGTCTGAATATCTGCCGGATCAAGGCCCATCTCTGAAAATTTCTCCCTGTAATAAGGTACCTGTTCAACTACATAGCGTATCGTTTTTTTCAGGCGTGCCAATTGCATGCTTTCCATCTCGGCACGGGTAGCCGTTTCAACTTCCGGATTGTACATGGTTTCAAGTCCCCCTCTTTTTTGCTCGTTTTCCAGTCGGCCCTTACCCATAACGTAATTTCAACGAATATATATATTATCGTTATACTTATTTTTAAGATTAATACGCCGCTTTCGACCTGTCAATATTATTTTTTGAATTTAAAGAAAATTTAAATTATAATTTACATTATTTTCTGACCATGTTAATTTTACAGTGGCTGTCGAATAGCTCAGCAAAAGATATTAGAGGAAGGGTGATTTCCATGACCATCGACATTGATCAAGATATGCATGAGTACCATTACGACCAAATCAAGCAAGTGCTGGCAGGAGAACCATATGCCTCTTTTCTAGGGATGAAGTTGACGAAGCTCGGTCCTGGCAAAGCTGAAGCTGAATTGACCCCGAGTGAACATATGCTAAATAGCCATGGAGCGGTGCACGGTGCCATTATCTTTTCTCTTGCTGATTATGCGTTCGCTGCTGCCAGCAATTCATATGGCAAAGTAGCGGTTGGCGTTTCCAATGGCATTCAATTCATCTCAGCTGGTAAACGCGGAGAAACCCTAGTCGCTCGGGCAAAGGAGATTAAGAAAAACCATAAACTCGCATGGTACCATATCGAAGTGGCAGCCGAAGCCGAACTGATTGCAACGATGGAGGCGATGGTTTACCGGAAGAATCAATATTTCATTGACCAAGATGATTAAGCAGCCTCTGAACCGGACAGGTCCTTGACCTGCCCGGTGTTTCACTTGTACTGAAAAAGCCAAGCGAATAAAAAAATCAGCCAAGCAAAGGGGAGTCCCGATTCCGGAACTCCCCTTTGCTTGATTGTAACTCATCCAAGTGCCAATCATTGTTGCTAGTTTTTGACCTCAATGGAATCGGTCACCTTCACCCATTCCCCCTGAACACTTACGATTGGTTCCCCATTCCGATAAACCATTTTCCCTCTGCTTAAGGTAGCAGTGATTTGACAAGGAAAAGTATGGTCCAGGTAAATGCTTTGCTTATGTTTCGCGAAAAAATTCGTTTCCGAAGCTTCGTGGATGCCATCAAGGGAAACAATCGCAAGATCTGCATCCATTCCCTCCATGATTCTTCCTTTTCTCGAGGAGAGGCCAAATCTTTCAGCCGGCCCTGATGCTGTCCATTCAGCCACTTTGTAAAGCGGGATTCCATATGATCCAGCCAGTTCTATCATCGACATCAGTGAAAATTGTCCGCCGCTTATTCCGCCCCATGCTTCAAAAAGATTATGTACCTCCGGATCCTTCATCTCATAGGGACATGGCGAGTGGTCCGAGGAGATCATATCGAATTTCCCTTCCATCAAACACCCGATCAATTTTTGTTGTTCTTCACTGGCCCTTAATGGGGGGGCGCATTTTGCCACCGCACCTTTTTTGACTAAATCATCTTGATTGAATAATAAATAATGCGGACACGTTTCCACCGTTACATCCAGTCCGCGCTGTTTGGCAGCTTCTATTTTTTCAATGGCCAAGCCACTGCTAATATGGACAAAGTGCAGCGGGCAGCCCGTTAACTCCGCATATGCAATCGCCCGCTCGACAGCTTCCGCTTCTGCCTGCACAGGTCTTGTAGCCGCATAATCATCAGCACTGAATAGACCTTCCTTCTCTTTTTCCTGCTTCAACCATTGAGTGATCGGGTCACTTTCCGCATGAAGTGCCAAGACCTTACCCAACTCTGCGATCTTCTTCATTCCATGTAAAAGGGTGAAATCATCTGCACGTTCAAATTCTTCATTTCCCGTTGCCGAGAGAAAAGCTTTAAACCCGATGACACCTGATTTTGCGAGGGCTTCTAGTTCATCGACATTGCCAGGCACCAAGCCTCCCCATAATCCAAAATCAATGATCGACTTCCCTTCGCCGATTTTCCCTTTTTCAAGGAGGGCCTCACGGTCAATGGTTGAAGGAATACCATTCAATGGCATATCGAAATATGTCGTGCATCCACCCGCAGCCATCATTTGCGAGCCCGTTTCAAAGCCCTCCCAATGAACGCGTCCAGGTTCACTGAAATGCACATGAACATCGATCATTCCAGGAAAAATATGCTGACCATCCGCCTCATACTCTTGAACGGCGTTCCCCTCAAGGCGATCGTCAATCTTGACAATCACTCCATCTCGGATTGCAAGGTCGGCTTTCCTCACTTCACCAGGAAAAACTACATTCCCATTGCGGATAATAAGATCATAAACTGACATCCAGACCACTCCCCTTAAATAATTTCATAAACTTAAAATGCCCCCCTGGATACCGCAGCTTGCTCCGCCTTTCCTACATATACATCAAGCGCAGCCTGCAAAGCCTCCCCTCGATTCACTTGGAATCCTTGACGCAGCAGGACAGCTTCCAAGGACGCGAGCACAAAGAGGATGTTTTCTTTTCTGCAGCTGAATCCCATGGTGCCAATTCTCCATATTTTCCCGTGGAGAGGACCGAACGAGGAGGCGATCTCGATGCCGAATTCATTCAGCAGCATGGACCGGACGGCTTCCCCATCGATTCCAGCTGGAATTTCAACACAAGTTACACAAGGGAGTTTGTTTTGGGCATTCCCGAACAGCGTCAGCCCCATCGCTTTGATCCCTTCCACCAATGCCGCTTCATGAAGTTCATGACGGGCAAATCGGGCTTCCAGGCCTTCTTCAAGCACAAGGCGCAAGCCTTCACGCAACGCATAAACCATGGATGTCGCTTCCGTATGGTGATTCAAGCGCCGCGGTCCCCAATAATCCTGGAGCATGCTTAAATCAAAATAATTACTGGTGATGGGACGGCGGTTAGACACCCTTCGATTGTCTTCGGCGGTCGCAATGCCGCGCTCCACTTTTTTGCGGGATTGAATGATTTTTTCTATGCGCTCATTATACGTGATCGGAGCCATTCCTGAAGGAACGGACAAGCATTTTTGTGTCCCGCCGATCAACCCATCAATGCACCATTCATCCACCTTCACATCCGTGCCCCCGATAGATGCGACCGCGTCGACAACAAGCAGGACATCCAGTTCGCGGCAGGCAAGCCCAATTTCCTTCAATGGCTGCATGCAACCCGTCGAAGTCTCTCCATGTACGATTGCCGTTATCTTAGGAGAAACCTTCTTGATTTCCGCAATGATGACTTGCGGATCGAATACTTCTCCCCAAGGGCACTCAATCGTATGGACTTCGGCACCGTACCGTTCACAAATTTCCACCAGCAGGTGACCGAATCTTCCAAAAATGGGGACGAGGACTTTATCACCTGGTTCAATGATGCTGCACAGGAGCGCTTCATTCCCGGACCTCGAAGTGCCGTCTATCGGGAACGCCCACTTATTTTTCGTCTGAAAAACCAAACGCAGCATCTCCATCACTTCATTCATGATCGAAGTGAATGCAGGATCGAATTGCCCTAAAATCGGCGTGCTCATCGCTCTTAAGACACGCGGGTCCACCTCGACCGGCCCCGGCGTCATGATCGTTCTCATCGGTGTATTTAATTCTGAATATGCCATTTTTTCCAGCTCCTTTTAATAGGCTAATTTATAGAGGACTTCGCTTAAAACATCGATTCCCTTTTCTAAATCCGGAACACTTGTAAACTCCTTAGGTGAGTGGCTGATTCCACCCTGACTGGGAACGAACAACAAGCAGGTCGGACAGAAAGAACCAAATACCTGGGCATCATGACCGGCTCCACTGACAATATCCTGATAAGGTATATGTTTATCCTCAGCAATCCGCCTTGCAAGCTGATTCATTTCCATATCCATCGCAACGGGTTTGACATCCATCCATTGCGAAACCTCCAGCTTCATTCCCCCTTTTTTCGCCAATCCATCGAAAGAAGCGAAAATTTCCTTGCAAAACAAATCAAGAATCACTTCTTCATGATGCCTGATATCAAGGGTGAACTCCACTTCACAAGCAATGACATTGGGAACATTGGGAATAACATTTAATCTGCCGACCGTCGCCACTAAATGAGGGTCCATCCCCTTCGCTTTGTTCGTTAAGAAGGAGATGAATTCCGACGCGGTGCTGACTGCATCCTTGCGGTAGGACATGGGGGTGGTACCCGCGTGATCGCTTTCTCCAACGACTTTTACCGTATAGCGGCGCTGTCCGACAATATGGCTGACGACGCCTATCGCATTTCGGTTCTTTTCGAGGACCATCCCTTGTTCGATATGGATTTCGACGAATCTGTCAATATCGTTGCGAGCAGGCGTTTTATAGACTTCAGGCCCAAATCCCGCTTTCTTCATCGCTTCCACAAAAGGGATTCCCTCTGTATCTTCCATATCCTTTACATCATCTAAATCATAGATTCCTTGGATATTCCTCGATCCCCAAAACGTAATGGGGAATCTGCTTCCCTCTTCTTCACAAAAGGAGACGACCTCTATCGTTTTCCGAGGCTGCCCATATATTCTATATAACTTTTTAACCGCAAGGAAGCTGGCGATGACCCCGTAAGCGCCATCGTATTTTCCCCCATCCTTGACTGTATCGATATGGGAGCCGGTCAGGATCGTCCCACTTGCCGAATCCGCCCCCTCAAGCCTGCCAAACAGGTTACCTACACTATCAAAATAGGTAACAAGGCCTTCCTTATCCATCTCACCCTTCATTGCAAGCTGAGCACTCAGCCATTCCTCGGAATACAATAAACGGGTCACCCCTTTATTTTCCGTCGCTCCAAAAGAGGCCAACCACTCAATCAATGAAGCAACATTACCCGTTTCATCCATGAATTTTTCAATTTGGATTTCCATCACATCTCTTCCCTTCCCAGATTCAGTCATGTCATGAATATTCACAAACATGTGTTATCTATTATTTTACTTCCTTTCGCCTCTAACTTCATTGACGAATCTGTCAGGATTTTGATGTTTTTTTGTGCAAAATAACTAATGTACCAATCTCTAAGTTTATATAAAGAAGAGAGCGCCCACGAAACCAGCCCCCCCTCCTCTTTTCAACTTGTATAATTCGAACCTAAGCCCAATTCCCTCAAAAGCTTACGGTAGGCGATCGACGTCTTATCTGCCGCGATATGCGCTTCCGCTTGAAGGTCAAGAGGCAGCTCCTCCGGCTTTTGATTTTCCACCATCGCTCTATCTTCATTGAAGATCTGCAGATTAAATTCATACGTATCCTCAATCGGGGCATCCACATCGAAATTACGGGCCATCGGCGAAAACATTCTTGTCTTACGTGCCGAAACCGGACTGGCACAATTCAAGATATGGAGTTTTCCATCATTCGGGAAATGAACGGTCAGCCTTGCCGCAAGCGGCGGAAATATATCGAAAACCCGAAGCCATTCGAAGTTGGCAGGCTCTAGGTGCTTCATGCCTTTTCCATAATTGCTGACGGAACTTAAATATTCAACATGCAGGCCATATTCCGTTTTATCCACCTTATAGCTGGGGACGATCTGGTTGTTACGGTCAGCGAAGCTTTCCGAATGAACCCAAGCGAAGTGGGACACATCCAAGAAACCTTCCATCTGCCGGCCGGCAGAGCCGGCAATGTCAATGGAAGGCGGAAGGATATTCAAATATCCCTCATCCTCCCACGCAGGCAATTCCGGAATGTCTTCTTCATCACTCGCAATCGATGTCCATACCAAGCCGTAACGCTCGACAGTTGGATAAATATTAATGCAAAGGCGCGGGGAAATCTTGGCACCGGGATGTGCAGGTATCCCGGTACAATCACCTTCCGGACCATACCTGAACCCATGATACGGGCATACGATATCATCTCCATCAACCCATCCCATGCTTAACGGCACCCCTCGATGGAGGCATAGGTCCCTTGCAACGATGACCTTCCCATTGACCCGGTATAGGACAAGGTGTACATCAAGAAGTTTAATGCCTATCGGCTTTTCTGCCACTTCCTCGACTGCCGCTACAGGAAACCAATATCCGGTTAATACATCCCAGTCCTTTTTACTGAATGTGCACTCTTTCGGAAATGACGTTACTCTTTTTTTCTTGTATGAGCCTATCCCATCACCCATGTTATCCACTTCCCCTTCCGACTTTTTTGTAAATAATAACAAAATTAATATATTTTGTCACTAACAATGTTACAAAACCTCACATTGAGTGAACCCCCAGAATGCCCAACAACGAAATTTGTAAGATATGTCAAAGGCTTTGTATGATATGATAATGAAAATCCGCTAAGCAAGTACATAAAAATACATTTATCAGAATGAGGTGTTCCATATGAAGGTAACAGAACTTTTGACATTGCCCGCATTAGCCGGCATGAATGTAATCGCAGGGGAAACAGGGACCGATCGGGAGGTCTACACAGTCAACATGATGGACGCTCCAGATATCATCCACTTTTTAAAGCCTAACGAACTTCTAGTAACCACCGCTTATCACGTAAAGGACAAGCCTCACCTTTTGTCATCCCTTGTCGAGGCAATGTCCAATCAAGGCTGCGCAGCACTCGGAATAAAGACAGGGAGGTTCCTGGCTGAAATCCCTGAAGCTGTATTGGTTCTCGCAAACGAATTATCCCTCCCGATCATCGACCTACCTCACGAGTTGTCTCTTGGGGAAATCATCAACCATACCTTGCGGGGGATATTGGATCAACGGGCAGCAGAGTTAGCATTTGCCATGGAAACACATAAGAAATTCACCGATTTAATCATGCGCGGCAAAGGCATCGAGAAATTACTTGATCATTTATCCGAAATGATTGGATACCGCATTCTTTTAGTTGACCAATACCTTAAACCGCTATCCCGTCCAATATCCACATCCGGAATTATTCCAATAATCAAAAAGATGCGCGGTGCAGGATTTCGATTTAATAAAACAAAAGCTTCGTCCTTTTCCTTTACATCCCTTTCCAACCAACAAACCTATACCATTTTCCCCATATACATGGACGAAAAAAAGTTTGGTTATTTGACGATAGCAGGAGAAGTCAAGTCGAGCGATAACCTTGTAACACTGACGATAGAGCAAGCCACAAACGTCATCTCCTTCGCTCTAATGAAGGAACACGCACTTAAACAGCACGACCGGAATATCCGGAATGATTTCTTCCTTCATTTTCTTGATGGCAATTTCTCTTCACAAGAGGAAATCACAAACCGGGCTAAAGAGTTTTCCTTGCGCAATGAACAAGCGTATATTTGCGCAGTCGGCAAGATCGACGGACCCGAATCTACGAAAAGCTATACACAGCTGCAAAGGCAGGCCGATCTGATTTTTCAATTCCTGGAAGATGAACTTCAACTATCACCCAATCCCATTCATCTCTTCACAAAAGGAAAGAAATGCATTCTCTTATACGAAGTCAATGAAGTTTCCGCGGATGTCCTGCAATATGTCGAAGCCTCGCTAAAATCATTGCAAAAAATCACAGCCAGCCAGTTCGGTTGCACGATTTCATTCGGCATAAGTACGAGGAGCCCGAGTTTTTTACAGACCAAGAATTCGTATAAAGAAGCGAACGACTCCCTCATTGAAGGAGGTCTCGCAAAAAAGACCGAATACATCCAATCATTCAGGACGAAGGACATCATGGAATTATTGAGGATCATTCCCGAGGAAGACTTGAAGAATTTCTACTTTTTTGCCTTGCAGGGATTTTCCAAGATCATTACCGAGGAGGAGCAGTCCTTATTGCAAACATTATCTGTATATCTTGAAACACATTGCCAAATATCCGAAACGGCTAAACGGTTGTTCGTTCATAGGAACACCGTCGTGTACAGACTGGAGAAGTGTGAAGAACTACTAGGCAAAAGCTTGAAAGACCCGGAGACAACACTCCAAATACGACTTGCCCTTCGCATTAAATCATTGCTAAATGGATGATCCGCCCTACTCCCTTCCGCACTTTATGCAGTTTGCTCATATGATTATCCAAAAATTGTCTAAAATAACTAATGACAATTTTCTGATTTTTTATTATGATATACTTCATAACAAACATGCGTTATATAATATAACATTAAGTGAAGGAAGGGAGTTTTTATATGAATAAGTCCAAAACCTTCTCGTTAGGTCTTCAACACGTTCTTGCCATGTACGCAGGAGCCATCCTCGTACCAATCATCGTCGGCGCTGCATTGGGGCTCACCTCTCAACAGCTCGCCTACCTGATTGCCATTGACCTATTAACCTGTGGAATTGCTACACTATTGCAATCTTGGAAAAATGAATTTTTTGGCATAGGCCTCCCCATCGTTTTGGGGACATCTTTCGTAGCCGTCACTCCCATGATCTCCATCGGCAGCCATTATGGCATTTCCGCCATATATGGAGCGATCATCGCAGCTGGTTTATTCATCATTTTATTTTCCAATATTTTCAGTAAACTGCTTAAATTATTCCCCCCTGTCGTGACCGGTACCGTCGTCATCATTATTGGATTATCCTTAGTGCCCACTGGAATCAAGAATATGGCCGGCGGTTCAGCCAACAAAGATTTCGGTTCAGCAGAAAACTTAATGCTTTCCTTCGGCGTCCTTGCTGTCATTCTATTAATCAATCGCTTCTTCACAGGATTCATCCGCTCCATTTCCGTTCTCATCGGCATCATCACCGGAACGATCGCTTCAACGGCATTTAGTGAAATGGACTTTTCCACCGTTGCCCAGGCATCTTGGTTCCATATTCCTGCCCCTTTCTACTTTGGATCGCCCACGTTTGAAATTGCCCCGATTCTTACGATGCTGCTGGTTGGCACGGTCATTTTAATTGAATCCACCGGCGCATTCCTTGCCCTCGGAAAAATAACCGGTAGAGTATTAACCGAAAGGGATATAGTCAAAGGCTACCGGGCAGAAGGCATCGCATTCACTTTAGGAGGGATTTTCAATGCCTTTCCATATAGTACATTCGCACAAAATGTTGGCCTCGTTCAGTTATCAGGAGTCAAAAAAAGAACGATCACCATCGTTGCAGGCTTCATCTTGATCGGACTCGGGCTGACACCCAAAGTCGCAGCGCTCGCTACACTGATTCCTACGGCCGTTCTCGGGGGTGCAACCGTGATCATGTTCGGAATGGTCATTTCTTCAGGAATTAAAATGTTGAACGACGTCGATTTTTCCAACAACGCCAATTTATTGGTCATTGCTTGTTCCGTTTCACTTGGACTGGGTGCCACTGTCGTTCCCGAGTTATTTTCCAGTTTTCCTGAAGCCATCCGGATTGTCGTCGGTGACGGAATCATTACTGGAAGCCTGACTGCGATCATCCTGAACTTGATCTTCTCCCCGCCAAGGAAGGAGACGGCCAAAGGTGATGGCACGATCCCCGATTCCGATCGGTTAATAGCCAAAAGTATATAAAAAAGGAGGAAAAAAATGATCACACTTGCGGAGCTAAATGCACAAAGCGAAAAGGAATTCACGAAGTTCCTTGGTGATACTTTCGAACATTCACCATGGATTGCCAAGAAAGCGGCAGCAAGCAGGCCCTTTTCTTCCATCATGAACCTTCATCAATGCCTCGAGGCTATAGTAAGGAATTCATCAAAGGAGGAAAAGCTGGCACTAATCAGGAAGCACCCCAACCTTGGAGACAAAGTAAAAATGAGCAATGATTCGCTTTTGGAACAGCATGGTGCCGGTTTAGGCGACCTTACTGCCGCTGAATATGAAAATTTCATATCATTGAACAGGCAATATATGAAGAAGTTCGGCTTTCCATTTATCCTGGCTGTACGAGGCAAAGATAAAAATGACATCTATCAATCCATGCTAACAAGGATGAACCATACAACGACGGCTGAGTACGATAAGGCTTTGGCTGAGATTTACCGGATAGCCCTATTCCGTTTACAGGATAAACTTAAAATTGAAGGGAAGAATTCCATGAAAAATAAATCTGCTGCCCAATCACTTAGTTACGGAAAAGGCAATGTTTTCGCTTATCGCACCTATTCAATTCCTTTGACCGGAATTAAACAAATTCCAGAATCAACTTTTTCGGGCAGGGATCATATCATTTTTGGCACCAATGTTAAAGTATCCGTAGGCGGCTCGGCATTTCTTCCTTCCTTCACGGAAGGAGACAATTCCATGGTCATTGCGACCGATTCAATGAAGAACTTCATCCAAAGGCATTTAGCGACATTCACGGGGACTACATTGGAAGGATTCGCTTCATACGTGTCAGAGGCCTTCCTGAATAAATATCCGCAAATCGATACTGTCAAATTGATGGCCGAAGACATTCCTTTTGAAGCAGTAACTGAAGCGACAGGCACTCCATTGAAACAGAGTGACCTCGTATTCAAAAAATCCCGCAATGAACGGGCGCAATCCTCCCTTGAAACCATCCGCGGCGAAAATGGAAACGAAATCACCCAGCAGTGCAGTTCCATCCTCGATCTCCAATTAATCAAGGTAAGCGGAAATTCTTTTGTCGGTTTTGTCCGCGATGAGTATACGACGCTTCCTGAAGACGGGAACCGTCCGCTTTTCATTTACCTGAATCTCCATTGGATTTATGAGGATCAAAAAGATGCATTTGGTACGGACCCTTCAAAATACGTAGCTGCCGAGCAGGTAACCGATATCGCTACATCCGTTTTTCATGAATTGGAAACACCATCCATCCAAAATCTGATTTTTGAAATCGGCTGCAGGATTTTAACTAGATTCCCACAGCTTCTTGAGGTTACATTCGAATCCCAAAATCACACATGGGATACCGTTGTTCCGATCATCTCGGACTCCATGGGAAAAGTGTATACCGAGCCTCGTCCACCATTCGGCTTTCAAGTCTTCACCGTCAAAAGGGAACATCTCGAAAACGACAATATTTTTGCTGCTGCAAAAGCAGCGGGCAAGGAGTGGATATGACCGGGATAACTACACATGTTTTGGATGTAATGCAGGGCCAGCCTGCGGCGAATGTAACGATCGAATTATACTATTGTGAATCACCCTCGGCTAGCTGGCAGCTGCTCCAGACAAGCGTCACTAATCCGGACGGAAGGCTCGCTGCCCCGCTGCTGAAAGCAGAAGATACGAAAATGGGAAACTACGAAATCGTCTTTCATATCGGAGATTACTTCCGGAGAAAAAACCTCGGACTTCCCGAGCCACCCTTTTTGGACCTGGTTCCCGTCCGTTTTGGCCTATCTTCGCCATCCTCTCACTATCATGTACCGCTCATCATTTCCCCATGGGCCTATCAGGTTTATCGGGGAAGCTAAAAAAACTGCCGGACTTCTTCTCCGGCAGTTTCTTTGTTGCTTACATCGTATTGTTAGACTGAACTTCGGCCATGTTTTAAATCATCGGGTTAATTTGATATAATTTCTCAGAAGATAAAGAATGGGAATGCGAGAGCTAATATTGTAAAGGAGCTTGAGCCATGACAGAATTCTGGGAGTCCAGCTTTATAGAAAATCAAGAGATGTGGGGATATCAACCTTCAGACTCGGCAATCTTCACAAAGGACTTTTTCCTTGAAAAAAAAGTGAAGAATATTTTGATTCCTGGTATTGGATATGGCAGGAATGCAAAGGTGTTCATTGATAATGGAATGGATGTAACAGGTATTGAGATTTCAAAAACAGCGATTGAATTGGCAAAGCAAAGCGGGCTTACTATTCGTTATATACATGGTTCAGTCACTGATATGCCTTTTGATAACAAACTTTATGATGGTATATTCTGTTATGCCCTTATTCACTTATTGAATGAGCGTGAGAGAGAGAAGTTTATTTTAGATTGCTACAATCAATTAAAGCCTAATGGATACATGATTTTCATCACTATTTCAAAAGAAGCCCCCATGTTTGGAAAGGGTGAGCAAATAGGGAAAGACTATTTCGAGATTTTCGATGGGCTAAAAATGTTTTTTTATGATTCCGATTCGATAAAACAAGAATTTGGAACATATGGCCTGATGGAAATTTCGGAAATTGTTGAGCCCCATAAAAATATGGAAAATAAGCCTCCATTTCCATTTATAATGGTGAAATGTCAAAAAGAACGTACATAATAAAACCCCACCTGATCCCAATCGCAACTGGTGGGGTTTCTAACTTGCTTCTGCATCTATATCAACCGGGAGATCCATCTCGTGCAAACACGCCCTTTCACTTATACGGCTAACTTGCTGTACTCATCCAACTGGTCTTTGGTTAAATTTTTAATGAAATGGTCGAAGTTTATCGACTCGATTTCATACCTTTTACAAATCTTTAAATAACTTTCATAGGCTTTATCATGAATATTCATCACCTTGACCCTCCTCTCTGTTATATAACAACATTTTTATCTTGTTAATAATATATAACAAAAGTTTTTCCCCGTCCATACATTTTTTTGAAATTCACGGACTATTTTCTTCCTTTATTATCTCCAAAATCGGTCTTCGCTAACCCTCCCCCATCACAATAAACAGAACAACAAATGTTTAATTCCCCTCAAGGCAAAATTAAAAGGATTACGTCCGGCTGGTACCGAACGTAATCCTTGAAAGCAGCGTACCTATTATTTTTTTTTCACTTGGACTATCTAAAAAGCACTTTGGTTGTTCCCAGTTTGGATGGGGGTGGGGTTGGAAGCAATTCTTTTTGTAATATAGGGGCATATGTATCGACACGACGGTCTCTAAAGAATTGCAGCATATTTCTCGTTCTTTCTATTTCTTTCAAATCTATTTCTTGTACAATGATCCCTTCCTCTTCATCAAGTGAAGCCAGGATATTCCCTAGTGTATCGCTTATGAATGACCCACCGTAAAAATTCATGTCCTTTTCCTGCCCGACTCGATTTGTCGCTGCGACAAATACACCGTTAGAAATGCCGTGAGCGGAAATCGCTTTTTCCCACGATGATCTTGTTGATATCTCGGGATGATCCGGCTCCGAACCAATAGCAGAAGGATAGAATAAGATTTCTGCACCTTGTAAGCTCATGATTCGGGCAGCTTCCGGAAACCATTCATCCCAGCAAATACCAACTCCGATTTTCCCATAAGCTGTTTCATAGACAGGATACCCAGTATTACCTGGAACGAAATAATATTTTTCATGATACTGGGGACCATCCGGAATATGATTTTTTCTTGTAATCCCTAAACATTCGCCGTCAGCATCAAATACAGCTGCACTATTGAAATAAACTCCAGAACCAGCCCTTTCGTAAAATGGCACAATCAAGACGACTGCCAGTTCCTTTGCTAATTCACCCATTTCCACCAAAGTACTGCTATCTGTCTCTTCCGCTAAATCATAATTTTTCACATTAACCGTTTGCGGAAAATATTGCGAAGAAAATAATTCCTGTAAGCAAACGATTTGTGCCCCTTTATTTACCGTTTCTTTTATTTTTCCCATCGTTTTTTGAATATTTTGTTCGATATTTTCTCCACAATGGATTTGAATAAGACCAACTGTTACTTTTGACATTTTCTCACTACCTGACTTTATTTATTTTTTCAACTTATACCGTTTGAACCGCCTGGCTTTCATGCACGATCTTTCCGTCCATCACCGTCATTTTCACTTTTGTTTCCAGGATTTCCTCTGTCGATATGCTAAATAAATTTTTATCCAGCACTGCGATATCCGCTATCTTCCCTGCTTCCAATGTGCCTAATTCTTTTTCCCTGAAAGACCCGAATGCCGGAATGGCCGTGTAGGATTTTAACGCTTGTGCCACTGTTATGCCTTCCGATTCCTGCCACGCCTTCCCTGCCAAATCTTTTCTGGTGATCGCCTGATAAATGCCCATCATAGGATTTAGGGGCACGACAGGAAAATCTGTACCAAAGGCAATTTTTGCACCTGTATCAACTATCGTTTTGACAGGATAATAAAGAGGTTGCTGCTTCTCACTAATCCTGGCGGTATATGCCTCACTTTCCATCAATTCAATATGTTTGGGCTGAAAGGAAGCGATGACATCCAACTCCTTAAAGCGATGGACGTCGTCAGGATGCAATACCTCCACATGTTCAATGACATGTCTGGCGTCTCTTTCTCCATTTGCGTTTCTTGCGTCTTCAAACGCATCCAACGCCAAGCGGACAGCCCCATTCCCGATGGCATGGAAACGAATTTGGTATCTTTCCTTATCTGCCCTTAGCACCAATTGTTTAATGGTTTCAGGAGGATAGGTGGTTCCCCCTTTCGTATCGGGACGATCTTTGTAATGATCCAATAAAAAAGCGGTATGACTTGTCACCACACCATCTATAAATTGCTTTAATCCCGAAAAGGTAAGCTTATCGGACTGATAATTTGTTTGTAACTCCATTGCGTCAGCTAAATCCATTTTTAACTCCGGCGAAAAGTGGATTCTAGTTGTGAGTAACCCTTTTTGATCGAATTCCTTGAAAATCTCAAGATCATCTAATGGATTTGGCGCAATTTTAGCTCCGTATAAATCATTAACGGATGTGATTCCCAACCTTTTGGTTTCATTGAGGAAACCTTGAAAAAGTTTTTCCCGTTTTTCTTTCGGTAACTTGTATGCATGTTCTGATGCAAAACCAATTGCCTGTTCAAACAGAAGGCCAGTCAGCTCCCCATTTTCATCTTTTCCAATTTCTCCATATTCGGGATTGGGGGTATTCCTCGTCAATTGAATCTTTTCGATTGCTTTACTATTGATCCAGGCATAATGCACTTCTGCATTGAATAATAAAACAGGACGATCACAAATATATTTATCTAATGTTGATCTATGTGGGAGCACTTTGTTTTTCCAATTGGTATGATCCCAGCCAATACCAAATATCCACTCATCATTTGGTCTCGTTTCTGCAAATTCACCTACCATTTTTGCTGCCTCTTCCTCTGAAGCTGCGGTAAATAATGTGGCGCTATCCTCCTGTAAAATGCTTCCCATCATGATGTGCATATGAAAATCATGAAATCCTGGAATGATCAGTCCATCTTCCATGTCATAGACTTTTGTTTGATCGCCAATCAATGACGTGATTTCTTCTATCGAACCGATTTCCATAATTTTATTCTCTTTGATGGCGATAGCTGCTTGAATTGGCTCATCTTGTAACCCAGTAAAAACATGTTGACCAGAAAGTACGATGTCTGCTTTTCCCATTTATATCCTCCTCGATGAATATTGCTTTATGCCTGAATTTCAGTTTCCGCCACACTGTCAATAGAAAGCTCTGGTGGCCGCTTACTAAACATTTTCGTATTGAAAAGGAGCATGATGAAACCTATTCCAAACCATCCCAGTCCAAGGAAAAGTGCCTTTAAATCAAGACTAGTCCATAACCAAATGGTGAAACTTGCCCCCATCAGCGGCAATATAAGATATTTTAGTGTGTTGATCCCGTCCCTTTGCTTCTCCCTAATAAAATAATGAGAAATAACCGAAAGATTCACGAATGTGAATGCCACGAGCGCGCCAAAGTTAATAAAGGAGGATGCTGTCACTAAATCGACGAATAAAGCAGATAAAGCAAAAATACCCACTAAGATGATGTTGTGTGTTGGCGTCCGGAATTTGGGATGAATATGACCAAATATTTTTTTAGGAAGAACGCCATCTCTCCCCATCGCATACAAAAGCCGTGAAACGCTCGCATGGGCTGATAGACCGGATGCCAGGCCCCCCGTGATATATCCTGCTAGAAAAATGGATTGAAATAAATTCCCTCCGATATACATGGCAATTTCCAAGGCAGCGGAATCTGGATTATTAAAAGCTTGGAAATTTGGATAAACGAGGTTACAGATGTATGAGATGGCGATAAACAGACCTCCGCCTATTAATGCTACCAGGAAAATGGCTCTTGGTATGGTTTTTTTCGGATTAATCGTTTCCTCTGAAAATGTGGTGACCGCATCAAATCCTAAAAAAGATAAACATAGAATAGAAGATCCTGCCAATACCAAGGATAGCGGTATATCTCCATTCACAAATGGTGAATGCATGAATAATGTCCCTGAACCCATTCCGGTAAGTAATCCTTTAATGGATAGGAATGTGAATATCGCTATGATTGAGAATTGACAGCCGACCAATAAAATATTTATTTTGGTTGCAATCTTCACACCAATGATATTGACGAAGGTGATTAAAAGGACAAAGCCAATTAACCAGGCAGAGAAAGGAATGGATGGAAAATATGCGTTTAAGTAAATGGCAATCAATAATCCATTAATCATCGGCAAAAATAAATAGTCCAATAGGATGACCCAACCTACCAAGAAACCAAGATGAGGATTAAAGGCCTTTTGAGTGAATGTATACGCAGAACCAGAAACCGGGTAGGCCTTAACCATCTGGCCATAGCTATAGGCTGTAAACAACATGCCCACCAAAGCTATGATGTAAGCAGCAGGTACCATCCCTTTCGTTATTTCGGCTACTACCCCATATGTGGAAAAGACGGTGGTCGGTGCCATATAAGCCAACCCAAATATCACGAGAGGAAATACTGTTAACGAACGTCTTAATTTTGCATTCTCCATGTATCACTCCACCCTTAATCATACTTAACCAACTAATATGCAAATATCATACCAAGCCGAGCAAAGATTTCTTGACGATTGGGACTATGTATTTTCGCAATAATTACAATAAACAGATTATTCATTAGGTGTTTAGCTTTATGCACCCCTACATCAATTATTCAAAATTGCATACTGAGTCGTGGGCGAAAATAATGTTTCCACGACTATTGTTTGATCCCGAATGATGCTCACATCACCGCTCAAGATAAAAGCAAACGTTTGATTTCATTTATCATGTAAAACATACTCCCAGTGCGCAAAAGACATAAATACCATAATTATCCATAAATACTTAGTCCAACGCAGCATAAGAATATCAGAGATAAAAGGCTTCTCGTTATGTAAATTCACGAGAAGCCTTTTTAATGATGGATGATGTTATACCTATGATTTTTTGGTCCTTTTTATTGTTCTTTGAAGCAGAAACGGACCTCTCATTCCAAGACTCGGTGCTTCAAATTAGGAAACACATCCCGAATTTTAGCAATCTGAGATGGATCAATCTCCGTTTTAATAATGGCTTCTTCATCTCCTCCTGCAGCCACAACAATCCCCCATGGGTCAACCACTTGACTATGGCCAGCTAACAGAACATCATTAGTATTGCCAACACAATTGCTTGAAATCAAGAAGCACTGGTTTTCCAATGCCCGAACTGAATTGAATAATTTCCAATGCTCCAATCTTCTATGCGGCCAAGCAGATGTAACAAGAAGCATTTCTGCTCCAAGATCCACTTCTGCGCGGTACAATTCAGGAAATCGCAAATCATAACAAGTTGATAAGCCAACTTTCCCGAATTCCGTATCCACTACAGTCGTTTCATTTCCCCTCGTCAATATTTGCCCCTCTTTTGAACCATATTGAAACAAATGCATTTTTCGGTAGGTACCTATAAGTGTCCCGTCCGGAGAAAACAGGACACTCGTGTTGTAATATTTTCCATTGTTTTTTTCTATAAAACTCCCTGCAAATATATATGAATTGACCTCTTTTGCCTTTGAGGAGAATCGCCGTACAAAATTTCCATTCAACTCTTCCGATTCATCAATATAACGATCAAAAGAAAAGTACCCCGTTGCCCACGTTTCTGGCAAAACAATTAAATCTTGTCCTTTTAATCCGTCAATCATTGACTCGACGCGATCTATGCGATCATTTTTTGATTCAATATCTTTAATCTCCAATTGTATTGATGCAATTTTCATTTCTGCAACATCCTTTTTATTTAGATTTTTTATATTAGTTCCCTCACTCACACCTGAGGTAGGATGGTAAAAATTCATCCACCATTTGGACCCGCTCATACTATCGGATAAAGCAATCTTTACTACCGTTAAACCCTTCTATGGCATGCAAACGAGCAATCCTTCCTTCAGTAACTCGAATGGCTTTCGCTAGAGATGTTCTTGAAATATTTAACCATTCAGCTAATTGAATTTCAGTAAATAATCCATCACCGGTACTGCCACCTTTTTTAACCTGTTTATACACTTTATATTGCGTTGGACTTTCCTTCCCGATTGGATATAATTGTATTTTTGCCATATGAACAATCGAATCTACTATTTTGTCAAATCCTCGCATGTGTCATGTATACATATTACTAACATGCCAGACACAAGCCAATGATATATTCTCATTTTTCAAAATTTTTTTCGAACCCCAATGTTGGAAATGGACAGTGTAACCTAGATTACAAGCTAACAAAAAATTCTTCTCGCTCACCGCTACTTGAATTAGTGTTATTTCATTATTGCATTTTTGGCAACATTAGGTCTTTCTTGATTATGGTTCTTGCAGCTCCTTTGATCCAAATTTCATACATGAAGACCAAAAGAAGTTCATTTTGTTTTTCCGATCCCATTAAAAAGCTTTCATACACCGATTACACAACGATTATCATCATTTCATGTACTATGCGAAAGGGATTTTTGTTATCATTAGTTCATATTCTTGGGAATGAATGCTAAGTTTTTAAGGAGGAACCGCTTTGAAAAATCCATATTCGGAATTAACGATCGGGATGCTGAGGACGGGCATTTTAGGTTTTGGCGGCGGACCATCTGTCATCCCGCTCATCCGTCATGAAGCCGTTTCCCGATATCATTGGCTCGATGATGATGAATTCGGTGACACGCTGGCGATCGCCAATACGCTTCCAGGGCCGATTGCCACCAAGATGGCGGCATACCTTGGTTATCAATTGAAGGGCTGGCCGGGAGCACTTTTGAGTGTGGCTGCACACGTATTGCCTTCATGTCTTGCAATGGTTTTCCTGATTGGATTCATTAATGTGCTAAGCAATTCAGCAATGGTCGGCACAATGATCGCTGCTGTCATGCCAGTTGTTGCCGTCATGCTTGGTCAAATGGCTTATGAGTTTGGCGAAAAGGCGATAAAAGGTTTAGGGATGGTGCTTGGCATCACCTTTTTTGCGATTTCTTTCATACTGCTCCAGACGGTCTCCCTTCACCCAGGTATCGTCATCATGATTTTCCTTTTGTATGGAGCGTTCCACTTTACATTAAAAGAAAAATTGAAAAGTAAAAAGATGGATCGGAAGGAGGGATCTGCCTAATGGGCTTTTTCATCCCGATCGGGGTCGCTGTTTTTCTTGCGTTCTTCATTGCCAACCTTCTAGGATATGGCGGAGGTCCAGCTTCCATCCCGCTTATGTATGATCAAATCGTAACCCGTTACGGCTGGCTCGATAATACCCAATTCTCACAAATGCTCGCGCTGGGAAATTCCCTTCCAGGTCCGATTGCCACCAAGATTGCCGCATATGTCGGATATGATGTGTATGGCTGGCCAGGTTTCTTAGCTGCATTGGCCGGCACCATCATCCCTTCCGCAGTGGCATTGATCTATTTATTGAAAATCCTGCGTAAATACAAGGAATCACCGGTCGTAAAAGGGATGTCATTACTGGTACAGCCCGTAATCACGATCATGATGTTATTGCTTACCTGGAGCATGGCCGCAGATGCCGTCGGTTCCATTGGTTACATCCATTCAATCATCATCGCAGGATTGGCCTTCTTGGCTTTAGGTAAATTCAAGATCCATCCAGCATTCGTAATCGTCCTTGCCTTTGCTTACGGCGGCTTTGTCATTCCGCTCACTTAAATCCCGCCATTAAAGCGGGATTGCAGACTATGGACAAAAGGATACTAATTTAAAGTTTAAAAATTGATTGCATAGTGGACTCATTGAGCTCATTTCTTAACTAAAGGAGAAAATTCAAAAGGGGCTCGGATTTTTAAGAATTCCGAACCCCTTTTGTCTGCAAACTGTCCCGCCGATATCTCGGCCTTATCTTTAATGAATGATCCGGAGCCAAAAGTAAAGCCCGATCAATGTAATCAATAAGGTGGGTACGGTTAGGATGAAACCGACCTTGAAATAATACCCCCAAGTGATCTTGACACCTTTTCCCTTTAAAACATGCAGCCACAGCAACGTGGCCAAAGATCCTATCGGGGTGATTTTCGGTCCTAAATCAGAACCGATCACATTTGCATAGATCAGCGCTTCTTTAATTGGCGCCGTTGTTTGTACCTCGGCGATGGCCAATGCGTCAATCATCACTGTTGGCAGATTGTTCATGAAGGAAGAAAGAACCGCTGCGATGAACCCCATGATGATCGCAGCCGAAAATAACCCCTGATTCGCCGTCGCCTGAATGACATCAGCTAACAAGCTGGTCAATCCAACATTCTTCAAGCCGTACACGACTACATACATCCCGATCGAAAAGAAAACGATATTCCACGGTGCCCCTTTCATTACACCTTTTACGTTCACTGCAGGACTTCTCCTTGCCAGCAATAAGAGGAAAAGCGCAATCGCAGCTGCAATGAAAGATACAGGAATGCCGATGAATTCGCTAACGAAGTAACCAACAAGCAAAATCGCAAGGATCAGCCAGGAAATCTTGAACATGTTTGCATCCCTGACCGCTTCTGCCGGTTTCTTTAAATGCTTTGCTGCATATGTAACGGGTATCTGTTGCTTAAAGAATAAGTACAGGACCAAAATGCTTGCTCCCAGACTGATCAAAGTAGGAACGATCATCCTGCTGGCATACTCGCCAAAACCGATCCCAAAAAAATCTGCGGAAACAATATTCACTAGATTGCTGATGACAAAGGGCAAGGACGTCGTATCTGCGATAAATCCACTTGCCATGATGAATGGCAGCACCATTTTATCTTCAAAATTCAGTGCCCGTACCATTGCAAGTACGATTGGAGTCAAAATCAAGGCTGCTCCGTCATTGGCAAAAAACGCAGCGGTTATGGCTCCCAAAATCAATACCAATACAAATAAACGGACACCGCGGCCGTCAGCAACACGAGCCATATGGAGCGCTGCCCACTCAAAGAAACCCACTTCATCCAATATTAACGAAATGATGATCAACGCTACAAACGTCAATGTCGCATTCCAGACGATTTGCGTTACATCACTTACATCCTGAAAAGAAACGACATTGAACATCAACGCAATGATTGCCCCGCCGCACGCACTCCAGCCTATCCCAAGACCCTTGGGCTGCCAAATAACCAAAACCAACGTGACAACAAAAATAATTATCGCCAATACTATCGAACTCATGATATCTGCACCACTCGCAACTCCTTCTACGAAACTATCTCTTAACTATATAAGAATAATAGTTAAGACACAATCCGGACGCTTCAACAAAGTCCTGACAATTCAATACTCCCCTTCCAGCTCATTCTCATGCACCTGGACAAGGAATGGGACATCGACGAAATCATCTCCTGTCGAATAGCCATTCCCGGTAAAGGAGGTTTGAGGAAATGTCTCCTTTCCTTTGGCATCATAAAAACCAGTGAACACTTGCAATCCGTCGCCCAGCGCCAGAAATTCATTCTGTCCATCTTTGGCCTGTATTTTCGCATATTGTGTCATAAGCTCCTGCCAATGATCAGGATACTCCTCGACTCCGTACATTTTTTCTTGAAGCGTAATCCGGTGCATCATTTCCATTCCTGGTTGATAGGTATCCACCCCATCCGCCACCATGAATTCCCTTTCTTTCTTTAGAAAAAACCTGATTTCGCCAACTTCATCTTTAGGATTGATATTCCAGATGATTTTTGATTTCTTTTCTCCATTCCAAACCTGAGGCTCACCTCCTTCATTCACGGAAGCTGCTCTCCATTTATTATTCTTCCAAATCCAAAAGCTCATCCCATACCCATCATCCTCGCTAATAAAAGGAACAAATACATGTGTATCATCCAAAAAGATACGGTCTTGAATGATCTTTGGCTGGGCTTCAGAAAAAAATGAGTTGATGCGTTTGATGACTTGCTTATCCGATAGGAAAGGGTCAGGGTCTTTAGGTAATTGAGTAAATGAAAGAACACCGATCATCAATAATATCGCAGCTAGTAAAATAATCTTTTTTGTTTTTTTAGCCATTTTCCCCATCACCTCCTGTCAAAATCGATTCCTTGAGCCTGAAGTAGACTTGACGCCCTTTATTAGGTGTAATCAGGATTCCCCTGCCATCTTCTTCAATGAAAATGATTGCTTTAAGTCCGCTCCCCTTTGCAGCGGTTGTCCCATTCAGGATATAAGGGAATTTCTCTTTGTGATCGCCATCTTCACGGATTCGATTATACCAAGATTCACTCTCGAT